>CAYJMG010000001.1:0-143682 GCA_964371355.1 uncultured Dehalococcoidia bacterium
CCCCCCCCCCCCCCCCCCCCCCCCCCCCCCCCCCCCCCCCCCCCCCCCCCCGCTGCGGGGGGTGCTCGAGCTGAGGGCCCGCGCTACGGGGTCAGTCGGGATTCGGACGGCGTGATATACTCGGACGTTCTGAACTCTGTAGTCCGGACGCTGGGGCCACGGCCGCTGACGCGGGGCCCCAAATCTATGTCCGGAAGGATGGGAGACCCATGGTCACTGAAACCGCACCTTCCCCTGTCTCGATGAAGGCCCTCCTCGAAGCGGGCGTCCACTTCGGTCATCAGACCCACCGGTGGGACCCGCGCATGAAGCGCTACATTTTTACCGAGCGCAACGGCATCCACATCATCGATCTCCAGCAGACTGTCCCGCTTATGCAGCAGGCGATGGACTTCGCCCGCAGCGTTTCCTCTCGGGGCGACTCCGTCCTCTTCGTCGGCACGAAGAAACAGGCCCAAGAATCGATCGAGGTCGAGGCCACGCGCAGCGGCTCGCCCTACGTCACGACCCGCTGGCTGGGCGGCACCCTTACCAACTTCCAGACCATCGAAGGCCGGATTGACTACCTCGTCCGGCTGGAGGACCGGTACCAGCGCGGTGAGCTGGGTCTGCTCATCAAGAAGGAAGCCGGCAAGCTCATCCAGGAAATGGAGAAGATGAACCGCTACTTCGGCGGCATCAAGAACATGCGGCGCCTGCCCGGCGCGCTGTTCATCGTCGACCCGCCGATGGAGCGCATCGCCGTCACCGAGGCGGTCCGCATGCGCATACCCATCATCGCCATGTGCGACACGAACTCCAACCCGGACGAGATCGATTTTCCCATTCCGGCGAACGACGACGCCATCCGCGCCGTCAAGCTGGTCGCCAGCAAGATCGCCGATGCGATCAGCGAGGGGCGCAACATCCAGAGCTACGCATCGGAGGCCACCGACACCGCGGGGCTCGATATCGGCTCCTTCACCGCATCCGGTCGCTTCACGGCGGACCCGAACGATCCGGGCCCGCAGGCTCCCGCCGCCGAAGAGCCGCCTGCTGGCGAAGCGCCGGCCTCCGGCGCATGACCAGACTCGTTGTACGGGCGAATCAGGCGGGGCGCTTCCTCGCCGATTCGGGTTAAGGAAGGAACGGTTCAGTGGGGATTTCAGCCGACGACGTCAAGCGCCTAAGGGAACTCACCGGCGCGGGCGTTATGGATTGTAAGCGGGCCCTGGAAGCTGCGGACGGCGACGTAGACAAAGCAGTCAAGTGGCTAAGGGAGCAGGGCGTGGCCGGCGCAGAGAAGAAGGCAGGACGCGAGACCAGCCAGGGCATCATCGACTCCTACATCCACGCAGGCGGCCGCATCGGCGTGCTCGTCGAGGTCAACTGCGAGACCGACTTCGTCGCCCGCACCGACGCCTTTAAGTCGCTCGTCCACGATGTCGCCATGCAGATCGCCGGCATCCCGACGACGCTCGCGATCACCGAGGATCAGCTCCCGCCAGACGCCGAAGGGCCGGTCGAGGAGACGGTTCTGATGAAGCAGGCGTTCATCAAGAACTCCTCGAAGACCATCGAGGACCTGGTGAAGGAAACCATCGCCGCGACGGGCGAGAACATCCGCATCCGGCGGTTCACGCGATTCGAGCTGGGCCAGTAGGGGCCTTCGCGGAAGGAGCGACGCCCGTGGGCGGTGCCCCGTACAAGCGGGTCTTGTTGAAGGTGAGCGGCGAAGCCCTCATGGGCGACCTCGCCTTCGGCATCGATCCCCCGACCGTCAACGGCATCGCGGCCCAGATCAAAGCGGCCAGCGACCTGGGGACGCAGGTTGCCGTCGTCGTGGGCGGCGGCAACTTCTGGCGCGGCGCCCAGGCCAGCCAGTTCGGCATGGACCGCGCCACCGCCGACTACGCCGGGATGCTGGCCACGGTGATCAGCGGGCTCGCGCTCCAGGATGCCATCGAGCACGCGGGCGCCGATGTCCGCACCCAGACGGCCATCCCCATCCAGTCCGTCGCCGAGCCCTACATCCGCCGCCGCGCCATCCGCCACCTCGAGAAGGGGCGCGTCGTCATCTTCGCCGGCGGCACCGGCAACCCCTTCTTCACCACCGACACGGCCGCCGCCCTCCGCGCCGTCGAGATCGAGGCCGATGTCCTTCTCATCGCGAAGAATCGCGTGGATGGCGTGTACGACGCCGATCCCCGCAAGGTGCCCTCCGCCCGCCGCTTTTCGCGCCTCTCCTACATGGACGCGATCAGCCGGCGACTGGAGGTTATGGACACGACGGCCCTCACGCTGTGCATGGAGAACAAGCTGCCCATCGTCGTTTTCGACGTCGGCTCACCCGGCGGCATCGTCGAGGCAGCTCGCGGCGACGGCATCGGCACATCGGTCGGCGAGGTCGAGTCGCTGCTGGCATAGGCCGCCCACCAGCATCGAGGTACCATGGGCCCGCTTGGAGGAGTCTGCAGATGATCGAAGAGACGCTCAAGGATGCCGAGCACCGGATGCAGAGCGCCGTCGCCGCCCTGGACCGCGAGATGAACTCCATCCGCACGGGCCGCGCGCGGCCGGCCCTGGTCGAGTCGCTCAAGGTCGAGTACTACGGCACCCCCACCCCGCTGAACCAGATGGCGACGATCAACGCCCCCGAACCGCGGATGATCACGATCCAGCCGTTCGACAAGAGTCAGGTCGGCAACATCGAAAAGGCCATCCAGAAGAGCGATCTTGGCCTGACACCCTCCAACGACGGCAATATCATCCGCCTGGTCATCCCCGCTTTGACGGAAGACCGCCGGAAGGAGCTGGTGAAGCAGGTGCACAAGAAGGCCGAGGAGGCACGGGTGGCGGTCCGCAACGTCCGGCGCGACTCGCTCGAGCACCTGCGCAAGGCACAGCACGACAAGACGATCACGGACGACGACGAGCGACGGGCCCAGGACCGGCTCCAGAAGGTCACCGACAGGTTCGTCGGCGAGGTCGACAAGCACGGCCAGGCGAAGGAGAAGGAACTGCTCGAGGTCTAGCGGAGGGAATTGGGGGTAGGGAACAGGGATAGACCCAGCATCGCCCCAACGGCCTACCGCCGCACATCGAGCACGGAAAGCATGGCACCACGACTGCTTCGGCGAGGGAAGACGGAGACGAACGCGAAGGTCTCGCCGAACGGCACTGTCGCCCGCGCCGAGCACCCCGCTCGCCGCAAGCGCCCGGCCCACGTCCCTCGCCACGTCGCGATCATCATGGACGGCAACGGTCGCTGGGCGAACGAGCGCGGTCTCTCACGGCAGAAGGGCCACCGGGCGGGCGCGGAAAACATCCGGCGCGTCATCCGCGGCATGGGCGAGCGAGGCGTCGAGGTGCTCACCCTGTACGCCTTCTCCACCGAGAACTGGACGCGCCCTCGCACGGAGGTCAGCGCGCTCATCCGGCTCATCCCGCGGTTCATCAAGAGCGAGCTTCGTGAGCTGCACGAGAATGGCGTTCGGCTTGTCCACATCGGCGACCTGCAGGCGCTGGATGCGAAGATCCGTAAGCAGGTCGAGGACGCGATCGAGCTGACGAAGGACAACCGGCGGATGACGGTCGCCCTCGCGTTCAACTATGGCGGGCGCGCGGAGATCGTGGAGGCGGTGCGCCGGATCGTCGCCGAGAGGACGCCACCGGCACGCATAGATGAGGCGCTCCTGTCGTCGCGACTCTACACCGCGGCGATCGGTGACCCGGACCTCATCGTGCGGACGGCAGGCGAAATGCGGCTCTCCAATTTCCTCTTGTGGCAGGCCGCGTACGCCGAGTTTTACTCCACGCCCGCCTTCTGGCCGGACTTCGACGCCGGCGAGATGGATCGGGCGCTGGACGCGTACGCGAGCCGCGTACGGAAGTTCGGCGCGGTCGAGCCGAAAGCCGTGCGCAACGGCGCGAAGCCCTCGAAGTGAGTGGCGTGTGTTAGGCCAGCGCTTGGCCAGCGCGGCCGCCGGCGTCCCCGTCATCCTCGTGCTGATCTGGTTTGGCGGCCCGGCTTATCTGGCCGCCGTCTGCGCCGCGCTCGCGGTGGCCTCGGTCGAGTTCCAGCACGCCCAGGGCAGGCAGTGGCTCGACCCCGCCGGCCTCCTGATCGCCGCGATCGTTGCCGGCATCGCCGTGGGCGCCTACATCGGGCGCATGGAGTGGCTGCTGTGGCTCGCGGCGGGCGCGCTGATCCCCGCGCTGGCCGTGGCGGTGAACCCGGTCGACGACGAGCTGCCCCGCGCCGTCGCCTGGACATTCGGCGGCGTGGCGTACCTCGGCGTGCTGGGCAGCACGCTGGTGATGCTGCGGCAGGTGGACTTCGACGGGCGCGACTGGGTGTACGTCGCCGTCCTCGGCACGTTCGCCACCGATACCGGCGCTTTCTTCATCGGACGCGCCATCGGCAAGAACCTGCTGGCGCCGACGATCTCGCCGAAGAAGACGGTCGAGGGGTTCCTCGGCGGCTGGATGACCGGGTTCGCCGCCGTCGTCGCCGCCGCCTACGCCTTCCGCGGCGGGAGCGACCTCGTGTTCGAACCGTGGCACGTGGTGGTGCTGGGGCTGACGCTGCCGCTCGCGGCGACGGTGGGCGATCTGGTGGAGTCGGCGATGAAGCGCGCGCGCCACATCAAGGACGCCAGCGAGCTGATCCCGGGTCATGGAGGCGTGCTCGACCGGCTCGACTCGATCCTCTTCACCTTTCCGACGGTGTTCCTGTTCGTGGAGTACGTGATCAATAGTTAGCGGTCGCGTTGCGCAGCATCCAACGACCAATCGCCCAAAAGCTGAATAAGCCTGGCAGTAACAACACGAGCAACGTGACTTCCGTTGGAAGGTCAAGCCCCGCCCAGAGGTAGAGCGCCTCCAGCGTGAAGAACCCGATCCAGACTCCGGAAAACAGGCACACCGGGGCCAAGAGAGTTAGGGCAAGTCCCGAGGCAGCGACACGTAACATCTCTCCAGTATGTGCGCCCGCGTAGGTTGTACCAAACCGCGTGTCATACTGGGAGCCGATGGCTGTAGCACCTGTTCGCGTCGCCGTGCTCGGGTCCACCGGCTCCATCGGACGCCAGACGCTCGACGTTATCCGGCAACTTCCGGGGCGCTTTCGCGTGGTTGGACTGGCGGGCGGGAACAACACCACCCTCCTGGAAGACCAGTGCCGCGAGTTCAAGCCGAACGTCGTGTGTTGCACCGACGCGGGCCAGCACATGGCCGTCAAGGCCGCGGCCGGGCCGAAGGCCCGCTGGGCGCCGCTCGAGGAGATGGCCGCCCACCCGGACATCGACGTCGTCGTCGTCGCCACCGTCGGCGCTGCCGGCCTCGGCGCGACGCTGGCCGCGCTCCGCGCCGGCAAGGCCGTCGCGCTCGCCAACAAGGAAGTGCTGGTGATGGCCGGCCATATCGTCACTGTTGAGGCGGAGCGCGGCCACGGCGAACTGCGGCCCGTCGACAGCGAGCACAGCGCGATCTGGCAGTGCCTGTGGGGCGAGGACGTGGGGGCGGTCGAACGCATCATCCTCACGGCCTCGGGCGGTGCGTTCCGCGACCGGCCAGTGAGCGATTTGGGCCGAGTGACCCCGCGCGAGGCCCTCAAGCACCCCACCTGGGACATGGGCCGCAAGATCACGATCGACTCCGCCACGCTCATGAACAAGGGGTTCGAGGCGATCGAGGCGCGCTGGCTGTTCAACCTCCCGATGGACCGCATCGAGGTCGTCATGCATCGCGAGAGCATCGTCCACTCGCTCGTCGAGTTCGCCGACGGCAGCGTGAAGGCGCAGCTAGGCGAACCGGACATGCGGCTGCCCATCCAATGCGCCCTCACGTATCCCGAGCGGCTGCCTTCGTCGGGTGTGCCGCGGCTGAACCTGGGTCGCACGAAAGCGCTGCACTTCGAGGCACCGGACCTCGGGCGCTATCCCTGCCTGCGCTTGGCGCTGGAGACGGGCGCGAAGGGCGGCTCGTGGCCGGCCGTCCTCGCCGCCGCCGACGAGGTCGCGGTCGAGCAGTTCGCCTTAGGGGCGATCGGCTTCACGGACGTCGCGAAGGTGGTGGATGCGGCGCTCTCGGCCCATACCGGGACGGCCGATCCTTCCCTGGAGCAGGTGCTCGAAGCCGATGGCTGGGCTCGGACCTTCACGCTGGACCGGTGCGGGGCACTGCAGGCGGCCGGGAGGCGCTGAACCTGTGCGGCGGGCGGGATCGTAGTATGTAGTAAGAGCTGTCTCCCGTAATGGGAGGCCCAAGAGAGGCGCTCGCGAAGGCGGGCGCTCCGTAATGTGAGGTCACTTGGACGTCCTTCTGCACTACATCCTGCCGTTCTTCGGCATCCTGCTGGGGCTCATCGTCCTGCACGAGGGCGGCCACTACATCACCGCCAAGATGTTCGGTGTCCGCGTGCTCGAAGCGGGCATCGGCCTCCCGCCCCGCATCTGGGGATTCCGCTGGCGCGACACCGACTACACCATCAACGCCATCCCGCTGGGGGCCTTCGTCCGGATGCTCGGCGAAGAGGACCCGGAGGCGCAGGAAGACGGCTCGGAGCCCGCGCGCCCCGGCGAGATGAACCCGCAGAGCCTTGCCGCGCAACCGAAGTGGAAGCGCAGCATCATCATCGGCGCGGGCGCCTTCATGAACTTCGTGGTCGCGGTCATCCTCTTCACCATCAGCCTCATGATCCCGCACCCGGAGTCGATTAGCGGTGCGCAGATCGCGGTGGTCGCGCCCGGCAGTCCGGCCGAGCGGGCGGACCTGCGGGCGGGCGACCAGATCCTTGCCATCAACGGCCGCACGACGAACAGCACGAACGAGACCGCGTACCTCATCCAGCTTGCCCGCGGGAGCACCATTGACTTCACCGTCGAGCGCACGGATCCCACCACGAAGAACACCGAGATCCTCGAGATGTCCGTCTACGCCCGGTGGGATCCCCCGACCTATACCGACGGGTGCGGCGTCGAGCACACGCAGGGGCCTACCGGCATTCAGATCGATGCCATCTCAAAGGCGCCATACAGTTACACGCCCGACGATCTGGCAAAGCTGAAGGTAGAAGCGAAGGACGCTGTCACCGACTACCACGGCAAGGTGACGCCGGATTCGCCTGCGTGGTGTTACGGTGGGAGCGAGTTCGGCTTCGTAGGCTTGAGCGCGGCTAGATGCAGCGCGCTCCCGGATGACGCGCGGGCAGAGGCCGAGGCATTGAAGGTCGATCTCTTCCGCCAGGCGGCGGATCCCTGCTTCATATTCCAGCCGCCCACACCATACGAGGTCATCACTGAGAACCGCTGGGAGGCGCCATGGACCGCGACGCGCCACGCCTTCCGGCTCAGCTTCGAGTCGCTGATCCTCACGCGCAACCAGCTCTGGATGCTGATCCGCGGCTTCAACGGCTCGTCACCGCTGACGGGGCCCGTGGGCATCGCGCAGGTGACGGGCCAGGTGGTGAAGGAGGCGGGCTGGCTGCCGCTGCTGACGCTGGCAGCGTCGATCAGCATGAGCCTGGCGCTGTTTAATGCGCTGCCTATTCCGATGGTGGATGGCGGAAGGTTGTTCTTCATTCTGATCGAGTTCCTGCGCGGCGGCCGCCGCATCGCGCCCGAGAAGGAAGCGTTGGTACACTTCGTAGGGTTCGTGGCGCTGATCCTCTTTGCGGTCGTCGTCACGTACTTCGACATTATTCGCATCGTTGGTGGAGACAGCCTGATCCGATGATGAGCCCACGCCGCCAGTCCAGGCCCGTCTTCGTCGGCGATGTGCAGATCGGCGGGGACGCGCCCATCGCCGTCCAGTCGATGTGCGCGACCATCACCGAAAACGTCGACGCCACCGTCGCGCAGCTCGACCAGCTCAAGGAGGCCGGCTGCGACGTCGTACGGATCGCGGTGCCCGACAGGGCCGCCGCTGACGCGCTACCGGAGATCGTGCGCCGGAAGCCGCTGCCCATCATCGCCGACATCCACTTCGACTACCGGTGGGCGCTCGCCGCCATCGACGCCGGCTTCGACGCGCTGCGACTCAACCCCGGCAACATCCGCGACGCCGAGAAGGTGAAGCTCGTCGCCCGGCGGGCGAAGGAGCGCAGCATGCCCATCCGCATCGGCGTGAACGCGGGGTCGCTACCGCCGATCAGGGCGCTGGAGGATGGAGAGCTGCCGCCGTCGCTGCCGGACCGGATGGTCGAGGCGGCGCTGTGGGAGATCAAGGTCCTGAACGACGTGGACTTCGACGATATCAAGATCTCGATGAAGGCTTTCGACGTGCCAACCATGGTCGAGGCGTACCGCCGCCTGGCGCCGATCATCCCCTACCCGCTGCACCTGGGCGTGACAGAGGCCGGCACGCCCCGTGCGGGCTCGGTCCGCAGCGCCATCGGCATCGGCATTCTCCTCTCCGAAGGTATCGGTGACACGATCCGCGTCTCGCTCGCCGCCGACCCCGTCGAGGAGGTCCCGGTGTGCTGGGACATCCTCAACTCGCTCAACCTGCGCAGGCGCGGCGCGACGCTGGTCGCCTGCCCGACGTGCGGGCGCATCGAGATCGAGCTGATCCCGCTGGCCAACAAGGTTGAGGAGTACTTCGCGAAGCGGGGCAAGGCGATCACCGTAGCCGTGATGGGCTGCGTCGTAAACGGCCCGGGCGAGGCGAAGATGGCCGACATCGGCATCGCCGGCGGCAAGGGGCGCGGCGTCATCTTCAAGAAGGGCGAGATCGTGCGGACGGTCGACGAGCCGGAGTTCCTGAGCGCCCTGATCGAAGAGGGCGAGCGCATCATCGCCGACATCGAGGCCGGCATCTACACGCCAGTGTCGCACACGGGGGAGGAAGTGATCCCGCTGATGGAAGTGCGGGCGTAGATTATGGGTCGCAGGTTGTAGGTTGTTGGGTCGCCTTCGGGCGGCCTTTTCCGATTCGAGGGGACATGGACGGGGAATGTGAGATTTGCGGGCTGTTCGCGGGCATGACGGGCCCCGGAGCGGCGGGCAATCCCTACCTTGTGGCCGAGCTGGAGACCGGGTTCGCCGTGCTGGGTTGGAACCAGATGTACCCGGGGTACACGCTCTTCCTCTCGAAGACGTGCGTGCCGGAGCTGCACGAGCTGGCGCCGGTAGTGCGCGCGAAGTTCCTCCAGGAGATGGCGCTGGTGGCGGAGGCTGTGTGCCGGGCGTTCGCGCCACGGAAGCTGAACTACGAGCTGCTGGGGAACTCGGTGACGCACCTGCACTGGCACCTGTTCCCGCGATACGCGGACGATCCGAACCCGACGTGGCCGGTGTGGAACAATCCGGAGTTCCAGCAGGCGCCGCGCCGGACGCCAATCGAGCCGGAGCGGCTGGCGGACCTGCGCTCGCGGTTGCAGCGGGCGCTCGCCGAGCTGGGGTGACATGCGCAATGAAGTATCATGCTCACATGGTGACGTCACCCAGCACACGCGGTCATAGCAAGGGCCCAGGGCGCGCTGAGACGCTGGCCGAGAAGTTCGAACGGCTCCGTAGCGAACCGTTTGGCGCGCCGATACCGAAGCTGACACGCAGGGAAGCGCTGTACTTCCTGAACCGACTGGCTGGAAGCGAGCCAAAGGGCGCCCGTGGCATTGATGTGGTCCGGGGCGTCAGGAGTGACTGGGGTGCGCGCATGGACCTCAACGCGAGGAAGCGGTGAGGCACCACCTCGACACGACCTTCATCATCGACTGGCACCGACAGTCATACGCGATCGAAGTCGTCCGGCACGCAATACTGGCCGGCGTGCACGACCTTTCTTTCGATCCGGTAGCCGAGACCGAGTATTTTGCGGCGCCCCGCGTAACCCGAGCACGTGAACTCACCTTCGCGAGCCTGTCCGCGATCGCACGACGGCTCCCGGTTTCATCTGAGGCATGCAGGATCGCAGGATCCTGGCTTGGGAGAATGGACACCCGCCAACGACGGCGTCACTTCAACGACGCACTGATCGCGGCCATAGCATTCACCCAAGATGCGATTCTCATCACGGCTGACAAACGCATAGGACGACTGTTCCCTGTGCGCGTCCTCGAGTACAGCTGAACCCATGCCGCCGCGTAAGAAGGCTTCCGCTTCGATCAATCTCTCGCGCCTGAAGATTCTCGCTTCGGGCGAGGAAGGGCCGTTCCGCGACGCCATCGTCGAGATCCTGGCGGCGGGCGACAGACTCGCGCGGGAGGCGGCGCTCGACGCGCTGTTGGAGCGGCCGCTGCCGAAGCTCCGGGAGCAGCTCCGGGCGTTGTACGCGGAGGTCGACGGAGGGGGTGAGAAGGCGGATCCTGGCGCGCACCTTCGTGCGCGTGTCGCGCAGATCCTGCTGAAGTTCGAAGACCGGCGTGACCTCGACCTCGGGCTACGGGCGGCGGAGACCTACGAGACGGTGAGTGGCGCCGACGGCACCGCGAACTTGCGGGCGTTGGGGCTGAAGATTGTGGCGATGGCGGATCCGGACATCTTCCCGTATGTCGCGGCAGAACATGTCAACGATGCACCCGACTGGTCGCCCGAGCCGGCGAACACGGCGCTGCAGTTGTTGGCGGCCACGGGGCACGAGGTGTCCGTCTATCAGTGGCTCGTCGGCGGCGAGCACGACCCCGCGCTCGTCGAGGCGGTACTCGGGCTGTTGAGCGAGGCCCCGGCGGCGGTCTTGTCGCGCTGCATGGCACAGTTGGTGCGGAACGCGCTTGGCCGCAAGGACGAAGGGCTGCTCACGAAGCTCGCCGAGACGATCGTCGAGCGGGAACTGGATGACGTCTACGACCAGCTCCTGGCGATCATGCGGGCCGGCGTGAGCAAGGAGCTGTACGCCTACCTCGCGCTGCTCCTCGCCGGCACTAACCGACCCGCCCTGCTCGCCATCCTGGACGCGCAGATGCCGGATCTCCTGCACCGCCCCGCCATCGTCGCCGCGCTGCGCGTGCGGACCACGCCGGAGCAGGAAGCGATCCTGAAACACTGGGAACAAGACTGAGACGCAACCGAGATGCGACGGTTGAGCCACTTCTCCCTGCCGAAAGTCATCACTTCCCCCACGCCTTTCACATTTACAAGTTTTCCCTCTTAGATCCGCCGAGACGCCGACGATACCGTCGTCGTGATGCGCAGCGATCGCACCCTTCGCCGCTACCGCAACCTCCTGCACGCCGCCGGTGCCGCCGCGATCCTGCTGGTCGCCGGTGCCGCGCTCGCCGATGCATCCAGCGCCGTTACCGAGCTGCCCAGCAGCGTCAAGCTCGAGCAATGGGAGACGAAGCCCGGCGGCAACTGGATCACCGGCGCGCTGCAGCACAACAACTCCGATTACGTCGAGGGCGAGGCTGTGCCGTTCCGGCTCGTGGTCCCGTCTGGCGTCGGACCTGGCCAGTACATGTTCTCCGTCTGCCGCAACTACGAGAACAGCACGAAGCGCGGCTACCTCTATCTCGCGCCGTTCGACACCGACCGCCCTGCCTCACCCGGAGGCCCGATCGGCTCCACGTCAGGCAACTTCTCGGTGGTGAACGCCACGCTCGATGCCATCAACGAGGTGGAGGCGCGCGGCGCATGCAAGGCAGGCGACCGCGAGACCATCGTCACAATCACCAAGGGTTCCGGGGAGTCGTACGTCCTGTGGGGCGGGCACCTTGCGTCCCCGCTGGATCCGGGCGTAGGGGCGGGCAACAGCGCCGCCGCTTGGCCGGGCGCCAGCCTGCACATGAAGACCCTCAGGCCGTCGAAGGACGTCGCGATCCAGACGTGCACGGTGGACGGGACACCGACACCGCCGCGCGGCACAGCGACAGCGACGAAGACGCCGAAGAAGACAGCGACGCCCGCCACCACGCCAACACCAACACAGCGGCCGCCGACGAACACGCCGGAGCCGTCCAGCACGACGCCTCCCGAGCCGTCGAGCACGGGCACCCTGGCTCCGACGGACACGCCGGTCCCGACGGGTACGCCGATCCCGACGGATACGCCGATCCCAACCGAGACGCCGACTTACACACCGGCCCCGACGGACACGCCGGCCTCGACGGACACACCGGAACCGACGACAACTGGCACACCCGTGGCCACGAACACCCCAAGCGCGACGACGACGGGTACCGTGACCGCAACGGAGCCCGCCCTGACCGCCACGCGCACGACCACACCGGAGACACCCACTGCGACCGCGCCCCCCGCGACCGCAACGGTACTCGCGCAGGAGGCAGCGACCGCGACGGCGGTCAGCGAGACCGCCGGGTCGGAGCGGCAGCCGCGCCAGATCCCGAGCTTCGGGGGCTGCGGCTCGGAGGAAGGCGGCGTGCCATGGCTGTACATCGTGATCGGCGGCATCGGCCTGGTCGCAATCGGTGCGGGCGGCGCGATGTTCGTGATGCAGCGGCCGCGCACGTAGCCGCGCACGTAGCGGCGCACGTGGCGCCGCAGGCAGCGGCGTTCGTAACAGCGTGCGCCGCTACACTGTGATATGGCCGACGCAGCGACCCCGTTCGTACCGGGTGCCTACTGGACGCCGGAGCGCGCTCGCGAAGCCGTCCGGGCGATGGTCGAGCTGCGCGACTCGCCTGGCATGCGGCAGATGATGGGGGCGGTGGCCGAAGCTGGCGCCGCCGATGCTGACCCCGCGGCCGCAATGGCGGCGCTCATGAGTCAGTCCGCGCTCCCACTCGACGGCAGAGGGCCTGTCCGCGCGGAGGCGTGCGTGTATCGCAGGGGGACGCCCGAGGACATCCCGGCGCTGGCCTCCCTCATCGTGGCGGGCGAGCTTCCACCGCTGTTCCTCGAGCCCTTCATCGACGGATTCCTCGTCATCGAGCACGAAGGAGCGGCGGTCGGCGCGGGCGGCGTGGAGTTTTACGGCCAAGACGCCGTCATCCGCAGTGTCGTGGTGGATCCGGCAGCTCGGGGGATCGGGCTCGGCCTTGAGATCGCACGTCTGCTGGAGGACGACGCACTGACTTCGGGGGCTCGGGACATCTACCTCTTCACGCTGCACGCGTGGCCGTTCTGGCTGAAGCTCGGGTACGTCGACTTGCCGCTGAGCGAGTGGCCTGAGCCCGTCCGCGAGAACTGGCAGTACCAGTTCGTCGCGCAGTATCCGGATGCCGCCCGCGACGTGCACCCGATGGTCAAGCGGAGACCGAGCCCGTCTAACCCGTAGCGTCCCTCGTCAGTACACTGCCGCCATGTCGAAGTACGTCCTCGCGCTCGACCAGGGCACGTCGTCGTCGCGCGCCATCCTGTTCGACCACGATGGCGTGCCCGTCAAGCAGGCCGCGTTCGAGTTCCCGCAGATCTACCCGCAACCCGGCTGGGTGTCGCACGACCCGCAGGCCATCTGGAACTCGCAGCTCAACGCCGCCCACAAGGTGCTCGGTGATGGTCACTCCTCGGCCCGCGACGTCGCGGCGATCGGAATCACGAACCAGCGCGAGACCACGCTGGTGTGGGATCGCGAGAGCGGGCGCGCTATCAACGACGCCGTCGTCTGGCAGTGCCGGCGCACGGCGGACATCTGCGAGCAGCTCCGGGCGCGGGGACTGGAGCCGGAAGTCCGCACGCGTACTGGCCTCCTAATCGACGCCTATTTTTCGGGCACGAAAGTGCGCTGGCTGCTGGACAACAGCGGCCAGGACACACAGGCGCGCGCGGAGAAGGGGCAGCTCGCGTTCGGGACGGTGGATTCCTGGCTCGTGCACAAGCTCACGGCCGGGAAGCAGCACGTCATCGACGCCACGAACGCCTCGCGCACCATGTTGTACAACCTGCGCGAGGGCGCGTGGGACAGCCGCATGCTCTCCGAGCTGGACATCCCGGCGTCGATGCTGCCGGAGGTCGTCGACAGCAGCGGCGTCATCGCCGAAACCGAGCCTTCCGTGTTTGGGCGACCGATCCCCATCGCGGGTATCGCGGGCGACCAGCAAGCGGCGCTGTTCGGGCAGGGCTGCTGGACGGCGGGGAGCGCGAAGAACACGTACGGCACCGGCTGCTTCATCCTGCAGCACACGGGCGCAACTCCGGTGTTCTCACAAAACGGGCTGTTGACGACGGTGGCATCTCGCATCGACGGGGAGCAGGCGTTTGCGGTGGAGGGCAGCATCTTCATCGCCGGGGCGGCGGTGCAGTGGCTGCGCGACGGGCTGGGCATCATCAAGCACGCGTCCGACAGTGAGGCGCTCGCGGCTTCGGTGTCCGACAGCGGCGGCGTGTACGTGGTACCGGCGTTCGCGGGCCTGGGGGCGCCGCACTGGGACATGTACGCGCGCGGCACGATCGCGGGGATCACGCGGGGCACGACCTCGGCGCACATCGCGCGGGCGACGCTGGAGTCGATCGCACTGCAGACGCTGGACGTGGTGGAGCTGATGGAGCGCGAGACCGGCGTACGGATGTCCGAGCTGCGCGTGGACGGCGGTGCAGTCGAGAACAACCTGCTGATGCAGATGCAGGCGGATGTGCTGCAGCGGCCGGTCGTGCGGGCGGCGACGCCGGAAACGACGGCGCTGGGGGCGGCGTACCTCGCGGGGCTGGCTGTCGGGTTCTGGAAGGACCGGGACGAGATCGCGGGGATCTGGAAGAACGGCGGCACGTTCGAGCCGCGCATGCCCGCCTCGGGGCGCGATGCGCTGGTGGCGGGATGGCGGCGGGCCGTCGAGCGCGCGAAGGGGTGGGCAGAGTGAGTGGATTCCTGGTCAGGCTGTGGGGCCTCCTCCTCGCTCACCCAGAGCCAGAGATTTCAGTCGGTGAAACTGCTCGCCTTCGAATCTTGGGCGCAAGACTCTACAGATTCCCTATCTACACGACGGGCGTCGTGACCCTCACAAATCAACACCTGTTCTACCGCCCCATAGCACTTCGAGTCACCGCGTGGTTCTATCGGGGACACGCAGTCACGATTGAGCTCGCTCATATCGAGCACATCGAACTTCTGGAGTGGTATCACCGCTTCAGAGGAAACTGGCTTATGGACGTCTGGCGTGTGTTCCTCACGAATGGAACCAGGGTTGACTTCCAAGGCAAGTTCTTCCGGGATGTGGTCGAGGCACTTACGCCGGCCAACGACTCGTGGTTTAACACTACGAAGGCGGTGCCATGACGTCATGGCGAGTCGCGCGTCCATCGCTGGCGGACATCGCGCGGACGGAGTTCGACGTTGTCGTTGTCGGCGGGGGGATTAACGGGGCGGGGATCGCGCGGGAGGCGCAGCTCGCGGGGTACCGGACGCTGCTGGTGGAGCGCGAGGACTTCGGGGCGGGGACGACGTCGCGATCGACGCGGCTGATCCACGGCGGCCTGAGGTATCTCGAGCACGGCGAGTTCGGGCTGGTGTACGAATCGCTGCACGAGCGGGAAACGCTGGTGCGGGAGGCGCCGCACCTGGTGCGACCGCTGCGGCTGCTGGTGCCGGTGTATGCGGGCGACGCCCGTCCGGGGTGGAAGGTGCGGGCAGGGTTGGTGCTGTACGACCTGTTTTCGCTGCGGAAGTCCCTGCCGTGGCACCGGGCGATGCCGGAGCGCGCGCTCGCGGGGTACGAGCCGGGGCTGAACCGCCAGGGGTTACGAGCGGCGTACTTGATGTCGGACGCGCAGGTGGAGTTCCCGGAGCGGCTGGCCGCAGAGGCGGTGCGAGACTTCACGGACGCGGGCGGTGTCGCGCTGAACCACGCGGCGGTGACGGGCATCGTGTCACCGGGGCACAGGCTGCGGGCCGTGGTCGTGAGGGACGAAATCGCCGGGACACAGCCGGAGGCGGCTGTGATCCACGAAATCCAGACGAAGGTCGTGGTGAACGCGGCGGGGCCATGGGTGGACAAGGTGCTGGCGGGGACGGACGCCGAGCGGCACGACCGGCTGCTGGGTGGCACGAAGGGGAGCCACCTGGTCGCCGAGTGGCCGGGGGCGCCCACGCACGCGATCTTCGCGTCGGCGAAGGCGGACGGGCGGCCGTTCTTCATCCTGCCGTGGTACGGGTACACGCTGATTGGCACAACGGACCGGCGGCACGAGGGCGACCCGTCGGAGGCGCGGTGCACGCCGGAGGAACTGGCGTACCTGCTGGACGAGGCGACACGCCTGTTCCCATCGACGCCGCTGCGGCGAGAGCACGTCCTGTACACGTACAGCGGCGTCCGTCCACTGCCCTACACGCCGAACGGCGAGGACGAGAGCACGATCTCGCGCAGCCACTTCGTGATCGACCACGCCAAGCGCGGCGGGCCCGGCGGCCTGCTGTCTATCGTCGGCGGCAAGCTCACGACGTACCGGTCGCTGGCGCGGGTGGCACTGGGGGCGATCGGAAAGCACTGCGCAGCGTCAGGAAGGGATGTCAGAGGTCGGAAGTCGGAGGCCGGAGGTTCGTTCGCGGCGTCCGTGGCCGCGGGTGATCCGCTAGCGGTCTATGGGGGGCGGCGGGGGGAGGTGGAGGCGGTGATCGCGGAGGATACGGGGCTGGGGGAGCGGATCTGCGCGCACAATCCGGAGGTGCTGGGGCAGGTGGCGTACGCAGTGGAGCGGGAGCAGGCGGCGACGCTGGGCGACGTGCTGTTGCGGCGGCTGCCGGTGGGGTGGAGCAAGTGCCACGCGCTGGACGGCGCGGAGCGAGCGGCGCGCGTGATGGCGGGGCGGCTGGGGTGGGATGAGGGGCGTGTGCGAGCGGAGGTGGCGGGGTATGCGGGGGAGGTGGGGCGGGTGTGCGTGGCGAGTGTGTAGCCCAATTTGTCTCAATTGCGCTCCACTCCAATCCGATACTTATTCGAGGTATCGGAGAGGAGGTCCCAGTGTTGCCTAGCGACCCGCGGAAAGCAGCGATCCAGGTTGTGTATCAGATTCGAATCGAAGCTGCCGCGCGTCTGGCCGCGGTGGTGATGCCCGTCCTCGAGCAAATGGCGAATGAAGGAGATGGGCTGCAGCATCCGGCGGTAATGGTCACGGCCGTGAATGACTATTGCGCCGAGATTGATCTGGCCCCCTTCGGCAAGGCCTTGATTCGCTCGGGGGCTCTAGACTACATCGAGAACCAACAAGCACATGACCCAGCCGTTGTCGAACTGGTCGCGCATCGACTTGTGGAGAGCGCGGTCAGGTCGAGCAGCCTGAGCGTGATGAGAGACCCGCGCGGAAAGAGGCAAGCCGTCAAGCAGTATTTGGGCGTTCTACGGCAGCAGCGCAAGGCTTGGAACAAACGGATGGGGAATAACGAGGAACGTCTCGCCGTGCTGACAGAGGAGCTGCCTGTTCCCCCTCCGAGCGAACCGATTATTGAATCGATGCGGCAACTCTTTAGTCAACGAGGACTCGTGTAGCTCGTTCGTCAGAGCAGCCACTTCTTCGGGGCGCCTGAGGGCTGGCGGCGGAAGTTGTGGATTAGCCAGCGCTTCATGTTGTCGTCGTCGACTTCCTCAAGGCGGGCGCGGTCCGGGTTGTCGAGCGCCTCCTGGACGCGGCGGGCGTGGCCGGCGACGGCGGCGTGGGTGTCCGGCGTGACGTTGAAGACGTCGCGCATGTGGGCGGCGACGGCCAGCTGGCGCTCGCAGAGGCGGAGGAGCCAGCCGAGCTCGATCTCCGCCCAGGCGCAGTGGAAGGCGCGGTCGTCGAAGGCGTACGCGAGGCGCGCGTTGTTCGACTCGGGGCCGGTGAGGGCGAGGGTGGCGCCGAAGTTCGGGCGGCCGAGGTCGCTGGCGGCGCGATACACGAGCCGCAGCTCGCTGTCAGCGGCGATGGTGGTGCCAGCAAAGAAGTGGCCCATGCCGGCGTCGAAGGCCTTCCGCTCCTCGTCGGGCTGCAGGTGCGACATCAGCCAGCCGGCGTACTCGCCGAACTCCTCCTGCTTCACCTGGTACTCGACGGCGATGAGCTCGCACGCCGACCGCACCAGGTTCGGCACGGACGCGTACGACCCGCGCGTGACGAGCAGGCAGGCGTCGGCCATGGCGGCGTACGCGCGCGACCATGTGCTGACCACGGCCGCGTACACGTGCGTGCGGAAGCGGGAGTGCGACGAGTCGTGCAGCAGCTTGAGCTGGAGGTTCATGCCCTCGGTGAAGAGCCGCAGGTCGCCACCGAGAACGAACTGCGTCTGCCGATAGGCGTCGTGGGAGGCGGCGCCAGCGGCGTCATCGGGCTTCCCGGGGAGCGCGTAGGCATCGGGGAAGGGGATCCCGCTGACACGCTGGCCGGGGGTGGGGAACGTCATAGGTTGTAGGTTATAGGTTTTGGGTTATAGGACCATCAAACGACCAATGTCAGAACTGGCGTAACGTCTTTCTCCGGCGGGAGGGGACGAAGGCAGACTCGGTCGGGCGGACGTAGCGGCGAACCTTCGGCGCGTAGCCAGTGATCTTCACGGGGACGGTGCCGGTCCAGTCGCGGGTCACGAACTGCACGCGCGAGATGCCGGGGAAGGCGACCTTGCGGGCGACGACTTCGATATCGAACTCCAGGGTCGCGTTGGGCCCGACGGTAAAGCGCCCGATGGGGCCCCACACCCACGGCTCGGAGGTGGAGACGTCGCCCTCCAGCGTGCAGGCGCAGGGATTGGTGATGACGATTCGGCGCTTCACCCGCGGGGTCTCGCGCAGTTCCGCCATGTCGACCTCGATCTCGTCCGGCTCGATGGTCGGCGCGGGGTGATGCTTGTGTGCCGGGCGCTTTGGGGGGACATGTTCGGCGACGATGTCCTCCCAGTCGGGCGCCGCCGCCCACTGCTCGTAACGGCGATTGCGGAGCCGAGGGGAGAACTGCTCGTCGTAGGCGCGGCGCTTCTCGGGGTCGCCGAGCACCTCGTAGGCGGCGTTCACGCGGGCGGCCTTGCGGTTGGCAGCGGGGTCGTCCTTGTTGGCGTCGGGGTGCACCTCGCGCATGATCTGGCGATACCGGCGCTTGATCTCGGCGTCGGTGGCGGTGGGGTGCAGATCGAGCGTGGCGTAGTGATCGGGCGCGGACATCAGGTCAGTCTACCGGCGCACCTTGAGTGCGTCCCACCCCGCGTACTGCGCGGCCCGCCCAAGCTCCTCCTCGATCCGCAGGAGCTGGTTGTACTTCGCCGTCCGATCCGACCGCGCCGGCGCCCCCAGCTTCGCCTGCCCGCATCCCGTCGCCACCGCGAGGTCGGCGATGGTGCTGTCCTCGGTCTCACCGCTGCGGTGGGACATGACGGACGTCCAGCCGGCGTCCGCTGCCATCTTCACGGCCTCCAGGGTCTCGGTGAGCGTGCCGATCTGGTTCACTTTGATCAGCACGCTGTTCGCCGAGCGCTCCTCGATGCCGCGCGCGATGCGCCTGGTGTTCGTGACGAACAGGTCGTCGCCGACGAGCTGCGTGCGGTCGCCGATGCGCTGTGAGAGTTGGGCCCAGCCGCGCCAGTCGTCCTCGGCCATGCCGTCCTCGATCGACACGATGGGGTACTTCTCGGCCCACGACGCCCAGTGCGCGGCCAGCTCTTCGCTGGTCAGCGACTTCTTCTCGATGGGCAGGACGTACTTCTCCTGCTTCGCGTCGAAGAGCTCGCTGGACGCGGGGTCGAGGGCGATCGCGATGTCCGTGCCTGCCTTGTACCCGGCGGCGTCGATCGCTTCGAGAATGACCTCGATCGCGGGCTCGTTGCCGCCGAGCGACGGTGCGAACCCGCCCTCATCCCCGACGTTGGTCTGGTGGCCCTTCTTCTTCAGCACCTTCGCGAGGGCGTGGTAGACCTCAACCGCCCAGCGGAGGCCCTCCTTGTACGAGGGCGCGCCGAGGGGCATGACCATGAACTCCTGGAAGTCGGTCGAGTCCGTGGCGTGTTTACCGCCGTTCAGGATGTTGAACATCGGCACCGGCATCAGCCGTGCTGAAGGCCCGCCCAGGTACTTCCAGAGCGGCAGCCCCGCCGACGCCGCCGACGCCTTTGCGTTCGCCAGCGACACGCCCAGGATCGCGTTGGCGCCCAGCCGATCCTTATTCGCGGTGCCGTCCAGCGCGATCAGCTTGCGGTCGAGCCCGGCCTGATCGCCGGCGTCCATCCCCTGGATCTCCGGCTCGATCTGGCGGTTGACGTTCACGCATGCGGTGAGCACGCCCTTGCCACCGTAGCGCTTGTTGTCACCGTCCCGCAGCTCGACGGCCTCGTGCTCGCCGGTGCTGGCGCCGGATGGGACCGCGGCACGGCCGAAGGCGCCGTCAGACAGCCGCACGTCGACTTCGACCGTGGGGTTTCCGCGAGAGTCGAGGATCTCGCGCGCGTGGACGGAGGAAATCGTCGCCATGGGTGCCTCGTTCGTCGTTAGTCGTTAGTCGTTAGTCGTTAGTCGTTGGTCGTTAGGCTTTGGTCGTTGGTACTTGTCGCAGCTTGTGATCCCTACTCCCTACTTCCTATCACGGCGAAGGAACCGCTGGCGGTCGCGACAAGCTTGCCTTTCTCATCAGTGACCTTCGACTCGAGGAACACGATGGTGCGGCCCTGCTTCACGACGTCCGTCACGCAGGTGAGTGTGCCGCCGCGGACGGAGGCCAGGTAGTTGATCTTGATCTCGATGGTCGCGCAGATCTGGCCCTCGGGCAGCACCGCCATCGTGGCGCCGCCCATGCTGTAGTCCACCATCGTGTACACAGCCCCGCCGTGCAGCACGCCGTGCGGGTTCAGCAGCTCCGGAGTCACGTCGAGGCGGTAGGTCGCGCGGCCCTCGGCCGCACCCAGGTTGCTGATGTGCAGCAGCTCCGCCAGCGGCCCGATGCTGGTGCCCGGCGCCCGCGCGTTCGCGATCTTGCGGTTGATGCCGCCGGCCCAGTCGAGCAGGCGCTTACGCTGCGCGTCGTCCAGTACGTCGATCGCGGCGTCGAGTCGGGCACGAAGGTCTGGGTCTGGCACGGGGGCAGGTTACCCGTGAGCGCGGCTACGCGCAGGTCTCACGGCGACGCAAGCTCGACGGTGTACGGGGCCGGTTGGTTGGTACCCTCGGCCGTCCCGGCGATGGCGACCACCGCGTCCGCTACTCCTTCCGTGCTGAAGCGCAGCGCGCCGGTCTGCGCTGGGTCGAGCGCCATGTCGCGCACCTCCGCCGTCCCGTCATCGCGCGTCAGGATCAGCCGCACGATGTACGTCTGCGCGAGCGGCCGGTCGATGTACGCCCACCCCGCCACCTCTGGCTCTCCCGCCTCCATCGACGACCCCGCCCCCTCCAGCCGCACGTCGCGCACGGCCCACCCCGGCCCATGCGTCCCGCCGTCGGTCACGTACTCGAATCGGAGCAGCACGTCCTGGCCCGCAAAGCGCGCCAGATCCACCCGCTCGTCAACCCACGCCGGCGCCTCATCCCCGCCGCTCGTCCCGTACCGCCCGGGCCCCAGTGCCACTGCCACGGGGTCGTCCGCCGTCGTGTGCTCGCTCGCCACCGCCTCCCACGTCGCCCCGCCGTCCGTCGAGACCGACACGTACCCGAAGTCGTACCACGGCTCGATGTCGTACCAGCTCCGGAACGTCACCACCGCGCCGGTCCCCACGTGCGCGCGGTATGTGAGCGCGGTGTCGATCCCGTCACCTGCATTCGACCACCAGATCGGCCCTTCCTCGAGCGCCCCGGGCGGCAGTACGCCGACCTCCTCCTCGCCCCGGAGCCGCACCACGTACTCGCCTCCCTCGTACACGCCAGTGAGCGCGTAGTAGTCGGCCCCGAACTGGTGCGCCTCGCCCTCCGCGCTGTCGCCCGGGGCCAGCTCGTACTGCACCTGGGCCTCCACCGGCCGCGACGGGCTCGCGTACGGCCCCTCCGGCTGGCTCAGCACGTTCGCCGCGATCCAGTCCGCGAACAGCGACCGGAATGTCAGCGCGGGCGCCTCCTTCGCGAGATACGCGTCGATGCCCGCCGGCCCGTCGGCCGGTTCCCGCCCGATCCCGCCAAGCACCGCATCACGCCCCGCCTGGTCGAGGCCGAGCGCACCTCCGACGCGATCCGCGATGTACCGCAGGAACGCGGCCGCCGCGCCGTAGTGCGCCTGGCTGCTGCCCGACGTGTCCCAATCATTGAGCTGCGTCTCCGGGCTCGACGCGAACCGGTCGATCGTCGAGCCGGCGCCGCCCGCCAGCAGCAGCGCGGTTTCCGACAATCCTTCGTTCACCCACGACTCCTCACCCTCGTCGTTGCGACGGTGGATCATGTGCTGCAGCTCGTGCGCCAGCACGACGTTGAACGCGGCGCCGCCCGGCCGCAGCGTGCGGTCCAGGTACACCATCTCCGCCTCGTTGCTCAGTGGCCGTACCGCTTTCACGTAGCTGTCGTCGCCGGAGTAGTACCCGCCCACACCACCGCCCAGGTCCGCCTGCAGCACGATGATGCGCGGGTCGCCGTCCACGCCGGGGATCGCCGGCTCACCGAACACGCCTGTCACCACGGGCCACACGCTCGCCTCGAACAGATCCGAGGCCTCCTGCACGGCCGCCGGATCGGCCTCGATCGCGTCGTCGGTGTAGAAGTACGCGTGCGCCGTCACTGCCTGCAGCGTCGCCGCGATCGTCACGTTCTCCGGCGGTGCGCTGTGCGCCAGCGTCGCCCCCGTGATGCGTGACACGATGAACTCGCGCGACGATCCCGCCGCCGCCTCACCCGCGAACGCCTTCGCCGCCGGCGCCAGTCCAAACGTCTTCCGATAGCGTGCGGCGAGAGCGATGGGGTCGTTGTCCGGCGGCGCGCCCCGCGTGTCGATCAGCATCGCGAGGCCGGGTAGCGGTGTCGCTGTCGCCGCCGCTGTCGCCGTCGGTGCAACGGATACCGTCGACGTGAAGGCCGGCGTCGCGCGGGAGCCGCCGTCCTCGTCGCACGCAACCAGGACCGCGCCCAGCGTCGCGAACAAGAAGACGGCCGTCCTCAGGAAGGTACGGCCGTCGAGGTCTCCGTCCATCGCGCGTCTAGCGAGCGCGAGGATGGGCCTTGTCGTACACCTGGCGGACGTGCTCGTTCGCGATCTGCGTGTAGACCTGGGTGGTGGAGATGTTTGCATGCCCGAGGAGTTCCTGGACGTTGCGCAGGGGTGCGCCTCCGCGCAGCATATGGGTCGCGAATGAGTGCCGCAACGTGTGCGGCGTCACCGGCTTCGCGATCCCGGCGTCCTTCGCGTACTGCTTCAGGATCAGCCAGAACCCCTGGCGGGTCAGCCGCTCGCCCCGCCGGTTCACGAACAGCGCTGATTCGGTCCGGTTCTTCACCAGGGCCGACCGGCCCTCGTTCACGTAGTCGATGACGGCCGCCGCCGCCTGCTCGTGAATCGGGATCGTGCGCTCCTTCTGCCCCTTGCCCATGCAGCGCACGTACGGGTGCGGCGGGGTCATGTTGATGTCCTCGACGTTGAGCGACACCAGCTCCGTCACCCGCAATCCCGTCGCGTACAGCAGCTCCAGCATCGCGCGGTCGCGCCGCGACTCCGGCGTGTTGCGCTTCAGCGGTTGCTCCAGCAGCTCATCGACCTCCGTCACCGACAACGGCTTCGGAAGCGAGCGTCCGACGCGCGGTGAATCGATGTTCTCCGCCGGGTTGCGCCGAATGCTTCCTTCAGCCTGCATGTACTGAAAGAACGACTTGATCGCCGCGACCTTCCGCGCCACCGTCGCCTCAGCGTAGTTCTTGCGCTTGAGGCTCAGCACGTAGTCGACGATCAGGTCGCGCTCCAACTGCTCCCACTCGCGTGGTTTGCCGTTGCCGCGCAGGCCGGTGATGTAGCTGTCAAACTGGGTGAGATCGTTCTTGTACGCGAGGATGGTGTTACCGGACGCGCCTTTCTCGACCGACAGGAAGTTGAGAAAGTGCCCAATGTGTTCGTCCATTGTGCCCTCGACATGAAAGCCGGGTCTCGTTTGCGAAAGCGCCACTTGGGGGAAGTGCTAGGCGATTGTAAACGGGTAACCCGTTGTTGTCCAGCAGGCATGTGTATCTTTTTCACGACATGGTGATACGAATTCAAAATGCGCCACTCACCCGTCGATTCGCCTATGCTATCCGGGCGTTCGCTCCCTAATCGAAGCCTCGCCGTCCTCGCTCATCCTCCCACGCTTCTTTGCCGATGAGCGGTACAAATGCACACGCGCCCAGCCGGGCGACCTCCACTCCGTGCGCCGTCTTCGTGGCCCGCACCAACTCCTGCCGGCGCCGCTCCCCCACCGGCACCACGAGCCGACCGCCAGGCGCGAGCTGATCGAGCAGCGGCCGCGGGACGTGCGGGGCCCCCGCCGCCACGATGATCGCGTCGTACGGTGCACGTGCGGGGCACCCCAGGACGTCGCCCGCCTGCTCGACGGTTACGTTCTGGTATCCCATCTCTCTCAAGATCGCCTCAGCCCGTTGGCGAAGCGGCGCCAGGCGCTCCACCGTCACCACCTCCCGTACCAGTAACGACAACACCGCCGCCTGGTACCCCGAGCCCGTGCCCACTTCCAGCGCGCGGTCCTCCGGGTTGATCCCGGCCGCGTCCAGCGTCAGTCCCACCATCAACGGCTGCGAAATCGTCTGTCCCTCGCCGATGGGCAGCGCTGAATCGTCGTACGCCCGCGACCGGAGGTCGGGCGGGACGAAACGTTCGCGCGGCACAGTCGCCATCGCATCGAGAACGCGGCGGTCTCTCACATGGCGCCGCAGCAGATCCAGCATCCGCTCCCGCTGCTCGCAGTACGGGTCGTCGGGGCGCCCACCATTGGATGAAGGTTCTGTCAAGTCAATCGCCGGCGCCGGTCACAGCGCCGCCTTCACCTGTTCGGCCAGCTTCACTGTAAATCCGACCGTCGAGGCGAGGTCTTCCACCGTGGCCTCCCGGATCCCTCTCACCGAGCCGAATCTGCGCAGCAGCGCCTTCTTCCGCTTCGGCCCCACCCCTGGGACCGTGTCCAGCGCCGACTGGAACCCCACCTTCTTCCGCACCCCGCGATGGTAGGTGATGGCGAAGCGGTGGGCCTCGTCCCGGATGCGCTGGACCAAATACAGCGCCTGCGAAGTCCGTGGCAGCACCACCGGCTCCGACACGTCCTGGACGTAGATCTCCTCATGCTGCTTGGCCAGCCCCACCGCCGGAATCTGCTTCACCCCCATCTCCCGCATCACGTCCAGCGCCGCCGAGAGCTGCCCCTTGCCGCCGTCGATGATCACCAGATCCGGCAGTGCCGCGAACGACTCGTCCCGCCCGTTCCGCCGCCCATCGCCCGCCTCCGCTTCCGCATCGAGTTCTGGCGCCTCCGCCCCGGTGTCACGCAGAAGCTGCTCCCGGGCGCGGCGGAAGCGGCGGCGCAGCACCTCGGCCATGGACGCGAAGTCGTTCGCCCCCTCCACCGTCCGGATCCGGAACCGGCGGTACTCCTGCGGCCTCGGGTGCCCGTCCCGGAACACGACCATCGACCCGACCGACGACGTTCCCTGGATGTTCGAGATGTCGTAACACTCGATCCGCCCCGGGCGCGCCGGCAGGTCCAGGGCCTCCTGCAGTTCGTCCAGCGCCACCCCGCGCTTGTCGGCGTCCGCCAGCCACTTCACCCGGGCCATGTCCATCGACTCCCGGGCGTTGTTCGCCGCCATCTCCACCAGCCCCCGCTTTTCCCCCCGCTGCGGGACCAGCACCTCCACCTTCGTCCCGCGACGGTCGGCGAGCATCGCCTCGATCGTCCCCTGCTCCGGGAGTGCCATCGGCACGATGACCCGCCGCGGCACGTACGTCGCCGACTCATAGAACTGCTTCACGAAACTAGCGACGATGTCCGCGTCGCTCTCGCCCTTCGTCCCGTCCATCGTGAAGCTGTCCGCCCCCACCATACGAGTACCCCGGATGAACAGCACCTGCACCACGGCGTCCGCCTCATCCCGCGCGAGTCCGAACACGTCCTCCTCACCCGGCCGTGTACTGGCCACCGTCTGCCGCTCGGTCACCCGCTCGATCGCCTGGAGCTGGTCGCGGATCCGTCCCGCCCGTTCGTATTCCAGCGCCGCTGCCGCCCCGGCCATCTCGCGCTTCAGGTCGCGCACCACCTCCTCGGTCCGTCCTTCCAGGAACAGGATCACCTGCCGGATCACCTCGTCGTACTCCTCTTTCGTGCAGTACGACGTACAGGGCGCGATACAGCGGTTGATGTAGTAGTCAAGGCAGGGCCGCGGATCCGTCCCGGTGATCGCCTTGGTGCACGACCGCCAGGGGAACAGCTTGTTCACCAGGTCCAGCGTCCGCCGGACGGACCCGGCGTTCGCGAACGGCCCGAAGTACCGGCCACCGTCCTTCTCAACCCGCCGGGTGATGTAGATGCGCGGCCACGAATCCGCCAGATCCACCTTCAGATACGGATAGTGCTTGTCGTCCTTCAGGCGAATGTTGAACAGCGGCTGGTGCCGCTTCACCAATTCCGCCTCCAGGTGCATCGCCTCTGCTTCGGTGTGGGTCACCACGTACTCGAAGTCGGCGATGGACTCGGACAGCGCCCGGGTCTTCGGCTCCATGCTCAGCGGGCTGCCGAAGTACGAGCGCATACGGCTGCGCAGGTTCGCCGCCTTGCCCACGTAGATCACGTGCTGCTCGGCGTCCCGCATGATGTACACCCCGGGGCCCGTCGGGACCCGGGAAAGCTGTTCGGAGAAGCGTGCGGGGCTCACATGCCTATTCTAGCGGCCACGACCGGCGCTCCTGCCGTCCACGGGCAGTAGGTCGTCGCCGCCGCCCCTCAGTTACCGATCGGCGGAGCCAGCGATACCCGCGGGATGCCGCCACCGCCGACGGACGCCGGCCCGTTGTTGGCCACCACCTTCAGGTTCAGCCAGATCCGGTGCCAGTCCCGCCAGTACGCTCCGCAGGCGCCCCCACAGGACGCCGTCGCATCGTCGATGTCGATGCCGTACGTGTCCACCACCTCTTGCCGCACGCCGCGCTCTACGTGCAGCGCGTAGGCCGTGCCATTCCACACCAGATCATCCACCACGTACGCACCGTAGTTCTGGAAGGCGTAGAACAGGCGCCGCCCAACCTCTGTCTCCATCCCTGCGGGCCAGTCCTTCCCCGGAGCGATGATGTTCCCGATCGTGAGTCCCGGCGGCAGCGCCAGCAGCGAGCCCATCTGCAAGCCCTCAACGGTGCCTCCGTAGCCACATGCGTACCCGCCGCAGTGGCGGTCCGAGGTCGTGGCCGGCCAGCGCCACCCCGGCCCGCCGCCCGGCCCGCTCGCGGGCGAGCAGTACAGCGCGCAAGGGATGTTCACCTTCAGGGCGTGTTTGATGCTCCCGGACAGCAGCTCCCCCTTCCGTACCGTCCCCCCAATGCTGGAAAGGCCCGACCCGCCGTGCCCGCCCGGGATCCCCTGGCCGTAGATGTCGACCGTCTCGACCGGCACGCCGTACACGGGCCCGGCCGCCGCACAACGCGCCAGCGCGTTCACCTGCACGATCGTCCGGCCGTCCGGCTGCAGAATCGCTGCCGCGTTGTTCGGTACGTGCCCGCCGGACACGTCGGCCACCACGACGTCGTCGGGGAACCGGGCCATGCGCCCACTGGCGGCCGTCGCCGCACAGCGTGGCCCCAGCCACGTGTCCTGGTCGCTGATGATCTCCCACAACGGGTCCGACGGCTTGGTCACGATCCAGTGGTCCACGTCGATGACCGTGTAATCCCGCGAAATGGTGAACGCCGCGTCGGTGTACGTGGCGCCGGAGCCGATCGGCAAGTTCCAGGGCGAATCGGTGGCAAAGGGCTGCTTGTATTTGTCGCGTGGCAGCGGTCCGTAGTTCTGCAGGACGAACAACGCGTCGCCCGAGTTTACCTTCCCGTCCCGAGTCACGTCGGCCCGCGGGTGGCTTTTCCGCACCACGTGCAGCAGGTCGGCCGAGTTCACGACGCCGTTCTGGTCCACGTCAGCGTTCTCGCGTGGAATAGGCGCCGTGGCCCGGGCAGGCGCAGCGGTAGCGATGATGCCGAGGCACAGTGCCCAGACGAGGGTAAAGCGGAGCATACGCCTCCCTGCGTGAGCGTTTCAGACGCCGTCAAGCGGCGGCGAAGAATGGCGGGGTTCTGCCGTCTGCGACTGCGGAGGAACGGTGTGACCCGGAGAGGGTACATCACCCCGGACCCATTCGGGCGTGCGCAGCGCGGTCAAACGGGCCGGGCGCAGATTCGGCTCTGCGCCCGGCCCGAAGGAATAACCCGAGAATTAACCCGCCGTGGGGCGTTAGTTGCTGATGGGCGGGGCCAACGGTACCCGTGGCGTGCCCCCTCCGCCCACACTAGAGGGTCCGTTGTTTGTCACGACCTTCAGCTTCGCGAAGACCGACAGCAGCTGGCCGCCCACCGCGTTGACGGCCGGCGCGGTACCGATCTCGCCGTTCAGCGTGCTCGGACTCCAACCCGAGACGTCCGGGTGGGTGTCCACCACGTACGCGCCGTAGTCCTGAAGCGCCTGGCAGATCCGCCGCGCCAGCGTCGCCGAGACCAGCGTGCTGCAGTTCTCGGTCGGCGGAATGGCGATCAGGCTGCCCATGCGCATGTCGCAGACGCTGCCGGAGTAGTACGACCAGGAACCGGAGTCGCCGTAGCCGGAGTCGGCGATCTGGGCCGGCCAGCGGTACCCGCTGTTGCAATTGCTCAGCGAACTCACGGGCAACGTCACCTTCAGCGCGTGCTGGATCGCCCCCGAGCCGTTCACTTCCCACAGCCGCAGCGACCCGCCCACGGCCGAGAGCCCGGAGCCCCCGTGGCCGCCGTAAAAGCCACTCACGCCGTCGCCATAGATGTCGTGCTGGCCCAGCGTCAGGCCCCAATAGAGCGGGCCCGTACTCGAGCAGCGTGCCACCCAGATCCCTTCCTGGATCGTGCGTCCGTCCTGCTCCACGAGTGCGCCCGTGTTGTTCGGCAGGTAGCTGCCCGAGGTCACGTCCGTGGTCAACCCGTCCGGGATCGGGAACTGGCCGAACGAGGAGCCGCCGCTGCACGTCGCGTCCCAGGCGTTCCGGTCGTACGTCTGGCGCAGCGGCGCCGCGGCGTTCATGCCCAAGATCTCGTCCTCGTGCACGTATTCCGTGTTCGGCAGGTAGATGCTCTGGTACGCCGCGTTCGACCCGATCGGCATGTTCCACACCGACGACGATGAGAACGGCTGCAGGAACTTGTCCCGCGTGCCCGAGCCCGGCGTCGGTGTGGCCGTCGGCGGCGGCGCCGGGGTCGGCGTCCGGGTCGGCGTCGACGTCGATGTCGGTGTCCGGGTCGGCGTGCGCGTGGGCGTCGCCGTCGGCGTCCGGGTCGGCGTCGGAGCAACTGGAGTCGGTGTCCGGGTGGGCGTAGGCGTGGGAGTGCGCGTCGCCGTCGGTGTGGGCGTCGGCGGCACGGGCGTCGGCGTCCTGGTCGGCGTATAGGTCGCCGTCCCCAGCGGTGTTATGTCTTCGTTCGACGGCACTCCCGTCGTCGGCGTGGGCGTCGGCGTCCCGGCCAGGCTCCCCACCGTCGGCGTGGCCGTTGCGGCGGCCGTTGCAGTGTCCGTGGCGACCGCCGCCGCCGTGTGCGTTGGTGAAGCGGTCGATGTCGGGGCCTGCGGTGTATTCGTCGGCGGGGCCGGCGCCGGCGTAAACGTCGCCGTGTTTGCCGGGGTGCTCGTCGCCGTGTTCGTCGCCGTCCTGGTCGGCGTGAGCGTCGCCGTCTCCGTGGCGGTGTTCGCCGCCGTGGCTGTCGATGACGGCGGCGCCGGCGGGACCGGCGTCGCCGTGTCCGTCGCGGGGACCGGCGTGTCGGTTGGATCCGGATCGTCCGTCGTGGCCGTGGGCGTGAACGTCGGCACCGGCGTTGGTGTCGCCGTGCCGGTCGGCGTCGCCGTAACGGTGGCGTCACCTTCCGGGATCAGCGTCGCCAGCACCGTCGGCAGAGCCGTCGCGTCCGCCACGACAGGTGTCACCGTGATCGTGGCGACCGGCGTGGGCAACCCCAGCGCGCCCTCGCTGACAGACGACTGCGAGGATCCGCGACCTCCCGGGTGAGCTTCGCCCCTGCGAAGGACCTCCGCTCTCTCCGTGACCTGCACCCACGCGTTGAACTGCGCCACGGGCGCGCCCTCCTCGTCCGGTGCATACGCCTCCGGCGGCGTGATCACCAGCCCGTCGTCCCCGGGCGTCACCGGCGCCGATGCGGGCGGCCCGGACACCGGGCCGGGATCGAGCGCACTGGCCTGGGGGTCCCTCGCCGCGACATCGCCTGGGCCCACCGGTTCGACCGGCGGGAACTCGACGTACGTCGCGTCGGGTGCCGTTCCTTCGTTCCCCGATGCCAGCGTCAGTGCAAAAAGGCCCGATGATGCGCCAAGGATCACCGCAAGCGGGATCCAGCGCACCTGCACCAACGAACGGCGCAACTGCGTCGTAATGCGTGAAGCCTTCAGAACACACCCCCATGTCCGGGCCTGCTGCGCACGCAGGCTCGTCCCAACCCCTTGAAGTCAACTTCGGACGCCACTCGCGTTTCTGTTGACCCCGGTGAGAGCCGAATGGCACGGATGGAAGCTGCGGAACCGGCCCCTGGTGCGCGTCCAGCGCCGGCCAACCGCATAAGCCGCGGCGGTTCTCACATATCGATGTTTGGCCTCACGGCGACGCCTCGGAATCGGGGAGCGCCCTCCCCCTTCCCTAGGTCCGAATCTGGCGTTGTCCCGTTTGCGGGTTTCCGGCGCGGTCAATGAGGGTTGATCGCGTTTACCCGAACACCGTGTGGCGGCGTTGTACGAGGTTACGCATCGAAAGCGACGCACCCGCTGCGACGCTTCCGCAGAGACATTTCAGTCTTGAGACAGGGGGCGTTTCGATACGCTTACGCTACGTTCGTAAAGTCGTCGTGATACGCAAGCGCCGCCTCGTCGCGGTCCGTGGCCAGCACGAGGTCGTGCAGACGTCCGCTCCGCCACAGTCCCTGCATCGCGTCGACCACGATCGGGCAGAACAGCCGGTTGCGCTCCCGCACGATCTCGGCGCACGCCATCTCGACCGGCCAGGCCGGCTTGTACGGCCGTTGCGTCGTCAGCGCGTCGAACGCGTCTGCCACCGCGACGATGCGTGCCGACAGGGGGATCTGCGGCCCCTTCAGTCCGTCGGGATACCCCGACCCGTCCCATCGCTCGTGGTGCCACCGCGCCACGGCGCGCTCCACCTCGAACTTCGGCGAATCGCCGATCAGCCGTTCGCCGTGCAGCGGATGCTGCTTGATGCGTTCCCAGTCGTCTTCGTTCAGCCGCCCCGGCTTCGTCAGCAGCTCGTCCGATAGGCTCAGCTTACCCAGGTCGTGCACCGCCGACGCGACCTCCACCGCCGTCGCCTCCTCGTGAGACAGCCCGACGCCCCGCGCCAGCGCGTACGTGTACGAGCCGATGCGCCGCAGGTGCCCGGCGGTGTGGGGATCCCGGGCCTCGGCCGCCGCCGCCAGGCGCGCCAGGGACTCGCGGCTCGCCTGCTCGAGCTGCGCATACGATGCCTCGAGCTGGTCGCGTAGCCACGCCACCTTGATCGCCGGCGCCAAGTGCTCGGCGATCGTTGTCAGCACTTCCACCATGTCGTCGGTGAAGAAGTCGCGCTTGAAGCTCGCCGCGCCCAGGAGCGCCACGACGTCCTCGTCGAACCGGATCGCGGCGATGGCGATCGACTTCACGCCAGACTCGGTGAGCAGCCGCCGCTGCGCCGTCGAGATCCGGTCATCGCCCGCGACGTCGTCGATCACACACGGCGCTTCCGCCGCCAGCCGCGCGTGAAGCTCGCGCGCCTCCGGTAGCGACCGCGCCTCGTGCCAGTTCCTCACGAATTCGTCCGTCGCCCCGAACATCAGGCTCTCTGGCAGCGGACGGTCCTCACCTTCCACTCCGCGGAATCCCTCGATTGAGACGGCCGTCGCGCCCGTGAACTCCGCGATGAGCCGCGTCACCACGGCCATGCGCTCGTCCAGCGAGCCGCCGCGCGCCAGCACCTCCGCCAGGTCGTTGTGAATATCGCGTTCCCGGCCCGCCCGGCGCGCGTCCTCATGCGCGCGCCCACTGGCGACGACCGCCTGAATCAGGTCAGCCAGGGCCACCACCACGGGTGCATCCGGCCGGAACGACGTCGTCGGCTGGCCCGCCAGCAGCAGCCGGCCGGGCACGCCGGCTTCATCCGGCACCGGCACGTCGATGAGCCATGCGTCCGCCGGCATCTCGCGGTCCATGGCGCCCTGTACGGCGTCCGGGTCCGTCGTCGTCAGGTTCGCGATGTTGCACGACAGCCCCTCCACCGACGCCACCGCCCCGATCGGCGTATGCCGCTCGTGGCCCGGGATCGTGATCGCGCAGGCCAGCAGCGAGAACTCCTCGAACGTCGCGTCGGCGATCTCCTGCAGAATCAGCGCCATGCTGTGATCCGGACGCATCGCCCTGCCCGCACGCACGAACAGCTTGCGCGACGCCCCCGCCACGTTAGCCAGCGACTCCGCCTTGCGCCGGTGCTTCTCGCTGTACATGCGCCCGTCCGCCGCGGTGAACAGCGCCTGGACCGACGTGCCGTCGTCCGGAAACGTGCCAACGCCGAAGCTGCCGAGGGCCGGCGTGTCATGGTCCAGCGTGTGTAGCTTCGACAGCGCCTCCTCGACCGTGTGGATCGTCTCCACCGCCTCCGAGCGGGACACGCCCGGCAGCACTACCGCGAACTCGTCGCCGCCCAGCCGTGCGGCGCTCGCACCTTCTCCGCCGATCGCCCCAAACACCCTCGCCACGTCGCACAGCACCGCGTCGCCGAAGTGATGGCCGAAGGCGTCGTTCAAAGTCTTGAAGTTGTCGAGGTCGGCGACCACGAGACTCAGGGGCGTACCCTGCGCCCGCGCCTCCGCCAACGCCTGCTCCAGCGATTCATTGAACGAGCGGTGGTTCTGCAGGCCCGTCAGCGGATCGCGCGCCGCCAGCCGCCGCAGCTCCTCACTGAGCTGGCTTACCTCGCCCAGGCTCCGCTCCAGGATTCGGGCGTGCCCCTGCCTGGCCAGCGTTGAAAGGGCCATGTACGCGATCAGCCCGACCGTCACGGTCAGCATCGCGGCGATGAACTCAATGGAGCCCAGGTTGTCCCGGTACAGCGCGATCGTCCCGCCGGCCAGCGCCAGTGCCACGGTCACTCCGGCGACGCGGGAGATCCGCACGATGCTCGTCACTTCGCGACGGGCGTCCTCAGAGAGCGTGGCTACCGATGTCACATCTGATGTATCGGCTGTCTCACAGGGCCATCAAAGGGTTAGCTGCCGCTCGAACGCGAGCATTTCGGATTGCAGTGTGTCAATACCGGGCCACCACCCATGATCGACCCCCGCGACGGTCACCGCGCGCACCTGCCCGGACGCGAGGGCCTGCACCTCTGCCGCCGGGGAGAGCGAATCTCGGTCACCAGTGATTAACAGCACCGGGACGCCCGCGGGCATCTCCGGAAGCGGGCCCATACCCTGCGGGGGCGAGACGAGCGCCAGCGCCGCGACAGCACAGTCCGCCGCAACCGCCGCCGCAATCATCGCCCCGAAGGAGTAGCCGGCCAGCAGTACCGGCGCGTCGGGTTTGTGCTTCCGCAACGCGTCGATCGCGGCCCGCGCGTCGGCCGCCTCGCCGCTGCCACCGTCGTACGATCCTTCGCTGGCGCCGACGCCGCGGAAGTTGAACCGCAGCGTGGCCGCCCCGGCCTGGGCCAACGCCTCGCACACGCCAGCCACGACGTGGTTGTCCATGTCGCCGCCGTACTGCGGATGGGGGTGCAGCACCACGGCCGCCAGCCGGCCTGAGCCGTCGTGCAGCCGCGCTTCCAGCCGGAGCCCGTCGCTGTGCAGCTCGAACGGGCGCTCCACCAGTGTCAACTCAGATCCTCCCGGTCGGGGAGCCGCTCTCCTGCCCCACGCCCCAGCAGCCGCCTCCACCAGGCGCCGCGCACCGACTCGCCAGGGATCTCCATCGCCACCGCTTTCCAGCCCGCATTCGTCCGCAGCCACGACCCCCGCAGCACGTACGACGAGCCGCCGTGGAACCGCACTTCGCTCCGTCCGTGCTCGTCGGCGGCGTCGATGTCCACGATGTCGAACGTGCGGGCCCTGTGGCTGCGCGGCGCGCGGTATAGTCGCGGCAGCGCCCGCGCCTCGGCGTACGATGCAAACGTCGCGAGATCCCCCGCGACCAGTGCCCGCGCCTGGGCCTCAACCGCTTCGCGCAGCGTCTCCTCGTCCCGCACGGCCCCTCCTGGCCCTCACGTTCTCACCACCAGCGCGCGGTCGTGTCCCGCAAGGTCTGTTCTAACGTGGATTTCAGCTTCGGGAAAGCGCGCGTGGGCGTAGGCCTGCAGCGCAGCACCCTGTGTGTCACCGATCTCCGCCGCCAGCATGCCTCCCATCGCCAAGTGGCCGTGTGCCCGGTCCAGCAGCCGCTCCACGATCTCCGTGCCGCGCTCCCCGCCGACCAGCGCGTCCCGCGGCTCCCACAATCGAAGCTCCGGCGCCAGCCCATCCCAGTCGCGCGCGCTGACGTACGGTAGATTCGCGACGATCACCTCGAACGCACCGAGCCCCTCCAGCAGGTCGCCCCGGCACAACGCGATTTGTTGGGCGACCCCGTGCCGCTCCGCGTTTCGGCGCGCCAACGCCAGCGCTCCCGTCGACGCATCCACGGCCGTCACCGGCGTCCCCGGCGCGTTTACCGCGATCGCCACCGCGATCGCGCCCCCACCCGTCCCCACGTCCACCACGCCCACGCCGGGACGCCGCCGCGAGATCTCCGCCAGCGCGACCTCGACCAGCAGTTCCGTCTCCTGCCGCGGGATCAGCGCCTCCGGTCCGCACGAGAACTCCAGCCCGAAGAATTCGCGGACACCCGTGACGTATGCCAGCGGCTCGTGATGCAGCCGGCGCGCGACGAGCGCCTCGAAGGCCCCTCCCGCTGCGTCTTCGAGCGGGTCGCTCAGGCGCGCCAGCAGGTGCGCCCGGTCGATGCCCAGCGTGTGCGCCAGCAGCACCTCCGCCTCCAGGTGCGCGTCGTCGATCCCGGCCGTCTCGAGACGGCGTGCCGTTGCTGCGAGCGCCTCGGCGATCGTCAGGCTGATCAATGTCGTGGTGGTGTCGGCGGCCTGCCGCTGGCCGCCAGGGCCGCCTCGCGGATCTCCTTCGGATCGGGGAACCCGCCTCGTTGCTTATAGTCCCAGAGCACCTGTCCGTCGAAGCGCACTGTGAACGCCCCGCCGGACGACGGCACCAGCACGATCTCGTCTGCCAGGTCGGGCCGCTGGTCGAACAGCTCCCGTGCCAGAAAGAACGCACGGCCCCCGAACTTGCACACCTGGCAGAACTCGATCTCGAGTCGATGCTTCGGTCCGTCCATCACGCGCCTCACCTTGCCGGCGGCCCGCCACCGCCCTCGCCGAGCTGACGCGCCTCGGCGTCCGCCGCGACGGCGTCGATCACCGCATCGATCTCCCCGTCCAGTATCCGCGGCAGGTTGTGTACCGTCAGCCCCACGCGGTGGTCCGTCAGCCGGTCCTGCGGGAAGTTGTACGTGCGGATCTTCTCAGAGCGCTCGGCGCTGCCGACTTGCTGCTTACGCGCTCCCGCGATCTCCTCCGCCTGCGCGCTCATCTTCTGGTCGAGCAGCCGCGCGCGCAACACACTCATCGCCTTCGTGCGGTTCTTCAGTTGCGACCGCTCGTCCTGGCAGACAACCACGATCCCCGTCGGCAGGTGGGTCATCCGCACCGCCGTTGCCACTTTGTTCACGTTCTGCCCGCCCGCACCGCCCGAGTGGAAGATGTCGATCCGCAACTCCGACTCGTTCACCTGGATGTCCACCTCCTCCGCCTCCGGCAGCACGGCCACGGTGGCCGTCGAGGTGTGGATGCGCCCCTGCGCTTCGGTCGCCGGCACCCGCTGCACGCGGTGCACTCCGCTCTCGTACTTCATGCGCGAGTACGCGCCCTGCCCGTGCACCTCGAAGATGATCTCCTTGAGACCACCGATCCCGATCTCGTTCGCCGAGACCACTTCGGTCGTCCAGCCGTGGCGGTCGGCGTATCGCGAGTACATCCTGTAGAGGTTCGAAGCGAATAGCGCCGCCTCGTCCCCGCCCGTCCCCGCGCGAATCTCCACGATCACGTCGCGATCGTCCCGTGGGTCTTTCGGCCGCAGCGCCCGCTTTAGCCGTTCCTCCAACTCCCCGTGGCGCGCCGTCAGCCGCTCGACCTCGTCCTTCGCCAGCGCCGCCATCTCGGCGTCTGCATCGTTCACCATCGCCCGCGCTTCTTCCAGCGCCTTCGAGTTCTCCGACCACTCGCGATACACCGTCACGACGTCCGCAATGGACGCGCGCTCCTTCGCCAGCGCCTGCAGCTTCTCGTAGTCGCCGGAGATCTCCGGGCGTGCCATCTCGGCGGTCAACTCGTCAAAGCGCCGGTCGATGGATTCCAGTCGGTCGAACATGGCCTACACGCGCGGAAACCCCCTTGTCCGAGGGGGTTTCGTCCTCTGCGGGCATGGTACCACCTGCTCCATTCACGTGGACTCGCGCTGCTTCGCCGCGTGTCGCGCGGCGGCCTCCGCCTGCATGGCCGCGTACACGCCGGGCGAGCTGCCTTCGATGATCGTCGCGCCGCAGATCCGTTCGTAGAACTCCGCGGGGCCGACCCAGCCGATGATGGCGTACCCGTAGCCCATGTCACGCATGCTTTCGAGGCAACGGAACAGCAGGAGCGCGCCCACCCCCTGCCCGCGCAGGTCCTCCCGCACGCCCGTGGGGCCGAAGTAGTTGCGACGCGAACACTCGTACACCGCGAACCCCGCGATCCGCCCGTCCTTCACGGCCACGAACCCCGTGATCGGGTGCGCGCCGTTGAACGCGAAGTCCGCCTCCGTCGCCCACGCCTCGGTGAAGTTCTGCGTGATGAACGAGCGCAGCGCCGCCCGATCCCACGCCTCCATCCGGCGCACCGTGATCCCCGCCTCGGACACCCGGAGTTCGTACGGTGCCGGATCCGGCAGGTCATACAGGCGGACGAGCATGTCGGGCATAGCGCCTCCCGCTACGGCCGCACGATGTCGGGGACGTCGTCGATGCCAACGGTGCGCTCGGTGTGGTCGAGCATCGCGCGCAACGTTATGTCGCCGGACTCCAGCTCCTTGCGGCCGATGATGGCGACGTACGACGCACGCTTCTGGTCCGCGTGGCGCAGCAGCGTGCGCAGGCTACGGCCCGGGCTCCCCACCACCACCTGCAGCCCTTCGGCGCGTACGCGGTCAGCCAGTTGCAGCGCCAACGGCGCCGCCTCGCCCGCCACCAGCGCGATGAACAGCGCCGGGTTCGGCTCGGCCGGGATCTCCGCCTCCTGCCGCTTCAGATTCAGGATCAGCCGCTCGAACCCCGACCCGAACCCAACACCCGGCGTCGGTGGCCCGCCCAGCAGTTCGATGAGCCCGTCATAGCGGCCACCGCTGCCCATGCTGCTCTGCGCCCCCTCGACCGCCGGGTGGAACTCGAACACCGTCCGCGTGTAGTAGTCGAGCCCTCGCACAAGGTGCTCGTCGATCACGTACTCGATGTCCAGCGCCGCCAGGCAGTCGCGGAGGCGCTGGAAGTGGGCGCGGCAATCGTCGCACAGGTAGTCGTGCAGCCGGGGCGCACCCGCGATCGCCGGCTGGCAGCGATCCTCCTTGCAGTCCAACAGCCGCAGGGGGTTCTTCTCGAACCGCGCCCGGCAGTCCTCGCACACCTGCGGCACCAACGGCCGGTAGTACGCCCGCAGCGCCTCGATGTACGCCGGCCGGCACGCCATGTCGCCGATCGTGTTCAGCTTGACCGTGTAGTCCCGCACCCCAAGCTCGCGGAAGAACGTCCGCAGCAGGTCGATGACCTCGGCATCGAGCAGCGCGTCGGGGTCGCCGACCGCTTCGATGCCGAGCTGCGTGTGCTGCCGGTAGCGCCCGGCCTGGGGTCGGTCGTACCGGAAGTTCGGCGCCACGTAGTACAGGCGCACCGGCTGCGGCAGGCTCGCCATCCCATGCTCGATGTACGACCGCATGACGTCGGCCGTGCCCTCCGGCCTCAGTGCCAGCCGGTCACCACCCCGGTCCTCGAACAGGTACATCTCCTTCTCGACGATGTCCGTCCCGCTGCCCGAGGTCCGCAGCCACACCCCTGCGTGCCCGAACACTGGCGTGTCGATCCGCCGGTACCCGAACGACTCGCACACCCGCTCGGCCGTATCCCGGACGAAGCGCCAGTAGGGCCAATCCTCCGGTAGGAGGTCGGCCGTCCCACGTGGGGCGGTGTACTTCTGGGGTTTCTGTGCCGAATCTGAATCCGCCATAGGGCGCAGGATATCAAGCCACGCTCTTTGACGGACGACGCAACGGCACGGCGGCCCATAAGAGCCGCCGTGCGTCCGCTGGCAGGGGCACCCTCAGTTCATCACGCAGAGGTCGTTTCAACGCCCGGCGACATCTCGGCGGTGAGCGCCGCCGGACGCTGACCCTGCAACGCGCCCTCGATGTTGATCCGCGGAAGCCACTCCATCCACCTGGGGAAGTACCAGTTCCAGTCGCCGAGCAGCTCCATGCTCGCCGGCACCAGCACCATACGGATGACGGTGGCGTCGAGGATGATGGCGGTGGCGAGGCCGAAGCCGACCTGCTGGAAGACCACCAGCTCGCCGGACGCCATACCCGCGAACACGGCGACCATGATCAGGGCGGCGCCGGTGATGATACCCGCGGTGCTGCGGAGCCCGTGGGCAACGGAAGCCGCGTTGCTGCCGGTCTCGTCGTAGTGCTCCTTGATCCGGCTCAAGAGGAACACGTGGTAGTCCATTGAGAGGCCGAACAGGATGGCGAACAGGAACAACGGCAGCCACGACTCGATGACGGGAGATTCGCGGAAGCCGAGCAGGCTGGCGCCGAGGCCCTCCTGGAAGACCAGCGCTAGGATGCCGTACGCAGCACCGACGGACAGCAGGTTCAGAGCGACGGCCTTCAGCGGCACCACGATCGAGCGGAACACGACCAGGAGCAGCAGGAAGCTGGACCCCAGGACGAACGTGAAGACGAGCGGCAGGTAATCCTTCTGCGTTTGGACTGAATCAACGGTCTCGGCCGTTGGCCCGCCGACGAAGACCTCCGCCCCCACACCCTCGAAGGCCGCGGGGATGTAGTCGGCGCGCAGGCGCCCCAGGGCGGCCTTCGACTCCGCGCTCGAGAAGTCGCCCGGCATGGCGATGGCGAGCAGCGCCAGGTCGCCGGTCGCATTAGTTTCCAGCGTCGCAGACCCAAGGAACTCATCTCCGTCGAGAGCGGCATTCAGCCGGGCGATGGCGTCCTGCACGGCCGGATCGGTGACGTCAGGAGCGTCGATGACCACGTCGGCCGTCAACACGCCGTCGGAGAACTCCTCGTTGATCACATCGAAGGCATGGCGCGCCTCGCTGTCCTCGGGCAGCGAGCTGATGCCGACACTCCCGAGGTTGATGCCGAGAACAGGCAGCGCAGCGGCAACAAGCAGTCCGGCCGTGACGGCGACGGCGATCGCCGGACGAGCGGTCACGACCTTCGTGACCCAATCCCAGAGGCCCCCGCGGCTCTCCGCCCTTCCCCGCCGGCCCACGAAGGGCAGCGTCAGCCAGTCGACGCGATCACCCAACAGGCCCAACACCGCGGGCAGCAGCGTCAGGGACGCGAGCACGGTGATGACCACGACCAGGATGGCGCCTATGGCGAAGCTGCGAAACGTCGCGTCGGGCATGATGAGCATTCCCCCCAACGCGATCGCCACAGCGATGCCGGAGAAGAACACCGTCCGGCTGGCGGTGGCGCCCGCCGTCGCAATCGCGTCGACCTGCTCGCGGCCGACGCAGCGCTCCTCGCGGAAGCGCTGGACGATGAAGAGCGAGTAATCGATGCCGACGGCGAGGCCGATCATCGTGATGATGAAGACGACGAAGTTCGACATGTCTGTCACGTTGCTGACGAGCGCCGTTGCGCCGGCGGCCACGAAGATGGACAGCAAAGCGAGCACGATGGGAAGGCCGGCCGCGACCGCGGCACCGAACACGACCAGCAGGATGACGAGCGCCACGATGATGCCGATCATCTCGCCTTGCTGCAGCGTCTCCTCCAGGAGCGCCGTCATCTCACCCTCGACGCTACCGAAACCCACGGTGGTGACGCGGAAGCCATCACTCCGATCGGCTCGCTCGACCACATCGACAAGCGGCGCCGCAGTATCCACGGCGTCGATCTCATCGCCGGTCAGCGTGACTGGGATCAGGACGGTGCGCCCGTCGGCGGAGACGAGGCCCTGCGCGCCCTCCCGATAGCTGGCGACAGAACTCACTTCCTCGAGCGCGCGCAGGTTGGTCACGAGCGCGTCGACGAATGCCGAGTACGCGTCATCGCTGACGGTCGCCGTCTGCGATTCGACGACGACGAACTCCTCCGGTGGCGTCTCCTCGCGAAGACGCTGCTCGATGAGATCCCTGGCCTTCGTCGCCTCCGTGCCGGCGGTGCCCGGGTTGGGGGTCAGGTTCATAGTCCCGGCGGCCATGTAGGCAGCCCCGACCAGCACCGCCCAGACCGCAAGCACGCGCCAGGGATGCCGTGCGGCCGCACGCGCCAGCCAGCCGGTGAATCCAGGCCGATGGCTCAGCGGCCCATGTTCGGATGACGCATTTCCTCGAGAGACTCCTGAAGTTGACGGGTTCATCTACGTTCCTCCTCTGCTGACGACGTCTCTGTTGGTCTCACTCGCAGGCTACGGCCGTGCGGGCGAGGCGTCGTCGCACCAGGGAGAGAACGTGCGTACCTACGTGGGAGGAAGTTCGATGCAGGAGACGCTCTCCCCGGGGTGGTAGGTGGGCGGAGCGCGACCGGCGTGCTGGAGCTAGCTGCCTCTGGGCTCCACGAGGCCGGCGTCGTAGGCGAAGATGACCGCCTGGGTGCGGTCCCGGAGGTTGAGCTTTCCGAAGATGTGTTTGACGTGCGTCTTCACGGTGCCCTCGGACAGGACGAGGTGTTCGGCGATCTCGGCGTTGGAGAGGCCGCGCGCGACCAGCAAGAGCACCTCGCGCTCCCGCTCGGTGATGCCGTTCAGGGCGGATGCGTCCGGCTGCCTCCCGACGGGACGTTGTGCGAACTGGTTGATGAGGCGGCGTGTGACCGACGGCGCGAGCAATGCATCGCCACCGGCGACGACGCGGATACCGGCGATGAGGTCGGCCGCGGGCGTCCGCTTCAGCAAGAACCCGCTGGCCCCCGCTCGCAGGGCCCCGTACACGTACTCGTCGACCTCGAACGTCGTGAGTATCAGCACGCGCGATGTCTCTTCCCTCCCGAGCATGGCGATCTGGCGGGTGGCCTCCAGCCCGTTCAACTCGGGCATCTGGATGTCCATGAGCACCACGTCCGGATCGAGTTTCCTCGTGAGCTTGACGGCCTCCGCACCATTCGCCGCCTCGCCAACGACCTCGAAGTCAGGCTCGGACTCGAGGATCAGGCGAAAGCCGGCGCGCACGAGTTGCTCGTCGTCGGCCAGAAGGACGCGCACTGTCATGGCTCACCGCCCGTCAGCGGAAGGCGCGCGTGCACCCGGAAGCCGCCCTGCGGTCGTGGTCCGGCGCTGAGCTCGCCGCCGAAGAGACCGGCACGCTCCTTCATGCCGATCAGGCCCCGCCCGCCCTGGTGGTTGCCACCATCTCGATCGGCGGAGGAGGCATGCCCATCGTCGATGATCTCGATTTCAAGCGAGTCCGATTCGTAGCGAATGCTGACCCCTGCGTGAGCGGGACCGGCATGCTTGAGGGCGTTGGTCAGCGCTTCCTGGATGATGCGGTAGGCCGAGAGATCGACGCTGGACGGCAGCGCCACGGGCGTCCCGGCGACCTTCACCTCTACAGGCAGCCCAGCCTCCGATACGCGGGTTGCGAGGCCGTTGACATCGGCGAGACCCGGCTGCGGGCTCAGGGCATCATCGGCAAGTTCCCTCTGGCTGAGCATTCCGAGCATGCGCTCGGTGTCGGTCAACGCCTGTCGCCCCGTCGACTCGATGGAGGCCAGCGTGTCTTGCACGAGATCGGGTCTGGTGTCGAACGCGCGCTGGGCGCCGCCGGACTGGATGACGATCAGGTTGAGCGCGTGCCCTACGATGTCGTGCAGTTCGCGGGCGATGCGCGCTCGCTCGTTGGCGACGGCCTCGCGGGCGCGCACCTCGCGCTCACGCTCCAGGAGGCTCGCCCGTTCCTCCATGAGGCTGGTGTACTCGCGCCGGCCGCGCGCGTAGATGCCAAGGCCCCAGGCTACTGCGTAGGTAGAGCCCGTCGTCACTCCCTGCGTCATGCTCGGGTCGCCGCGATCGGTCGCGAAGTAGATGATGATGCCGGCGACGGTCACAACAGCGGCCAAGATCGCCCGGCGCGTATCGGTCAGCGAGGCAGCACTATAGAGGATGACGAGCGCGGCGAACGTGCCGGGAGGCACTCCTTCGTACCCCAGCCCGATGTGCAGGGAGATGGCGCCGACGCTGACAACAAGCGAGGCCAGGGGCGCAACGGTGCGCGTGGCGATCGGCACCGTCTGGAGGAGGAGCAGGGCGATCGCAAGGAAATCGTCCTCGCGGTACACGCCCTCGCTGTCCACTCGCCCTGCGACGGTCCACAGGGCTGCGACCGTGAAACCCAACGCAAGGAGCGCGTCGACCGCATGCGGGTTGACACCCCTCAAGCGTGCGATCACGTTCGCAGTCTCTGTTCTACGCGGCACGTCCCCCGTCCTGCTGCGGATATCGTACACGGCCCTGCGCCGGCGCCGGCATGCCCGTGAGGCACCAACCGCGCCGAGGGCCATCCACTTCGGGGCGTATGCCCGGAACGCGACGGGCAGTCGACAATGCGGCTGCGAAGCGGGGCTTGTGACCGCGGGCCCCTCCGTATTGTGGCCCGCCCCGCTCGAACCGATACGCTAGAGAGAGATGACCACGCAGGTAGCCCGCACAGAGAAGCCAGACGCGCCCCCGCCGCCCAGCGTCCAGCCCTTGCTCGACCGCTGCGCCGGCTACCTCCCGCCCGAGAGCGTCGCGGCCATCCATGAGGCCTTCGACTACGCCGCCGAGGCCCACAAGTCGCAAAAGCGGCTGACCGGCGACCCCTACATCGTCCACCCGCTCGACGCCGCCATGACCGTCGCCGGCCTCCAGATGGATCCCCCCACTATCATCGCCGCCCTGTTACACGACGTACAGGAAGACTGTGGCGTCCCCAACGAAGCAATCGCGAAACGCTTCGGCGCCGAGGTCGCCAAGCTCGTCGACGGCGCCACCAAGCTCGAGCGCATCCCCTGGCTCGCCCCCGGCGAGCGCCCCGGCGACCAGGCCATCCAGGCGGAAAGCCTGCGCAAGATGTTCATGGCCATGGCCGAGGACATCCGCGTCGTCATCATCAAGCTCGCCGACCGTCTCCACAACATGCGCACCCTCGACGCCAAGCCGCCCGAGAAGCGCCTGCGCACCGCACACGAGACGATGGAGATCTACGCGCCGCTCGCCAACCGCCTTGGCATCTGGCAGCTCAAGTGGGAGCTCGAAGATCTCTCGTTCCGCTACCTCGACCCCGAACGCTACAAACAGGTCGCCAAGCTGCTCCAGACCAAGCGCGGCTCCCGCGAACGCTACGTCTCCCAGGTGGAGCGCATTCTCAGCGAGGAGTTGACACGCAACGGCATCGAAGCCGACGTGAAGGGCCGCGCCAAGCACATCTACTCCATCGCCCAGAAGGCCGACCGTTACGCCGCCGAGCACAAGGGCTTCGACGAGATCTACGACCTCCTCGCTCTCCGCGTCATCGTGAACTCCGTCGGCGATTGCTACAACGCGCTCGGCGTCGTCCACGGCCTCTGGCACCCCATCCCCGGTCAGTTCGACGACTACATCGCCAGCCCGAAGGAAAGCCTGTACCAGTCGCTGCACACCACTGTCATGGCGCTCGGCGCGCGCCCGCTCGAGGTGCAGATCCGCACCGTCGAAATGCACCAGCTTGCCGAGTACGGGGTCGCCGCACACTGGCGCTACAAGGAAGGCGGCCCCAGCAACAAGGACCAGCAGTACATGCAGCGCATGTCCTGGCTCCGCCAGCTCCTCGAGTGGCAGCGCGACATGTCCCAGGCGGAGGAGTTCGTCGAGTCCGTGAAGACCGACCTCTTCCGCGACCAGGTCTTCGTCTACACCCCCAAAGGCGAGATCAAGGAGATGCCCGCCGGCGCCACGCCAATCGACTTCGCCTACCGCGTCCACACAGAACTCGGCCATCGCACCATCGGCGCAAAGGCCAACGGCCGCCTCGTCCCGCTGAACTATCAGCTCCAGAACGGCGATGTCGTGGAGATCCTTGCCTCCAAGGCATCACGCGGCCCCACACGCGACTGGCTCAACACCAACCTGGGCTACGCCCGCACCGCCCATACGCGGGAGAAGATCCGCCAGTGGTTCAAGAAGCAGGAGCGCGCCGAGAACATCGAACGTGGCCGCGAGATCATCGACAAGGAGCTGCGCCGCCTCAACCTCTCCCTCTCCGAGCACGGCGACGAGATCCTGCGCGTCTTCAAGTACGAGTCGCTCGACGACTTCCTCGCCGCCGTCGGCTACGGCGGCGTCAGCACGGCGCACTTCGCGACGCGCCTGTCACCGCTCATCCACAAGGACGACGAGCCTGCCCTCCCTGCCGTCGAAGGCCCCGCGCGCCGCGTCGAGACTCACTCCGTGCAGGTACTGGGCACGGGCGACCTGCTCACCCAGATCGCACGCTGCTGCAACCCCGTGCCCGGCGACAAGATCATCGGCTACGTCACACGCAGCCGCGGCGTCAGCGTCCACCGCCATGACTGCTACAACATCCTCCACGAGGACGAGACCGCGCGCCTCGTAGACGTCGAGTGGGGCCGCGGCGGCGCGGCCATGTACCCCGTGGCCGTCCACATCGAGGCCTGGGACCGCGTCGGCCTCCTCCGCGATCTCTCCACACTCGCCTCCGACGAGAAGGTCAACATGATGGGCGTCCGCACCGAGCACGACGACGATCGCACCACTCACGTCTACATCACGCTCGAGACCACCGGCGTCGAGCAGCTCAGCCGCCTCATGGCCAAGATGGAGTCCGTCCGCGGGATCATCTCCGTCAGCCGCCAGCTCGACGGCCACCGCCGCGCCACCGGTTCGTTGTAATGCGGCTCGCCAAGCAGCACCTCGACCTCGGCCTCTTCACAACCAACGAGCAGCCGATGCTTGACTTCTGGCAGCAGACCATCGGCCTCCGGTTCGAGGAAACACTGCCCCTGGGCGGCGGCGTGCGCCAGCACCGCCACGCCATGAACGGCAGCGTCCTCAAGCTCAACGCCGCCCGCGATCCAATGAATCACGCCCCGGCCAGCGGCTACCGCGAACTCCTCATCGCCCGCGAAGGCATCACCGCACCCGAGGCGTTCGTGGATCCCGACGGCAACCGCGTCACGCTCGTCCCGCCCGGCCACGACGGGATCGCCGGCATCGCCGTGCGCCTGGCTGTCCGCGACGCCGCCGCCCACGCCCGCTTCTACCGGGACGCGATGCAGATGGATCCGGCCGGGGACGCAGCGTTCCGCTGCGGCGACTTGCTCCTGTTCGTCCAGCACGATCCATCGGCCGTACGCACTGAGCCAATGCGCGCCCCGGGGTACCGCTACCTCACGGTCCAGGTCTGGGATGTGGACGCGGACCACGCCGGCATCGTCGCCCGCGGCGGCGACGAGGGGCGCCCGCCCACTACCCTTGGCATGACCGCGCGTGTCTCTTTCGTCCGCGACCCCGATGGCAACTGGATCGAGGTCTCGCAGCGCGCTTCGCTCACCGGCCCGCTGCCTGCGTCCTGACGGTCAGTGGTCGGGCCAGTACGCATCCGAGATGAGCGTCGCCAGCCGCAAGACGCCCGCGATCGCCAGCCCGCCGGCCAGCCACGCCGCCAGCTCATCCTGCCCATACCACGCCGCCGCACCGAACCCCGCCGTGAGGAACAGGGCCGCGCCAACAACAAGATCACTCAGCATCGACGATGCCTGCCTGGCCGCCTGGCTGCCCCTGCTCCATCATCAGCCGCATCCGCTCCAGCGCCGCCGGCAGCTCGTCGCCCACCGGCCCCTGCCGCACCACCTTCGCCGGCACCCCGACGGCCGTCGCCGCCTCCGGCACGTCGCGGATCACCACCGCGCCCGCACCCAACACTGCCCGCTCGCCGATCGTGATCGCGCCCAGCACCTTCACGCCCGTCCCCACCCGCGTGTACGCCCCGATGGTCGGCCCCCGCGTCCCCATGTCGTCGCTGAAGAAGCTGCCGCGCAGCCCGATCCCGCTGTGCACGCCGATCACGCAGTAGTCCCCGATCGTTGTCTCGCCGTGGATGTGCGCATCCCCGTGCGGAAAGTACACCCCCACCCCCAATGTCACCTGCCGCGAGATGTGCGTCCCGTGCACGATCTCCATGGTCCGCTCGCACAGCGCCGGTAGGAACCCCGTCGGGCGCCGCAACGCCCACCCGCGCAGCCGGTACAGGATCATGATCCCGGCCGCGTGGTGATTGCGCCTGTACCGCCACCACCATGCACCGGGCCCATGACCCGCCGGCACCCACCCCGGCCCGATCGCCATGCGGTCGTGCGCCAGCAGGTCGTCCCGTATGCTCGCGATCAGTCCGGGCTTGCTCATTGAACGGATTTAACCACGCGCCGCCGCATGAGGCACGCGCGCGGGCCTCCGCGGACTGCCTGATACAATCTCCGGCGATGTCGATTGAAGTCCGACGCCTGAAGGACGACGCCGAGTTCGAAGCGTACCTGCACGCGGCGATCTACGCGTTCAACTCCGCGCGCGATGGCACCCAGCTCGAACGTTATCACCAGCTCTACGACCGCGAATGGTGCCTCGGCGCCTTCGACGGCGGCCAGCTCGTCGCCGGCCTCGCGATCGTCCCCTTCGAGCAGCACATGCTCGGCGCCCGCATTCCACTCGGCGGCATCGCGACCGTCGCCAGCCTGCCCGAGCGCCGTCGCGGCGGCTACGTCGGGGCGCTGCTGCGCCAGGCCCTCGTCGAGATGCGCGACGCTGGACAGCCGCTCTCGGGGCTTTACACCCCGCACTTCTCCCTCTATCGACGCTTCGGCTGGGAGATCGCCAACCGGATGACCAGCTACGCCTTCGGGCCGAAGACGATATGCACGCGCATCCCTCGCCCCGAGGGCTCCTTCCGCCGCATCGCGCCCGACGACTGGCGCGAACTCGCGTCCCTGCGCGAACCGTTCGCGGCCACTCGCAACGGCGCGATGGTCCGTACGGAACAACGCTGGCGCGCGCACGTCTTCAGCGAGTACCTGCGCGGCAGCCACGATGTCGTTATCTGGTCGAATGCGGCCGGCGAGCCGCGTGGCTACGCTGCCTATGTACAGCAGCATCGCTCGACAGGCGACCCATTCGGCGAGACCGTCCTCCGCGTCATCGACTGGGTCGCGTTCGACGGCGACGCCTACTCCGCGCTCCTCAACTATCTCATGAGTCACGACCTCGCGGATCGCATCATCCTCGTCGTCAGCGAAGATGAGCCTGTGCTCGCCGCCTTCGACGAGCCGGTGCACGTCAAGCAGCCGCCCGGCGCCTGGACCGGCATGCTCCTTCGCCTCGTCGACCTCCCACTCGCCATCGAGGCCCGCCCCGCCTCCGCCGATACCTCCGGCCTTGAAGTCACCATCGCCGTCACAGATGTTGCAGCTCCCTGGAACGCCGGCACCTGGCGCATAGTCTGCGGCGAGGGGCGCATGGCCGCCGAGCGCACGTCGTCAACTCCCGAGCTTGAGACGGATGCCACCGCGCTCGCCCCCATCTACAATGGCTTCACGCATCCAGCCGAGGCCGCGCGCGTGGGGCAGCTCGTTGTGCACGAGCCGCGCGCGCTGGAACGCATGGCCCGCATGTTCGCCACGCCGTTCCGGCCCTTCTGCCCGGATGACTTCTAGACGGTGTCCAGAAACGAGGAGACGATGCGGTTGAGGTTCCTGTTTGTGCTCGTTGCCACAGCCGTCGTTTTGCCCCTGGCGACCCTCGCCTGCAAGGATGGCGGCGATGGCGGCGGCGCCGACACGAAGACGGCGGTTGCCGTCTCGCCTACCTCCGACACGTTCGACTACAACAAGCTCACTGCCATCGTGCTCCGCCCCGAAGATGTTCCCGTCGATCTCCCGGGGCTCGCTGGCACGTTCAATGCCGGCGCCGCGAACGGCGTTTCGTTCACGACCTGGTACGGCACCGAGTCTCTTCAGCTCCAGTCCACCGTCGGCCGCTACAGCGACCCCATCAGCCGCGAGGAATCCTTCGACCACATCCGGCGTGGTATCGCCGCCCTCACGCAGTACGAGCGCAACTACGATCTCGCCGGCGCCGACCTCGCCTTCATCTACCGCTCCTCCGACTTGCCCATCACGTCGATCCTCGTCTTCCAGGGCGACTTCTTCATCCTCGTGACCCTACAGTCCAACGATGAGACGCGGACCGCCGATGCCTACGATGAGGAGGCGCTGGGCGGATACGCGAAGATCGTCTTCGACCGTCTGCTGGGCCTCATCGCCGACCCGGAATCCATAACTCCCATCGTGGGCGCTGCCCAGTTCCAATCACCAGTCCCTGCCGCCGACACTCCGACACGAGCAGCCACAGGTACGCCCGAGAGCTGACGCCGAACACCGCCCCCTACCCAGCAACCCGTTGCCGGTACTGCACCGCCTCGGCCAGGTGGTGCGACTGGATCGTCTCCGACGGTTCCATATCCGCGATCGTGCGGGCCAGCTTCAGGATCCGGTGGAACGCCCGCGCCGAGAGCGCCAACTGGGCCATCGCCAGCCGCAACAGCGACTGGGCCTGCTCGTCCATCCGCGCCTGGCAATGCTCCCGCACCTCCGTCGCCGACATCTCGGCGTTGCACACCAGCCCAGTACCCTCCAGCCGCGCGATCTGCCGCCTCCGCGCATCCTCCACGCGTTCCCGCACTGTCTCCGACGGCTCGCCGCCTCCCTCTCCCGCCAGCTTCTCGTACTCCACGCGCGGCACTTCGACGAAGATATCGATCCGGTCCAGCAGTGGCCCGGAGACCCGCTTCTGGTACCGCGTTATCGTCGATCCCGAGCACGAGCACTCGTGCGTAGGGTCGCTCGCGAACCCACATGGGCACGGATTCGCAGCCGCCACCAGCATGAAGTTCGCCGGGTACGTGATCGTGCCCTGTGCGCGCGAGATCGTGACGCAGCGGTCCTCCAGCGGCTGCCGCATCACCTCCAGCGTCTGCTGTCCGAACTCCGGCAGCTCGTCGAGGAACAACACGCCCCGGTGACTCAGCGTGATCTCTCCCGGCCGGGGATTGCGCCCTCCACCGACGAGGCCCGGCTGGCTGATCGTGTGGTGCGGCGCCCGGAACGGCCTCTGGCTGATCAGGGGTGTGTCCGGCGGCAGCAGTCCCGCCACGGAGTAGATCTTCGTCACCTCCAGCATCTCGTCCGGTGTCATGCTGGGCAGGATCGACGGAAGCGCCCGCGCCAGCAGCGTTTTCCCGCTGCCCGGCGGCCCGCTCATCATCACGTTGTGCCCGCCCGCGGCCGCCACCTCCAGCGCCCGCTTCACGTGCTCCTGCCCCTTGATCTCGCTGAAGTCCACACCATGCCACACCGCCCGCGCCGTACTCGACGCACAAGGACGCCGCGTCGCCGTCGGCAAGAGTGGCTCCTCGCCTGCGAGGTGGTGCAGCAGCGTTGCGACCGCGTCGACGCCGTAGATCGTCATGCCCGGTACGAGCGCCGCCTCCGCCGCGTCCGTCGCCGGCACGTACGCCGTCCTGATGCCCCGGTCGCGCGCCAGCGACACCATTGGCAGCACGCCTTGCGTGTGCCGCACGCTGCCGTCCAGCGACAGCTCCCCCAGGAACACGCACCCCTCGACGTCTGCCACCACTCGCCCGCCCGCCACCATGATCCCGACGGCGATCGGAAGGTCGTACGTCGGCCCCTCCTTGCGCAGGTCCGCCGGCGCCAGGTTCACGATGATCCGTCCGTTCGGGAACAGGAACCCACTGTTCTTGATCGCCGACTCGACGCGGTCCTTCGCCTCTTTGACGGCCGTATCCGGCAATCCCACCAGCGCCAGGCTGTTCAGCCCCCGGCGCGAGACGTCGACCTCGCACTCGACGATCTCGCCCTCGAGTCCCACGATCGCGCACGACAGTACTTTTGCAAGCGGCATGCGACGACTATCTCATGCAGAACGCTTGTTCGCAAGCCATTTATGTCTACTTCTCCGGGCTGGTTGCCCCTCCGCCGCCTGCTCCCGATACTCGCACGAAAGCGCAGCCTGTGAGGGGAGCCCCCGGTGTCCGAAGGTGAGCTCATCGTCATCGGCATGCGCATCGCCCTGCCCCTCCTCATCCTGCGCGCCCCGCTGGTAGGCGGCATCGCCGCCATGCTCCTCGACGCGCTCGATGTCGTCCTCATCGAACTCATCGGCCTCGGCGGCTTCGGCTCTCACTACTCCGAACTCGACAAGGGGCTCGACACGTACTACCTCGCCCTCGAACTCGTGGTCGCGCTGCGCTGGGCCAGCCCCTGGGCCCGCTGGCCCGCGATCGCGCTCTTCGCCGACCGGGTGCTGGGCGTCGTGCTGTTCGAGACCACGCACGCCCGCTGGCTGCTGCTCGTCTTCCCCAACATGTTCGAGAACTGGTGGCTCTACTGCGTCGTTGCCCAGCGTTTCTTCCCGCGCATCTACCCGCGCTCCGTCGCGACCGTCCTCGTGCCGATGGTGCTCCTGCTCATCCCCAAGCTTGGCCAGGAGTGGCTGCTGCACTACGAGGAGGCGAAGCCCTGGGACTGGATCAAACGCAACCTGCTCGGCACGTCGTGACCGGCGCCCTCAGTCCGTAGACGAACTGGCGGCGAAGAACTCCCACATCGTCTCCGTCGCGTCGATCTGTTTCGACGTCGTGCCCACGGTTTCCACCGGCAGGTCGTATGCACCGGGCCACGTGTGCCCGCCCGACAGGATCGTGTACAGCAACACCTCGCCGTCCCCCACCATGCACCGCACAAACGTCGTCAGCTCCACGTCGCTCGCGGGACGCGAGATCTGTCCCAGCCCGTCGCACCCCAGGCCGCGGGCCCATTCCGAGACCGTGCGCCGCGCGGGAGGGAAGTCGCCAGGCCCCGCTCCCGCGGGCTTCGGCCCTCCTTCGTACGGCACCAGCGGGTCCAGCGAGCCATGAAACGCCACCCACGGTACGTCCGCCTGGCAGTCGGCGTACGTCGCCGCCACCGTCCCGATCGCAGCGACCGTGTCCGGCGCATCGCACGCCAGCCGCTGCGCCATCCCGCCGCCGTTCGAGTACCCCGCGACGAACACGCGCTCATCGTCGATGCACAGGTCGGCCTCGACGTCCGCGATCGCGTCTTGCAGGAACGCAACGTCGTCTGCCTGGTCGACGGCCTTGTCCGCGTTCCACCGCGGCGGGTCGCCGAGTCCGTTCGGGAAGACCGACACGAACCCCTCGGCGTCTCCCGCCTCGCCAAACAGCGTGTAGCCCGACATGAACGAGCCCGTCAACGAGAATCCGTGCAGCACGACGACGAGCGGCGCGGGCTCGAGGCCCTCGTACAGCGCAGGCACGTGCAGCACGTACATGCGCTCCACGCCTCCGCTCGTGATCGTGACCACGCTGTCGCCGGCCTGCGCGGTGCGCGCCGGGCTGCATCCTGCCGAGTTGGCCGCTGGGGTAGCGTTGACCGTGGTAGTCCCGCTGGAGGAAAGATCGCCGCTATCGTCGCCGCCGCTACAACCCGCGGCTACGATGGCGAATGCGGCGCACAGCGGGATGAGCGCGCGAATCACGCCCGGCATGGTATCAGACGCGTGACCAGTGACCCGTGCTACAGCAGGTCGCCCGTCGCCTTCCGCGTGTTGCCTTCTTCCTTGTACCACCCGAACGTATTCCTGGCGATCGTCTGCAGGTGCACCTCGTCCGCCCCATCAACCAGCCGCGCCGACCGCGCGTTCCGCATCAGCCGCTCCAGCGGCGTGTCGGTCGAGTAACCCAACGCCCCGTGCACCTGGATGGCCCGATCCACGGTCCGCCACAACGTGTTGGCGACGTGGTACTTCGCCATCGCCACTTCGTGCTTGAACGGCATCCCGTTCTCGATCAGGTACGCCGCGTGCATCACCATCAGCTTCGCCGCGTACATCTCCAGCACCGATTCCGAGATCATCCACTGGATCGCCTGCTTGTCCGCCAGCAGCGACCCATGCGTGTACCGGTTCAGCGCCCGGTCGACCATCATCTCCAGCGCCACCTCGGCGTTCCCGATCCACCGCATGCAATGCGCGAGCCGCGCCGGCCCCAGCCGGTACTGGCCCAGCAGGTGCCCGTGCCCCCGCTCGCCCAGCATCGCCGAGTTCGGCACGCGCAGGTTCGTGATCTTGATCTCGCAGTGGTTCCCCATCCCCGCCATCGTGTCGATGTCCCGCACGATCTCCCACCCCGGCTGCGGCAGATCCACCAGGAACGCCGAGTTCCGCGCCTGCGGCGGATCCGCGTCGGGATCGGTGCACGCGATCAGGATCGCGAAGCGCGCGCCCTTCGCGCCCGAGATGAACCACTTGTGCCCGTTGATCACCCAGTCGTCGCCGTCTTTCTCCGCGCGCGTCTGGATCAGCGTCGGATCCGAACCCGATACCTCCGGCTCCGTCATCGCGAAGCACGATCGCGAGCGTCCCTCCGCTAGCGGCCGCAGGTACTTCTCTTGCTGCTCCGGGTTCGCCGCGTGCAGCAGCGTATGCATGTTGCCCTCATCCGGCGCCTGTGCGTTCAGGATGAACGGCCCGATGCCGGTCCGGCCCGCCTCCGCCGAGACGAAGGCCATCGCCACCGGCCCCAGGTTCATGCCACCCCACTCGGCAGGCAGGTGCGGGTTCCACAGCCCCAGGTCCTTCGCCCGCTGCCGCATCCCGACGATCGCCGCCACGTACGCGTTGCGGTCTGACTCGTTCTGCCGTAGCTTCTCTTCCGTCGGCCGGACCTCTTCGTCCATGAACCGGCGGACCCGCATGCGGACGTCCTCCACCTCGGGCGAGAGCTTGAAATCGATGGCCATGTCGCCTCCCAGGCTGTGTGGCTGCGGCCCCCTCCGGGCCACAATAATGAACGAGGTTCAGTCTAGACCAACGAGATTGTAGTCTTACCGTGCGCTAAGGTCACGCCCTCACTTTGCCGCCGTGCCTGGAGGCCCCACATCGCATGACCACCACCGAGAACGTCCCCGGCATTGTCTTCGAGCGTCTCATCCCCTGGTTCAGCCAGCATGTCGCGCCCGTGCCAGCGCTCTCCGCGAAGGTCATCGGCCATGGCCGGTCGAACATCACCTACAGCCTCGAGCATGGCGATCAGGCATGGGTCCTGCGCCGGCCCCCGCTCTCCCACGTCCTCCCCACCGCCCACGACATGAAGCGCGAGTTCCGCGTGATCTCCGCCCTCGAGCCCACCGGCCTTCCCGTCCCCCACGCCATCGCTCTTTGCGAGGATCCCGCCGTCATCGGCGCCCAGTTCTACATCATGTCCTTCGTCGACGGCATGGTCCCGGCCGACTCCATCGCCTTCAGCGCGCAGTATCCCGAGAGCCACCGCCGCCGCATCGGCGAAGACCTCGTCGATACGCTCGTCGCGCTTCATGCTGTCGACCCGGCCAAGGTCGGTCTCGGTGACTTCGGCAAGCCCGCCGGTTTCATCGAACGCCAGGTGCGTCGCTTCTCCGGCCAGATCGAGCAGCACACGAAGCGCGATTTCCCCGAGCTGCGCGAGCTGGCCCGCCGCCTGCAGGCCGCCCTTCCGCCCGAGACCGGCGCCTTCACCATCGTCCACGGCGACTACCGCATCGACAACTGCGTGCTGGGCGACGACGGCCGCATCGCCGCGATTCTCGACTGGGAGATGGCCACCCTGGGCGACCCGCTCGCGGATGTCGGCCTGCTGTACATGTACTGGGCCGACGCCGAGTCCGGCTCGCAGACCGGCGTCGCCAGCAACTCCGTCACCGGTCAGCCCGGCTTCCTCTCCCGCCGTGACGCCATGGCCCGTTACGCCGAAAAGAGTGGCCGCGACCTGAGCAACCTCGACTACTACGTCGTCCTCGCCCACTTCAAGCTCGCCGTCATCGTCGAGGGCATCTACGCCCGCTTCCTCGAGGGCGGCACGGTCGGCACCGGCTTCGAGACCACCGGCGCCCAGGCCCAGGGCCTCGCCCGCTCCGGCCTCGCCATCGCCGACCGCTCCACGGTGGCCGCGTTGCGTGGATAGGCGCCGGCGCGGCGTGGAACGACCGTAGGCGGAGCGCGCCAGGCTCTCCAATCGGCCCCGATCACATTCGCAAAGAGCCCCACGCGCGCACGGTTGTCGCGGCGGCAAACGCAGGGTCCATGAGGCTCTGCGCTCTCTGCGACTCTGCGGTGGGCCGGGCGCCCGAACAGAGCGAAGGCCGGAGGCCGCCGGCCCATTCCAGCCTCCAACCTCCAGCCTCAAGCATCCAAAGTGGTACCCCCGACAGGACTCGAACCTGTGCTTCCAGCTCCGGAGGCTGGCGCTCTATCCGCTGAGCTACGGGGGCGTGCCCTCACTATACGGGCTCTCCCGCCGCCCGCGGAAGCCAATGCCAGCCTTGTGACATCCGGCCGCGCTCGCCCGTCCGATGCGCCCCTTCGTGGCCCGACACCGCCCATTACCCTGCGACCATGCCCGCGATCCCCGCCGACCCGCCGCGCCTCCAGCGCTCCCTGCGCCTGTGGCAGGTCACCATCTCCGGCATCGGCATCGTCATCGGCGCCGGGATCTACGTCCTCATCGGCGAAGGCGCGCGCGAGGCCGGCGCCGGCGTCTGGCTCTCCTTCGCCGTCGCCGCCGCCCTCAGCGCGCTCACCGCCATGAGCTACTGCGAACTCACGGCCATGTTCCCCTCCGCCGGCGTTGAGTACGAGTGGTCGAAGCGCGCCTTCAACCCCTTCGCCGGGTTCCTCGCCGGATGGATGATGGCCGTCGCGTACGTCATCGCCGCGGCCGCCGTGTCGCTCGGCTTCGCCCAGTACCTCCGTCACTTCGTCGACGTCGACGTACGCATCGCCTCGGTCGCGCTGCTGGGCGCGCTCACCCTGGTCGTCATCTCCGGCGTCCAGCGCTCGATCTGGCTGTCGGCGATCCTCGCCGTGCTCCAGATCGGCGGCCTCGCGATGGTGGTCTTCGCCGGCGCACCGCACATCGGCGACAAGTCCGTACTCGAGGGCGCCACCCTCACAGGCGTGATGTCCGGCGCCGCCCTCGTCTTCTTCGCCTTCATCGGCTTCGACGACATCGCCACACTCTCCGAGGAGACGCACGAGGCCTCATCAGTGATCCCTCGCGCTCTGCTGCTTACGCTGGGCTTCTCCACCGTCCTCTACCTGCTCGTCGGCCTCAGCGCCGTCAGCGTCATCGATGCGGATGTCCTCGCCGCCTCCGACCGCCCGCTCGCGCTCGTCATCGAACACGACTGGGGCGGCCGCGCCTCGGATGTCGTCGCCTTCATCGCTCTCGCCTCCACCACTAACACCACCCTGCTCGTTATCACCGCCGCCTCGCGTCTGCTCTACGCGATGGCCCGCTCCGGTGCCCTCCCGCGCTTCCTCGCCCAGCTCGGCGCGAAGGGGCGCGCTCCCTATGCCGGCGCCCTCGCCACCTTCGCCGTCGCCGCCCTCTTCGCACTTCGCGGCGACATCGGTCTCGTCGCCTCCGTCACAGACTTCTCGGTTTACTGCACCTTTCTCTCCGTCAACCTCTCCGTCATCGCACTCCGCCTCCGCGCCCCGTGCGCGCCACGGCCATTCGCCTCGCCCTTCTCGCTCGCCCGCGTGCCGCTCATCCCCGTCCTTGGCACGGTCTCCGTGCTGAGCATGATCGGCTTCCTCAAGCCCGGCGCCCTCGTGCTCGGCGCGGGCGCCCTCGTCGTCGGCGCAGCCGTCTTCACCACGCTCCGCGCGCTCGACCCCTCCTCCAACCGCTGACGCACGTGTCGCACGGCGCGACCGGGAACGCGCCGCACCCCTGCCACGTCTTACTTGATGAGGCCGCTTTGGCCCCTGACACGCCGATGCTATATTGGCCACATCAATACAGGGGAAGAGAGATATACATGCCGCGAAAGAAGCAGGTAGTCCAGAAGCAGAAGCGCCAGAAGGTCTACCGCCCGGGCGAAATGGCCGCGGACATGCGCCATGTGAAGCCCAGGGGCGTATTCCGCATCTTCAGCAACTACCCCCTGTTCGCTGGCATCGGCGTCGTCGCTATCGGCGCCGGCCTCCTGATTACCGTGCTCCTCAGCAACAACACCGTCAGCCCCACCGGCGACGATAACGGCGTCCGCGGCACCGGCGTCACCCGCACCACGCCCGAAGCCGGCAGCACCACCGAAACGGGCGCCTCAGGCCAGATCAAGCAGTACACGGCGCCGCCCCCGATGACCATCGACGCCACCAAGACGTACACGGCCACCATCAAGACCGAGAAGGGGGACATCGTCGTCCAGCTCGACGCTGCCGCGGCGCCCGAGGCCGTCAACAACTTCGTCTTCCTTGCGAACGACGGCTTCTACGACGGCTCGACCTTCTTCCGCGTCGTCGCCGACGACGGCGGCACGCTGCACTACGCCCAGGCGGGCGATCCCACCGGTACCGGCTCCGGTGGTCCCGGCTACGACCTGCCCTACGAGGCCACGAGCGCGGCCTTCACCGCGGGCACTCTGGCGATGGCCAAGCCCCAGGGCGCCGGCTCCGACAACAGCGGCAGCCAGTTCTTCTTCACCCTCACCGACGAGCCGACGCTCGACGGCAAGAACACCGCCTTCGGCAAAGTCACCTCCGGGCTGGACGTGCTCCGGCAGCTCGACCCGCGCGACACGCAGACGCAGCAGGAGCCTCCTCCCGGCGTCCGCATCGAATCCATCGAGATCGCCGAGTCATAACGGTTTCGAGGTTGCAGTCCGGCGGTTAGCGGTTAGCCGCGGAGCCTCTCGCAGAGCCGCCGCAGAAACAGCGGCGCTCGGCCGTCCGGAAGAAGGTCAGTACCGCGGAACTTCAGTCGCGCGCGATGTGGTTCGACCACGATCATCAAGCAGCACACGAGGCCGCCGCACCAGCGACGCCCACACCTACCATCAGCGAATCCGCGATGTTGCTCGCACGACGAGGCTCGCGCGTTGGACGAGACCGCGTGTGCTGAAAAGCCCCCGCTACGCGTGTCTCCCGCCCCCTCGCGGGCGAGGCGGAAGGTCGCAGTACGCCGGCAACCCCGGCAGCGATTCAGCCTGCGTCACCCCGCGCACGATCGCGCGCTCCACCGCCCGCGTCGCCAGCGCCTCGATGATGCGATAGTCCGGCCCCTCCAGCGCGCGCTCACCCGTGGACAGCGCGAATACGATGTCGCCGTCGCTCTGCGTGTGCGCCGGGCGCACCGCCCTCGCGATCCCGTCGTGGCACACGGCCGCTATCCGATTCGCCTGCTCCTTCGTCAGCACCGCGTTCGTCGCCACCACCACCAGCACCGTGTTCTGCGACGGGATCTCCGGCTGCCAGATGCGCCCCTCGCGCAGCACGGTCAGCGTGTCGTCCAGCGACCCATCGTCACGGCGCGCCCCCGCCAGTATCCGCCCTGTGTCCGGGTCCACCACATCGCCCGCCGCGTTTACCGCCGCCAATGCCCCCGCGATCAGCCCGTGTACCGACGCCTCGCTCGCCGTCCCGACCCCGCCCTTCATCGCCCGTTCGGGCCCCAGCGCCTTCCCCACCGTCGCGCCCGTGCCCGCGCCGATATTCCCCTCCGCCGTCGTCCGCCGCGCCGCCGCCGCCGCCCGGTACCCCGCCTCGATCGTCGGCCAGCGGTCCGGCCTCCCGACGCCCAGGTCGAAGAGGATCGCCGCCGGCACAATCGGTACCACGCCCCGGCCGAACGGGAACCCCACACCGCGCTCGGCCAGGTACCGCATCACCCCCGAGGCTGCCTCCAGCCCGTAAGCGCTGCCCCCCGCCAGCACGATCCCGTGTACATGCTGCACCAGGTTCCCCGGCCGCAGCAGCTCAGTCTCCCGCGTGCCCGGCGCCGCCCCTCGCACGTCCACGCCCGCCACCGCCGGCACATCCGGCAGCACCACCGTGCACCCGGTCAGCGCCCGCCGGTCCGTCCAGTGCCCAACCCGGATCCCGCGCACATCGGTGATCGATCCCGCCTTCATCGCCGGGAGTGTACAAGGCCGCACGATCAATTCATGAGCGAAACAGGCCCGCCCAATCCCAGGGGTATCCCTGGACCAGCCCCATCCGTTCCATCTGTTTCATCTGTTTCATCTGTGGATTGAACCCTCCCCCGCCGAACACCAAACGAAAGAGCCCGGCCAGCTTGGCCGGGCTCTTTGTTCGTGGTAGCGCGTGCGGGATTCGAACCCGCGATCTCCGCCTTGAGAGGGCGATGTCCTGGGCCGCTAGACGAACGCGCCGTATGGCTGGGGATGGAGGACTCGAACCCCCACATACGGATCCAGAATCCGCTGTCCTACCATTAGACGAATCCCCAGCGTCGTATGATTTTAGCATGGCCGTTCTGGCCCGGTCTAGGCAATTCCGACGCACCCCGAAGCACTACAGCTTCTCGATCGCCGCCCGAAGCCGCGCCTGGCACCGATCCTGCCCCACGATCTCCATGCTCTCGAACAACGGCGGCGTCACCCGTCTCCCCGTCACCGCCACCCGCACCAGGGAGAACACGTCGCCCGCCTTCGCGCCCAGCATCTCCGCCAGCGCCCGGTACGCGGCCTCCAGCGTGTCGTGCGTCCAGGCCTGCGCCTCGCCCGCCACCGTGGCGGCCTCTTCCAGCACGCGCTTCGCGTCGGCCGACCGGGCCCCGTACGCCTTGCCCAGCAGATCCTCGGCCGAATAGCTCAACTCGTCCGTGAAGAAGAAGTCGCAGTACTCCGCCACCTCGGACAGCACCTTGATCCGCTCCCGGATCAAGGGCGCGATGCGCGCCACCAACGCCCGGTCCAACGGCCGCGCGATTGACGCCGGCAGGTCGCGCTCGAGGCGATCGGCGAACAACTCGACCAGATGATCCGCCGGCACCACCTCGCGGATGTACACGCCGTTCATCCACTGCAACTTCTCGACGTTGAACACCGCCGGGCTCTTGACCACCCGGTCCAGCGTAAAGTGCTCGATGAACTCCGCCTTCGAGATGATCTCGGTCTTGTCGTCCAGCGACCATCCCACAAGCCCCAGGAAGTTGAACAGCGCCTCCGGCAAGTACCCCTGGTCGCGATACTCGAACACGCTCGTCGCCCCGTGCCGTTTGCTCAGCTTCGCGCCGTCCGGCCCCAGCACCCGCGGCACGTGCGCGATGACCGGCGGCTCGATCGCCAGCGCGCGATAGATCAGCATGTGGCGTGGCGCCGACGGGATCCACTCGTCCCCCCGCAGCACGTGTGTGACCTTCATCGCCTCGTCGTCGACGATGTACGCCAGGTGGTACGTCGGAAACCCATCAGACTTCAGCATCACGAAGTCGTCCAGCGTCGCCACGTTAAATGTGGTCTCTCCGTGGATGGCGTCGGCGAACGAGATCTCTCCCGAAGACGGCGTCTTGAACCGCACGACGCACGAGCGCCCTTCCGCCTCGGCCTCCCTGCGTGCCGCGGCCTGTCCTGCCGGCTCGCGGCACCGGCGGTCGTACCCGGGCGGCACCTTGCGCCGTTGCTGGTCCGCCCGTACCTCGTCCAGCCGCTGCGACGAGCACCAGCACTCGTACGCGTCCCCCTGCGCCAGCAGCCGGTCCGCCGCCGCGCGGTACAGGTCCAGCCGCTCCGACTGCGTGTATGGCGCGTACGGCCCGCCGATGTCCGGGCCTTCGTCGTGCTCGATACCCAACCATCGCAGGCTCTCGATCAGTCCGCCCACCGCCTCCGGCGAGTACCGCGTCTGGTCCGTGTCCTCGATGCGCAGCACGAACTGCCCTCCGAAGTGCCGCGCCAGCAGGTAGTCGAAGAGCGCCGTCCGAAGATTCCCCAGGTGCGGGATGCCTGTGGGGCTCGGCGCAAACCGTGTACGTACACTCATAGTGGGAGTTTATAGCTGCCGGCCCTTAGCGGTTAGCTGAACCCTCACGACGTGAGCGCATGGAGCTGTCTCACGCGGGCGAGCATCTCGTCGAAGCCGGCAGGGACGCGGTTGGGCCGTGCGCCCAGGGGGTCGGGTGCGGGATCGTCGCCGCGCAGCACCTCGATCGTGCGGCGCACGCACCACGGCAGCGCCGTCAGGTGATATCCGCCTTCCTGCGCCACCAGCACCCGCCCCTCGCACAGCTCCTCCGCCGCCGCCTTCACGATCGATGCCAGCGCTCCGTACCCGTCGACGGACAACTCCTGCATCGCGATCTCGTCCGCGAAGTGCGCGTCATATCCCGCCGAGACGACGATGAGCTGCGGCCGGAACCGCCGCAGGGCCGGCGCCACCACCTCCTCGAACGCCCGCCGGTGCTCGTCGTCACCGGACCCGTGCGGCATCGGGATGTTGATCGTGTAGCCGCGGCCTTCGCCCGAGCCCGCCTCCTCAGCCGCCCCGGTGCCAGGGTAGAACGGGTACTCGTGCGTCGATGCGTACAGCACGCGCGGGTCCGCGTAGAAGGCGTCCTGCGTGCCGTTCCCGTGATGCACGTCGTAGTCCACGATCGCCACGCGCTCTAGCCCGTGCCGTGCCATCGCGTACGCCGCAGCGATGGCGACGTGGTTGAACAGACAGAAGCCCATCGCCTGCATCGGCGTCGCGTGGTGCCCGGGCGGCCGCACCAGGCAGTACGCCGAGCGCACGTCGCCGCGCATGACGGCGTCCAGCGCGTTCAGTGTTCCGCCTACGACGTGCGCCGCCACGTCGTACGACCGGGGGGTGATCAGCGTGTCCGGGTCCACCCACCCGCCGCCTTCGTCCGCCAGCCGCCGCACGCCCGCCACGTACCGCGGGTCGTGTACCAGCGCCAGCTCTTCCGCCGTGGCCGCGCGGACGGCGATGCGCTCCAGCTTCGCCAGCAGGCCGCAGTCCTCCAGCAGCGACATCGCCGCCGTCATGCGGCTGCCGTTCTCCGGGTGAGTGCCGGTGTCGTGTTCGAGGAAGATGGGATCGTAGACGAAGCCGGTGCTCATGGGCTGTCAGCCCACCAGCCGCTCAGATCGCCACCGTACGGGCGCCCGCACCCTACTCCGCCGCCGCCTCGACCGGTTGCGGTGTCGCACCCCGGCCCCTGAGCCGCCGCCATGCGCGCGGTATGTCGCCCTGCTGCCACGTCACCAGGAACATGCTGGCGATAAACACCGAGCTGTACGTCCCCGTCGTGACACCGATCAGCAGGACCAGCAGGAAGTCGCGGATGCTGTCGCCGCCCAGCAGCAGCAGGGCCAGGATCGAGAAGATCAGCGTCAGTGACGTGTTGAACGACCGCCCCATCGTCTGCAACAGGCTGTGGTTCACCGCGTCCGGGAAGCTCCGGATCCGCCCCGTCGACACGTTCTCCCGGATCCGGTCAAACACTACGATCGAGTCGTGCACGGAGAAGCCCACCACCGTCAGCATCCCCGTGATGAAGTACGTGTTGATCTCAGTATCGAACAGCTTCCCAAGGATCGAGAAGATCCCGATCACCAGCACCACGTCGTGCACCAGCGCCACGACAGCCGATACGCCGTACCGCAGCGAGTTCGGCACGTTGCGGAACGCGTACGCGATGTACAGCGTGATCGCCACCGCCGCCAGCAGCACGGCATATGCCGCGTTCTTCCCGATCGACTTCGATACTGACGCCGACACCGACGAGAACTCGATGAACTGCTCCGTCGCATTCCCGTTCAGGTCGACGAACCCGCCGAACTGCTTGCTCAGCTCGGCCTCCAGCGCCTCTCGCTCGGAAGGCAGCACCGGCCCGACCGGCGGGATGCTCGACGTGCCTTCGATCTCCTTCGTCGTCACCAGGAACTCGTTGTTCCCCGTGCTCTGCACCCGGGCGTCCCCATATCCCATGCCCGAAAGCACGTCCTTCACGTCGTCGCTCGTCACCTGCTCCGCGTACCGGAACGAGAACGTCGTGCCGGACGTAAACTCGATCCCCGCCTTCAGGCGCGGCGCGATGAGGAGCGAAATCGCCCCCGGCACCAGGAACAGGATCGAGATGAGGTAAAACCAGTTGCGCTTCGAGACAAGGTCAAGCATCGGCCGCCTCCACACCCGCCACGCCCCGCGTGGACATCGGCGTCTCCGCGTCCGGCTTGTCGTCGGTCCAGAGCCACAACGGGCGCGCCAGCGGCGTGTTCATCGCCAGTCGCAGGAATGTCCGAGTCACCAATATCGCCGAGAACATGCTGATCACCACACCGATTGCCAGCGTTAGCGAGAACCCCTTGATGATGCTCGATCCGAACCGGTCGCCCATCCAGTACAGGATCCCGCACGTGATCAGGGTCGAGACGTTGCTGTCGCGGATCGACGACCAGGCCCGGTGGAAGCCCGCCTCCACCGACGGGATCAGGCTGCGGCCCTTGCGCAGCTCTTCCTTCATGCGCTCGAAGATCAGGATGTTCGCGTCCACGGCCATACCCACGGACAGCACGAACGCCGCGATGCCCGCCAGCGTCAGCGTCACCGGCCCCGAGCCCGGGATGCCGATCTTGAAGAGCGCCAGCACCACCGCCGCGTACACGCCCAGCGCCAGGCTCGCCAGCACCCCTGGCAGCCGGTAGTACAGCATCATGTACCCCATGATCAGCAGCATCGCCACGATGCCCGCCTCGACCGAGTGCAGCACCGCCTTGTCACCCAGCGTCGCGTCCACGTCTTGCTGCTGCACGACCTTGAGCGGGACCGGGAACGCGCCGTTGTTCAGGAACGTCTTCAGCCGCTTCGCGTCGTTCAGCGAGAGACCCGTCGTCCGGCCGCTGTCCGTGATCTGGTCATTGATGAACGGGGCCAGGATCTCACCATCCTCGCCCCGGATAGGCTCGCCGTCCAGAAACGTCGAAAGCGGCGACCCGATGAGCCTCTGGCTCAGCGATCCGAACACCTTCTTCCCGTCGTCGTTCATACTGAAGAGCAGGATCGGCTCACCCAGCGAGCCGAAGGTGATCGACGCGTTCGACCTCAGAAACGCACCCGTCATCGTCGTCAACGCGCCGTTCAGGTCGCCCTTCGCCGGCGTCCACACGACGAACTCCAAGGCCGGCACCGATTCCAGCGTCGCGTAGTTCGGCGTCTGCCGCGTCACCGTCCCGTCCGTGGCGCGCACATTGATCTGCCCGCTCGCGTCCACGTCCGGGTCACACGTACCCGGCTTGTACGCTACCTGCCCCGTCACGACGTACGCGATGGGCGCGCCCGTGGCTTGCAGCTGCGCGCCCTCCTGCAGCGGCTCGCAGAACATCAGTTGCGCCGGCCGCGTGATGTCTCGCGCCACCTGCGCGCTTACACCCGGCAGCTCGACAATCAGTTCATCCGCCCCGGAACGCTGTACCGATGACTCCGACACGCCGAAGGGGTTGATCCGGCTCTCGACGATGTCCTTCGCCGCGTCCAGCCCGTCGTCGATCTGCTCCTGCGTGACGTCCTGTCCCGAAACGTCCGCCTTCAGCTTGATACGCGACCCACCCTGCAGGTCCAACCCCAGCGTCATCCCTTTGCAGTCCGACGCCGGGTTCGTGTTCGTCTCGTCCGACTTGCACGGAAGATCCACGCCCAGGATCGTGCTCGGCAGCCCCTTCCCCGAAGGCAGCTTCTCCGCAATCGAGTCCGGCAGGTACCGCTCCGGTTCGTCCGGCCAGATCGCGTACGCGGCCCCCGCCGCCAGCGCGATGATCACGAGGAGGAAGACCCGTTCCCACCACTTCTGCATCAGCCGCTCTTCCCCTCTGTATTCGTCATCCGCTGCGAATGCACCGTCTGCCCCTCCGCGACCCGCTGCGCGATAGCCGACGCCAGCGCGTTCACCACCACCCCGTTCCCGAAGTCAATCATGACTTGTACCGGCCCGTGCTCAGGGATGTGGATCTCCTTGATTGTCCCCAGGAACCCGCCCGTCGTCAGGATCTCGTCCCCAATCTTCAGCTTCTCCATGTCCCGCTTGCGGCCGCTCTTCTCCAGCCGCGGCCTCAGCAGGAACCAGTACAGCGCCAGGATCAGCCCGGCGGTGAGCAGGATCTCGATTTCAAGCTGGCTCATCGTCCCGTTGCGCCTTCGCCGGCGCCGTCCGCGGCGCGCCGCACAAACTCCAGCGCCGCCTCGCGCGTCTCCACTTCCCCCGCTGCCTGCGCCTCGCGGAGCGCTTCCAGCAGCTCCCCGATCGCCGGTCCGGCCGGCATGCCCAGCTCCTTCATCACGTCGTTTCCCGTCAGGAGCCGAGGCGGGTTTACTATACCCTCCTCCTCCATCGAACGCACGAGAAGGCTGTTCATATACGCTACGTGCCTTGACCAACCGTCGGACGTCATTGACGGACCCCGCGAGGCCGCCGCGTCAGCCAGCGAGAGCAGCAGCACGCCCGGCACCGCGTCGCCCAGCGCGCGATAGAACCGGTACAGCGCGCGTGGCGTCGGCACCTCGCCTGCCTGCGCGAGCTGCACCGGGCGCAGGTGCTCTGCCACCAGCCTCGACACGAACCGCACCTCGCTCGCCGAGAACCGCAATCGTCGCATTACCCGTGCCGCGATAACCGCGCCCTCGTCCCCGTGCCCGAGGAACCGCACCCGCCCGTCATCGTCGACGGTCCGCGTCTGCGGCTTCGCCACGTCGTGCAGCAGCGCTGCGAGCTTCAGCAGCGACGCGCGCGTCCGCCCCTCGCTCAGCTCCTCCGCCAGGTACGCCCGCAACCCTCCTTCGCACCACGCGAACGCGCCCCACAGCCCGTCCCGCAGCCATACCTGCGTTCCGCGCGCGCCGGGCGGCCCCAGCATGACGTCCATTGCCTCCACCGCGCGCAGCCCGTGCTCGAACACGTCGTACACGTGCCAATCGGGCGCCTGCGTCACTCCGCGTCCGGACGTCAACTCCGGCAGCAACGCGTCCAGGAGCTTCAGCGAGTCCAGCAGCACCACAGCGCGGTACGCGTCCTCCAGCGCGAAGATCCGCGCCAGCTCGTCGCGCCGCCGCTCCGCTGCCGCCCGTAGCACGTCCGGCGCGAGCGTCCGGATGACATCCCGCGTCCGCGTGTCAATCGCGAACCCCAGCTCCGACGCTATCCGCGCCGCCCGCAACAGCCGCAGCGGGTCGGCGTCGAACACGTCCGGCCCGTTCATCCGCAAGACGCGAGCCATCAGGTCGTCCACGCCGCCACCGCGGTCAATCACGCTCGCCTGTCCCAACGGCACAGCCAGCGCGTCGATCGTGAAGTCCCGGCGCCGCAGGTCCTGCTCGAGCGACCCCTGCAGTTGCGCCACGTCGATGTAGTCGACGCCCTCGTCGTGACCGCGAGGCATCACCACGCGCGCGACCGCGTTCACGTCGTCCAGCTCGACGAAGTGCCCGTCGAACGCCGCCGCCAGCCGCCGCGCGAAGGCCATCGCCTCGCGGTCGACAGCAAGGTCGAGGTCACGCGCCTCACGCCTCAGCAGTACATCGCGCACTGTCCCGCCCACGACGTACACGGTCACGCCCGCCTCCGTGGCGAGCGGCACGATCGCGTCGATCAGCTTCATGAGTCGCGTTGGTGGTTGAAAAGAGGGTCCCGTCATGGCCGAAACGGCCGCGGCATGACGCGCCCACGCCGGGTCGCCCCAACACGCCGCGCGGCCGCGCGCGTCACACCAGCACCGCTTCCGGCGTTTCGGCGTCGCGGTCGTCGATCGACGGGCGCACCGGGATCAGCTCGTCCGGGCTCCGCAGGTAGTCGATGTACAGCACCCCGTTGGTGTGGTCGATCTCGTGCTCCAGCGCCTGGGCCAGCAGCGTGTCCACCGCCTTCAGCCGGATCTCCCGGCCCTCGCGGTTCAGCGCCTTCACCGTCACCTGCCGCGATCGGTTGATCTCCGCCTGGTACCCCGGCACCGAGAGGCACCCCTCCCACAGCCGCCGCTCGCCGGCGTGCTTCACCACCTCAGGGTTGATCAACTCCAGCAGCCCGTCGTCCGGCGTCTCGATCACCACGATCCGCAGCGACACGCCCACCTGCGGCGCCGCCAGCCCTACGCCGTGCGCCCCGTGCATCGTTACGATCATGTCGTCGATCAGCCGCTGGATCGACCCATCGATCTTCCGCACCCTCTTGGCGGCCGTACGCAACACCGGATCCCCGGCGATCCGGATCGGCAAGATACCACTCATGCAGGAAGATTATCGGAGCCGCGCCCGCACCGGCCAGCACCCTGCTCAGTCCTCTACTGTTCGGTTGCGGCCTGTCCCCCGTCCACCTGTCCCCTACGCAGGCGCAGCCGCGTACCGGTCGCACAGCCTCCGCAACTGCCACAGGTGCGCCAGGTCGTGTTCGTTCATCTCCCGCGCGCACTGGAGGATCGTTAGCGGCCCCAGATACGGGTGCACGCCTCGCCGCTCCCAGTCCCCGTCATCCAACGACCACAGCAGATACACCGCTTGCTGCCGCCGCACGCCCAGCTCGTCCATCACGTCGAAGGTGGTCTCGTCGCCGTCCCTCTCGCACGCGATCGAGTCGCCATCGAACGCCTCGATCTTCGGCTCTTCCAGCCGCACGATCCGCTCCAGCCGCTCGACATACCGGCGCTCCATCTCGTTCATGTGCACGACCAGCTCGCGCACCGACCACTCATCCTCCACCGGCCGCTCGCCCAGCGCGTCGTCGTCCAGCTCCCAGATCAGCGATTCCATCGCGTGCGCGGTCTCGCGCAGCGCCTTCAGCAGCCACGCCTTCGCGTCGTACTCCGGTACGGGCCTCATGCGTGCGCCTCCGCACGATCGCCGCATCATCACAGGGCGATCATCGCGATCCTACGCTTCTCATCCTGCCGTTACAAGTACCGGCGCGTCACAATTCCACTCTTCATACAATGTTCGCGTGACAGCAATAGCGTCTCCTCGCGTCGACGCCGCCACGCTGGCCGAACTGTGCGACGACGTGCGGTCATGCACGGCGTGCGACCGCGTCGCGTATACCCACGCGCTCGGCCCAGCGAACGGCCCGCTCGGCGCGCGCGTCCTCTTCGTCGCCGAAGCGCCCGGCCGTCGCGGCGCCGCCGTCACCGGCGTCCCCCTCACCCGCGACGAGTCCGGCCGCCGCTTCCAAGCGTTTCTCGCCCTCGCCGGGCTCCGCCGCGAGGACGTCTTCGTCACCAACGCCGTCCTCTGCAACCCGCTCACGGCATCCGCCACCAACCGCCCGCCGTCACCGCGCGAGGCCGCCCGCTGCCGCCCCCACCTCGAGCGCACCCTCGATCTTGTGCGCGCGCCGGTCGTCGTCGCCCTCGGCCGCGTCGCACTCGAATCCCTCCGGGCGATCGCCCAACACCACGCCGACCTCCCTCGCGACGCCGCCCGCCCCATCCCCTGGCACACGCGCGCGCTCGACCGCATCCTCATCCCCCTCTACCACCCCGGCCGCCAGTCCACCCTTCACCGCCCCCACGAACAACAGGAGGCTGACTGGCGCGCCCTCGGCATCGTCATCGCCAATCACTTCTGACTCAGGCCAACCGCATCTGCTGTCTGTCTGCTCTCAGCTCTCTATTTGTCTGTTGTCAGCTGTCTGTTCCTCCCCGCTTTGCTGGTTCCCTTTGCTCTTCGCCCTCTTCCCCCTCCCCACGCTGTCCCCTGTCCCCTCGTCCCCTGTAATCTGACCAAGAATGAACCTCGACGCACTCCCCTATACCTCCTACATCGTCCTCCTCGAGTTCGCCGTCGGCAGTCTGTTCATCTGCGTCTTCGCCGACTGGCGCGGGCGCGTCGCCGCCAGCTTCGTGAAGTTCAGCGCCGCCATGGTCGTCCCCGCGGCGCTCGTCATGGTCCTCAACTCCCTCGTCCTCGACCCCGACGCCGCGGCCGGCGGCTACCGCCTCGACGACGCCCTCAACGGCTGGGTCCGCGCCTTGAGCACCGCCTTCCTCGTCGCCACCCTCCCCTACAACTGGGCCGTCTTCCGCGAGGACCGTCATCTCTCGATGATCACCGGCCTGGGAGCTAGCGCCGTCGGCCTCGCCCTCATCGCCGTCGTCGCCCTGTTTGTCAGCCCCCCCACCTGGGGCGTCGCTGGCGCCCTGCTCAGCATCACCGCCGGTACGCTCGCGGTCGGACTCGTAGTCCTCGCCATGACGCTGGGCCACTGGTACCTCATGACCCCTCGCCTCCCCCGCGAGCCCCTTTCCGAACTCACCTTGCTCCTCGCCGCCGCCCTCGGCGTCCAGCTCCTGCTCCTCGTCGTCAACGCCGTCATCCCCGTGCGCGAGGCCCCCGATCCCTCCGCCTTCCTCGGCTCCACCACGCTGGGCCAGAACCCGGCCTTCTGGCTGCGGATCGCCATCGGGCTCGTCTTCCCCGCAGTCCTCGCTTACATGTCGTTCGTGTCGAGCAAGGGCTACCCCGCCAACGAGAACGCCATGATGTCCGCCACCGGCCTGCTGTACATCGCCGTCGGCGCCGTACTGGTTGGCGAGGTGCTTGCCCGCGGCCTGCTGTTTCTCACCGCGAAGCCGGTCTGACCATGCGAGCGCTCTACCTCGTCCGTCACGCCACGCCCGCTGTCCAGCCCAACGTGCCCGCCGTCGAGTGGCCCCTCGCCGATCGCGGCATCGACGAAGCCCGTGCCCTCGCCCAGGTTGCCCGCGAGTGGGACCTGCGCGCCGTCTATGCCAGCCGCGAGCCCAAGGCGCAGTCGACCGCCCTCATCGTCGCCGAGCCGTCGCTGATCCCCGTGCATGTCGTCGAAGGATTCGAGGAGCTGCGAATCGACCAGTGGATCGGCAACTCCGACGAGTTCGCCGACACCGTCCGCCAGATCCTGGAGCAGCCCACCCTCAGCCTGCGCGGCGCCGAGCGCGCCACCATCGCCGCCGATCGCTTCGCCGCCGCCATCCGCATCGTCGAGCAGGGGCCGTTCCCCGCCGCCGCCGTCACGCACGGCCGCGTGCTCAGCGCGTGGCTCGGCCGCACATTAAGGCTCGAGGACCCGTTCGCTCTCTGGCGCTCCATCCCCATGCCCGGCTGGACGCGCCTCGATCTCGACGACCTGCGCGCCGCCACGATGGAACCTTTCCAGGGCCTCTAGCCGGCTGCCGTCATCGCTACGTGCCGGACGACGCGCGTCAGCCGCTTCACGCGGTACTGCGGCGCTTCATGCCCGGCCTCCAGCCCGCATCCGCCGAGCGCCACGCTGCCCGTGCATACCACGCTCGCGACGAAGGCGCCCTCGTCCTCGCCGTGCGGGTCGCGGTACTCGATCCGCACAGCCATCGTCCCCGCGCGCTCGTCCCGGCACAGCACCTCGCCGCGTTTCGCAATGTCCAGCCATCGCCAGCCCATCCGGAGCAACAGCTCGCGGTCGACAACCGACACCGCCGGATCCGCCAGCCCGCTCGCCCCGCGATAGTGCCGTGACAACCGCTCGGGGACGCCGCGTCGGCGCACGATCATCGCCATCGCCGCCTCGTCCAGCCGTCCCCAGAACCGCATCGCCGGCAGCTCGAGCGCGGTAGGCGCGAACCGGTGCCCGCCGAAGTGACTCGCCCGCCACACGCGCACCGCCCCGGCGCTCGCGTCCGCCCACTGCCGCATCGACCGGTACGCCGGATAACCCAGCCGCCCGCAACACGCGTCCACGCTCCCGTGCGTGCACATCAGCAGGTCACGAGCGCCGCTCTCCGCCACCTCGTACGCCGCGAACGCCGCGTCGTACTCGCCGGTCCCGCACAGCCACGCCAGCAGCGCCGGCGCGCGGTCGCGAGGCGCGACGAACTCCCGCCGCTCGTACGCCGCGAACATCCCGCCCGGCCTGCGCAGCCAGATCACGCGCGCCCCGCCAGCCGGGCCGTACGCCGCATCCGGCACGATCGCCAGGAAGTACGCGCGCAATCCCTCGGCCCACTGTCGCTGCCACACGCGCCACACGTCGCCGCCCAGCGCGCCCTTCGCGTCCGCCGGCCACGGCAGCGGCGACTCGATCAGCGCCATCGCCTCCGGCGACCACGCCGTACCGATCATGTCCTCGCCCGCCGCGCTCGACACGGCCGAGCACAGCGCCCGCCCTCCGGCGTCGACGCCGTTGCCGTCGACGCCTTCAGTCACCTTCGCCCTCGCACCCCAGGCCCGACAGGTCCAGGCTCTCCACCAGCTCGCGGTAGATCTCCGGCACGCCCGCATCGTCGGAGGGTTCCTCCTCGACGAACACCGGCAGCCGCAGCCGGTAGGCCGCCAGCAGCGCCTCGCACGGCTCGACCATCAAGTCATCGTCGCCCGCCGACCCCGTGGCCCGGACCGACAGCTTCGCGCAGAGCCGCCCGCGGCTGCAGCACAGCGTCAGCCGCTCCGCGCACGCCCCCGCCCGCGACAACACGTCGCCCAGCAGGTCCACCATCGCGGAGCGCGTGCTCGCCAATCCCGCCATCTCCGCCAGCATCGCCTGTCCGGCGTCCGCGTGGATGCGGACCTGGAGGTTCCGGCCGCGCGCCTCGTCTCGCAGCACCACCCGCGCATGCGATGGACACTCGCACGCACTCACGCCAATGATCGCCACCTCGACCGCCATCCCACGCCTCCTCCGCTTGGTTAGCCGCTTATTACTTATTGCCTTAGCCTTGGCTAATTCCACCGGGAGTCTCGCCCACTAGGGCGCGCGGGTCAAGGAGCCGATCCTCCCCATTTCTCGCCGGTAGGCTTCCTGCTTCGCTCCCGCCGTGCCCCGGTCCCGTCGTCGCCACCCGGGGCAGGCGTTATTGCCGCCCCAATCCGCGTCCGCTACGATTGGCGGGTTATGGACGTCAGCAACCTCATCGAACGCACAGAAAACTCCAACGTCGAGGCCTTCGGCCCCGGCGATACCGTCAAGGTCAGCGCCAAAGTCGTCGAGGGCGAGCGTGAGCGCACCCAGGTCTTCGAGGGCGTCGTCATCCGCAAGAACAAGGGCGGCGCCGGCGCCAACTTCACCGTCCGGCGCATCGCCCACGGCGTAGGCGTCGAGCGCACCTTCAACATGCTCTCCCCCCGCCTCGAGAAGGTCCAGGTGCTCCGCCGCGGCAAGGTCCGCCGCTCGCGCCTCTACTACCTCCGCGGCCTCACCGGCAAAGCCGCCCGCATCACGGAAAAGGCCCGCACCTAGCCCGCGTCGGCGCCACGAGTATCATCCGGGGAAGGCCACCAGCCTTCCCCGTTTGTTCTGAAAGCGCCGTCATGCTGGGCACAACGTCATGCTGAACGCAGTGAAGCATCTTGTGGTGACATCACCCGACCACTCGCCGCGCGCCGGGGCTCGCACACAGGCCATCAAGCATCCAGCTTCCAGCCTCCTGCCTCGCGACCTATCCGGCGCAAGCACTGATCAGGCGCTCCGTGCCGTATCGACGGCCCCACAGAGGCACTGATGCCCCCCACACAGCGCCCCTCCCTCGCCGCCCGCCTCGGCGCCGCCGACGACGCCCATGCCCCGCCCCGCCGTTACGCCGAGGTCGCCGTCAACGCCACCTTCCCCTCGCACCAGACCTTCAGCTACGGCGTCCCGCCCGGCATGCCCGCGCGCCCTGGCATGGCCGCCCTCGTCCCCTTCGGCCGCCTCACCCTCCAGGGCATCATCGTCGAACTCCACGACACTCCCGTCTTCGCCGAGCCCGAGAAGATCCGTGACGTCCGCTCCCTCATCGTTGACGCGGTTGACGCGCCCGGAAGGGCCCGCCTCATCGACGAGGATCGCCTCGCCCTCGCGAAGTGGATCGCCGATGACTACATCGCCCCCATCTTCGACGCCGTCGCCCTCTTCCTCCCACCCGGCTTCGAGCGCAAGCCGCAGACCATCGTCACCGCCCTCGTCGACCCGCCCGAGATCGACGCCCTCAACCTCCCCCCGCGCCTCCGCGATACCCTCGCCGCCATCGCCGCGCAGTCCCCGGCCGTCGTCGACTCGCTCAAGGAGCGTCTCGCGTTCTCGGCGGTCGACGGCGCGATCGCCGCCCTCGAGAAGCGCGGCCTCATCTCCCGCGAGTACGTCCTCTCTCGCCCCAAAGTCGGCCCGAAGTCCGTAGAAGGCGCGGCGCTCGCCCTCCCCCTCGACGACGCCCTCGCCCGCGTCGCCGCCTCCGAGCCGCCGAAGCGCTCCCGCCGCGCTGCCGTCCTCCGGCGCCTCCTCGAAACCGACACTGTGCCCGCAACCGAAGCCGCAAAGCTCGCCGGCAGCAATGCCAACCTCGAGCGCCTCGTCCGCGCCGGCACAATTCATCGCGACCGCGACGCCGTCACGCTCGCCGTAACGCGACCTGCCGCACAGCGCGAGATCGACGCACTCACCAGCACGAAACGCGCGTCCCAGGCTCAGGCAATCGTACGCGCGCTCGCGCGCGCCGACGTAGGGGCGCAGCCTGCTGCGCCCGACCAGCGCTCGGGCTCAACATCTGTCTTCCTCGAACAAACGCTTCCTCGACTGCGCGACGACCTCCGCGTTGACACCGCCACCGTCCGCTGGCTCGCTACCATCGGCGCCGTCACGCTGACCGAGCATGCCGTCGAGCGTGACCCGCTCGTCGATTTCCACGTCGTGCGCCGCCCGCCCGCCGTCCTCCTCGACGCGCAGGCCGCCGCCGCCCACGCGATCTGCGACACCCTCGACGCTGGCCGCCACCAGTCGTTCCTGCTCCACGGCGTCACGGGCAGCGGCAAGACCGAGGTCTACCTCCACGCCCTCGACCACTGCGTCGCCGCCGGCCGCCGCGCCATCGTCCTCGTCCCCGAGATCGCCCTCACGCCGCAGACCGTCCGCCGCTTCCGCGAGCGCTTCGACCGGGTGGCCGTCCTCCACAGCGGCCTCAGCGACGGCGAGCTCTTCGACCAGTGGCACGGCATCGCCGCCGGCAAGTACGACGTCGTCATCGGCGCCCGCTCCGCGATCTTCGCGCCCCAGCCCGACCTCGGCCTCATCGTCATCGACGAAGAGCACGAGTGGACGTACAAGCAGCACGACCCCGTCCCCCGCTACCACACCCGCGACGTCGCCCTCCAGCTCGCCCGCCGCAAGCACGCCGCCCTTGTCCTCGGCAGCGCCACCCCCGATGTGGCGACGTACGCCTGCGCGACAGGTGTGGCACAGCCGTCCCCGGCTGTGCGTCCGACCGGTGTGGCACAGCCGCCGTCGGCTGTGAGTCCCGGCGGCGACCACACGCTGCTTGAACTGCCCGAACGCATCCGCCCGGTCCCGAGCGCGCATCCTCCATCCTCCATCGTCCATCCTCCATCGTCGCCTGAAGCGAACATGGTCGCCGCCTCGCCCGCCATGCCGCGTATCGACGTCGTCGATCTCCGCGAGGAGCTGCGCGCCGGCAACCGCGGCATGTTCTCGCGCGAGCTGCGGACGGCGGTCGAGGGCGCGCTGGCGAAGGACGAGCAGGTGATCCTGTTCCTGAACCGCCGCGGCATGGCGGGCCACGTGCAGTGCCGCGACTGCGGCTTCGTACCGCAGTGCGGCTCCTGCGCCGTCGCCCTCACCTACCACCGCCAGTACGACCGCCTCGTCTGTCACCAGTGCAACAAGCGCTGGAAGCTCCCCGTCACCTGCAAGCAGTGCGGCTCACCCCGCATCAAGCTCCTCGGCGTCGGCGTCGAGAAGGTCGAGTCCGAGGCCGCGCGCCTCTACCCGCACGCCCGCCTCCTGCGATGGGACCGCGACGTCACGAAGACCCGCGGCGCGCACGACCGCATCCTCGCCGCGTTCCTGGCGCGCGAGGCCGACATCCTCATCGGCACGCAGATGCTGGCAAAGGGGCTCGACATGCCCGCCGTCACCGTCGTCGGCGTCATCAACGCCGATACCGCCCTCCACCTGCCCGACTTCCGCGCCGGCGAGCGCACGTTCCAGCTCTTGACGCAGGTCGCCGGCCGCGCGGGCCGCGGCGAGCGCAGCGGCCGCGTCATCATCCAGACCTACACGCCCGACCACTACGCCATCGACGCGGCGTCACGCTACGACTACGAGGGCTTCGCCGCCGCCGAGCTGGACTGGCGCCGCCGCGCCGGCTACCCGCCCTTCGGCCGCCTGGTCCAGCTCACCCTCACCCACCCCAACGCCCGCTGGGCCCGCGACGAGGCCCTCCGCATGCACAAGGCCCTCACCCTCCGCCGCGCCGAGCTCGGCTCAGACACCGACGTTCTCGGCCCCTCCCCCGCCTACGTCCCCCGCATCCGCGGCCGCTGGCGCTGGCAGCTCCTACTGCGGGGGCGCGCGCCGGTCGCGCTGCTGCGGGATGTGCCCCTGCCGCTGCATTGGTCAGTCGACGTAGACCCCGCCTCCCTCGTATAATCGCCAAATGTAGGAGGGAGCATCATTGAACAAGTGCCTGCCTCTGCTCGCAATCTTCATCACCATCACGATCACAGCCTGCACCGACGAAGGGGACACCCCTTCTTCTAGCGACACAAGGTCCGCCACAGTTGATGCGGCAAGCGGAGGCACTCTTGAGTTGTTAGATGGCACGCGCCTTGTTGTGCCTCCGGGCGCGGTGGCCAACGGCATCACGATCCACATGAACCAGATCTCGGATGTGGAGATACCAGATGGAGCGATTCCCGTAGGGGCGTTGGTCAGGATCGACCTGAACGAAGCCACACTCGCGGTGCCAGCTCGTCTTGAGCTCCCTTACAATCCGGCCGAATTGCCATCTGGCGCCTCCGAAGATCAGGTCTTCGTTGCCTACCGCGATGACGACAGCGGTGTCTGGACGGCGGTCGGAGGATTCGTCGATACGGACCGCCATGTCATCGCCGTTGAGCTGACCCATGCGTCCACCTGGAGCCCTTGGACTTGGATTGCAGACGCGGTGATTCAGGGAGTCGTCACGGGCTTCAAGTTCGACTTCGCCAGTGTGTTCGACGCGTTCGGGGCTTTCGACGGCTGCGTTGACAGCGAGCGGTATGTCGTTATCGACGAAAGCGATGCCGAAGACTATATCGGTACCTGCGTCGAGGTTGATGATATCGATCGCCCTCGCATACGGATCGTTAACCGTCGTACATTCTCGATCGACCTCGAGTCCGTTGGCAGCATTCCGGTGGAGCTTACTTCTGCAAAGGGACTCTCTCGACTTCGTACTAGTTCATTCGACGCGGACTTCACAGATGCCAGCCCCAACGATTCAGTTACGATTCGCGCGACCGTCAATTGGGACGCAACCCTAGCCGACATCCTGCTTGACGTCGTGACGTTACTCCCATTCGTGAACCCAGCGGACATTGCCACAAAGCTCGTAGTTCTCATCGATGAGAGCGAGCGCTGCCTCGCCGCAGCACAAGCATTGCGAGAAGGAAGCGGCGTCTTCTCAACGGAGTTGGGTGCCTGCCTTGCCGAAATCGCTCCCGAATTGGCAGAACTCCTTGGTGTCGCACCAGCCGGACTGTTTGCTGTCCTAGCCGGAATCACAGGAGCCGGTGGAATCGCAATCCAGATCGAGGATGCCGCTGCGAGCGCACGTCGAGGCGCAGGCGAGGTCAAGTACTACAGTTCGCGCATCGCGGAGCCAGCCCGTCCTACACAACAGGCGGGGCTCACGGATGATAAAGCGGACGTTGAAGCGCTGGTGATGCGGCTGTTTGAGCTCACCAAGGCAAAGGATTGGCGTGCGGTCTATGACTACTTTGAGCCGAGACTTAGGGCATCTTGTTCCTATGAACAGTACTTGACCCAGGCACCTGCGGTTCTGTCAGGATTCGACCTATCGGGTTATGAGATATCTGACTTGACGGTGACTGTCCAAGGGGACACAGCGACGGCAACACACAACGTGGTCGTCGGTGGCCAAATCGTGCGAACGGTCTCGGCTGTTCGCTATGTGCGAGAGAACGGCAAGTGGTTTGTGGCAGCTGAGAATGGACAATCCTGTTGATCTAATTGAAGGTAGCCTAGCGTCAACCCGGATATTTGACGTACAGCAATAGATTAGGAGTCTGAACGCACCAATGCCAAGGCCGCCGCGAGATCTCGAGCCAGCTCTGCCGAGAACTCCACCCGCTCCCCCGTCCCCGGATGCGTGAACGCGATCCGCGCCGCGTGCAAGAACTGCCTCCCCACCACCTTCGACGCCTTCCCGTACACCCGGTCCCCCACGATCGGATGGCCGATCGCCGCCAGGTGTACCCGGATCTGGTGCGTCCGCCCCGTCTTCGGCCGCGCCTCCACCAACGAATACGACGCGAAGCGCTCGACGACCTTGTACGCCGTCACGGACTCCCGCCCGCCCTCCACGATCGCCATCCGCTTCCGGTTCTTCGGGTCCCGCGCGATCGGCGCGTCGATCACGCCCTCCGCCGGCTTCGGCGTCCCCTCGACCAGCGCCAAGTACGTCTTCTCGACGCTGCGCTCCTTCAATTGCCGAGCCAGCGCGTTGTGCGATGCGTCGTTCTTCGCCACCAGGATCACGCCCGACGTGTCGCGGTCCAGTCGGTGTACGATCCCCGGCCGCATCACCCCGCCGATGCCAGAGAGATCGCCGCAGTGCGACAGGATCGCGTTCACCAGCGTCGACGTCTCGTGCCCCGGCGACGGGTGTACCGTCATCCCCGGCGGCTTGTTGATAACGATGATGTCCGCGTCCTCGTGGATGATGTCGATAGCGATCGCCTCGGGCCGCGCCGATGCTTCTCGCGCGGGCGGGACCGTCACGGACACGAGCTGGCCGGCCGACAGCCGGTGCGACGCGCGCTCCACCCGGCCGTCGACGGTCACCTGCTCGTCGTCGATGAGCTTCTGCGCGCGCGATCGGGTCAGGCCGTCGACGCGGCGCGCGACGAACACGTCCAGCCGCTCGCCGTCGATGTCGGCGGCCAGCTCAGCGGTCTGTTGGTCGGGCATCGTTCGATGGATTGGGAAGATCGAGTGGCGCCGAGGCAGGAGATGCTGGGTCTTCCGCGATCCGGCCTCCAGCTTCCAACACCGTCTCGCTCACGTGTTGCTGGCCGCCGCGGCCGCCACCTGTCCCCTGTCCCCTGTCCCCTGTCCCCTTCTCCTCGAACTCCTGCAGCGCGAAGAACCCCAGCACCACGACGATACTCACCGTAATGCACGAGTCCGCCACATTGAACGTCGGGAACCCCCCGACATCGATGAAGTCCGTCACCTCGCCCATGCGCACCCGGTCGATCATGTTCCCCAGCGCCCCGCCGAGCTGCAGGCCCAGCGCGATGCGTATGACGCCGTGGTCCATCGGCGGGTACACGTAGTACAGGACGATGGCCGCCAGCCCGAACATCGACATCACGATCAGGAACGGCGTCTCGCCCTGCAGGATGCCGAAGGCGGCCCCGCTGTTGACGACGTGGATGATCTGCACGGGCCCGACCTGCCACCCGCGCTCCAGGTACTCCAGGTTCGACCGCACCAGCCACTTCGTCCATTGGTCGACGGTGACGACGGTCGCGGCGATGAGGAAGAAGACCAGGTCCCGCCGCCAGCGCGCGCCAAAGCGGCCCAGAATCGTGGCCCCCGGTCGTGGAAACGCGTCCGTGTCCTGCACGGCTCACTCTAACACGCGCCCGCCGCACCCCCTGCGAGACCCTGAACGAGCACGGACACTCATACGGACAGGTCTTTAGACCTGCCCTCGTTGGGCTGTCTCCGGTCCGCCATTCCCCCGAACAGCCGCCAGTCGAACAGTCCTCGCCTGGCCTGCGGAGTCAGCGCCGCACCCCTTTACCCAACCGCTCGGGGGGTGCCACACTGTAAGAAATACACCGAGTGTGGCCCCAACGACCAACGACCAACGACCAACGCCTAACCCCTAGCCGAGGAGCAACCCCATGGTCCAGCAAGCATCCGTCGTCACACCCGAGCGCTTCGCCAGCGGCATGTCCTACGCCGACTACATCACCTCCATCGAGAAGAACCAGAAGCGCTTCGACGAAAACTACGCCGCCACCGAAGTCTCGCCCGACGACGCGGCCGCCTACAAGGCCCTCATGGCGAAGCCCGACGGCCCCGCGAAGCTCATGGTCGTCGGCGAGGACTGGTGCCCCGACGTCTTCCGCGGCATCCCCGTCTTCCAGAAGCTCGCCGAGGCCACCGGCCTCGAGATCAAGATCTTCAAGCGCGACGAGAACAAGGACATCATCGCCGAGTTCCTCAACGGCGGCGAGTTCGAGTCCATCCCGGTCGCCGTCTTCTACAGCAGGGACATGGACGAGATCTGCCACTTCGTCGAGCGCCCGGCGCTGGCTAACACCCAGATGAAAGACCTCGCCCCCATGTACGCCCGCCTCCGCAAGCCCGACATGACCGACGAAGAGCGCGCCGCCGCGCGCCAGGAATACATCGACTTCCAGAACGGCCCCATCTGGTCCAATTGGCGCCAGGAAACCATCAAAGAATGCCTCCGCGCCCTCCAGGCGAAGCTTGGCTAGCGCCAGGCGATGGCGCACAGGCGCCCCCGCCTGCGCAGTCGGTGTCTAATGGCAAACGAAGATTGGTTTCGTCACCAAGCGCTTGTCCTGTCATTTTGAGCGCAGCGAAGAATCTTGTGGTGCCGCCACCGGAGCGCCAACTACACGACAGCGCAGCAGCGCGAGTGAGATCCATCCCCCACCGTCCATCATCCACCCTCGCCATCAATCGGTCGCGGAAGCCCGGTACCGATCCGTCGCCCGCACAATCTCCCCCGTGATCCCCGCCGCCCCCGCCGCATGCCCAGCATCCTCCACCACCACCAGCTCCGCCGAAGGCCAAACCGCGCGCAGCGCCCACGCATTTCCCAGCGGCGCCTGCAGATCAAACCGCCCGTTGATCAGCAGACCGGGAGTGCCCGCCAGCCGCCCCGCCTCCCGCAAAAGCACCCCGTCCTCCAGAAACCCGTTATGGCGTACGCAGTGCGTCACGATCCGCGCGAACCCCAGCGCATACCGCGGATCGCGAAACCGCTCCGCCAGCCCTTCGCGCGGCGGCCAGTCCGGCGTCGCCGACTCCCACAGGCACCACGCCTCCGCCGCCCGCCGCCGCACCTCCGCGTCCGCATCGAACAGCAGCCGGTGGTACGCCTCCACCACCTCGTCTCCACGCTCCCCTTCCGGCAGCGCCGACACCAACCGCTCCCACTCCGCCGGAAACAGCCCCGACAGCCCGCCGCGGAACAGCCAGTCGAACTCCGACCGCCGTCCCGTCGTCACGCCGAACAGGACCATCTCGCTGACCCGCTCTGGCTGCGCTTCCGCGTACGCCAGCGCCAGCGTGCTCCCCCACGACCCACCCAGCACCAGCCACCGCTCGACGCCGAGCCGCTCCCGCAGCAGCTCCATGTCGGCGATGAGGTGGTGCGTCGTGTTGGTCGAGAGGTCAACGTGCGGCGTGCTCGCGTGCGGGGTGCTGCGGCCGCAGTTGCGCTGGTCGAAGAGGACGATGCGGTAGCGCGCGGGGTCGAACAGCCGCCGATGCCACGGCGTGCAGCCCGAGCCGGGCCCGCCGTGGACGACGAGCGCCGGCTTGCCGTCAGGATTCCCGCACACCTCGAAGTACACGGCCTGCCCGTCCCCAACATCGAGCAGCCCCCGGTCGTGTGGCTCGATCTCCGGGTGCAGCTCCGCGGCCATGAATCCTCAACCGACAAACTGACGTACTGACGCGCTGACACGCTACGTACCACCGATGAGCGCCCGCAGATCCTGCTTCGCCCCCAGGATCCCCGCCCATAGGTCGCCCACGCGCGACACCCGCTCCGGCACCGTGTCGATGTCGAACTCCGTCGGATACACCGACTTCAGCTCCTCCCACGTCACCGGCGCCGACACGTTCGCACCCGCCGATGGCCGCACCGAGTACTGCGCCGCCAGCGTCTTCCCCCGCGTGTTCTGGTTGTGGTCGAAGAACACCTTCCCCGTCCGCTTCTCCGTCATCCACTCCATCGTCACGTCGTCCGGGTACTGCTGCACCATGAACTGCCCCACCACCGCGCTCGCCGCCCGGATCTCGTCGTACGTGTACTGCCGCAGCACCGGCACGTAGATGTGCAACCCCGTCTTCCCCGTCGTCTTCACGAACGACGACAGCCGTAGCTGCTCCAGTATCTCCTTCAGCGCGAACGCCATCTCCCGCGTCTTCTCATATCCCCGCTTGTTGAACGCCGGCTCCTCACCCTTCTTCTCGTGCCCGGCATAGATGTACGGGTCCAGGTCGAACACCATGTAGTCCGGGTAGTTCAGCACGCTCGCTTCCAGCGTCTCCTCCGACCCCGCGAACACCGTCGGCAGTCCCACCGCATCCGGCTCGGGGTCCACCCGCGCCATCGACGCGTGCAGCTCCAGGTCGGCCAGCTGCGCCAGCCAGATCAGCGTCTGCAGGTTGTTGACCAGGATGTACTCCCCGTTCGCGTCGTTGTGCGACGAGTACACCTGCGCGCGCTCCACCCGGAACTCCTTCGGGAACGGCGACGCCCAGTGCTTCTGGTAGAACGACTTCCCGTCGATGCCGTTCGGATAGCGCGTCAGCGTCAGCGGCCGATCCCGCAGGTGCGGCAGCAGCACCGGCGCGATGCGTGCGTAGTACCGGATCAGCTCCCGCTTCGTCCGCGCCGGATGCGCCGCAGTCGCCGGCCAGAACTCCTTGTCCAGGTTCGTCAGCTTGATCGGCACGCCGTCCACGTCCAGCGTGAAATCCGCCTTTGGGTTCGACTCGAGCTGATCGAGAATCGACGCCACCGCGCGCTCGACCGCGTCGGCCGGCGCGCCCGCCATTGGCGCCTCATCGCTGATCACGTCGACGGCATGCGCCGCCGGCCGCTCGCGCGTCACCGTGTCAGGATCGACATCGTCCCGCAGCCCAAGGAACACCGGCGCGCGCAGGTTACCGTCCTTCGTCCACGACGCGAACTTCACCTGCGCCACCAGCTCCGGCTTCACCCAGAAGCAGCGTGCCGCCTTCCCCCCCGCCCACCTGCCACCGATCACCGTCGGCGGATTCACGAACGGCGACTCGTCCACCTGCAGCGCCTTGAGCTGCCGGTACGTCGACTCCAGCATCCGCTCCGTAAACCCCGACCCCACGGACGCCGCAAACACCAACCGCCGCGACCCTTCGCCCTCCGCGCTTTCCCCTGTCCCCTGTCCACTGTCCACTCGCTCCTGTCCGCTGTCCCCTGTCCCCTGTCCCCTGTCCCCTAACTCCCAGTAGCCGACCAGCACGCCCCCGAACGTCTTCGCACGCGACCCCTCGCCCTCCGTGAAGCCGCCAACCACGAACTCCTGCTCGTTGACGCCCTTCACCTTCAGCCACGAGTGTGTCCGCACACCCGCCTCGTACGTGCTCGCCTCGCGCTTGCCGACGACGCCCTCGAACCCGATGCGCGTCGCCGCGTCGAACAGCATCTCGCCGTCGCGCTCGTGGTCCACCAGCCGCACGTGCGGCCCGGGCGTGATCGCACGGCGCAGGATCGCCTTGCGGTCGATCAGCGGCACCGCGCGCAGGTCGGATCCGTCGAGATACACGATGTCGAACACGTACAGGTACACCGGAGTCTCCGCCGCCGCGCGCTCCACCTCCGCCGGCTTCGAGAGGTTGATCCGCGCCTGCAGCTCCTGGAAGTCCGGTGCCCCCGCCTCGTTCACGGCGACGATCTCCCCGTCCACCACCATCGCGTGTCCCTGCGATGCGAGCCCCGCCACCACCTCCGGGTACTGCACCGTCATCACGTTCCCCCGCCGCGACCGCAGCTCGCACTTCCCGTCCCTGATGAACGCCAGCGTCCGCACCCCGTCCAGCTTCGGCTCGAAGATCCACCCCGCGCGCGAGAACGCCTCCGCCACCGGCGTCGCCAGCATTGGCCGCAGCGTCTTCGCGTCGGGGAACGCCGACTCCTTCGCCAACGCATGCGGCGACGCGCCGTCCTCCGACATGCGAGGCATTCGGCCTTCCTTCAGATCCTGCAGCGTCAGCCCGCTGATGACGCTCCGGTCCTCCTCCAGCACGTCCCGTTCCGACGCGTGCTCGTCGCGATGCTTGATCAGCAGCCAGCTCTTCGGGTCGCTCTTTATCTGCACCAGCGTCCACGAACCCTGCAGCTTCTTCCCCCGCAGCGTGAACGAGATCTTCCCCCTGCCCATGTCCTCCAGGATGCGCCGGCTGCCCTCCGCCTTGTCCCCCCACGAGTACACGCCCTTCTCGTCCGGCGTATACGTCCCGTTGTCCCAGACGATGACCTGCCCCGCGCCGTAGTTGCCCTTCGGGATCACGCCCTCGAACGACCCGTAGTCGTACGGGTGGTCCTCCACGTGCGCCGCCACCCGCTTGATCTTCGGGTTCAGCGACGGCCCCTTCGGCACCGCCCACGACACCAGCACACCGTCGACCTCCAGCCGGAAGTCCCAGTGCAGGCGCGTCGCCGCGTGCTGCTGGATCACAAACGTCAGGTCGCCGGATTCGGGCGCGGCCCCGCCCGCGGGCTCCGCCGTCTGCGTGAAGTCCCGCTTCTGCTGATACCGCAGGAGCTGTTCGAGGTCGGGCGCCGGCTTCTCAGGCATCCTTCATTGTGGGTTGATCCCCCAAGCGTCAGCAATTGCCCCTGTCAGACAGCTTGTCGTCGCAAAGAATCATCCATGTGAATCGCGAGGACGCGGGGCAACACGATGCACTGGTAAGCGCACAACTGCACTGCGCCACTCGATAGGCGAGGCTACCAGATGGTGATCTTACGCGGATACGGGTGCGCTCGCATTCGCTCGTCGCGAGTCACCAGCGGCCAGCCTTGCTCAATTGCCGTTGCGTAGATGACGCGGTCGACAGGATCACCAGGAAACGTCGAGGGCAGAGCCGCGGCTGTCGCGGCAATCGCCGGCGATACCGGAACGGTGCGGACATCGGCAGCGAGTTCCTGTAGCCAGGTCAGGATCGGCATCGGGACGACAATCCTCTCCCGTTGAGCCATGTACGCAAGCTCGAACCACGTGATCGACGCGACCGCAAGCTCATCCGCGGTCGAAATCGTCCGCAGAGCTGTTCGGCTCAACATGCTGCGATCGGCAGAACTCCAGTGAAGCGTATGCGTATCCAGGAGCACGGTCTTCACGCCTCGATATCCCAGCGCAGTCCCGTGGAGTACAGGTCGTCGTCCTTGGCCGTAGACTTGACCACGCCTTCGAACTTGCCCAGGAGGGCATGCGGTCCGCGCGCAGGAATGATCCGGGCGATCGTGAGTCCGTGACGGGTGACTACGATCTCCTCGCCTGACTCGACGTCGTCGAGCAGGGCGAGCACCTTGGCCTTCAACTGCGTTGCCGTTACTTGTTTCGCCATATGGCCATTATAATGACCAGTACTGGGATCCGCAACCGGACTGGGTGTCGGTCCTCCTGGAACGTCGACCCCGACCCCGGGCGCCCTCCCCGTTCTCTACCGTGTGCGAGAAGCCCGGAATGGCGCCAAGTCCGGGCCTGCGGCTGCGGCGCCGACCGGGTATCAGGACTCGTGGCTGGTCGTTTCGCGGTTGGTCCACCGCCCCTCGAACCCACCCGCGACGATCCGCACCGTCCCCGCGATCGCTCCGGTCGCGTCCTCCAACTCGCCCGTCCCACCGTCGACCTGGTACGCCACCGACAGCGACACCTCAGCCTCATCCTCCCCCGCATCGTCGCGCACGGTCGCTCGCACGAGCGTCGCATACAGCTCGGCGCCGTCCTCGCGCACCAGCGTCAGGTCTCCCTCACCAGCGAACTCCACCAGCCCCCGGTTCCACGACACCACCCCGTCAAGCGTCCACACGCCGTCCGCGCTCCCGCCCGACAGCGTCACCGTCCGCGTGCCGTTCAGCAGCTCCTGCTGCTCGACGATCTCCCCCGCGATCTCGATATCCAGTTCCATACCCAGACTCTAGCCAAGATCCGTCCCGTCTTTAAGGGGCCGATCGCCCCTGACTGCGTCGTCTGTCGCCGGTTCCAGCGAGTGGCGCTGTGAGCGCGGCACGGTTTGGCCCGTGTTCTCGATCCGTCGTTCTACTACCCTCGGACAGGCCAGCAAGACGAAAGGAATCGCCCGATGCCCCTCACGATCGCCATCGTCGGCGCCACCGGCGTCTACGCGCGCCACCTCATCCCGCGCCTCGCCGCCCGCGGCCACCGCATCCGCGCGCTCGTAAGGAGGCCCGAGGCCGCCGCCACCCCCATCGCGTGCGGCGCCGATCTGCGCGTCGCGGACATCTTCGATGGCGACGCGCTTCGGGCCGGACTCGACGGCTGCGACGTCAGCATCAATCTCGCGACGTCGCTGCCCGGATCCAGCGGCGGCGGAGACTACGCCGCGAACGACCGCCTCCGCCGCGAAGGCGTGCCGGTGTGGCTCCGCGCGTGCGAGGACGCCGGCGTGCCGCGCGTCGTCCAGCAGAGCATCGGTTTCGTCAACGCCTCCGGCGGTGATACGTGGTCCGATGAGGACACGCAGGTCCCGCCTGACCTTGCCACGCCGGCTGGCGCCGCAAACGCCGCCGCCCTCGACATGGAAGCGAGTGTCCGACGCTCCTCCCTCGACTGGCTGATCCTTCGCGGTGGCCTCTTCTACGGACCCGGCACCGGACTCGACGACAGCTGGTTCGCACGCGCACGCGCCGGCCGCCTCCGCCTCCCGGGCGATGGCAGCGACTACATCTCGCTCGTGCACATCGCCGACATGGCTGCCGCGACCGAGGTCGCGCTCGAGCGATGGCCCTCTCGCGAGGCCCTCATCGTCACAGACGATATGCCCGCTCGCTGGCTCGACATCTTCACCTACATCACCACGCTTGCCGGATCGGCCCCACCGCAGCCCGGCGGCCAACTCGGGTTCCCGTCCACTCGCCTTCGCAACCAGCGCGCCCGCGACACCCTCAACTGGGCTCCCCTCTACCTCGACTACCGCGCCGGCCTCGCCCGCTGACATTGGCGTCCGAATTCAGCTCCCAGCCCAACGAGAAAGGCGGGCCATGGGCCCGCCTTTCTGTTCACTGTTCACTGTCCCCCTGTCCCCTGTTCACTGTTCACTGTCCCCTGTCCCCTGTCCCCTGTTCACTGTTCACTGTCCCCTGTCCCCTGTCCCCTGTCCCCTGTCCCCTACCCCGCCGCCTTCTCCTTCTTGATCGCCTCGATCAGCGGCTTCATCACCGTCTTGAAGTCCGCCACGATCCCGAACCGCGCGCTCTTGAAGATGTTCGCGTCCGCATCCTTGTTGATGGCGATCAGGTTCTTCGCGCCGCTGCAGCCCGCCATGTGCTGGCTCGCGCCCGAGATCGCCACGGCGATGTACACATCCGGGCTCACCACCTTGCCCGTTAGCCCGACCTGCTCCGCCACCGGCCGCCAGCCGAGGTCCGCCACCGCTCGGCTGCACCCGACCGCCCCGCCCAAGGTGTGCGCCAGCTCCTCGATCGTCTCGAACCCCTCCGGCCCGCCCAGCCCGCGCCCGCCGCTCACCACGACGTTCGCGTCCTCCAGGCGCACGCCTTCCGCCGTCGCCACGTCCCTGCTCAGCACCTTCGTCCGGATCCCACTGAGGTCGACCGACACCTTCTCCACCGCGCCCGCGCTTCCGCCCTCCAGCGCCTCCAGCGCCTTCGGCCGCACCGTCGCGATTGCCGGCTCCGTCGTGAAGCTGTTCACCGCCCGCGCGTTGCCGCCGTACGCCGGCCGCGTCGTGTGCAGCTTCCCGTCCTTGTACTCCAGCGCGACCGTGTCCATCGCGATCGCGGTGCCCAACCGGCACGCCAGCGCCGGTCCCAGGTCCCGCCCCGAGTCGCTCTGCGCCAACAGGATGATCGCCGGGTCCGCCTGCTTCGCCACCGCCGCCGCTGCCGTCGCGTACCCGTCCGTCGTGTACTGCGCCAGCGCCGCGTCGTCGACCACATACGTCTTCTCGACGCCCAGCACGCCGCCGGCCGCGCCTTCCACGCCCGACCCGATGACCATCGCCGACACCGGACCCGCTCCCAGCCGTTGGGCCGCCCCCACCAGCTCTGCCGTCACCGTCGCGACGGCCCCATTCGCGATCTCCGCCAGAATCAGTACCCCGTTAGCCATCTCCGTCCCTCTTCCTGTGGCACAACCACCCTCGGCTGTGCATCTCGTGATCGAGCCTTGGCGCCGTGACAGCGGCAGATCTGTCCCCTGCCCCCTGTCCCCTGTCCCCTAGATCAGCTTCGCTTCCTTCATCCGCTTCGCGAGGTTCGCCGCCTGCTCCTCCGGCGTATCCCCCGCGATGATCTCCACCTTCGTGTCGACCACCGGCACGTACAGCGCCTCCAGCGTCAGCTTCTTCCCCAGCGCCGCGGCATCCAGCCCCAGGTCGGCCGCACCCCACGTCGTCACCTGCTTCTTGCCCGCCGCCATGATCTGCGGCAGCTTCGGGTACCGCGGCTCGCCCAGCTCGTTGCTCACCGTCACCACCGCCGGCAGCGGCGCTTCGACCGTTTCCGTCGCGTCAGGCAGCACGCGCTGCACCGTCACCTTCCCGTCCGACACCGTCACCGACTTCGCGAAGGTCACCACCGGCGCGCCGATCATCTCCGCCATCAGCGTCCCCGTGACGCCCGTGTCCCAGTCCACCGCCTGCCGGCCCGTCAGCACCAGGTCCACGTCACCCAGCTTCTTGATCGCCGCCGCCAGCACTGCCGCGCCGCCGTTGCTGTCGAGGTCGTCGAACGCGTCGTCCGTGATCAGCACGCCCTCGTCGGCGCCCATCGCCAGGCCCTGCTTGATGACCTCGCGCGCCGTCGCCGCGCCCATGCTCATGATCGTGACCTTCGCCTCGACCCCCGCGTCCTTGATCCGCATCGCCGCTTCCGCCGCGATCGCGTCGAACTGGCTCGTCACCGGCGCCACGCCCGGCGGCGGGACCACCTTCTTCGAACCTTCATCCACCTTGAAGCTCGACGGGGGAATATCCCAGTCCGGCACCTGCTTCACGCACACAACGATATGCACCTTCGTCCCTCCTCCGGGCAGAGTGTGTTTCTGCGCTTCTCTCGGTCAGGGGCTGTTTCCAGCGGTCGCCGCGGGGCGACATTCCTGAGGCCGATCAAGGCTACAAAAGCCCCGCCCTTCAGGCTAGAGTCCGTTCGGCCCGGTCAAGCACCGCGCGCATCGGCCCGATTCTCCATCGATAAGCTGCCAGATCCCCTGCCAGCCACCCGCGCCGCGCCCGCAGGCGCGGCGACACCACCCCACCGCCCATGCGACAGCGCCCACACAGCCTCACCCAGGACCCCGAGCGTCCCTCTGTGCCCTCTGTGACTCTGTGGTGAATCAGAACCCGTTAATCGCATCGATAAGCTGCCGGATCCGCCCGAAGTTGTGCACCGGCCGGAACGCTACCCGCGCCATCTCCACCGCGTCCCCGTCCTTCACCTCCGCCGGCGCCGCGTGTACCGCCTCGATCCGCCCCGACCGCACAACGTCCGCGAACTCAGCGTTCAGCCGCGACAACGCCTCCCGCGATGGCCCGCGCTTCATCCGCAACACCAGCCGCTCCCCCACATACCGCGCCGAGTCGTAGTTCCCGTAGAACCGCTCGATAATCCCCACCGCGCCGTCCACGCTGTCCGCCGATTCGAAGAACGCCAGGTCCTCCTTCGACGCCAGCGCCGCGTCGATCAGGTGCTCCCGCACGAACTCCAACCAGTGGCTCCAGTAGTGACCGCCCGGTGGATCCAACAGCACCACCGGCCGGATCGCCGTCTTCCCCGTCTGCATCAGCGTCAACAGCTCGAACGCCTCGTCCAGCGTCCCGAACCCGCCCGGCAGCAGCACGAACGCGTCCGACTCCTTCATGAACGCGATCTTCCGCGTGAAGAAATACTTGAAGTCGATGAGCTTCGGGTCACCCGCGATGTAACTGTTCGCGCCCTGCTCCATCGGCAGCATGATCCCGACGCCGAAGCTGTTCTTCTTCCCCGCTCCCTCGTGCCCCGCCGCCTTGATCCCCGGCCCCGCGCCCGTGATCACCATCCAGCCCCGCGCCGCGACCGCGTACGCGAAGTCCCGCGTGATGCCGTACGCCGGGTCGCCCGCCTTCGTCCGCGCCGACCCGAAGATGCTCACCTTCCGTATCCCGCGATACGGCGCGTACACCCGGAACGCCCGCCCCAGCTCCCGCAGCGACCGGCTCACAAGCTTCATCTCGCCGCGGTTCGCCGTCCGCGCCATCCGGAACGCCGTCTCAAGGATGTCCTGCAGCCGGTCCTCGTTCGCCACGTCGATAGCCGGGTCGTCCAGGAACGCGCGGATCTTCTGGTCGATGACCGGATCCCCGCTCCCCGTCCGCCGCCGGCTCCGCTGACGCACCGCGCTCGTCCGCACGGACTGCGGCTCCAGCGGCTCCACCCCCGGGACCAGCCGCTCCGTCGTGCGCTTCTCCCCCCGCTCCATCATCACGTTCCAATTCCCCGTCGCTCTATAGCCAGTCCGCTTTTCAGCCGCCTCTTCCTCGAGCGTCTGTCCCCTGTCCCCTGTCCCCTACCGCCGAAACATCCCCTTCAGATTGTCCATCAACCCCCCGCCACCGCCGCGCTTCGCGCGGTGCCACGCGTGCTGCGCCGACACCGACCGCTGCAACCCCTGCACCCGCTCCCGCATCACCTCCCGCACCCGGTCCGACTCCCCGGCGTCCAGCCAGAACCCGTGGCCTTCCGCGCAGGCGTCCAGCTCCAGGTTGTACGCGCGATAGTTGAACGCGTGCATCGGCTCCTGGCACACCGGGCACGTCAGGTTGCTGCCGCGCTTCGCGTAGTCGATCGTCCCCCGCCGCTCGTCCTCGTCCGCGATCGTCGACTCCAGCGCCTCCAGCTCGTCATAGTCGTACCAGGCGCCCCCGCACTCCACGCACCGGTCCACCTCGATCCCGTGCTCCTGTCCCATGGTCAGCGGCTTCCCGTCACGCGGGCAGTTCAAATCCATCGATCGCTCCTTCTTTGTCTCCACCCAGTCTAGCCGCGCCCACCGCGCCCCACGCTAAGAAAGTGTCGCGAATATGATCCGGCCCGCTTGGAGTTCCCGCGTCGTAGACCTATCCTCACACCACGGCCCGGCGTGTGCCCACGGCACGAAGCCCGGAGCACCACACAGGAGTTGACCCGTTATCCGCCGAAAAACCCAAAACTGCCGAGCAATTAAATCCGCAGGCAGCGACATGACCATCGAACAAGAAATCCGTCGTCGGCCACGGCGTCCTGCCGCCCGCGACACCGGGAGCAAGCCAGCGATCACCCGAAGAACACGAAAACTGCCGAGCAATTGAACCTCACGCCGAGGCACAACCCATCCGTTCCATCTGTTTGAATCTGGGGACAAAAGCCCCGACGACCAATGACTAACGACCAACGACCACCCAACACCTACTGGAACGCCGAAGTCTACGAGCGGATCGGCAAGCCCATGCGACGCTGGGCCCAGGCCGTCATCGAGGACCTCGCCCTCAACGGCGACGAGACCGTCCTCGACGCCGGCTGCGGCTCCGGCTCCGTCACCTTCGACCTCGTCCAGAAGCTCCCGCGGGGCAAGATCTACGCCGTCGACGCCTCCCAGGAGATGATCGACTCACTGACGAAGCAGCTCGCCGAACGCAACGAGACGCGCGTCGTCCCCATCCGCGCCTCCCTTACCGACTTCGTCCTGCCCGAGCAGGTCGACCGCGTCTTCTCGAACGCCGTCTTCCACTGGATCCCCGACGACGATGCGCTCTTCGGCTGCCTCCTTCGTGCCGCGAAGCCCGGTGGCCGGCTCCGCGCCCAGTGTGGCGGCTACGGCAACAACGCCAACGTCCTCAAGTCCGTCGCCGCCGTACGCGAGGACCAGCGCTTCGCCCGCCACCTCGGCGACTTCACCGACAGCAAGAAGTACCGCACACCCGACGAAGCGAAGGCCGCCCTCGAACGCGCAGGCTGGACCGATGTCCGCGCCGAACTCTTCGCCGCGCCCGTCCCCTTCGACGACCCCGAAGAAGGCGCCCTCTACGTCCGCACCATCCTCCTCCGCGACCACATCGCCCGCATGCCCGAAGCCGAAGGCATCGCCTACTCCCGCGCCGTCGTAGACGAGACCATCCGCCGCCATGGCGCTCCGTACACGGCGGACTACGTCCGATTGAACCTCTGGGCGAGGAAGGTGACTTGACGGATTCTGTGATTGTGTATATTAGTAAATCTGTATGAAGAAGACGAAGATCGTCCGCCAGCTCCGTCACGGCCAGATCACCATCCCCAAGGAGTTCCGGGATGAGCTTGGCCTGACCGACGAGGACCTCCTGTCGATGTCCCTTACTGAAGGGGGCCTTCAAATCAACATCGTGACGCCCAAGCCGAGTTCGGGCTCTCCATGGGCTAAACAGCTGTACGAGATGTTCGCGCCCGCCCGAGAGAGCCTGAAGGGTCACACGGAACAAGAGATCAACGAGGCGATCGACGAAGCGCTCCGCGCCTACCGGGCTGAGCAGGAATGAGGGTCGTCATTGACGCGGTGGTGTTCGTGCGAGCGCTCATCAACCGCAACAGCGTCTGGGGCAAAGTGCTAGCCCGGACCGACGAGTACACGCTCTTGCTTTCGCTGGAGATCGCACACGAAGTCATTGGTGTGACTCAGAGGCCTGAGCTTCGCGAGCGTCTCTATCGACTGTCCGGCCTGCCGGAACTCCAGGAAATCCTCGCTGTACTGTCGCTTGCTGAAGGCGTGGAACCTCAGACCAGGGAGACCGTCTGTCGAGATCCGAAGGACGATAAGTACTTCTGGTGCGCCCTCGCTGGAAACGCCGACTACATCGTGAGCGAGGACGAAGACATCCTCTCGATCGGCGAATACCACGGCATCCGCACGGTCCGTGCCGCCGACTTCCTTCGCACCCTTGACCGCGCGAAGCGGAGCCGCCGTTCGTAGCACTTGCGCATCGTCGCGCGTAGAATAGCCGCACGTCAGACGATCACGAGGAGCCATCACCTATGCCAGACGTAGACGGCGCAACACTCATCGCACGCAGCCTCAAGCAGCACGGCGTCGACTACATGTTCGGCATCGTCGGCGTGCCCGTCGTCCCCATCGCCTTCGCCGCACAGCGCGAGGGCATCACATACATCGGCATGCGCCACGAGCAGTCCGCCTCCTACGCCGCCCAGGCCGTCGGCTACCTCACCGGACGCCCCGGCGCGTGCCTCGTCGTCTCCGGCCCCGGCATGACCAACGCGATCTCCGGCCTCGCCAACGCCTGGTCCAACAACTGGCCGATGATCTGCATCGGCGGCGCCTCCGATCTCTCGCAGGACGGCATGGGCGCGTTCCAGGACGCGCCGCAGGTCGAGGCCGCGCGCCCCTTCACGAAGTACGCCGTCGAAGTCAATCGCGTCGAGAAGATCCCGTACTTCGTCGAGCAGGCCGTCCGCCAGTCGATCTACGGACGCCCCGGCGCCGTCTACCTCGACCTGCCCGGCGACATCATCACCGGCAAGTGCGACGACGGGAACGCACCCCAGAAGCCGCGCGTCCCCGACCCGCCACGCACTTACGCCGACCCCTCGTCCGTCGAGGCCGCGCTCGCCGCGCTGAAGTCCGCCGAGAAGCCGCTCGTGATCGTCGGCAAGGGCGCCGCCTACGCGAACGCCGCCGACGACGTGCGCGACTTCATCGAGTCGACGCAGCTCCCCTTCCTCGCCTCGCCGATGGGCAAGGGCGTCATGCCCGACGACCACCCGCTGTCCGTCGGCGCCGCCCGCTCGTTCGTCCTCCAGAACGCCGACCTCGTGTTACTGATGGGTGCGCGCCTGAACTGGATTATGCACTTCGGCCTCCCCCCGCGGTTCAACGCCGACGTGCGCGTCATCCAAATGGACATCGCCGCCGAGGAGATCGGCAACAACGTCCCGGCCGAGGTCGCCCTCGTCGGCGACGCGAAGGCGATCACCTCACAGCTCAACGCCGCGCTCAAGCAGCAGCCCTGGCAGTTCAGCGCCGAGAACACCTGGCGCACCGGCATCGAGAAGAAGATCGAAGAGAACCAGGCCGCCAACGCCGCGCAGTTCGAGGACGACAGCGTCCCCATGAACTACTACCGGGTCCTCCGCGACATCCGCGATGTCCTCCCCCGCGACGCCATCATCGCCAGCGAGGGCGCGAACACCATGGACATCGGCCGCACCGTCCTCCCCAACTTCCTGCCGAAGCATCGCCTCGACGCCGGCAGCTTCGGCACGATGGGTGTTGGCCTCTCCTTCGCCATCGCCGCCCAGGCCGTCTACCCCGACAAGCGCGTCGTGGCGGTCGAGGGCGACTCGGCCTTCGGTTTCAGCGGCATGGAGGTCGAGGTTGCCTGCCGCTACAACATGCCCATCACCTTCATCATCCTCAACAACAACGGCATCAGCGGCGGCCCCAGCACGCTCGACCCAAACCGCCCCCCGCTGCCGGTGCAGTACGTCCCGCAAGCCCGATACGAGCGCGTGATCGAGGCCTTCGGCGGCGACGGCTACTTCGTCGAGACGCCCGACCAGCTCCGACCCACGCTCGAGAAAGCGCTAGCGTCGAACCGCCCGAACGTGGTCAACATCATGATCAACCCCTCCGCGCAGCGTAAGCCGCAGCAGTTCGGCTGGCTCACCCGCTGAGTCGCTCCTGCACATAGCACACGTAGCGCGGGCTTCTCTCGCAGAGTCGCCAGAGGAGACAGCCCGCGCGATGCTCCTCGATGGAGTGAGGGCAACACCAGTGAGGGAGTCCGAATGACGCGCTACATCATCTACGGCGCGGGCGCCGTCGGAGGCGTGATCGGAGCCCGCCTCTTCGAGTCCGGCCGCGGCGTCGTCCTCATCGCGCGCGGCCCGCACCTCGACGCCATCCGCGAGCGCGGCCTGACCCTGCAGACGCCCCTCGGCTCGAACACCTTCCGCATCCCGGCCGTCGGCCATCCCTCCGAGCTCCAGTTCACGCCCGACGACATCGTGCTCCTCACGATGAAGACCCAGCACACGGAGAGCGCGCTCGAAGATCTCCGAGCAGCCGCCGGTGACGGCATCCCCATCGTCTGCGCGCAGAACGGCGTCCAGAACGAGCGCGTCGCCGCCCGCCGCTTCGCCCGCGTCTACGGCATGATGGTGTGGCTCCCGGCGACGCACCTCGAGCCGGGCATCGTACAGGCGAGCGCCGCGCCCGTGAACGGTGTGCTCGACACCGGCCGCTATCCCTCCGGCACGGACGCGCTCATCGAACAAGTGGCCGACGATGTCGACGCCTCCGGCATCGCGTCGAAGGCCGTCCCGGACGTCATGCGCTGGAAGTACGCCAAGCTGCTTTCGAACCTCGGCAACGCCATCCAGGCAGCGTGCGATCCCGCCGGCGACACCCACCCCCTCTACGCACGCGTCCGAGAGGAAGCGCTCGCCTGCTACCGCGCCGCCGGCATCGGCCACGCGACGGACGAAGAGCAGTCCGCGCGCCGCACGGCCATGTCCCCCGTCGCCCCCATCGCGGGCGCGCGCCGTGGTGGCGGTTCGACATGGCAAAGTCTGGCCCGCGGCACGGGCTCCGTCGAGACCGACTACCTCAACGGAGAGATCGCCCTGCTGGGCCGCCTCCATGGTGTGCCAACGCCCGCAAACGCCGCCCTCCAGCGCATCATGGCCCGGCTCTCGCACGACAACACGCCGCCCGGTTCGCTCCGCCTCGCCGATATCGAACGAGAGATCGGATAGCGGAGTTCGACAGGCAGCCCGACCCGCGCGATGCGTCCCGCAGCGGCGCCATCAACGTCCGCATCGCCTGAGACGCCGCAGGCCGCGCATACGAACAGGGGCGGGTCGCACGACCCGCCCCTTGCCCCTCTCCTCCGTCAACCCGTCCCTACGACGCCAGCCCGTCGCCCTTCCGCAGAAACTCGTCGATGAACCACGCGTGCTTCTCGTGCGTCTGCACCAGCGTCGCGAACAGGTCGTTCGATCCCGGATCGCCCTCGTCGTCCGCGGTCCGCGCCGCCGCCCGCATCTCGTCCACAACCCGCCGCTCGTTCTCCAGCGCCTCGTCCAGCATAGTGTGCGGCGTCGGCTTCCCCTTCGCAATCTCCACCGTCGCCCACGCCTCGATCTCCTCCGGCGTCGACACCGGCTCCGCGCCCAGCATCCGCAACCGCTCGCCCAGCGGGTCGATCTCGGCGAGTGCGGCCGTCGCCATCTCGTCGAAGAACAGGTGCAGGTCGCGGAACAGCGGTCCGAAGGTGAACCAGTGATACCGCTTGTTGTTCAAGTATAGAGTGATCGCGTTCGCCTCGGCATGCTTTAGCGCCGTCACGACGCGCGTCTCCGTCGCGGTTACCATCGCCGTCCCTCCTTCGTTCGTCGAGTCGTCGCTCCCGCGATCCAACGTACCACCGGCGCCGCTGGGTTGTGCTACGGCCATGTGGCAATACTGTCGCAATGCGTATCGGCATCGTCTCCGACATCCACTGCAACCACCAGGCGCTCCAGATCGCCCTCGACCGGATGGGCGCCGTCGACGAGCTCCTCTGCGCCGGCGACGCCGTCTACCAGTTCCGCTTCTCGAACGAGGTCATGGCGCTGCTCCGCGAACGCGGCGCCCGTTACATCCTCGGCAACCACGAGGACACGCTGCTGGGCAAGTGGGGCGAGCACGCCCGCTCGGCCGGATGGGTGCGCGGTGACGAGCTCGACTACATGGCCTCGCATGACGCTCGCCTACGGACGACGCTGCCAAACGGCAAGACGCTGGTGATGGTGCACGGCAGCCCGTGGGAGCCGCACAACGAGTACATCTACCCCAACAGCCCCGCTATCTCACGCCTCGGCGAGATCGGCGCCGACTACGTGGTGCTGGGGCACACCCACTACCAGATGGCCGAGCGCGTCGGCCGCAGCCTCATCATCAACCCCGGCTCGGCGGGCGAGCCGCGCGACCCCCGCAACCACTTCCAGCTCTCGTACGCGATCCTCGACACAGGCACCGGCGAAGTGACGTTCGACGACTTCCCCGACCCCACGCGCGCCCCCGTCGACCCCAGCATCATCCCCGGCGGCGCCACAGGCCGCGCCCCCGGCGCGCGGGATGAGCCCACGCCGCGGAATAGCAACTTCTGGACGCCGGGATAGGACTGCCGATCGTGATTCGGGTGAATCGCTCGTCAGAATCAGCCCCGATATACTCAACCGATGCCCATCGACCAGCAGTTCCTCGACGACATCGAGCGCAAGCTCGCCACCCATGCCCCATCCCTCGCGGCCGAGTACCGCCGCGCCGCCGACGACGTCATGCCCGTCCTCTCCGAGCACGACTTCCGCACCTGGGCCGAGGAGGGCGTCGAGCTGGCAGGACACTCCCTCCGCTCCTGGGAGGCCGCCGCCGAGTACTACCGTGTCTCCGCCGAGGTCATGCGCGCCCTCCCCTCCGCCACGTTCCGGCGCTGGGCCCACGCCAGCCGCGACCTCGCCGAGTACTCCTCGGTCGTCGCCGCCGCGTACCTGAAGGCCAGCCCAAAGGCCGTGCCGTTCCTCGCCGAGGACCAGCTCGTGGAGTGGGCCTCCCTCGGCCAGCGGCTGTACAAGGGGCACTGGAAGTCCATCTCGCTCGCCTCCGGCTACTTCGGCGCCAGCCCCGGCCTGCTCGCCACCCTCACGCTCGGCGAGATGGCGCGCCTGGTCGCCCTCATCGAGCAGGTCGCCGAGCGGTCGTACGAGCTGGCCGGCGCCTGCCTCGACGCCTCGCCCGGGCTCTTCGCCGCGCTCGAGAAGCGCGACCGCGCCCCGTTCCTCACGCTCGCCTCCGCCGTCGGCGACGCGTCCTGGGCCGACGTGCGGATCTGCTTCGAGCGTTCACCCAATTTGCTGGCGCCGGTCGACCCGACGGCGCGCAGCCGCTTTCTGCAGCTCGCCGCTAATGTCGCGCGCCGCAGCGGCCGTCACGCCTACGCGCTGTTCTCCGAGGGCGCGATGTCGCTCGCGACGGTGCCGAAGGACTCGCACCACGACCTGCTCTCGATGGCCGAAGAGCTATCGATGGCCTCGCCGACGGCAGCGATGGAGTTCCTGAAGTCGTCGCCCGAGGTCCTCAAGCGCATCCGCATCCGCGAGTTGCAGAGCTGGCACGCTGCCGGCCAGAAGATCCTCGAGCACAGCGTCGAGGGCGGCGAGGCGTACTTCCGCCTCGAGTCCGGCAAGGGCGAGGAGGTGCTGCAGCAGCTCTCGTCGCGCGTCGACCTCTCGCGCGTCGGCGAAGTGCTGCGCCTGTACTGCAAGGCGCTTACTGGCACCAACGTCAGCATCCACCCCGTGTCGTACCTCGCGGAGAAGGGCATCGGCTGGGTGAGCGAGAACCGCCCCAGCACCGAGGGCACCACCGTCTATCTCCCGGAGTTTGTCGAGGAGTACGTCGAGCGAGACCAGAACTTCTCCGTGTACAAGGTGTTCGCCACGCACCAGGCCGCCCACCTCGAATTCGGCAGCTTCTTCTTCCGCTGGTCGCGCGACCCCGGCCTCCTGCCCGCCCGCCGCCACGATGTCGAGACCGAGCGCATCAGCTCCGGTGTGCAGCAGGCGCGCGAGAAGGGCTACCTCACCGAGATGGAGCGCTTCTTCGACCTCTTCGACGACCGCCAGGTCGCCTCCGACCTCTTCGCCATTGCCGAGGACACGCGCATCGACACGCTGGTGCGGCGCGAGTACGGCGGCATCCGCAAGGCGTGGGCGCGCACGATGGAGAACGAGCTGGAGTCGCGCGCACTGCCGAACGGCATGCCGCTGCGCCAGGCGTTCGTCGAGAACCTCGTCCGCGCCTCGCTGGACGGCTCCCACACGATGATCTGGCCAAAGGCGCTGCAAGGGATCCTCGCGAATGCGCTCGTCACGCTCTTCGGACTGAAGGAAAAGGGCGCCACGATCGAGGACACCGCCGAGGCCACACTGACGCTGTACGAGATCGCGGCGAAGATCCCGAACATCCTGCCGGACGAGTTCCATGATCTCGACTGGGAGACCATCAATGAAGAGACGCTGCAAATGATGATGTCCGCGCCCGGCGAGAGCGCGGACGGCGACGCACCCGGCGAGATGGGCGGCCAGCAGGTCGAGTACGAGAGCCCCGACCAGGTCGACTTCCGTGGCGACTTCAAGCCCGAGCTGGTGCAGCTCCTCATGCGGCTGCGGCTGAAGGAGGGCGAGGTCTCGCAGGACGGCACGCTATCGCCCCTTACGCAGGAGCAGCTCGCCGAGATGCTGGAGAAGAGTGTCGAGATCACGATCGGCGCGATGGCCGAGGGTGACCTCGCGTCGACGATCGGCCTCTTCCTCTCGAACCTCGAGAAGGAGGCCGGCACGCCCATCGGCGATCAGGACCAGAAGAACCAGGACGGACAGCCCGGCGGCGAGGGCGAGGAGCCCGAAGAGCAGGAGCTGACCCCACAGATCAAGACCTTCCTGTACGACGAGTGGGACTTCCGCGCCGCCGACTACAAGCCCGGCTGGTGCCGCATCCTCGAGCGCCCCCTCGAGGAGGGCTCAGACGAATACTTCGAGGACACCCTCCGCGAGCACGCCCAGCTCGTCAACGAGACCCGAAAGCAGTTCGAACTGCTGAAGCCCGAGCTGTACCGCAAGATCAAGCGCCTGCTGGACGGCGAGGAGTTCGACTTCGACGCCGTCATCGACTACGCCGTCGAGCGCAAGGCCGGACACTCGTACACGGACAAGATCTACTGGCGTCGCAACAAGATCGAGCGCGACGTGGCGGTGGCGTTCCTCCTCGACATGTCCGCGTCCACGGACGAGGAGATCGAGAAGCGGAAGCAGAAGTACGCGGACGACGACGACTTCGACGACGACCCGCGCAAGTACTTCCAGTGGCTGGCCCAGCGCCGCGCCGCGCAGGCGATCGCGCCGCCGAAGCGCATCATCGACCTCGAGAAGGAGGGGCTGGTGCTCTTCATCAAGGCGCTGGAGACGATCGGCGATGCGTACGGCATCTTCGGCTTCAGCGGCTACGGACGCGACAACGTCGAGTTCTATGTGATCAAGGACCTGGACGAGCAGTTCGGCGACAAGGTGAAGAAGCGCATCGACAAGATCGCCCCCATCCGCTCGACCCGCATGGGCCCGGCGATCCGCCACGCCGTGCACAAGCTGGACACGTACGACGCCAAGGTCAAGATCATGATCCTGGTGTCAGACGGCCGCCCGCAGGACCACGGCTACGGCCGCGACCGCACGGAGAAGGAGTACGCCATCCACGACACGAAGCAGGCGCTGCTGGAAGCGCGCCGCAAGGGCATCACGCCGTTCGCGCTGACGGTCGACAAGGAAGGCCACGACTACCTCGGCCAGATGTGCGAAGACATGGGCTACGAGGTCGTCGCCGACATCGAGCAGCTCCCCCAGCGCCTGCCGACGCTGTACCGCCGGCTCACGGAGTAGAACGGCCGGAGCTCTGTCCGCTAGTCACAAACTCCTCGACCACCAAGAGTGGGGAACGAAAGAGCCAACGTCTCGTTGTCTGGAGCCCAAGCAATCGTTGGATAGACAGAGGCGATACGGTCTGCAGCTATTTCTAACGTCCGTACTGCATCCAGTGACCAGGATGACCCGTCGAGGCCTGCCACAACGATGTTTCCCTCCGTCCAATACGCGAAGTGGAGCGAATCGGGTGACCAGGCAATCGGCCCTCCTCGTCGATATGGAAAGCTCCAGTCGCTCCCGGTAATCAGACTATGCAGCGCTAGTGATTCTTCGCCCTCCACGGAGATGACCGAGCCAAGATCTGGCGAGATTGAGCGAAAGGCCTGTGGTGAAAGATCCGTGCCGATCGCGAAGACATCGCGGATCAGTTGGTCGCCGGGAGGCGTCGTCACATAGAATTGCATCTCCTGGTCGATGCCTCCTCTGACACGAAGCAGGAGGTCGCCATCCGCGAGCCACCAGAAGCTACTCAAGCCTTCGACAAGCGTCACTGGGTCGTCAGTGTGGTCGATGCTGACAATTCGAAGCCCCACGGCATCCACGGATCCCGGGCAGACTGGACTGACATAGGCGAGGTAACGACCGTCCGGACTGATTTGCGGGCCGTAGCCGTGGTCGACGGGGATTTCCTCACCGGCTCTGGTGTGCAGGAACGTGGTATAGAAGACCGGACCAGGGTCGGTGAATCGCACGAAGGCCGTGGTCCCACTGTCGGCATCGATGGTCGCGACGCCTCCGACGCCAAGCGAGTACTGCAGTTCATCATCTCCAGTGTTGACGTCTACGCGCCTGATCTCGTTCTCAGCGATGTGATAACTCGTTGCATACCACAGAGCCTCTCCTGAGGACTCCCAGTCGAAGTAGAAACCCATACGATCGGCCAACTTGCGCCATTCACGCGTGCGGATGTTCAGCACGAAGATTCCTTCGGCAGAGGGTTTCGGCGCGACGACCGCTGTAGGCATCAGCGGCGGAGAGACGACCGGCGTCGACGTTGGAGTTGGGCCAGCCCTCGCGGCGGGCGGCGTGTCCTCGGAGGCCGGCGATGGTGCGTCGATGTTCCCCGGACCACAGGCAGCTAGAAGCGACAGCCAAAGGAAGACAGCCAGCTTGTGTCGCATGAGGGCATGATAGCCCGTCTGTCCTTATAGACGCTGACAAGCGGCTGACGTATCGCTGATACTTCAGTCTAAGCCGCAGCCCGGCCCGGCGCGCCCAGCGCCTCCACAACCTTCTGCGCCTTGCCCTTGTGCGCCATCGCCACCTCGAGCTCGTACACCGTGCTTTCGGCAGTCTCGATGGTGATGGGACTGAAGCCGAGCTTCTTCGGCTCGATGCGGCAGGATGCGATCTCGCCGCGCGCGACCTTTGCCCGCAGCTCGCCGACCGACGACTTCAGGATGCCGCGCCTGTGCTCGCAGATCGCCAGCCAGTTCGGGGTGAGCGCAACGATGACCTCGCCCTCGAGGCCGGCGGGGGCGTTGTCGCCGTCCGTGTCCTTCGACAGCTTCTTCTCCAGCATCTTCGCTGCCGCGAAGCCCACCAGCCCGCCGATCGCGGCGCCGCTGCTTCGCGCCGTGATCTTCTTCCCGTACCCCCGCGACATCGCCGGGAACGACGCGCTCACCGGCTCCCCCAGCTCCTGCTCGATTATCGTGAGATCCATGACACGCGCCCTCCGTAGCTTCATCGCGCCGCAGCGCGCGCTTTCAGCCCGCGCGGGCTGCCGGAGAAGGATCGACCCGGCCGGCCGCCGGCTGCACCCCGGGCACACACGGATCTAGAATGGAGCATCGAGGGAGCCCACGGCCCCGGCAGGTGTGCTGTCCTTCGACGGCCCCTCGGAGCCACGGCGCGCTCCCTCCCTCAGGAGGCAGCGATGGAACTCATCCTCCACACCGAAGAAGCCCGGCTGCTCCGCCAGGTGCTCGATCAGCACACGTCGGATCTGAAGATGGAGATCGGCAAGACCGAGAACTACGCCTGGCGCCAGTCCCAGAAGCAGGATCTGCGGACGCTGCGGGACATCGCCGCGCGGCTCGATCAGGCCGTCGACGACGAGGAGGCGCCGGGTGAACCCGTCGAGCGCATCGCCGAAGAGGCGCTACAGGCTTAGGCGCCGCGCAGTCGCGCCAGCACGGCCTCGGCTTCGGCCATGATGTCGCGGATGATGGCCGCGGCCGGCTTCACGTCGCGCACCAGCCCCGCTGCCTGTCCGGCGTACGCGCTCTGCGCGTCCGGTGGCGCCTCACCCGACACCCCCGACGAAGCGAGGATCGCCTCGCGCTGGCGTAGCAGCTCGTCCTCGCGGCCATGCCACTCCGCGGCGAACCGCGTCAGGATGCTGCGCCCGTGGATCCCGTCGGGCCAGCGCATGCCGTCGACGATGTCGAACACGTCAGTGAACACCGTGTCGTCCGCCGTCGCTGCCATAATCCGCTCCTGATGCGCATGCGCGGACGGCGTCGCTTCCTCCGCGCACACGAAGCGCGTGCCCATCACCACGCCCTGCGCCCCCAGCGCCAGCATCGCCACCAGCCCGCGCCCGTCGGCGATCCCGCCCGCCGCCAGCACCGGGATGCCGGCCGCGGCATCGACAGCCTGCGGCACGAGCGCGACCGTCGCTACGCCGCCGGTGTGCCCGCCCGCCTCGCCGCCCTGCGCGATGATGACGTCAACACCGGCCGCGGCGGCGATCTGCGCGCCCGCCAACGTCTGTACCTGCGCCAGCACCTTGATGCCCGCCTGGTGCAGCCGTGCGGCGTACGGCGTCGGGTCGCCGAAGCTCAGCGTGACCGACGGCACCCGCTCTTCGATGCACACGTCGAGGAAGCCCGGCGCCACGCCCAGGATGTGGACCCACACGTTCACACTGAACGGCCGCTGCGTCAGCTCGCGCGTCCGCCGGATCCGCGCGCGGATCTCCTCCGGCCCGCCGCGGTCGATGCCGCCCAGCCCGCCCAGCCCGCCGGCGTTCGACACAGCCGCGGCGAGCGCCGGTCCGGCCGTGCCCCCGGCCATGCCCGCGCTCGCGATCGGCAGGTCGATGCCAAGCAATTCGCAGGCGGGTGTTCGCAAGGCACTCACACGGGGTCTCCCGTGCGCGCACGGGCGGCGATGCGCCGGGCGATGTCGGACACGTCGTCCTCGGGCCCGACCACCATCAGCCGGTCGCCGTCATTAAGTTGTTCCTCCGGACGCGGACCGACGAGCAGCTCCCCGTTGGCGCGCTGCAGCCCCAGCACAGTCAGCCGCTCCGAGCACTCCAGCACGTGGCCGACTTGCAGGCCGATGAGCCCTGAGTCGTCGGTCACCGCGATCTCGGCCAGGATCTGGTCGGCGTTCCGCACCGCCAGGGTTTCGATGAAGTCGACCATGTTCGGCTGGATCGCCGAAAGCGCCATGCGGCGCCCGCTGAGCACATACGGCGAGATCACGCGGTCTGCGCCCGCGCGGATGGCCCGCGACTCGCTCTCGCGCTTGCCGGCACGCGCCACGACGAAGATGTCCGGATTCAGCGCCTTCGCCGTCAGCGTGATGTACGTGTTCCCCGAGTCGGAGTCGCTTGCCGCCAGCAGCACCTTGGCCCGGCGCACACCCGCCTCCTCCAACACCTCGTCCGACGTCGCGTCGCCTTCGACAAGCAGGTAACCCGCCTGCGCAGCGTGAGGCGTGGTATCCGGGTTGTTCTCGACGACGACGAACGGCAGCTCGCGATCCGCGAACTCCCGCGCGATCTCCTCGCCCACGCGGCCGAACCCGCACAGGATGTAGTGGTCGCTAAGCTGCTCGATCCGGCCCTTCATGCGCGTCAGCCCAAGCGCAGCGCCCAGATCGCCCTCGATCACGAACGCCACGAACGTCGTCAGCAGATAGAACGCCGTGCCGACGCCGAAGAGTACCAGAAAGATCGTGAAGATCCGGCCCTCCGTGTCGAGCGGCCGCACCTCGCGATACCCCACCGTCGTCACCGTCGTTACGGTCATGAACAGCGCGTCGAAAAACGACCACCGTTCGATCGCCATGTACCCGGCGGTGCCGAACGTCAGCAGTCCCGCGAACACACCAAGCCCCGTGAAGAGCCGTCTCCGCAGCGCCTCCGCCGTCGGCCTCGTCTGAAACATGACCAGAGTCTACAGCCCGGACACGGGTTTACGCGCGCCGCGCCAGAGCGCGGCAATCCCACACCCTAAAGGAGCACAAGCCATAATCCCGCGATCGTCACTGCCGTCCCCATAAAGATCCGCGGCGTCAGCCGCTCCGACAGGAACAGGAACCCCATCGGCAGCGCGAACAGCGGCGCCGACGTCGTCACGAACGCCGTCTTCGCGGCGCCGATGTGCTCCACCGCATAGATGAACAGCACACTGCCCAGGCCCGTCCCGATCAACCCGGCCACGGCGATCGTCGCGACGCTCCGCCCCGTCAGTGTGCGCAGCGGTTGCTCCCCGAACCGGTTGCCTGTCATCGCGATCGTCGCCCACACTGCCGCCGACGCCGCCGGTATCCGCAGGCTCGCCGCGCCGACCGCATCGAGGTCGCCCTGCTGTCCCCGAAGCCACACCGTAGCCGTCGCCCACGCGAACGCCGCAGCCAGCGCGAACCCCACACCGCGCATCAGGTCCACGCGGACGGGGTTGCCCGCGTCCGCGTGGTGCTGCTCCAGCACGATCCAGACGATGCCCGCGACGATGAAGGCGCCGCCCACCGGTAGCCGCCATGTGACCTCTTCGCCCAGCAGCAGCACGGCCAGCACGAACGTCAGGAACGGGTAAGCGCTGTTCGTGATAGGAAACGAGCGGTTCACCCCCAGGATCCCCAGCCCGTTGATGTACAGCGTGTCGCCCAGCGCCTGCCCCGCGATCCCCGAGCCCATCATCGACAGTCCGGTCAGCGCCGTCATCTCGCCGAACTGCGCGAACCCCATCGTCGCCACCAGCGCGCCCACCAGGAACATGCTCGCGGTCAGGCTCCGCACGGCCGACATCACCAGCGGCTTGATACGCCCCGCCTGCGAAGCAAGCAGCACGGAACTAAGCGCCCATAGTGCGGAGGACAGGAGGGCAGCGGCCGCGCCCATCGGCGGGTCTCCTTATCATGATGGTGCTGTTGCTACCGGGGTGATTCAGCCTACCCGAAGGGCGGCTTCTACTCCACCCACGCCGGGTACGACCCGAATACTTTGAAGAAGTTCGACTGCTCCCGCACCGCCGCCAACGCCTGTGCGATCAGGGGGTCGTCGCGGTGACCCTCGCAGTCAACCAGGAAGATGTACACGCCCAGCTCGGCCCCCGACGGCCGCGATTCGATCTTCGTGAGATTGATCCCGCGGTCGGCGAACTCGTGCAACACGCTCACCAGCGTACCCGGCCGGTCGTGCGCTACAGCGAATGCGATCGACGTTTTGTCGCGCCCCGTACGCGCCGCCCCTTCTCGTCCCAGCGCCACGAACCGTGTCTTGTTTATTCGCGAGTCCTCGATCCCGCTCTCGACGATCTCCGCGCCGTAGATCTCCGCCGCCCGCGCCGGTGCGATAGCCGCCGACCCGGGCGTGCGCATCATCACGATCACCGCATCCGCGTTCGAGAGCGCCGCCTCCGTCCGCACGTCGGGAAACCGCGACTCCAGGTACCTCCTGCACTGCCCCAACGACTGCGGGTGAGAGTAGATGACCTTAAGGTCCTCGCGCGCCGTCCCCGCCTTCACCATCAGGCAATGCTCGATCGGCAGCACGATCTCGCCGCAGACGGCGATCCCGTCCTTGTCGATGAGGAGGTCGACCGTCTCCGTAACGCTGCCCTGCAGGCTGTTCTCGATCGGCACGACAGCCCGGTCGGCCTCGCCGCGTTCCACGGCACGCGTCGCCTGCGTAATCGTGGCAAGCGGCGCATACTCCTCGCCGGGGTACAGGCGCAATGCCGCGACTTCCGTGTTGGTTCCCGCTGGCCCGAAGTAGGCGACGCGCACTTAGAAGCTGCGCACCGGCGGCGGCGCCACCAGCGCCTCCCGCAGTTGCTCCTCGCTCTCGTGCAGGGTGACGGCGATAACCTCATCGTCCGCGTGGATGATCGTGTCCGGCGACGGCACCTTCGGCTGGCCGTCGGGCCCCACCACCAGGCAGATCATCGACTGATACGGCAACAGGATCCCCTTGATCGACTGCCCTACGACGCGGGAGTTCTCAGGCACGCGAATCTCGACAAGCTCCAGTCCGCTTCCCTTCAGCTCCAGTAGCTGGATCAGGTGGTGCGTTGTCGGCAGCCCCTGCTCGATGTGCGCCATGATCGCCGATGTCGCGGACACCGTGATGTCCACCTCATCCAGCCTTCGAAAGAACGCCTCGTTCTTCGGATTGTTGATCCGCGCGACCGTGCGTTCCACGTTGAAGAGCTGCTTCGCGACCTGGCACGCGACCATGTTGTCCTCATCGTCGCCCGTCACCGCCAACAGCATGTTCGCCCGCCGCGTCCCCGCCTTCTCATGGACGCTCGCCTCGCAGCCATCGCCCTCCAGCACGATATCGCCCAGCTCGTCGGCGACCGCCCGCGCCTGCACGGCGTCCTGCTCGATGACGAGCACTTCATAGCTCGCCTCGACCAGCTCCTTCGCGAGATGGAAGCCGACCTTTCCGCCGCCGACGATGATGATGTACATGCGCGGAGCCGTGGTCATCCAGCCTCCTGCCGCATGAACTCCGCAACGATGTCATTCGCCGCTTCGTCGGACGGCGCTTCCAGCACCTTCTTCAACCGCTTCGCCTGCACGCGCGTGGGGTTGATCGTCCGCAGCCCCATGTTGCGGTACATCTCCTCCCGCAACGGGTCGAACACGCGGCTCGCCACGACCCTCACGTCGAACACGTGCTTGGCCATCTGCGCCGCCATCACGTTACGGTTGTCACCCCTCGTCGCGCTCACGAAGGCATCGGCCTCGCGAAGCCCGATCTTTTCCAGCACGTCGATGTCCATGCCGTTGCCGACGACCGTCCTACCGGGGAAGTCATCGGGCAGGAAGCGAAACGCTGCGGGGTCGGTGTCCAGTACGAGGACCGTGTTGCCCTCATTGCTCAGTTCGGCGGCCAGCGCCGCCCCTACGCGGCCGCAGCCCATGATCACAACCTTCACGCTGTTCCCACCTTCACCCGCTACTCGCGCACCGGGTGCCGCCATAGCCAGACGCTGCACGGCGCCGCCCGCATCACATACTGGGTTAGCCGCCCCATCTGGTACTCGCCGAGGGGCGCCTTGTGCTCCGCCCCCATCAAGATCAGATCAACCCCGCGCTCCATCGCCTCGTCGACGATCGCATGCCCCGCTTCCCGCGCCTGCAGCAGTTCCCCCTCCAGCTTGAAGTCGAGATCCTGCGCGACGCGCTCGGCGCGGACCAGCACGTCCTCGCCCGTCGATGCTTCCTCCGTCAAGTCCGCATCCAGCGGCAGCGAGCGCCGGACCTCAATGACGTGGACCGCGTAGACCTTGCCTTTGTTCTTCTTCGCGATGCCGCAGGCCAAAGCGACCGCATCCATGCTCGCGGGAGATCCATCGACCGGCACGAGGATGTTACGCACACCAGTCGTCGGATCGCTTGTCGCCACGGGCCCCTTCGCTCCAACTCGCCCCGGTTCCAGGGCGTCTCGGCATTATATGAACGTGAATCTGGAGCGGCAAACCAACCACGGCCGAAACGACCCGATCGCCCGGCCTGGCACGCCCATCCGCCTACGGCTCCAGCCACATCGTCGTCAACCACAGATGGCTCGTCCCGATACCGGCAGGCATGTTATGGAGCCTGGCGCTGTGCGCGCGGTACCGGATCGGTGTCACCAGCGGGAGAAACGCCGGCTCCTTCGACCAGATGACGTCCTGCGCCGCCAGCACCGCCACCTTCCGTTCGTCGAGCCCCAACGTCTCTTTCGTCTTGTCCACCGCGGCATCTACCTCCGCATCGCCCAGGCCGGGTGAGTACGAGCGATCGGCCAGAGGTCCCCCCGTTCGGTGGAAGTCGAGCGGCATCTCGGGCGTCTCATACACCTGGTTCAGCGCCAGCGTCAGCACGTAGTCAAGCTCCACGTATCGCTCCAGCCAGACGCTCAGCTCCAGCGGCTCCGCGTCCAGTTCGATTCCGGCCTGCTTCATCTGCTCGAAAAACACCTGCAAGTGCGAGTCGTGCTGGTCCAGGCTCACCGCCACGGGATACATGAACGGCACGCGCAGCCCGCCCACTGCCTCGATAAGGGCGCGCGCCTCTACCGGGTCGTACGGCTGGCGCTGGGCGAGTTGCTCGCCGTCGTACGCGTACGAACCCAGCGTCCAGTGCACCGGCCCGTTTGGCTTGGCGTCTCCCTCGTAGACGATATCGACGTACTGATCGCGGTTCAGCGCCAGCGCCAGCGCGCGACGGGCCCGCGGATCGTTGAAGGGCGGCCGCTCCGGGTTCATCACGGGCGCGACGAACGTCGCTCCCGCCACCTCCTCCAGATAGAAGCCGCTGTTACTGCGGATCAGGTCGGCCTCCGCCTTTCCGTCCGCGTAGTACGAGTGAATCTGCCCCGAAAGCAGCGCCGTCCGTGCCGCCGATCGGTCCGTGATGATCTTCGCATCGATACCGTCGATGTACGGAAGCTGGTCACCGGAATCGCTTCGCCGGTAGTACGAAGGATTGCGCTCCATGCGCGCGCCCTCGCCCTCCGCTGACGCGACCAGCGTGTACGGCCCCGCGCCCGCGCTCCGGTCGCGTATCCTCGCCGTGCTCGCCTCGGTCGCCAGCAGCTCGCGCGGCGGGATCGTGTTGAAGTACGAGCCCACCCGGCTCAGGAACCACGCGTACGGCTTCGACGTCCGGATCGTCACGACATCGCCGCTCGAGCTGACCGATTCGACGTACTGCTTGACGAACGATCCGTTGTTCGTCCGCGCGTCGTTGCGGATCCGGTCGAATGTTGCCACCACATCGTCGCCGGTCAGGTCCCGCTCCGGCACCCCCAGCTCATTCGGGCCGACGCGCACGCCAGTCCGAATCTTGAAGTTCCATGTGACCTCGTCCGGATTCTCGTACGACTCCGCAAGGTCGAAGTAAGTGAACTCCGGCCGCGTCGGCGACTGGTGCACCAGGCTGTTGTACAGCCGCGGAAAGAAGTCCGTCGATCCGGCCACGCCAAGGTGCGGGTCGAACGTATCGAACGGCTCGTTCAGGGACACCGCGTACCTGCGACCCGTCTGCGCGGGCGCGAGAGGGTTCAGGATGTCCGGCTGAGAAAGATCGCCCGACTGCGGCGGTAACCCTGGCGTCGGTGCCGGGTTCGCCGGACCGCCGCCGCAGCCCACCACCCACACGGCGCTGGCCGCGGCCGTCGCGACCCCGGCGGAGCGCAGCAGGCGCCGGCGCGAGATCCTGCGGGTCGTGAACCTGTCCCAGTACGAGGAGCGCATTCGGGCGGCCTCCCTTCCTCGGAAGGATCGGCCTGCCGCCGGCGCGCCGAGAGTGACGAAATGCTCTTGTTCCGCGTGACTGATTGATGCGCGACGGACGGCGCCCGTACGGACAGGCCCAAAAGGCGTTTCCCGCAAGTACACCCTTACGGGCGCGCGCTTACTCGAGCTTCCAGGTGGTGCCCTGCGATCCGTCCTCGAGTGTCACGCCAAGTCCGGTCAACCCCTCGCGGAGGCGGTCGGCAAGCTGGAACTGCTTCGCCGTCCGCAACTCACTTCGAATCTGGATCAGCAGCTCGATGAACGGCGCGGCCTCCATCGACGCGGCCGCTTCCTCCAGCTTGAGGCCCAGCACGCCCGCCAGCTCGACCAGCAGGGCCTGGGCTGTCGCAACGCCCTTCCCCTCATCCCGCGCTCGGTTCAGGTCCTTCGCCAGGTCGAACAACACCGCCAGCGCCTGCGGCGTGTTGACGTCATCGTCCATCGCCGCCGTGAACCGCTCGCGGTACGCCCCCAGCTCGAAACCGCCGTCTCCGGGCTCGCTCGGCGTACGCGCCGCCGTCCGAAGCCGGTCCGCGCCGTGCTTCGCCGACTCCAGCGTCGCCTCGCTGAACGACAGCGGCTTGCGGTAATGCGACGTTAACACCCACAGACGCAGTCCGTCGCCACCGACCTTGTTCAGCCCGTCGCGGATGGTGATGAAGTTGCCCAGCGACTTGGACATCTTCTCTTCGCCCATCTTCACCCACGCGTTGTGCAGCCAGATCCGCACGAACGGCACGGCACCGGTGTACGCTTCCGTCTGTGCGATCTCATTCTCGTGGTGCGGGAAGATCAGGTCTTCGCCCCCTCCGTGGATGTCGATCCGTTCCCCCAGGTACTTCAGCGACATGGCCGAGCATTCGATATGCCAGCCGGGCCTGCCCTTGCCCCACGGGCTGTCCCACGAGGGCTCTCCCGCCTTGGCTCCCTTCCACAGCGCGAAGTCGGCCGGGTTCTCCTTCTCCTCCCCCGACTCGACCCGCGCGCCGGCCATGAGCGACTCCTGCGTCCGGTGCGCCAGCTTGCCGTAGTCCGCCTTCGCCGACACCCGGTAGTACACATCCGACCACTCGCTTTGCGCCGACTTCGTCTCGTACGCGAAGCTCTTCTCGATCAGGCGCTGGATGATCTCGATCATCTCCGGCACCTCCTGCGTCGCGTACGGGTACACGTCCGCAGGCTCGACGTTGAGATCCCGCATGTCGTCGAAGTACATGTTGATGTACTTCTCCACCAGCTCGTCAGTGCCGATGCCCAGCCGGTTCGCGCGCTCGATGATCCGGTCGTCGATGTCGGTGAAGTTCTGCACGTGCTTCACCGTGAAGCCGCGCCACGTCAGGTACCGCTTGACCACGTCGAACACGACGTAGCTCATCGCGTGCCCGATGTGTGACGAGTCGTACGGCGTGACGCCGCAGACGTACATCGTCACCGGGTCGCCCTGAGGTTCGAATGTGTCCAGTTGGCGAGTGAGTGTGTTCGTGAAGCGGATCAACCGCCGACCGCCTCCCTGCTCGGGAGCCCCTTGCTCGGTCCGTCAGGTTGCCCGTCTTGCAGCTCACGAGGCCGGTGCAGATGCATCGGCTCGCCATTGCTGTCGGGCCCTTCGTCGGCGGCGCGCGCTCCCAAGTCCTCCAGCCGCTGCTGCAGCGACCGGATCCGCCGGTCCAGCCGCTCGATGTGCCGCTCCAAGGCGTCGATCCGGTCCCACTCCGGGTCCGGAAGCCGCGTGATCGTGTCGCTGCCCGGATCGTGATACGCGACCACGTGCCCCGGTACGCCCACCACCGTCGCGTTCGGCGGCACGTTCGTCACCACCACCGACCCCGCGCCAATGCGCGCGTCGTCCCCGATCTCGACCGCGCCGATGAGCTTCGCCCCCGCCCCGACCGTTACCCGGTTGCCCAGTGTTGGGTGCCGCTTCGTGCGGTGCGTGCTCGTCCCGCCCAGCGTGACTCCTTGCAAAATGTTGCACTCGTCACCGATCTCCGCCGTCTCACCAATCACCACACCCATCCCGTGGTCGATGAACAGCCCCTCCCCGATCGTTGCACCCGGGTGGATCTCGATCCCCGTGACAAACCGGCTTACATTCGAGATCATCCGCGGCAGCACCGGTACGCCCGCTTTATGTAACGTATGCGCCAGCCGGTGCAGCTCTCGCGCCTGGAACCCCGGATACGCCAGCACCACCTCGGCCGCGTTCCGCGCGGCCGGGTCGCGTTCCAGGACGGCCTGGACATCGCGCCGGATGGACCTCAGGACGGACATGAGGACGGTGTCCTCCGTGAATCGAGTCTCTGGGTGGGTCGGCGGTAGGGGGCGTCCGCTAGCAGGGACACCCCTTGGGACAGGCGCAGCGCATGCCGGTCGCGTCGAGGCGGCGAATCATGGGGCCGGGGATGTGCGGCAAACGCATGGCATACTCCCGGGCCGGATCTCCGGCCAGCTCGTTATCGTCTACTCTAGCAACACCACGGCGAAGGCGGCAATGCCCTCACCACGGCCCGTAAAGCCCATCCCGTCCGTCGTCGTCGCCTTTACGCTGACCTGCGGCACGTCGATCGCCAGCGCCGCCGCGATCGCCTGCCGCATAGCCTGCACGTGCGCCGCAAGCCTCGGCTGTTCCGCCACCACCGTGCAGTCAATATTGACAACCGCGAAGCCGTGCGCTCGCACCACCTCGTAGGCGCGCCCTAGCAACTCCAGGCTGCTCGCCCCCGCCCACTGCTCGTCCGACGACGGAAACAACGCCCCGATGTCCCCCAGCGACGCCGCACCCAGCAGCGCGTCGATGATCGCGTGGAGCAGCACGTCCGCGTCCGAATGGCCGGCGAGCCCGCGCCCGTACGCGACCTGCACACCGCCAAGCATCAGCGGCCATCCATCGGCGAACGCGTGCGCGTCGAATCCGTGTCCGATTCGCATGTGGTGATGATACCCGCCGAATACCTCAGCGGTAGTGCCGGGCGACTTCCGATGCGTACCGCAGTCCGACCCGGTCCCGGTGCCGCTCCAGCCAGTCCGAGAGCCGCGTGTGCCCGGCCGATGGCGCGCCCGTCGTCAGCAGGCCCGCCCGCAGCCCACGGATCTCGTCCGCCGTCAACACCACGTCGTCCACGGCCAGCCCGATCGCGCGCGTTGCTAGCAGCGCCAGCATTGGAGGCAGGTGCACGATCAGCGCGCGGCTCCCCACGGTCTTCGCCAGCAGCCGGACCCACGCGTCGAAACGAAACACCTCCGGCCCCACCGCATCGACCGTCACATTGTCGTCGCCTGCTGCCAGCTCGACCGCCAGGCGCGCCATATCGTCCACAAAGATGGGGCGCATGGGGTACGAGCCGTCGCCGGGCACACCGAAGGCCGGGAGGTGCCGCAGCACCCAGGCGATGTTGTTGATCAGGATGTCCTCGTCCCCGAACAGCACGGTCGGCCGCAGGATCGCCCACGACATCGCACAAGCGTGGATTGCGCGCTCCAGCTCCGCCTTCCCAGCGTAGTACGGCAGCTCCGGCGCACGGTCGGCATTCGCGATGCTGACATGCACGATGCGGCGCACGCCCGCCGCTTCGGCGGCCGCGATCAGCGCCTTCGTGTTCGCGACGGCCCGCCCGAACGTGCTCTCCCCGCGCTCGAACCGGATCCAGTACGTGTTGTACAGCACCGTCGCACCACGCAGGCTCTCCCGCAGCGCGCCTGCGTCGTCGAACTGCAACGGCCGCACCTCGATGGCCGCTCCGAACTCGTTCGGACGCGCCGGATGTCCCGTTAGGGTCCGCACGCGCAGGCCCTCGGCCAACAGCCGCCTGGTGAGGTACTTCCCCGTGTAGCTGAACGCCCCCGTCACGGCGTGCAGGTCTGAGTCGGACATAGTATTCGCGCGATCCTCATGCTACTGGCCCTGACCGGAGTCGCTTCGAGCGTACCGCGCCGCCTCGCCGGGAACGTACATCAGGCGCCGCGACGTATGTCGCCTCTGCATCGGGCCAACCCGCGACGCTCGGGCGGCGAAACAGGTGCGCGCCCGTCCGCTATGATCTAGCGTCATGGAAGACTACGAAGCCTACGGGCAGCTTCGCGAGCGCCCGGTCCCGCCACAGGCCGGCCCGCCCCAGCGCGGCCACCCCCCAGCGCCCGGCCCGCAGGCGCCGCCCGGCCCTCGTCCCGGCGTCGCGGCGCCCGTTAGACCACGCCGGCGGTCGCACTGGGTCCGCAACGTCGCCCTGCTGGTCGTCGCCTATTTCGTGCTCGCCGTGGGCACCACCTTCCAGCCCCTCCCGGTGCCGTTCACATCCGCCCGAGTGGCTGTGCCCTTCCCGGGCGGCGCACCCCTCCTCTTCGGTCTGCCCGATCGGCCGTTCACGGTGCTCGTCATCGGCCTTGACCGCCGCCCCGATGAAACTGGCGCCAGCCGCACCGATAGCGTCCTGCTCCTGCGGATCGACCCCAACAAGCACAGGGCGGCCTTCCTCAGCATTCCGCGCGATGCCATGATGTCGATCCCTGCCTCCGACGGCTCCTACTTTCAGGACCGCATCAACACCGCGTTCGTCTACAACTACTCCGCAGACGATGCGGACGCCGCTCCCCGAGCCACGATGGCTACCATCGAGCACAATCTCGGCATAGGGGTCGACCACTACATCGTCTTCGACCAGCGTTCATCCGCCAGCCTCATCGACGCCCTCGGCGGCGTCACCGTCGACAATCCCGTCGCCTTCGGACAGGACAATTACTCGGACGATGACATCAACATCGTTCCCCAGTTCTTCCCGGAAGGCAAACAGCATCTCGACGGATACCAGGCCGTCGCGTACGGGAGGATCCGCGAAGGCTCATCCGACTTCGACCGCATCGAGCGGCAACAGCGCGTCGCCGCCGGTCTCATCTCCTCCGCCGCCTCTCCCGCGACCCTCCTTAAGCTGCGGAAGCTCTACAGCGCCTACAAGGACACAGTCGACACCGACATGTCGGCCCGCCAGACTGCGGGTGTCCTCTCCCTCCTGAAGCGCGTCGGCGACGGCAACATCAAGACCAGGTCCCTGGCCGACGCCGCCGTGTCCTGCGACTACTGCTCCGCCTCGATTCAGCTCCTCGACCCCGTCCGCACCCAGCTCATCATCACCGAGGCCTTCGCCGACGAAGCCGCCGGCATCCGCGCCGCTGAGCTCCTCGTCGCAGCGGGCGTCACGCCGTAACATACGGGCGTGGCCGAGGGCATCTCCACCGACTTTCACATCCTCAGCTCTTGAAACCGTGTCGTCAGAAATGCGCGGCAGGTTCAGCGTTAGGCGAATCCCCCCAGCGTCGCCAGGGGATGCCGCGATGATCAGCGCCGAGTGACGTGTTCCAAGCGCATAATCATCCAAAGCTTTTCTCAATAACTATCCACGCCGTATCCAGAAAATCGCGCCTATGATCACAAGCACCCCGCTCAAGCCGATGAGCCACCCCCACATGGTCTGCTCACCTGTCGAGGCGAGGGCCACGGTGATATATCCGGCGAGCATCAAGATGAGGCCGAACCCTACCATTACGGCGCAGCCGCATCCCCTGGCTTCGTTGTCATCACACGTTACGCACTGGTAGTACGGGCCTCCCTCATATTTGTGTTTGAGTTTCAGGTGCCTCTGGCAAAACACACCGCTGCATGTCTGACATTTGTGATGGTAATGGAGTCCGCATCCGGGATGGTCGCAGAGCTCGCCTGACTTGCCGCGTTCCCCTTCTGGTGTCGCCGCGTCCGCTAGGAACTCGCCGCAGAACCGACATTTGACTGCCGCCGCCTGAATGGTCTCCGCGCAATAGGGGCAGAGCCGCGTCGAAGCGGGGTCTCCTGTCATGCCTGTTGACCTAACGGTTCGCAGGGCGGGTTGCGCCGTCCCCGAGCTTGTGTGGAGCCGACACGAATATCGCATGGATACTGGTGACTGTCAATCCAAAGGCGGTTCTCGCAGCGGGCTATTCGCGCTCGCCAGCGGCCTGCGCGATGAACGCCGCGAACAGCCGCCGCTGTAGTGGGTGGAACGCCGGCTTGTGCTCTTCCACGCGCTCCGGGTGCCACTGCACCCCCACCACCCAGTGGTGCTGCGTGCTCTCCATGCCCTCCACCAGCTCCTCGCCGTGCCCATCGGCCGGGGTCGTCGCCGCGAATGCGATGGCACGCAAGCCCGGCGCCAGGTCCGCTCGCCGTACCGCCTGATGGTGCCGTGAATTGATCTCGAACGATGCCTGCCCGAACGCGGCCATCAGCCGCGAGTCGGCGGCCAGCGCCACCTCATGCCATCGGGACGGATACCCCTCCGTCCGGTAATCCGCGCGATGTTCACCGCTGTCGATGTGCTGCAACAGCGTCCCGCCAAACGCCACATTGAGGAGCTGATGCCCCCGGCAGATCGCCAGCACCGGAATGTCTCGTTCCAGGGCCGCAAGCAGGTACGACAGCTCCATGGCATCGCGGCCCGAATCGCACTCCTTCACCTTCGCATGCCGCGCCGCCCCGTACGCCGCCGGATCCACGTCGATCCCGCCCGTCAGCACCAGCCCGTCCAGGGTCGGCGCCACCTCCTGCACCCGGTCGCGTGTCGATTCGTCGAGGTCCACCACCCCGCCACCGGCTTCCACCACTCGCGACCAGTACCGGTCCACGGCCTCCCCGGGGACATCCTCCCACCGCGTCACGCCAATGCGGCATTCACTGCTCATGCACCACCACTTCGTTCGTTGCACCGGCATCAGCGCTCAGGATCAAGGCAGTACCCCGGCCGCGCAAGCGATCCGGGGTACTCATAGTCCTGCTTCAAGCCCGTGACAGCAGCTACTCTTCGAACTCGTTGTCGTCGGTGTCCTCGGCCGCCGCCGCATCGAACAGGCTCGTTTCGCGCGGTTCTGTTTCGGTCTCGGCGTCGGCATCCAAGTCCTCGCCCCAGTCTTCCAGTTCGTCTGCGCTCTCTTCGTCGTCGTCGAGGTCCGACCGTACCATCGACTCCTTCGTGTACGGCCGCACGACGTCGCCCGCCTTGCCGGCCGGAAACGACAACCGGCCCACGAGCGTTGGGTGCTGGAACGTCTCTTTGATGATGACGCGGACACGCTCGCCATCCAGGCCGGCCACCGCCGCCGCGTACTGGTTTCCGCCATCCATCAGCTTCGTCAGCCGGATCGCCAGCCTCGGCTCCACGTCGCTGATGTACTCCCCGGCCATCGTCTCCACCGTCAGCCGCGAGCCGATCACCTTCAGGCGCACCTCATCCCCCGCCGATAGCGTGGCCAGCAGCTTCAGGTTCGCCGGCTGCAGCCGCGTTACCCCTGTCTTGCCCATCTCCTCGATGAACAGGCTCGTATCGACCTGCTGGGCCTTGTCCGGCTCGGCTTTCGCCTTCGCGCTTGCCAGGCGCTCCAGATTCTTTCTTGCGATCGCATTGGAGGGCTCCAGTTCCAGCGTCTTCTGGTAAGCCTCCCGCGCCTCCTTGATTTTGCCGGTCTCGCTCAGTGCTTTCGCCAGCCGGTTATACGCCGCCGCATCGTCCGGAAACGCCGCGATGATCTGGCGGTTCGTCGTGATGGCCTCTCCCCACCGGCTCTGCATCGCGAACTGAATCGCCTGCTCCGTGCGGGCACGCTTCATGCGCGATTTGTCTTCCGTCTGCGCTGGAAATGTCATGTGTCCTCTGGTTTCTTGGGTGCGAATGTCGGGTGATTGTAGATGCTGCCCGATCACATTTCAAGAGTCGTCCGCCGTCCGCTACGCCGCCGGATCATACGGCCCAAAGTTTGGTCACTCTTCCGTAACATTACGTATGGTATGCCCCTCCCGATCCCTCGCCCGCACCGCCCGAAACCCCTATTCTTTCCACCAGTGGATCAACCCTCTTCAGACCTCGCAGAGATCGTCGTCGGGCGAACTGTATTTCTTGAATTTCAGGAGAACTGCTGGCTCGTCGCCCACGCGCGATCGAAGGAAGCAGTCTGTGTGGACCCCGGCGGCGACTCCGGACAGGTCCTCGACCTCGCCCGCCAGATGGGCCTGACCATAAAATACATCGCTACCTCGCATGGCCATATCGACCACATCGCCGGCGTCGGTGCGCTCCGGCGCGCCACCGGCGCGTCCGTCCTCATGCATCGCGGGGACACCGAGATGATGCGTTATGCAAAGGAGATGGGCCTCCGCTTCGGCATGACCGTCGAAGACCCCGGCGACCCCGACGCACTCCTCGCCGACCTCGACGACATCGATGTCGGCGGCCTCAAGCTCAAAGTCCTGCACACACCGGGCCACACGCCCGGCAGCATCTGCTTCTACGCCAACGGCGTGGTCTTCGCCGGCGATACGCTCTTCAACGGCTCCATCGGCCGCACTGACTTGCCCGGCGGCGACTACGACCAGGAGATGGCCAGCATCTGCGACCGCCTCCTCGCTCTCCCCGACGACACCATCGTCCTCCCCGGTCACATGGATCAGACCACCATCGGCCAGGAGCGCCAGCGCAACCCTTACGTGCGCATGGAACTCGCCCGTCGCGCCGGCGGCTGACTACTCCGGGCGCGCGCCGTCGTCGTGCAATGCTGCCGGCTCGCCGGCTTCGCCGTCTCCACGATCGCCCTCGACCTCTTCCTTGAGGTTCGCAAGCCCCTGCACCACCACCATCTCCAGCGCATGCCGCCGCTGTCCCAGCGTCGCCAGTTGAAACAACACGTATTGCCACCCGTGCGGCACCAGGGTTGCTGTCACTTCCGTGAACTCGGGCTTCTCTTCCATCGTGTACGTCAGGTAGCACGGTACGCTGCCGATGGTCACGCGTAGCTGCAGCTTCCGGTCCCGCTCCCGTTCCAGCACGTCGAAGACATCGCCTTCGTGGGCGGAGGCCGCGGCGATGTCTCGCAGCAATGCGGCGTAGATGTCATTCGCCGGACCGTGGATCGCGAATGCCTTCTCGATCGCCACGTGCGGTCTCCATTCAGATGCCGGGTAGCGTGCAACGCCGCGCTCCTTCCATAATACGCGGGAATACGCGGGCGCCCACGTCGTACGCCCGGAAGGGGAGCATGCAACTACACCGTCTCGCGCTGGCCGCGCTTTTCCCGGTACTTCTGCTCGCCGCCTGCGATGGCGACGACACCGCGCCTGTCGAACCAACAGCGCAGCCGGCCCCCCTCGATCCGATCGCGATCGCCTCCGGCGGCCGCATCCTCATCGGCGTCTCCGTTGCCCTCTCGGGCGATCAGGCCGTCGTAGGCCAGGATCTGGCGAACGCCGTCGACCTCGCCGTCCGCGACTTCGGCCGTCCGATTTCCGGGCACGAGATCGCCGTCCAGCCGGTGGACGACGGCTGCAACGACGCCGAGAAGGCCGTAGCGGCGGCCGGCAGCCTCGCCTCCACCGCGGGCGTCGTCGCCGTCATCGGTCCGATGTGTACCACCGGCGCCCAGGCCGCGAACGACGCGTATGAAGCCGCCGGCATCATCCATATCACGCCGTCAGCGACGCGAAACGACCTGTCAGCCCAGGGCGAGCGCCTCTTCTTTCGCACTGCCTGGCGGGATGATGCTCAGGCGAAGACACAGGCGATCTATGCGCGCGATGCCCTCCTGGCCGACGATGTCACTGTGATCGATGACGGCGAGCCATACGGCAGGACCCTCGCCGACCGGTTTGTCGTCGAGTTCGAGGCCGCGGGAGGCCGCATTGCGTCTCGCGAGCGCATCACCCGCGGCACGACGGAGTTCGCCGCACTCGCAAGGCAGATCGCCTCTCAGGAGCCGGGCGCCGTCGTGTTCGAGGGGTTCGATCCGGAGGGCGCGCTCCTGCTCCGCGCCCTGCGGGCGGAAGAATTCGCCGGCGCCTTCGTCGGCCCCGACAGCCTCTTGAATCTGCGCGACTTCACCACCGCGGCCGGAGACGCTGCCGAGGGCGCGAGTATCACCGGCGGTCCCATGCCCGACAGCTCGTTCACCGAGCGCTTCACGGCAGCCTACGGCCACGCCCCCGCGACCTCGTTCGTCCTGCAGGCCTACGACGCCGCCCGCCTTCTGCTGACGTCGATCGAGTCCGTGGCGCAGGAGGGCGAGGATAGCGGGCTCGTGATCGATCCCATGGGTCTCGCAGGCGCGCTGCGCGCCCAGAGCTTCGCCGGCCTGACCGGCACGCTGCGGTTCAACGAGCAGGGTGACCGCGCCGACGATACGCCGCGCGAGGCCGGGCTCGCCATCTACCGCGTGTCCGGCGGGGCGTTCGAGATCGTTGAAGGACCCTAGGCCGCGCGGCGGGGGTGGATCCGCTCCAGCTCATCCAGCGCCTGCGACAGTGCCTCGTTCAGCAGCCGGATCGTCTCGTCCCGCTCGTCAACCGCCTGCCGAAGCGCCTCCAGGCGTCGCGCCGGAGCTGCCACCGGCCGGTTCTTGGTTGCGTCTTGCATACGGCGATTCTCTCCCCGGCGGTACCTCCGCGCCATCAGAGAATCCCCTGATCCTCGACCCCTGATCCCGGGCCAGCGATCGCGCTCTCATAGCTGCATTACAGACACCTTACGGAGAGTTTGCCGTCCGCCGACTGCCCGGTAACCATGCTCGGCCTTATTGGCGCGATATTCCTTGCGGGACATCCGCAACCGCCCGCCCCCGCCGGGGCGGGCACAAGACATCTGAAAGGACTGCCATGCTGAAGAAACTGGGACTCATCACCGCAATCATCGCGACTATCGCCGTCGCAAGCGTCGCGATGGCGCCCGCCGCCAGCGCCGAAGGCGAGCGAGACGACGTCGTACTGCGCGGCCGCGGCGTCCTCGACGCGCACGGGACCGGCGTCGCTGCCGTGAAGGGCCGCGTCGACATGCAGGTCAATGCCAACCGCGGCATCCTGCTCGTGAAAGACATCGCTGGCGATGCCTTCGTCCGCGTCGACGGCAACGGCGGGACTGCGGAATGGAACGGCTTCACCGTGTACTTCGGCTCGGGCGAAGCCACCATCGTCGGCAGCCACGTCGCCGTCGTCGTCGTCGGCACAGACATCGACCTCCACGCGGCCGGGAAGGGCTGGGCCTACCTGAAGGGCCACGGCCGCTACTTCGTGAACGGCGAGGGGCCATTCCCCTGGAACCCGGACGGCGCCTTCGCCGGCGTGGACGACGGCGGCGAGGATCCGCCCGCCGAGGACAACTGATCGAGCACACGCAGGCCGTGCCAGGAAGGCGCCCGTGACGGGCGCCTTCCTGGCTTCCGAAGCTGCTCCACCCTTTTTCCGCCCTTTTCCCCGCGTTTTACAAAAGGGACACATGCCCGGCACCCGCTTCCTGCGACGATACTGACACAGCAGAACAGAAACTTGGAGGAATCCGATGCCCGCAGTCCAGCGGCCCGCCACTCCCGCCCGCACCCCCGCCGCCGCTTCGGCAGGCACCGTCGTCCTCGTCGACGACGACGAGCACATCCGCGAGCTGGCGTCGCTCTACCTCGAAAAGGAAGGGTTCGGCGTGACCTGCGCGGTCGATGGCACGTCCGCGGTAGAGACGGTGCGGCGCGTCCAGCCCAGCATCGTCGTCCTCGATCTCATGCTGCCCGGCAAGACCGGCTACGACGTCTGCAAGGAGCTGCGCCAGGAGAGCAACATCCCCATCATCATGCTCACCGCGCGCGACGAGGACGTCGACAAGATCGTCGGCCTCGAGCTAGGCGCTGACGACTACCTCACAAAGCCCTTCAACCCGCGCGAACTCGTCGCCCGCGTGAAGGCCATCCTCCGCCGCGCCGAAAACGGCGCTGCACCCGACGTTGCCGGCGCCATCAGCCTCGGCGCCGTCACCATCGACAAGCAGCGCCGCGAGGTGCGCCACGCCGGCGGCGAGCTGCAGTTCCGCACCAAGGAGTTCGACCTCCTCGCCGCGCTCGCCGACAACGCCGGCATCGTTCTCACGCGCGAGCAGCTCCTCGACCGGGTCTGGGGCTACAATTTCTACGGCGAGACGCGAACCGTCGACGTGCACGTGCAACACGTCCGCGCGAAGCTCACCGGCACGGGCCTGGGCATCGTCACGGTCCGCGGGGTGGGCTATAAGCTCGTCCAGGATCCCGGGCGCTAGGACGGCGCGTGTTCTTCTTCAAGAGTCTCCGCGTACGCCTCATTGGCTCCTTCGTCCTCATCGTGATTACCACGCTGACGGCGGCCGGCATCACGCTGTACGCGCTCTTCGCCGGCTACCGCCAGGACCTCACGACCGCCACGCTCGAGCAAATCGCCGCGCCCATCTACTACAACTTCACCGTCCCCTCCACCTTTACGACGACCCCCCGCGGTGGCGAGCGCCTTCGCGAAGAGCTCATCACCTACATCCGCACCCAGCGCCAGGAGACCGGCGTCTACATCATGTTCCTCGATAGCCGGGGCCGCGTCATCGAGGACTTTGTCCCCGACTCGAACCCCTTCGCGGGAGAGATCTTCTTCGTCCCACCCGTGCCGGAGAAGGGCCCGAACTTCGACGATCTCCCCGAGGGCGCCTACACCACCAGCGCCGGCGAGACGTACTTGTACGTCACCGTCGCCATGCCGCAGACCGTCCGTCGCCAGGACGCCGGCATCAACGCGATCGTCGTCGCCCTCCCGGAGTCCGCCGGCCCCGAAGTCTACAGGGACCTGCGCCAGCGCCTCATCCTCGCCGGCCTCATCGGGTCCGCCACCGCGCTCGTCGCCGGGCTGCTCCTCTGGCTCTCCCTGTATCGACCCCTCGCGCGCGTCACACGCGGCATTCGCGCCGTCGCCCGCGGCGACTACCGCGAGCGCATCCCCGCATCTGGCCCGACCGAGGTACGCGCACTCGCCCACGACGTGAACGCCATGGCCGACTCCGTCCAGGCGTCCCAGCGCACCCTGCGTGAGTTCCTCGCCAATGTCTCCCACGAACTCAAGACGCCCCTCACCTCCATCCGCGGCTTCAACCAGGCGATGCTCGACGGCACGCTTGAGACGCCGGAGGAGCGCGCCCGCGCCGCTCGCGTGATCGATGCGGAGTCTCGCCGCCTCCTGCACCTCGTCGGCGAGATCCTGGACCTCTCGCGCATCGAGTCCGGCCAGCAGAAGATGCAGATCACCCCGGTCCGCGTCTCCGAGCTGCTCTCTCATGTGCACGACGTCTTCGCCCTCCGCGCCGAAGAGGCCGGTATTCAGTTCGAGGTTCGCTCGGACGCCGGCGCCGCCGCCGCCGACTTCGACCGCATCGAGCAGGTCCTCGGCAATCTCATCGACAACGCCTTCCGCCACTCGACAGCCGGCGGCCGCATCGAGGTCGCCGCGCGTCCCGCCCGGTCCGGATTCGTCGAGATCTACGTCCGCGATGAGGGCCCCGGCATCGCCCCCGAAGACCTCCCCCATGTGTTCGACCGCTTCTACCGCAGTGCGGACGAGACCGCAGGCAGCGGCGCCGGACTCGGCCTCGCGATCTCCAGGGAGATCGTCCGCGCCCACGGCGGTGACATTCGCGTCGAGTCGCCGACCTCCGGTGGATCGATCTTCGCCTTCACCCTCCCCGCCGCGTCGATCGAATCAAGCCGGCCCACGCCCCGTCCCCTGCCCACCCCCCCCGAAATCCACCAGGCGCCCGGCTGATCATCAAACCGCCCTTGGGCGGGGTTCTTGGCCCTAGGTTCCGCTCCGCTACGATGTTCCTCAGCAAGGAGCAGTCCATGGCGACCACTGCGGAACGCAGATTGCGAGTCCCTGTTAAACAGCTCCGCTGCGCCTGCGACCTGCGCACCCTGCCGTTCGCCACGACCAACGACCTCGATCCACTCGGCGGCACTGTGGGCCAGGACCGCGCCGTCTCCGCCCTCGATTTCGGCCTCAGCATCGAAGCCGAGGGCTTCCACGTGTTCGTGTCCGGCCCACCCGGCACCGGTCGCTCCACTGAGCTGCACGCACAGCTCGAGCGTGTCGCCGCTACCCGCCCTGCACCACGCGACTGGTGCTACGTCTTCAACTTCATCGACGCCGCGCGCCCGCGCGCACTCAGCCTCGCGCCCGGCAGGGGTCACGAGCTCAGCCACGAGGTCGAGGAGTTCATCACCACTCTCCGGCGCGAGGTGCCCCACGCGTTCGAGAGCGACGAGTACGCCCAGCGCCGCGACCAGGTCGGTCGTGAGGTCCAGGCCCGCCGCGACCAGTTCTTCGGCGCCCTCGATCAGGAGGCACGCGCCCGCGGCCTCACCGTAAACCCCACCCCCATGGGCATCACCACCGTCCCCCTCCTCGAGGGTAAGCCCATCACCAAGGAGCAGTACGATCTCCTCGCCGAAGAACGCCAGCACGAGATCCAGGAACGGACCAAGGAGCTGGACTCCATCATCGCGCAGATGCTGCCCCAGCTACGCCGCCTCGAGCGCGGCGCCAACCAGCTGCTGGCCGAGCTGGACCGCCAGGTGATGGTCGCCATCGCCGCCCCTCGCCTCGAGGAGCTCAAGCGCGACTACGCGCAGGAGCAAGCCGTGGTCGAGTTCCTCGACGCACTCGGCGACGATGTCGTGGCCCACCTCGACGACTTCCGCTCGACCGACGACCAGTCGCAGTCGCCGCTGCAGCTCCTCGCCGGGCCGCCGCAGCGTGACGGCGTCTTCAACCGCTACCAGGTGAACGTCATCGTCACCCACGATGCCGACAGCCACGCCCCCACCGTCGTCGATGACAATCCGTCCTACTACCACATGTTCGGGCGCATCGACTACCGCGCCGCCTTCGGCGCCATGACCACCGACCACACGATGATCAAGCCCGGCGCCCTCCATCGCGCAAACGGCGGCTACCTCGTCGTGCAGGCGCTTGACGTCCTCACACAACCCCTCGTCTGGGACACGCTCAAGCGCGCGCTCCGCACCCGCACCGTCCGCCTCGAGAACCTTGGCGAGCAGTTCAGCGTCATCCCCACGTCCACGCTCTCGCCCGAACCCATCCCGCTCGATGTCAAGGTCGCCATGATCGGCACGCCGCGCATCTTCGCCATCCTCCAGAGCGCCGACGAGGATTTCGCCAAGCTCTTCAAGGCCCGCGCCGACTTCGCCGTCGATGTCGAGCGCTCGGACGAGCACGCGCTCCTCTATGCGCGCTTCATCGCCGGCCAGGTCCGCCGCCTCAACATGCGCCCCTTCGACAAGGGCGCCGTCGCGAAGGTGATCGAGCAGTCATCCCGCATGGTCGCCGACCAGAACAAGCTCTCCCTGCGCATGATGGACGTCGTCGACCTCCTCGTGGAGGCCGACTACTGGGCCTGCGAAGCCGGCCGTGACGCCGTCCAGGCGTCGCACGTCGAGAAAGCCGTCGAAAAGAAGGTCTACCGGTCGAATCTCATCGAGGATCGGGTCCAGGAGTTCATCGCTAACGGCACCATCAAGGTCGACACGGCCGGCAGCGTCGTAGGCCAGGTCAACGGTCTCTCTATCTACGACATCGGCGACTACGCGTTCGGCCGCCCGTCCCGCATCACCGCCCGCGTCAGCATGGGCCGCGGCCAGGTCGTGAACATCGAGCGTGAGGTACAGAAGAGCGGCGCCTCGCACAGCAAAGGCTTCATGATCCTCCAGGGCTACCTCAACGGAAAGTTCGCCCACCGCCGCCCGCTCTCTTTCGCTGCCAGCATCACCTTCGAGCAGGTTTACGACGAGGTCGATGGCGATAGCGCTTCCTCCACCGAACTCTACGCCCTCCTCTCCGCCATCACCGACGTGCCCCTGCGTCAGGGCATCGCCATCACCGGCTCCGTCAACCAGGTCGGCGAGGTCCAGGCGATCGGCGGCGTCAACGAAAAGATCGAAGGTTTCTACGCCGTCTGCACGGCGAAGGGCCTCACCGGCGACCAGGGTGTCCTGATCCCGAGGGATAACGTCCGCAACCTCATGCTCAAGCCACAGGTCGTCCAGGCGGTGAAGGACGGCAGGTTCAACATCTGGGCCGCCTCCACCATCGAGGATGGCGTCGAGCTGCTGACCGGCCTCCCCGCCGGCAAACTCCGTAAGGATGGCTCCTACCCCGAAGGCTCGCTCTTCCGCAGAGTCACCGACATGCTCGAAGAACTCACCAAGCGCGCGATGGAAGTGAACCGCGGCTCCCGCGAACCCGTCGCCCCCACCTCCGTCTCGTCCAACGGCGTCCGCGACGACAAGTCCGCCGGGAAGGAAGACAAGCCCCCGCGCCGCGGCAGACCAACCCGTCGCTAGACCTAGCTGGTAGCCACCTGGCTGGTAGCTCAGCGCCCCGGGGCCACAGATCTGCTTTCGTTCTTGGTTCAAGTCGCAGGTTCTCCATGACCAACCGCACTGAGATCTCCGCCGGAGGCGTCGCCTTCCGCCAGCGCGAGGGCGGCGGACACGATGTCGCCCTCATCCGCACGCACGAAGGACGCTGGCAGCTCCCCAAGGGCTGGATTGAGGGCGGCGAGTCCCGCGAGTCCGCTGCCGCACGCGAGGTCCGCGAGGAGGCCGGCATCGAGGGCGAGATCGTCGCTCCCATCGACACCATCGAGTACTGGTTCAACGCCACCTACGATCCCGAACCCGCGAGGGTCCACAAGTACGTCCACTTCTTCCTGCTCCGGGCCACCGGCGGCTCCACCGACGACCACGACCACGAGGTCGCCGAGGCCCGCTGGGTCGAGATCGGCGAGGCCGAGCACATGCTGGCATTCAAGGACGAGCGCCGTATCGTGTCCATGGCGCGCGAAGCGCTAGAGCGCGCGTAGGAGCGGCCGCCATGCCCGAACCCACGTCCATCCGCTTCCGCGGGCCAGTGCTCGGCACGCGCGGCATGGTCGCCTCCGCCCATCCTTACGTCTCCCAGACCGGGGTCGACGTCCTGCGCCGCGGCGGCAACGCCTTCGACGCCGCCTTCGCCATGTCCGCCCTCCTCCCCGTCCTCAAGCCCGCCCTCAACCACCTCGGCGGCGACGCCTACGTGCTCGTGCACTCGCGACGCGAAGGCCGCGTGACCGCGATCGGCTCGGGCGGCAAGGCACCGTCCGCAGCCACGCTCGACGCCTACGCAAGCGGAGTCCCGCAGCACGGTGGAGCCGCCGCCGCCATCCCCGGCCTCGTCGATGCCTGGGAGGTCTTGCACGCTCGCTGGTGCACCCTCCCGCGCGACGACCTCATGCGCCACGCCATCGACGCCGCCCGCGACGGCCACCCCGTCTCCCGCGAACTCGCCCTCACTCTCGGTATGACTCCGAAGTTCTTCTCGAAGTACGAGAGCATGGCCCGCGCCCTCTACATCGACGGACGCCCGCCGCGCTTCGGCGAGATCCTCCGCCAGCCCACGCTCGCCGACACGCTCGAGGCCATCGCCCGCGACGGCCGCCGCGCGTTCTACGAGGGCTCCACCGCCGAGAAGGTCGCAGCGGGCGTCCGTGCCGCCGGCGGTCACATGACGGCCGATGATCTCGCCACCCACACCGCCGACGTGATCGAGCCGCTCTCCGTCGATTACCGCGGCTTCACCGTGCACGAGACGCCGCCCAACTCGCAGGGACTCATCCTGCTCGAGGAACTGAACATCGCCGAGGGTTTCGACCTCGCTGCCTGGGGCCACCTCTCGCCCGACGCCGTGCACCATCTCGTCGAGGCCAAGAAGCTCGCCTTCGAGGACCGCCAGCGCTTCGCCGGCGACCCGGCGTTCGTCGACTTCGACCCGCGACGGGTGCTCACGAAGGGGTGGGCGGCCTCCCGCCGCGCCGCGATCGATCCGTCGCGCGCCCGGCACGCGCCCGAGCCCGTCGGGGCGTCCGACACCACTTCGTTCGTCGTCGTAGACGGCGAAGGCAACGCCTGCTCGTTCATCCAGAGCCTCTACGCACAGTGGGGATCCGCCGTGGCCATCGACGGCACCGGCATCATCATGAACAACCGCATGACCGGCTTCTCACTACGGCCCGGCCACCCTAACGTCCTCGCGCCCGGCAAGCGCACGATGCACACCCTCAATACCTACCTCGTGTTCAAGGACGGCGAGCCCTACATCGCCGGCAACACGCCCGGCGGCGACTACCAGGTGCAGACCAACCTGCAGGTTCTCACGAACATGCTGGACTTCGGCCTCGATCCCCAGCAGGCCATCGACGCTGCCCGCTGGGGCGACAGTGGCGGCGTCCTGCGTGCCGAGGACCACATGCCCGAAGCGACCCGTCTCGAACTCGCGCGGCGCGGCCATAACGTGCAGGTCGTCGACCGGACGGTCGCCCCCATGGGCCGGGCACAGGTCATCGTCCGGGACCCCTCCGGCGTCCTCATCGGTGGCAGCGACGAGCGTGGCGAAGGCACCGCCGCCGCCTGGTAAGCAAGACAGTCGCGGCACGGGCTTTTTTTCGAGAGTCGCCGCAGGAGACGGCCTGCCCGATTTTCCCGAGGCTTTACGCTCCCCTTACACCCCGCCCGACACCCGCTGCCTCCGCCGCGCGATGATGCTTGCAGACGCAGGAGCCGTCGCGGCGCGGAGGCCACCATGACACCCAAGCCCATCATCGCCCTCGGACTCGTCAGCGCTGGCCTGCTGATCGCGCTCGGCGTGACCGGCGCCGTCGTCGCCGCCGGCTCCCTCACCTCCCGCAGCACCAGCGACGTCAGCCAAACGACCGCCGACCCGTCCGCGTCCGGCGACGCCGCCCTCGACATGCTCACGGACGGCGGTCCCGAGACAACGACCGACGACTTCGCGTCTGCCAGCCCTACGCCCCACCCCCACACAACCGCTGCCGACCCGGCGACCGGCGACGTGATCACACCCGATGGCCAGCCCCCGAAGTCCCACCACCCGCCCGCCAAGCCAACGGCCGAGGAGCGCGCCTGCATGGCCGATCTCACAGCGCAGGTGAAGGAGGCCACGCTCCGCCTCACCGACCCCGAGGTCGCGCGCGCCGAGGGCTACCGCTTCCCCGACGATCCCACGAAGACACACATGGGGAACCGCGCCTACGTCAAGGACGGCATGACGCTGGACTACGCGCACCCCGAGACTGCGATCTACAAGATGCAGGCCGACGGCACGTATCAGCTCGTCGGCGTCATGTTCCTCGCGCTCAAGGGCCAGGGTCCGCAGCCCTGCGGCAACGCCACCTGGTGGCACACCCACACCCACTGCGTCGACGACGCCACCAACAAGCGTCTTGACATGCCCGGCGACCAGCCCTGCCCGCCCGGCTCCACCACCCACGAGGGTCGCGCCGAGATGATGCACGTCTGGTTCGTCCCCCGAAAACAGCGCTGACATGCAGACGAAAGGGACAACAGCCATGCGCCTTTTCCGATTCTTCTTCCGCCCGTTCCGCCGGCCGCTGCTCCTGCCCCGTCCTCGCGTCATGGCGCGCCGCCGCCTGATCCGCCGCGCCCGCCGCCCCTAGCCGGCGCCGCCAACATCCAACGTCTGACCCTAACATCGAGACCGGGCTGGTACGATGGATCGTGTCCTCGAACTGACGTACGACCGGAGCATCGATGTCAGCCAACGACGCCTTCCACTTCTCCCCGCGCCCAAATCGCGCCCACGAGATCGCCTGGCGGCACTGGACTCCCGACGCGTTCGAACGCGCGCGGCGCGAGGACAAGCCTGTCCTCCTCGGCATCTCCGCCGTCTGGTGCCACTGGTGCCACGTGATGGACGAGACCACCTACAGCGAGCCCGACAACATCGCCCTCATCAACGATCGCTTCGTCCCCATCCGCGTCGACAACGACCAGCGCCCCGACATCAACGCGCGCTACAACATGGGCGGCTGGCCCACCACCGCGTTCCTCACGCCCGCCGGTGAGGTCATGGCCGGCATGACCTACATCCCGCCCGACCAGATGCGCGACATCCTCAACCAGGTCAGCTCCTACTACAAGGACAACAAGGCCACGATCGAGGAGAAGATCGCCGAGATCATGGCCGGCCGCGAGCAGGCGACGTTATCGTCAGCCGACGAAGCCGTACTCTCCGACCAGATCTTCCGCGATGTCCTCAACGCCACACACGACGCCTACGATCCTGTCCACGGCGGCTTCGGCAGCGAGCCCAAGTTCCCGCACACCGACGCCATCGACTTCCTGCTGCACGCATGCTTGCGCGACGGCGACCGCGATTCGCTGCATATGGCCCGCAAGACGCTCGAGCACATGTGCCACGGCGGCACCTACGACCAGGAGTGGGGCGGCTTCTATCGCTACAGCACGAAGCGCGACTGGTCCGTCCCCCACTACGAGAAGATGCTCGAGGACAACGCCCTGCTCCTCCGCGCACTCATGAAGCTCTATCGCATCACCGAGAGCGACGACCACCGCCGCTACGTCGACTTCACTATCGACTACCTCGACCAGTGGCTCTCCGATCCCGAGACCGGCTGCTTCTGGGGCTCCCAGGACGCCGACGAGGACTTTTATCCCCTGCCCGCCGAGCAGCGACAGCAGCACCCCGCGCCCTATGTCGACAAGACCATCTACACCTCGTGGAACGCCATGGCCATCGGCGCCTACCTCGAGGCCTCGTGGACGCGCGGCCGACCCGACCTCCGCGAACGCGCCCTGCGCGCCCTCGACGCGCTCTGGGATCGCCTGCACGCCGACACCACGGGCATGCACCGCTACCTCGCGCCCGATGGCCCGAGAATCCCCGGCCTCCTCGGCGACCAGGCCTGGACCACCCTCGCCTGCCTCGACGCCCACGAAGTCGCCGGTCGCCCGCAGGATCTCGCCCGCGCCCGCCACCTCGCCGACTTCATGCGCGCACGCCTCCAGTCGCCGAATGGCGCCTTCTTCGACACCCCCGACGGCCACGACGGTCTCGGCCGCCTCGCCCAGCGCCAGCAGCCCGTGAAGGAGAACGCCATCGCCGCCACGGCCTTCACACGTCTGGCCCGCGTCACCCACGATGACGAGTACCTCGAGATCGCGCGTCGCGCGCTCGCCCCGTTCACCCACGTCGCTGAGTCCCAGGGCTACTTCGCCGCCGACTACGCGAAGGCCGTCGACCTCCTCCTCAACCCCGGCGCCGAAATCAAGATCGTCGCCGCGAGAGGCGACGACGCCGGACACGTCATGCACAGCGCCGCGCTCGCCCTCCAGGTCCCCGACCGCGTCGTGGCGATGATCGATGCCGGCGACCCTGCCGCACTAGGAGAAGCGGCGCTGCCCTCCCGTCCCGCGCCCGCCGCCTACGTCTGCTACGGTACGCTCTGCTCGGCGCCGGTCACCACGGCCGATGATCTCTTCGACATGGTGTCGCGCACACGCCAGACGTTTGAGGCCACCCGCCCACGGGAGCCCCTCGCCGGCCCGCGCAGCGACCGGGCCAGCGACTGACATGCTTCGCACATTGACCGCTCTTGCCATAGTCGCCTTGTTCTTGTCGGCCTGTATCGAGTTGCCTGACTTCGACAGCTGCGTGTACGAGGAACCGCAGACGATCATTCACGACGAGTCGGCCGCGTGGGCCACAGCTGTGTCGTTGGTGGCGACGGTCGCGAACACTTCCGAAGCCGCCGGTCCGATCCCCGGACTCGACGTGCCTCAGGAGGTCATAGACAGTGTGCGGAACGGCACTCGCACCGCACTGATGTCGACCTGTCTGGCCGTGCTCGCCCGTGACCCGTCGACTGTCTCCCCAACCCTTGACGCCGCCTGCCAACGGCAGGTTGACCAAACAAGCGCAGACAGGAGCGGCCTCTTTCTCTCACCTGAGTGGTCAGCCGAGTTAAGCGCGGCTGGAGCGATCGACCGTTTGGACGCGTTCGAGCCGTCAGTCCAAGAGCAGATTCACGTCGCATCGCTAACCGAGATAGTGAAGTCAGAGTTTGCTCACGACGGAATCAAGGCCTACTGTTTCCTCGTCCTCAGCTCTAACGACTGCGATGCGATGCAGGCCAACATGGATGCGGGAATCGAGCCCACCGGCGCAGTAATACAGAGTGTGGCCGCCGACCTTGCGATACCCGAGTGCGAGGAGGACCCAGCCAAGTGACCGCGTTTGACAAGGGTTCCCGGGAGCTCACCGATCAGGCCGCAGAGGTGGTCGAGGAGCGATCGTTCTTCGGTCAGATCCGCCTCTGGTCCGGCATCGCCGGCGCCGTGCTCCTCGTCCTGTTCCTCGTCCAGAACCTGCAGGAGGCCGAGGTCAACTTCCTGTGGTTCGAGTGGGAGGTGCGCCTCATCTTCGCGCTCGTCGGCAGCGCCATCCTCGGCGCCGTCGCCTCGCTCCTCATCGGCTTCTTCCGCCGCCGCGCCCGCCAGTCCGAGCTCCGCACCCAACTCCGCCACGAACGCGAACGTCAGCGCGAACAGCAGCGTTAGGTTCTCGCTCCCAGGGGCTGGCCCTTGAAGGTCCTGTCCCCTGTCCCCCCTACCGACGCCGCATGACGAGCATCGCCAAGCCGCCCAGCGCAGCCAGCGCCAGCGCAGCGAGCGCGATGATGATCGCGATCGTCACGACGGGCATGCCCGAATCATCGCTATCACTTGCAGCACCGATCGTCCCGGCCGGCGCTGTGGCTGTCGGTGGAGCCGTCGCCGTCGAGACCGGCGTTGCCGTCGCCGATGCCTCGCGCGGTTCTAATCCCACGGACGCTCGCCACTCGTTCTCCAGCCCCAACTGGTCGAACCCGTATACCGACTCGAACGCCTTGTCCGCTATCGAGCCTTCCTTGAAGGTCTTCAGCAGCTCCGCGTACTTCTCGTCCCCGTAGGTCTCCACCAGGTACCGCACGATCGACCCGGACTGCGCGTAGTACAGCCCCACAGTCGACGACACACCGCCCGCCGCCGACGAGTTCAGCTCTTTCATCGACAGCACCCGGTCCGACGCGACTGCCGCATCCAGCGCCGAGTCGTGCCCCGATAACCCGTCCGACTGAGAGAACACCGACGTGCCCTCGTTCATCCAGTCCGGGATCCCGAACGGCCCCTTCGTCGCCTCCCGCGTCACGATGTGCGTCACCTCGTGGCGCGCGACGTCCAGCGTGTTCGTGTCCGCCGACACCATCGCCGTGTCCGAGTACACAACTTCGCCCAGGATCGCCACTCCCCGTCCCTGGCCGCCGGGCGCAATCGCCGGCTGCATCTCCTCCGCAGTCGTGTACAGGAACACCTTCACCGGGAACGTGACCTGTACCTGTTCGATGGCCCCCATCCGCTCGATCGTCTCCACCGCCGCGCCCAGCACCGCCTGCGCCTGCGTCAGCCGACCGGAGTGGTAGTACACGGTCAGGTTCCCTTCGGACACCGTCTCGAACGTGAACCGCGTGTCTTCGTGGACGTACAGCTTCTCTTCGGTCGTCTGCGTGTTCCCCGCCTCGTCGGCGATCTCCCAGTGATACGTGATGTTCGCGCCCGGGATCACGAAGATGCCCGCCCCGCTCACCAGCGTGTGCGAGCACGTCACCGTCACCGTCCCGTTGCACTCGGCGACCGCCGATGCGCCCGTCCCGTCCGGCGCCAGCTCGTAGAACAGCCGCACCTCGTCCGCCGCCGCCGGCGCCCGGAACTCCAGCGTGAACGTCACCCCGCGGGGAAACTCGTTCACCGCCTCCTCCGCGCTGACCGAGATGCCCTCCTGTCCCCGGGCCATGCGCGGCGCGCCAAGCACCAGCAACGCCATACCGACAGCGGCGAGCCCGGCCGCTATCCGCTTCCAGCCGCCGGCCTCCAGCCTCCAGCCTCGGCGGTCCGGCGTCTCGCTTCCCGCATCCAACATCTGGCTTCTACCCTCCAACGCCCGCCCTCAGGTATGCCTTCATGAACTCGTCCAGCTCCCCATCCAGCACCCCCTGCGCGTCGCTCGTCTCGTGCGACGTCCGGTGGTCCTTCACCATCTTGTACGGGTGCAGCACGTAGCTCCGGATCTGGTTCGACCACCCCGCGCTTACGTGCTCCCCCTTGATCTTCGCCCGCTCCTCCTCCGCCTTGTGCAGCTCCATCTCGATCAGCCGCGCCTCCAGCACCCGCATCGCCGACTCGCGGTTCCGGTGCTGCGACCGCTCGTTCTGGCACGTCACCACGATCCCCGTCGGCAGATGCGTCACCCGGATCGCCGTCGAGTTCTTCTGTACGTTCTGCCCGCCGTGACCGCTCGCCCGGAACACGTCCACACGCAGGTCGTCGGGGTTGATCTTCACCTCCGCCGCGTCGCCCGCTTCCGGCAGCACCTCCACCAGCGCGAACGACGTGTGCCGCCGGTTCTCCGAGTCGAACGGCGACAGCCGCACCAGCCGGTGCACCCCGCGCTCGGACTTCAGGTACCCGTACGCGAGCTGCCCCGTTATCTCGACCGTCGCGCTCTTGATCCCGGCCTCTTCCCCCGGCATCAGGTCGACCACCTCCGCCGCGTACCCCCGCTGCTCGCACCACCGCAGGTACATCCGCAGCAGCATCTCCGCCCAATCCTGCGACTCCGTCCCGCCCGCCCCGGCGTGTATCGCCAGGATCGCGCTGCGGTCATCGTATGGGCCCGCGAACGTCAGCTCGAACTCCAGTGCGTCCAGCCGCCCCTCCAGCTCGCCGGTTTCGCGCTCGATGTCAGCCGCCGTCGCCTCATCGCCCTCCGCCGCCGCAAGCTCCACCAGTTCCAGCAGGTCCCGGACGCGCGACTCCAGCCCGCGCCACGTCTCGACGCGCGCGCGCACCTGCGACAGTCGCCGCATCGCGGCCTGCGCGGTCTGCTGGTCGTTCCAGAAGTCGGGGGCGGCCGACTGCGCCTCCAGCGAGGCGACCTCGGCCTCGAGTGAGGTTACGTCAAAGATGCGCCGTCACATGCGCGATGCGATCGCGGAGCGCGGTCAGCCGGTCGCGGAGTTCCTGCATGTGGGCGTCGTCCTTTCGTGCGCCGCTCTGTGCGCGTTTGCCACATTGTACCCGACCCCGCCGTCATACTGAGCGCAGCGAAGGATCTTCTGGTCGCACCCACGCAGCCGCACGCGACAGCGACTCTGCCCCTCGCGCCAGATCCAGAAGTTCGACCGTGCGATCTCGTGCCCGAACACGCCCGTACCCGTACGGACAGGTCTTCAGACCTGTCCTTGCAGTGATGCGTACGGCGCGCCCATGTCAGGGCGTCCTGACCCGGGCTTCCGCGCCACAATCAGGTACCGCATCTCCGTCACCACGATCCCCTCCCCCGTCCCCAGCGCGTCCTCGATCGCCAGCAGCGCGTCGATCGACGCGACAGGATCGAAGCCCGGCAGATCCCACGGCATCAGCAGCAGCATGTACACCAGATCCCCCAGCGTCTCGAACGCGATCCGCTCCTCGTGCCACCGCGCCTCTTCGACGACAAGGCCCGCCGCCCGAAAGCCGTCCTGGTACGCGTGATAGTGGTCCGGGAACACCGTCATCGGCAGGAAGCGCGACAGCTCCGGCCAGTCGTGCGGCCCACACTGCTGCGTCACCATTCGCCCGCCCGGCCGTAGCGCGCGCCCCACCTCGGCCGGCTCCAGCGCTTCGTGCCGGTCCAGCACCAGGTCGAACGCGGCGTCCGCAAACGGCAGGCGCAGCGAGTCCGCCCGCACCACACCGACCCCCAGCAGCCGCAGCCGATCCCGCGCCACCGGCGCGTTCACCTCCCATTCCTCCGTCGCCACCACCCTGCCGGGAGCGGCTGGGACAATGCCCGCCAACCGCTCCCCACCGCCCGTCCCGAGATCCACGATCGACGCCGCACCAAGCGCGTGCTCCCGCGCGATCGCCTCGTAGTCCCACGGCAACGCCGGCCCCAGGTGCCGGATCCGCACGTCGTCGAACGTCCACCCCGAGAAGCCCCGCGCCTTCTCGACGTACGGCCGCAGCGCCTCAATCGCCTGCGCTCGACGCTCTTTCATAGTCACGATACCCGTACGGACAGGTCCTTAGACCTGGCCTGACCGCTCGCGCAATCCCGTATCACCCGCAGCGCATCGTCCTCACCGCCCCAGCGCGTCACCGGCTTCTCGTGCGCCACGTACCACGCCCAGATCTCCCGTCGCGCCCGCTCGATCGTCCGCGGCGACGGCCACGCCCGGTCGACCGGCAGGGACAGCAGCTTGTCGTCGCCGTCCGTCCGCCGCAGCACGTCGATGGCCCGCACCACCGTCCGCTGCCCGCGCTCGTACGGCCGCGTGTCCAACAGCATCACGTCCAGCAGCTCGCCGTCCGCGGGGTTCATGATCTCCAGCGAGCACCCATAGTGCGTCGGCATCGGCTGGAGCTTGTGCCGAAACACCACCTGGTCGCGCGCCGCCTCCCACTCCCACCGCCCCTCCTCGCCCGCGCGCTGCTCGATCACGATCTCCAGCGTCGCCTCCAGCATCCGCCGCTTCGCCGCGCCGGCCAGCCGGTCGGCCAGCCGAGTCGGCTCCGGCACCCGGTACCCCTTCGCGCAGCGCAGCGCCCACGCCTCCGCCGCCTCCAGCGCGATCCGGTGCCCCACCGAGACGTACGCCGACCGCACACCCTGACGCGTCCGCAGCATCGACCCGATGACCTCGCCCTCGTGCGTGAGGTCCGCCCGCGACCCGCGCGGCCCCGCCACGGTCCCCTGCTCACCGATCAGCCGCGACTTCGCGACGCCGATCGTCGGGATGTCCAGCAGCAGCCCCAGGTGGCAGGCGTATCCGAACCGCCGCGGGTGCGCGTACCCGTGCCCGTCCACCATCAGCAGGTCCGGCGCCGCTCGCAGCTTCTCGAACGCCGCGAGCAGCACGGGCGTCTCACGAAACGACAGCAGGCCCGGCACGTACGGGAACGTCACCGGGGCCTCCACCGTCACCTCCTCCACTACGTCCAGCGACGGCCACGCCAGCACCACGACCGCTCCCACCGCGCGCCCGTTCGGCTTGTCGAACGCGCAGTCCGCCCCCGCGATGAGCCGCACCCGCCTCTCAGACGGCGACCCGCACCGCACGACGCGCGACGCCAGCTCCCGCTGCAGCGCCATCGCCTCGCCGGGCGTCAAGTCCCAGGGATGCAACGGTGTGACCTTCATGCCCCGAGTCTACGCCAGTTCGACCAATCGCCGCCGTCGCCTCCCCCAACCCCAAAGTGCTATCGTGCTTCCAACCTCCAACACACCTGACATCCGGGGCCAGGTCCTTGAACAAGATCGGCGTCACCTATCACCCCAAGTCCGATGTCGCGCGCGGCGTGGCCGAGCAGGTGCGCGCCCGCATCGCCGCGTCTATCCCCGACGTCTGGGTCGCCTCCGCGTGGGATGACTCCGCCCGCGACCAGCACGTCCCCGGCACCGACCTCATCATCTGCTGCGGCGGCGATGGCACCGTCCTTCGCGCCGCCCGCGCCGTCATACCCCACCCTGTCGTCCTGCTCGGCGTGAACCTCGGCCGCCTCGGCTTCCTCACCGAAGTCACGCCGCCCGAGCTGTTCGAGCGCCTCGAAGGCATCCTCGCCGGTGAGGGCCGCGTCGAGCAGCGCGCGATGATGCACACGGAGACCGTAAGCGACGGCCACACCACCAGCGCCCACTTCGAGGCCCTCAACGATGTCGTCGTCGGCCGCGCCGCCATCGGCCGCACCGTTCAGTTCACCGTCCGCACCGACCACACGACCGTCGGCTCCTACCGCGCCGATGGCGTCATCATCGCCACCGCCACCGGCAGCACCGCCTACTCGCTCAGCGTCGGCGGCCCCATCCTGCACCCCGAATCGCGCGAGATCCTCGTGACGCCCGTCGCGCCCCACCTTGCGCCCGCGAACAGCATCATCCTGCCCGAAGGCTCCGCCGTCGAAGTGGAGATCGCCCGCGGACAGAAGGCCATCGCCAGCGTCGACGGTGAGCCAGACATGGACCTCGCGGGCGGCGACGTCGTCCGCGTCCGCACCAGCCAGCACACCGCCCGCTTCCTCCGCCTCTCCCCACCCGGTGCCTTCTTCACAAGAGTAGGCCGCCGCCTAAACTGGCTCTCCGAGTAACGCCCCCGTCATGGACGCTCCGTCCCCCGCCCCTGTCCTCTTTCCTGTGCTCCTCCGCGCCCCCTGCGCCTCTGCCGTGAATCCGAATCTGGTACAGTAAACGAAGCGGGCTGCGGAGCCCGCTTTCTTGATCCGGGACCCACACATGACCACCGCCACCACCTGGCAGCTCACCCGCGCCGAGATCTCCGACGCCCAGGCCATCCACGACCTCGTGAACGCCTTCGCCGGCAAGGGCGAGATGCTCCCACGCACCATGGCCGAGGTCTACGAAAACCTGCGCGACTTCTACGTCGTCCGCGACGACGCCGGCGTCACCGTCGCTTGCGGCGGGCTGCACATCCTCTGGGCAGACCTCGCCGAGATCAAGTCGCTCGCCGTGCGCGAGGACCTGCAGGGCCGCGGCCTGGGCCAGCGCATCGTCCACGCCTGCCTCGACGAGGCCCGCCAGATCGGCCTCACCACAGCTTTTGCCCTCACCTACCGCCCCGGCTTCTTCGAGAAGCTCGGCTTCACCCAGGCCGACGTCATGACCCTCCCCCGCAAGGTTTGGGGCGAGTGCTACCGCTGCCCCAAGTTCCCCGGCTGCAACGAGATCGCGATGGTCCGCGCACTCTAGCCGGCGCGTGACCTTTCGTCTCGCAGCGCGGGCTTCCAACCCGCGCGTTTCCGCGCCTCGACCCGACCACCGCTCGCCACCACGCGCGGGGCCGTGCATAATCCGACCACCGTGCCATCACGGCGCGCCGTCGAACTCACCGTCGACGCCTGAGGCCCCTGTCCCCTACCCCGCCTCCACAGCCTGTAGCGCCGCATCCTCCGCGCGACCTCGTCCCTCCGCCGCCAGCCACGCCAGGTAGCTCGCACCCGCCACCACCAGGATCACCAGGGCCATCACCCCGAACGACACGCGCAGCGACCGCGCCGCCAGCGTCCCCGCGCCCGTGCTCATCACTCCGATGATCAGCGACACCCCCATCGGGGCCACCGACAGCACCGTCGCCCGCACGTGCGACTCTGTCCGGTCGTTCACGTACGCGCCGATCGCCGGCATCGCGATCGCCATGCCCGCCATCGCCAGCCCTAGTCCGGCGAACGCCGCGACGTGGTCGATGCTCGCCAGGCACAAGAGCCCCGTCACCGTCGCCGCGATCGCCAGCGCCAGCGTCGACGGCAGGCCGATGCGCCGCGTCAGCCGCCCGCTGACCAGCCCCGCGCCCGTCCGCGCCAGGTGCACCGGGACCGCCAGCACGCCGAACATCGCCAGCGGCACGTCGTGCGCATTGAGGAACGGCTGCGCCAACAGGAAGAACGCTGGCGCCGCCCCGCTCAGCGCGATATCCAGCAGCAGGATGCTGCGGATCCGCGCGTCGTGAGCGACAGCGCGCAGCCCCGATCGCAGCGTCTGCACGATCGTCATCTCGACGTGGCGCCGCCGCGGCGGCTCGTCCATCAGCGCGATCACGGGCGTCATCAGCACGAAAGGCACCACCGCCGCGATTATTGCGATCTGCAGCGTCGTCACCTGTGCCAGCACACCGCCCGCCAGCCCGCCCGCCAGCAGCGACACGGTCCCCAGCGCGAAGTACACGCCCAGCCGGTCGCTGTACTCCGGCTCCCGTCCGCCCGCCGACAGCGTGTCGTACAGAAACGCCTCGTCGTTGCCCGAACGGAAGGCCAGCCCTGCCGACCAGATCACGTACGAGATCACCAAGAACGTGAAGTCGCCCGCGAACGCGAACACCAGCGTCCCCGACGCCTCCAACGCCACGCCCGTCATGAACGTCGCCCGCCGCCCGAAGCGGTCCGCGAACGCGCCCGACGGCAGCTCGAGACCCAGCTTCACCGTCCAGAACAGGCCCTCCATCACGCCGACCTGCGTCAGCGTCAGGTGGCGGAAGTCCGTCAGGTACACCACCCACACCGCGAGCATCGGCGTGAACTCGCGCGCGACGCCCAGTGCGTAGAACAGCCGCACATTGCGGCCCAGATGAAACGGAGGCTTCGCCGCGGTGGGTTCCGTCATCGCCGGCCAGCATACCGTGAGACCCTTCGCGGTTGCTTTGCTCGCTCTCAATCAGATCGGCTAGCTTTGAGGCACTCATGTCGAACGTCGAGCACTACTACGACGAACAGGCCTCCGCCGAGTGGGCGCGGCTCGACCGTGATCGCGTCGAGTTCGCCGTCACCTTGCGCGCGCTCGCTGAGTACCTGCCGCCCGCGCCCGCGCGCGTGCTCGACATCGGCGGCGGTCCTGGCCGCTACTCGATTGAGCTGGCGCTGCGCGGCTACGACGTGATCCTCGCCGATATCTCCGGCGCTGAGCTCGCCCTCGCAGAACGGCAAGCGGCCGAACGCGGCGCGCGCATCGCCGCTTTCATGAAGGCCGACGCTCGCGATCTTGCGCCGTTCGAGGACGATGCCTTCGACGCCGTGCTCCTCATGGGCCCTCTGTACCATCTGCTCGACGAACCCGACCGGCACCGCGCCGCCGCCGAGGCCGTTCGCGTTGCGAAGTCCGGCGCCGTCGTGATGGCTACGAACATCACGCGCTACGCCGCGATTCGCTGGTGGGCGAAGCACCACCCGATGCAGATCGTCGAGCACCCCGACGTGTACGAGGCACAGGTAGCGACGGGCAGGACGCCGGACGCCGTCGGCTTCACCGACCTCTACCTCATGCGGCCTGCCGAGCTTCCCGCGCTGTTCGAGGGCACGGGTGTCGAGCACATCGTCACCATCGCCTGCGAGGGTGTGGTCAGCATGATCCGCGACAAGCTTCACGAACTCGACCCCGACGCATGGAATTTCTGGATGGACTTCAACTACCGCCTCGGCAAACATCCCGACACGCACGGCCTCGCCGAGCACCTCCTCTACATTGCACGCAAGTCCTAACCCCACCCTCCCTGTCCCCTGTCTACTGTCCCCTGTCTACTGTCCCCTGTACCCTCCCTTCCGTGGATATCCCCGAAGTCACCGCCACGGCCCGCGGCTTCGATGGCAAGCTCATCGGCGTGCGCGTGGACACGTTGCGCGAGGCTGACGGCCGCACCTACACACGCGAGATCGTCGAGTACGGCACGGCCGTCGTGCTCGTGCCGGTGGACGGCGACGGACGCCTGCTGATGGTGCGCCAGTACCGGCACGCGGCCGGCAAGTGGCTGCTCGAGCTGCCGGCCGGCGGCGTCGACGATCACGACGCCTCGCCCGAGGCCGCCGCACTCCGCGAGCTGCGCGAGGAGACCGGCCACCGCGGCACCCTCACCCACATCGGCGGGATGTTCCTCGCCCCCGGATACTCCGAGGAGTATCAGTACATCTACGCCGCTACCGACCTCGTCGACGATGCGCTCCAGGCCGACGACGACGAGGACCTCGTCCTCGAGCGTGTCTCACTCGAGGACGCGCTTCGTTATGTCGATGAGGGCGCCGTCTGCGACGCCAAGTCCATCGCCGCCCTCCTCATGTACCTCCGCCACACTCGCCGCGCATGAAGGCACCCACCATCGGACCGAGGGCGCTCAGTCCGGACCGCTTCGGCGCTGCCACATGGGGCGCGTGCGTATCAGAACAAGATCCCTCGCTTCGCTCGGGATGACGGAGCCGGGCCGTGCTCTGCCACATCGGGCACATTCCGGCTACGATACGGCCACGTGAGAGTCCCCCGAACCCCCCTCCTCGCTATCATCCCGTTGTCGCTGCTACTTTCGGCCTGCGGCGTGCGCTTCACCGACCCCGAACCCGGCACCGAGTTCTTCGAGTCGCTCGAGATCTCCGGTGAGATGAAGGCGGGCTCGACCCTGACTGCGCTGGTCACCATCACCCAGAACTACCCCATCGAGGTCGAACTCACTTGCGAGCTGCGCCAGAACAAGACGACGCTGCAGGAGATCGGCAAGGATCTCGTGCCCCCGCTGCCCGACGGCAACCCCGACGCCACGCCCGTCTCCGGTAGCTTCTCCTACGACTTCACCCCGCCCGGTCCCGGCGAATACAAAGTCGAGTGCCTGACGCTGAAGGACGAAGACAACTTCATCGCCAAGAAGTTCCGGGTGAGCTAGTCAGCGGGTCAGCCGGTCAGCTTGTCAGCTTGTCAGCTTGTCAGCTTGTCAGCTTGTCAGCGAAGGTGACATTGCTCGGCAGTTTTCGGTTTTGCGCTCGTGTGTGACGCTCCTTTTCATCATCGACATTGCTCGGCAGTTTTCGGTCTGCGGCGAGCGGGGGCTAGTTATAGCGGCTTTGAGAAGGACGGATTTCGCAGATTCGAGCGGGCGCATTTCAGATTCGTTGAACGGTAATTTCTTGGTTTGCGCGTCGGCCGGGCGGTTTGCCGGCCGGACGAGCGTGACATTGCTCGGCAGTTTTCGGTTTTGCGTCCGTGCGTGGCGCTCCTTTCGCGGACATTGCTCGGCAGTTTTCGGTTTTGCGCTCGTGTGTGAGGCTCCTTTCGCGGACATTGCTCGGCAGTTTTCGGTTTTGCGCTCGTGTGTGAGGCTCCTTTCGCGGACATTGCTCGGCAGTTTTCGGTTTCTCGGCCGTCAGGCGGCTTTTCGCCCCGTGGCCCGACTGGCTGGACGGTGCCGGGGGCGAGGGTAGGGCGTCGTGATGGCGATCTGCAAGCGTGGCGGATCACATTCGCGCCTTTTCCTGGGGATCTCGATGCGGCGAGACGGCGCGGATTGTGAAGCGCGGCTCGCGAGGCCGTAACCGCCGTGGATGCAATGGGGCGCGTCGGCGACGCACCCGTACGAGCACCGGCGGCAGGCTGACCGGCTGACCGCTGACAGGCTGAGGCGCTACATGATCCCCTGCTTCAGCCACTCGGCGGCGCGCTCGCCGATCATGACCGAGGTGAGGTGGATGTTCGCGCGGGGGCACTTGGGCATCACCGACGCGTCGGCGACGTACAGGTTGTCGAACGTGCGCACCCGCAGGTGCTGGCTCACCACGCCCAGCGGGTCGGACTCCGGCGCCATCTTCGCCGTGCAGCTCGGGTGGAAGCCGCTGGACGACACGTGCTTGCACCACTGGAACAGCGCCTCGTCGTCCTCGATCGTGGCCACGCTGGGCGCACGGATACCGGCGTTGATGTCGTCGAACGCCGGGTGCGACCCGACCTCCAGTCCGAACCGCACGCCGTCGACCAGCCGCTGCGTGTCGTAGTCGTCGTCGCAGAAGTTGTGCTCGATCCGCGGCTGGGTGTGCCAATCGGCCGAGGTCAGCGTCAGCCGGCCCTTCGACCGCTGCCGCTCGACCACGCTTCCCAGCGAGTACACGAGCGTCCCGCTGCGCGTGGGGAGCTGCGACACCGGCATGAGCTGCATGTCGTTGCGCTCGGCCCCCGGCCCCGAGGTGTACCGGTAGGTCACCTGCACCAGCGGGTCCTCGAACTTCAGCACGCCCTCGGGCGCGGAGAACACGGCACCCAGCATCGGGTGGTCGTCCAGGCTGTCGCCGACGCCGGGGATGTCGCGCACGACGCCGATGCCCAGCTCGCGCAGGTGCGCCTCCGGCCCGATGCCCGACCGCAGCAGCACCGCCGGCGAGCCGATCGCGCCGCCGCAGAGGATGATGCGCTCGCCCTCGACCACCTGCACTGCTCGTCCGCTCTCCACCTCGACGCCGGTCGCCCGCGCCCCGTCGGTGAGGACGCGGCGGACGTGGCAGTCGCCGCGGATCGTGAGGTTCACCCGATGGCGCGCCGGCTCGACGTAGCAGATCGCGACGCTCATGCGCAGGCGGCCCTGCTTGTTCATGGGGTGCGCGGCGAGGCCGGTGGACTGCGGGTCGTTGTTGTCCTTCGTCTCGGGGTAGCCCAGGTCGCGCATCGCCTTCATAAAGGCGAGCTGCACCGGCGCCAGCTCCTCGTCGCGATAGCGGCGGATGGGGATGGGGCCGTTGCGGCCGTGGAAGTCGTCGTCGAAATCCTGGTCCGTCTCCAGCTTGCGGAAGTAGGGCAGCACCTTCTCCCACGACCAGTCGCCGTTCCCCAGCTCGGCCCACTCGTCGTAGTCCTCGGGCGTGCCGCGCAGGGCGATCGCGGTGTTGATGGCGGAGGAGCCGCCGACAACCTTGCCGGCGGGGAGGGCGAACTGGTGGCCGGTGGAGTTGGCTTCGGCCATGTAGTCCCAGTTGTGGGGGGCGTAGGCGTTATTGTGCCCGTTCAGCAGGTCGTCGGGCATCTGCTCGGTCGTGGGGTAGTAGGGCCCGGCGTCCAGTAGCAGCACCGAGCAGGAGGGATCTTCGGAGAGGCGGGCGGCGATGGTGGCGCCGGACGCCCCGGCGCCGCAGACGATGACGTCGTATTTCATGCGGAACATGCTAGCGGCGGGGGCGGTGGGCGGAAGTGCCGAACGGCCGCAGTTGGCATCACGGCGAGCGAGGAGTAGCATCATGCATACGATGCGTTCATTAGTAGTCCGGGTGATCGCAGTACAAGTGGCGGCGCTGGCCGTCCTTGCGTCCGCCATCGGCTACCTGTTGATAAGAAGTGGCGATGACGGTGCGCAGGAACCGCTATCGTACGGCGACATACAGGTCGTCCCGTTCGAGGGCAGTCAACGGGAGCGACGGGAAGCCTACGCATTATGGGTAGCGCTGCTCTTAACCGCTCCCGACGAGACCGGGTACTGGTTGAAATCGGCAGCTTCACACTTCTTCGAGTGGTAGCCATGACAACAGAACACGAACCGAGCTGCGACGGGCTGCACACGGCGCGACAGCCGTGCAACGACGGGCTCGACGGCATGCCCGCGCCGCCTGGGGCCGCCGTGATCGAGACGCCGTCGGCGAATGGCGCGCGCGGCCACGACGACGCGGCGGAGGCGGACGAGCGTTCAGCGATCTCGCGGCCGGCGGTGGCTACGCGGATAACGCCGGCGGAGATGCCAGCGCCCTCACCGGAGGCGCTGCGGGCGTGGGAGGAGACGGCGGCGGCCGTCGGCGCGACGGCGACGCCCGCGCCGCCCGCGAAGGCGATCTTCGAGGGTGAGATCGCGCGGCGGCCGGGGTGGTTCGCGGGGCACGCGGGGCTGGTCATGCTCGCGGCGATCGCGGCGTTCGTGCTGCTGGTCGTCGCGCGGAGGCGATCGTGATCTGGGACCGTCAGATTGAGGAGGCCGTGCGGCCGCGGAACGACGATCGACCACTGCACGAGCGGGCCAGCCGCGGCGGCATCGGCCGTCCGACGCCGAAGGGCGTTCTGCTGCTCGTTGCCGGCATCATCGGAGGCGGCATCGCGGCGTGGACGATCACCCACCAGCCGTCCTCTTTGCTCGAGCTGCTCGGCGATGTGGCGCCGCATGGCGGCGATGACGACCGTCCGCCGCAGGAGGATTCGCCGGACGACCCCGGCGTGGTGTACGTCGACGAGTGAGGCGCAGCGGGGATTCCGGACACAGCGCTGTGCTATCACGACAGTCCACGGCCGGGGGCGGCTGTGATCCATTGCGCTATCACGGCATTCCACGGCCGGGGGCGGCTGTGATCCATTGCGCTATCACGGCAGCCCACAGCCGGGGGCGGCTGTGATCCACTGCGCTCTCACGGCAGCCCACAGCCGGGAGCGGCTGTGATCCATTGCGCTCTCACGACAGTCCACAGCCGAGGGCGGCTGTGATCCATTGCGCTATCACGGCAGCCCACAGCCGGGGGCGGCTGTG
>CAYJMG010000001.1:143782-353243 GCA_964371355.1 uncultured Dehalococcoidia bacterium
GGGCGGCTGTGATCCATTGCGCTCTCACGGCAGTTCACAGCCGGGGGCGGCTGTGATCCACTGCGCGGGCTAAAAGCCCGCGCTGCGAGACAGTGCTGTGCTCCACGCGCGGGCTGAAAGCCTGTGCTGCGAGACAGACAGTGCGGATCGCCGCGGCTACTGGTCGTTCTCGCCTAGGATCTCGTCGCGGCGGAGCCAGGCGAGGGCGCTCAGCACGGCGAAGAGGGCCGTCATTGTGGTGGCGGAGACGACGCAGTAGACGCAGATGGCGTCGATCACCCACAGCTCGACGTATGTGAGGTACATCGAGAAGGCGAACGAGGCCGCGGCCATGGTCCACGCTGCGAGCAGCAGCATGGCGTCGCGGCGCAGCCACGCGGCGGCGACGAGCAGGGCCATCGTCGCGTACGAGGCCGCGCCCATCAGCGCGACGGGCACGCCGGCGACCTTCGCGTACTTCGTGCTGTTGACGTACTCGCAGTCGCCGATGCCGTTGCAGGCGATCGGCTGGTGGGCGAAGTGCACGACCGAGAGGTACGTGGCCACGCCCAGCCCCACGAGCGCGAGGACGATCGTGGCCAACGAGAGCAGGCCGGCGAGCGCCCCTCTCCCGGCATGGGAGAGGGGGCGGCCGTCGGGGCCCGGGCTAACAGCCCGCGCTGCGGTGTCGGTATTGATCAGCGCTGCGGTGTCGGAGTTGGTCAGCGATGCGGCGTCTGGTGAGGATCCGGTCATTGGGCCGCCTCCGCCTCCGCCTCCGCCAGCGCCTTGTTGATGGCGGTGCGGAACTTGTCCAGGTCCTGCGCCCCGACGATCTTCTCGCCGTTGATGAAGAACGTCGGTGTCGAGTTCACGCCGCGGTCGCCGGCGGCGTCGGCATCGGCCTGCACGACCTCGAGGTTCCTGTTACTCGAGAGCGTGGCGTCGAATTGCGTGACATCGAGCCCGACGTCCTCGGCCAGCGATAGCAGCGTCCCATAGGAGAACGTGCCCGAGTTCTCGCGTCCCTGCGCGTTGAAGAGCGCGGCGTAGTACTCCCAGAACTTGCCCTGCTCCTCGGCGGCGGCGGCCGCCTGGGCGGCGTCCCACGACTCCTGCCCCAGGAACGGGAAGTAGCGGAACTCGATCTTCACCTGCCCGCTGTTCACGTACTCCTCTTCGAGGACGGGGATGATGTCGGTCGCGGCGCGCTTGCACACCGGGCACTGGAAGTCGGCGTACTCGACGATGGTGACGGGCGCGTTCGCGTCGCCGAGGACGCGCCCCTGGCCGATGGGCGGCTCGACGACGGCGCCACCGCCGCCACCGAGCACCTGTACGGCGACGAGGGCGCCGACGACGGCGATAGCGGCGATGCCGAGGAGCCCGAAGCGGAACATCGACCTGCGGCGGCGGTTGCTTGCGACGCGCGCGGACACCTGCTGCTGCTTGGCGCGCTTTGCGTTGGTTGCGGATGCCATGTTGTGATTCCTCCGTGCTGGCCGGCTCACGCCCCTGCGGGTGCGGGCGCCGGCGGCTGCCAGTGCGGGCGGCCGAGGGTGATGGAGACGCGCCGCGCGCGGCCGTGTCCGATCACGTTGTCGGTCGCCGGATGTCAGGCGGCCAGCACCGAGAGAGGAGGACGCTCGGGGATGCGAGGAGGTGTCTCGGAAAGGTCACCGTCAGGCGTCGCCACGACGGCCACGGCGACGCCGAAGACGATCGGCGCGGGCGGGTCGAAGCGTGGCAGGCCGACGGACGGCGGCGGGATCAGAGGCTGCTCGGCGCAGCCGGGGCCGCCGCCGTGGCACTGTGCGGCCATCGGCAGGTTGCCATCGGCCAGATCGCCGGGGGCTTCGGTGCCGCCGATCACGATGAGGTTGATGAGCAAGCCAGCCAGCAGCGTGGCCGTCACCAAGCCCCGGTGCCGAAGCGCCAACCGCAACAGTCGCAGTCCCATCACCTACAGTATCGATATCACAGGCCCGGCATTCCACGGCCGAAGGGCCCGAATTCGCCGACCCGAACCGACTCCCCGTTACCTTCACGACGCTCGCGGGGCGGCCGGTGTTCCCCTGTCGCGCCTGATCTCAGTCTGGCCGGATAGACTGCACGGACTGGTTTCGGAACTGTTGCGACGGAGGCCCCGCTGGCTACCGACATCGCCGCGATCAACGAGCGGGTGCGCGCGCAGGCCGCGTTCGTGCGGGCCGTCAAGGACGAGGTGGCGAAGGTCATCGTCGGCCAGGACACGCTGGTCGAGCGGCTGATCATCGGCATGCTGTGCCGCGGCCACATCCTGATCGAGGGCGTGCCCGGCCTGGCGAAGACGCTGACGGTACACACGCTGGCGCGGGCGATCGCGGCGACGTACGTGCGGATCCAGTTCACGCCCGACCTGCTGCCGGCCGACGTGACGGGGACGACGATCTACAGCCCGCAGGACGGCCAGTTCCACGTCCGTAAGGGCCCCATCTTTGCGAACATCGTGCTGGCAGACGAGATCAACCGGGCGCCGGCGAAGGTGCAGTCCGCGCTGCTGGAGGCGATGCAGGAGCGGCAGGTGAGCATCGGCGGGACGACGTTCCCGCTGGACGAGCCGTTCATGGTGCTGGCGACGCAGAATCCCATCGAGCACGAGGGTACGTACGCACTGCCGGAGGCGCAGCTCGACCGGTTCATGCTGAAGGTGCACGTGACGTACCCCTCGCGCGAGGAGGAGAAGCGCATTCTCGACCGGTTCGTGACGCCCGGCGTCGAGCCGGACATCGCGCGGGTGGCGACGCCAGACGCCGTGACGAGCGCATCGGCGGCGCTGGCGGACGTGCACATGGACGAGCGGCTGCGCGACTACATCGTGCACCTGGTGTACGCGACGCGGGAGCCGGAGTCGTACCGGCTGCAGGACCTGCGGGCGCTGATCGAGTACGGCGCATCGCCGCGGGCCAGCATCTACCTGGCGCAGGCGGCGCGGGCGCACGCGTTCGTGCAGGGGCGGGGCTTCGTCGAGCCGGACGACGTAAAGGCCGTGGCGATGGACGTGATGCGGCACCGCGTGGTCGTGACGTACGAGGCGGAGGCCGAGAGCGTGACGGCGGAGGATGTCGTGACGCGCGTGCTGGCGGGAGTCGAGGTGCCATGAGCATCACCTATCACCTGGTCGCGGCGGAATACTTCCGCGACTGCGACGCGAGCGCGCCGTACGTGCCGCCGGGGTTCCTCGACGAGGGGTTCATCCACTGCACGGACGGCGAGCAGAACCTCGCGGACACGGCGAATCGCTACTATCGCGGGGAACGACGGATGTTCGTGGTGCTGGCGATCGAGAAGGACGCGGTGACGGCGGAGGTGCGGTACGAGGACGAGGCGGGGATCTATCCGCACATCTACGGGCCGCTGAACCGGGACGCGATCGTGGCGGTGCTGCCGATCCTGCGGGAAGCGGACGGGACATTCCAGCCACCAAAGGCGCCGCAACCGTGACGGATTCGGCGGATGGGGGATTCTGCCGCCGGGCATCGGGGTTCCGCCGGAAGGGAAAGTCGCGCGTTCCGGAGTGTCAATCCGGGCACTCATAACCGAATCTGAACATGGGTCAGGTTCCTTGACGTTCTCGACAAGATCGGGCGAGGACGGGATAATACGCGCAACCCCGCGTATGCCACCGCGCGTTAGGTAGTGAGAGCATCGCGGCTTTACGGGCTCCGGCCCGGGCCGAGACAGGGTGATTGTGCCGTTTCTGGTTTCCACGTTCGCGTTCGCGTTCTCCGTCGTCATGGCGATCACGCCGGCGATCAACATGCCGGGCGGTGGCTCCGGCGACGGGCCGCAGTTCCCGGCACCGCCGGGCTACCTGCTGCCGTGGGCGGGGGGCGAGATCCACGCCGTCACGCAGGGCGAGGACACGTCGTTCACGCACAACGGACTTGCCGCGTACGCGTTCGACTTCGACCTGAACTACAAGACGGTGGTGGCGGCGCGCGACGGCAAGGTCGTGATGGCGCGCGAAGACTCGAACGCAGGCGGGTGCAGCGCGTTCTTCGCAGGCTCCGCGAACTACGTCGTGATCGACCACGGCGACGGTATGGCGAGCCTGTACCTGCACCTGGCCCAGAACTCGGTCGAGGTCGAAGTGGGGCAGATGGTGTCCGCCGGCGAGCCGATCGGCATCTCGGGGGAGACCGGGGTGACGTGTTCTGACGTCGACGGCGGGCCGGGGCCGCACCTGCACTTCCAGGTACAGCCGTACGTCGAAGGCAAGTACTTCACGCAGTCGCAGCCGGTCGCGTTCGACGACATCTCAGGAAGCGACGGCGTGCCGGTGTACGGCCGGTCGTACGCATCGGGGAACTACGGGCCGGGCAAGCCGCAGAAGATCGAACTGACGCCGCACCACGTGTCGCGGGAGTTCAACCCGCAGGCGGTGCCGCTGGTGCGCGGCCTGGAGCAGGCGGACCCGGACGCCGCGCCGCCGCCACCCACGCCGGAGCCGACGCCGACGGAGACGCCGACGCCGCTGCCGCTGATCGAGTGGCAGATCACGCCGGAGACGGAGACGCCGGAGCCGGAGGCGACCGAGACGGCGACGCCCGAGCCCACGGCCACGAATACCCCCGTGCCACCGCCACCACCACCACCTCCGCCGCCGGCCGCGACGAACACGCCGACGCCCTTGCCACCCACGGAGACGGCGACGAACACGCCGGAACCACCACCGACCGATACGCCGGCCCCGGAGCCGACTCCAACACCCTGACCCCAGGACGCCGTCGCATGTCGCCGCGGGATGCCGTGCTAGGCTGGACGGCAACCCTGTCGATTCACCGCGCGTCGCGCGCGGCGTGAGGTAGTCCCTTGGCCTCCGAAGCGGAAACGCTTCCCCGGACGCACACTCCCGGTGTCGCCCTGAGCGACGACAGCCTGAACCGGACGATCCTGAAGCTGGCGTGGCCCGTCATCCTCGAGCGGCTCTCGATCTCGGTGCTCAGCGCCGTCGACGCGGCGCTCGTCGGGCACTTCGTAGGCGCCGACGGGCTGGCGGCCGTCGGCATCGGGGCACTGCTGTTCTGGATCCCACTATCGGGCGCCCTGGCGATCGACGTCGGGTCGACAGCCGTCATTGCCCGCGACGTGGGGGCGGGCGACCAGTCGCGGGTGCAGGCCGGGTTGCACGCGGCCATACTGGCGGGGCTGGCATGGGGCCTGTTTTGCGCTGCGGCGATCTTCGCGCTGGCGCCGGCGTTCATGCGCCTTATGGGGGCTTCGGACGAGGTGCGGCCGCTGGGAGTCGAGTACCTGCGCGCGGGGTCGCTGGGACTGCCGCTGATCATGGTGTTCTATGCCGCGGCGGGCTCCCTCCGCGGGATGGGCAACACCTGGATGTCGATGGTGGTCCTGCTCGTCGTGAACGCCGTCAACGCGGTCGTCACGTTCCTGCTCATCAGCGGGCACGTGGCCGACCTGGGCGTGCGGGCGTCAGGCATCGGCTATGCGACCGGGAGCGCCAGTGGCGGGCTGCTGGCGCTGGTGCTGCTGATGAGTGGCGCCGGGCCGCTTCGGCTCGATCCCCGGCGCCTGCTGCAGACCACGCGCGCCTCGTTCGGGCGCCTCGGACGCATCGGGTTGCCGGTGGGCATCGAGGAGGCGCAATTCATGCTCGCCTTCCTCGCCTACACGCGGATCGTCGCGCACCTGGGCACGACCCAGATCGCCTCCCACGCGATCGCGCTGCGTTCGCTGGAGGTGGCGATCCTGCCGGGATTCGCGCTGGGCACGGCGGCGACGGCGCTCGTCGGCCAGAGCCTGGGCGCGGGACGGCCGGACCGGGCGGAGGACATCGCCAAGCGCGTCCGCTTCTTCGGGATGTGCGCGCTCTCCGTGATGGCGGTCGCGCAGTTCGCGTTCGCCCCGTACATCGTGCGCGTGTTCGTCGACGACGCCGAGGTGGCGGACACGGGCGCAAAGCTGCTGCGCGTGTTCGCGATCGCGCTGCCGGGGATGGCGGTGCACGCCTCGCTTTCGGGGGCGCTGCGGGGCGCCGGCGACGTGCGTTTCGTGCTGGCGACCTTCACCTTCAGCGCGTGGTGCGTGCGCGTGCCCATCGCGGCGCTCATGGTGTACGGGTTTGGGCTCAGCGTGCCGTTTGTGTGGCTGGCGGCCGTGACGGAGAACTGGACGCGCGCCGCGCTCACGACGTGGCGCTTCCGTTCGGGACGCTGGAAGGGGATGCGGGTCTGAGGCGAGGTGCAGGTTACAGGACTCAGATCTCGCGGAGGCGCTTGCTCGCCAGACCGATGGCGAGCACGATGGCGGCGGCGAGGCCAGCGAAGCAGGCGACGGTGACCTGTGCCCCGAATAGGCCGATCAGTGCGCCCATGAGCAGCGCGCTAAACGGCGTGACGCCATTGGTCATCACATACAGCGACATCACGCGCCCGCGGTACTCGTCGTCGACGATGAGCTGCACCATCACCTGGTTGAACATCAGGTAGATGGAGTTGGCGATGCCGGCGACAACGAGCAGCGTGAACGAGAGCGCGAAGACGTTGGAAAGCGCGAACGCCGTCACCAGCGCCATGTAGACGAAGGTGGTCCACACGAGGATCTGCCCCCGCTTCGTAAGCCGGGTCAGGTTCGCGGCGATAAGCGCGCCGACCACGGAGCCGTAGCCCACGGCCGACGCCAGGAACCCGAATCCGACCGAGCCGACATGCAACACGTCCTCGGCGAAGACGGGAATGTACTGCACGTACGGATACACGAGGAGCGACGGGAGCCCCGACATCACGACAAGCAGGACGACATCGCGGTTCTTGCGCGCGTAGGCGATGCCATCGGCCATGCTGGCGAGGACGGAGTTCGTGGTCCTGGACGTGGGGACGCCGCGGGCGCGGATGCGCGACGTGAAGAACACCGAGAGGGCGTAGGCCGCCGCCTGCAGGACGAATGCCGCCTCGATGCCCGCCGTGCCGATGAGCCCGCCTGCCAGCGCCGGGCCGACGATGCGCATCGTATTGCCGCCGAGTGAGTTGATCGCGACGGCGTTCGCCAGCTCGTCGTCGCCTACGACGTCGTACACCATGACCTGGCGCGCCGGCTGGTTGATGGCGTCGGTGAGGCCTTCGGCGATGGCGATCGGGTACAGCATCCAGATGTCGATAAGGCCGGCGATGATGAGCGCGGCCAGCACCACCGCAATGACGGCGCTTAGGCTGGTCATGACCATGAGGACGGAGCGCCGGCTGAAGCGGTCCGTGATAAGGCCGGCGAACGGCGAGAACCCGACGGCGGCGAGGCCACGCGCGAAGCTGACGGCGCCGACCTGGAACGCGGACCCGGTGAGGTCGTAGACCAGGAAGCCCTGGGCGGCGAACTGGACCCACTGGCCGAGCATGGTGCCGACGTTGCCGAACCACAGGACCCGGAAATCGGCGATGCCGAGGGAGGAGAACGTCCGCGCGCCGTAGCCGCGAATCCCCCGCCCGGCGGAGGTCATGGCGGCTGAAGGCTGGGCGGACATGAAGCCGGCTCTCTCTACATTTGCGTCGCTCCGGGGGACGGCTCAGGATAGCGATCCCTCACGTGTGCGTGAAGATGAAGGGCAGTTCACGAAACCTGCCCCACCCGACAGCCGCCTGTCGATCCCCAGCACCACCGAACGTCGTCATACTGTGCGGGCACGCGGGGGGCCCGGCCAGCGGTCAGGAGCGACTTCATGAAGTACATGATGCTGATCTACGTCACCGAGGCCGACATGGGCGAGCCAGCCCACGGTGTGATGGACGCACACCTCGCGGTAACCCGCGAAGCGATCGAGCGCGAGGCGTACGTGACGTGCGACGCGCTCGAGCCGACGGCCCGGGCGGTGCGGGTGCGGCTCGTCGACGGCCAGGCCGTCCGCAGCGACGGGCCGTTCGCCGAAACGAAGGAGATCGTGGGCGGGTATTACGTCCTCGACTGCGCGGACCTCGATGAGGCGGTCGCGCTGGCGGCGAAGATCCCGGCGCCACCGCACGGCTGCATCGAGGTCCGGCGGGTGGCCCAGATCCCGGGCTGGGATGAGGCCGTCGCCGGGATGCGCGCACAGGCCGCAATCAAGTGAAGGCAGCACATGCCTGATCCAGCGACTGAGGCAATCGAGCGCACATTTCGCGAGGAGTCGGGCCGCATCATCGCCTCGCTCATCCGGCTGTGCCGCGACTTCGACCTGGCCGAAGAGGCGATGCAGGACGCGTTCGCGACGGCGCTGCAGCGCTGGCCCGTCGACGGCATCCCGGGCAACCCCGGCGCATGGATCACGACGGCGGCACGCCGCAAGGCCATCGACCGGCTGCGCCGCGAGCGCGTGCTCGCGGAGAAACGCGAGCAGATCGCGCGCGAACAGGTCGTGGCGCTCGCCGCGCTGGAGGCCGAAGCAGCGGAACCGGGAGAGGGGGAGCAGCCCATGGACGTCGTCGACGACCGGCTGCGGTTGATCTTCACCTGCTGCCACCCGGCGCTGTCGCTCGAAGCGCAGGTGGCGCTGACGCTGCGGACGCTGGGCGGTCTGACGACGCCGGAGATCGCGCGCGCGTTCCTGGTGCCCGAGCCGACGATGGCGCAGCGGCTGCTGCGGGTGAAGCGCAAGATCCGCGACGCAGCGATCCCGTACGCGGTGCCGCCTGCACACGAGCTGCCGGAGCGGCTGAAGGCCGTGCTGGCGGTGGTGTACCTGGTGTTCAACGAGGGATACGCCGCGACGGCGGGCGAGGTGCTGGTGCGGCGCGAGCTGTGCGCCGAGGCGATCCGCCTGGGCCGCGTGCTGGCCGAGCTGATGCCCGACGAGCCGGAGGCGCTGGGGCTGCTGGCGCTGATGCTGCTGCAGCACGCGCGGCGCGATGCGCGAACCGGGCCGGACGGCGAGCTGGTGGTGCTGGAGCAGCAGGACCGGGCGCGCTGGCATGGCGACGAGATCGCGGAAGGCGTGGCGCTGGTGCGACGGGCGCTGGCGATGCGGCGGGCGGGGCCGTACCAGTTGCAGGCGGCGATCGCCGCGGTACACGGACAGGCAGCGACGGCCACGGACACCGATTGGGACGAGATCGCGGCGCTGTACGGGCGGCTGGCGCGCACGCAGCCGACACCGGTCGTGGAGTTGAACCGCGCGGTGGCGGTGGCGATGGCCGACGGGCCGGAGGCCGGCCTGCGCCTCATCGAGGAGTTGGCGGCGACGGGCGCGCTGGAGGACTATCACCTGCTGCACGCATCGCGGGCCGACCTGCTGCGGCGGGCAGGCAGGCACACGGCCGCGGCAGAAGCCTACCGCCGCGCGATTGACCTGTGCGAGAACGGGGTGGAGCTGGCGTACCTGCGCGGGCGGCTTGCGGAAGTGTTGCGCGCGGGAGCGGAGTCGGGCGCGGCGGGACCGTGAGGCCGCGCGCGTGATTGGGTATACTGCGGGCTGTCCGGGGATATAGCTCAACTGGGAGAGCGCCGCGTTCGCAATGCGGAGGTTAGGGGTTCGAGTCCCCTTATCTCCACCAACCGGAAGCAAGAGGCCCTCACGAAACGTGAGGGCCTCTGTCGTTGTGGGTGCGAAGTGGCGGGAGATTCGGAGCAACCCGAGTTATCATGCGGATCTTGAGCGCGGTGTGAGGTAGACGCGTATGGTCATCATTCGCAGAGATCTAGCCAGAGGACCGGAGCCTTACCTCGGGTGGTACCTAGAAGGCGAGGCGGGGCCTCCGACGGAGCCCACGTCATACATCTGCTACGCGAACGAGGACAAAGGCGAAGCCAGGTTCCGGATAAGGGTGGACGCGTCTGCGCTGAGTCTTGACCACCTTGGAAAATACACGCAGGCAGCTGACGTGGCATTCCCCGCATGCAGGGGGTTGATCTTCCTGGGCACGTGGCAACACGGACGTGACTACGGCTTCACGCTGCCACTTCAGACCACCAACATCCCAACCCCGCAAATTCGTGATGCCCTTATTCGCGGCCTGCATCGCCTGTATGAGGCTGGCTTCGATAAGGACGACGTCGAACTCGACTACCAAGGCATCGCGATGGCGTTGGCCGTTCCGACGACACTCGTCGAGCGAGCTGCGGAGCATTTGCAGGACATTGGCTTGGTGACGGACGCGCCCGCGACGATGGGAAGAAACTGGTCCACCGGGCATATCTGGCTCTCAGCGACGGGAGTTCAATACGCCGAATCGCTGCCATCCATTGCCACGATGCACACCGGCGCAAATCCCCGACTAACCGAAAGCGAGCCGATCTGGGATCTGTTCATCAGCCATGCCAGCGAAGACAAAGAGTCTGTTGCTCGACCACTCAAGGAGCTTCTTGAACGGAACAAGTTGAAGGCATGGCTCGACGAGAACGAACTGACGCTCGGCGATAGCCTCCGCAGAAAGATCGAACACGGACTCGCCAATTCGAGCCACGGTGTCGTCATCCTGAGCAAGAGTTTCTTCGAGAAGGAATGGCCACAGCGGGAGCTGGACGGCCTAACGGCGCTCGAGGTGCAACGCGGCAAGGTCATTCTGCCCGTGTGGCACGAGGTAGACGCCACCTATGTTGCTCGCTTTTCGCCGACCTTGGCGGATCGGAAGGGTGTAAGCACATCCAACGGCCTGCAGCACGTCGTAGACGAAATCCTGCGAGCGATAGGACGCTAACGCGGAACATATCGTCGCTCGCCGCTAGGCAGGAAGGTCGGTGACTCCGCTTCGCTCCGCACCGACCTTCGGTCGTTCCGCGTAGTCGCTGGTACCCGCCAGTCCAGGGGAAATCGCAAGATGGGAGCATCGAGATCGATTTTCCCTTGACTGGCTACACATTCGATATCCTGAGCGTGCGCCCCCGTAGCTCAGAGGATAGAGCAGTGGTTTCCTAAACCATGTGCGCAGGTTCGAGTCCTGCCGGGGGTACCAAGTTCTACACCACTCACATAGCGCCTGGAACTCTGGCCAGGGCTCCAACGACAGTTGCTGATTCAGCGTGTCCATCTGCACGCGTTCGAACAGGATGCGGCACGTCTCATGCCTCTCCCGTCAGTCATCCAGCCCCGGATCTGGCGGCTGTCGCTACGGCGCTCCTTCTCGGTTTGGGTCGCAGCATGTTGGCTCCACCAGATGCGGTATCAAGGCGTTCGACGATCGTCGGATGAGTCTTCTGACCAATCAGGGCGACCAATTCAACGTTAAGGGCAGAGGAACTCCTCGACTAAGAGCACGGACGCATACCCCCGTGGTCCCTCCGCGAGCTTCGAATCCACCTCGGCTATGAGGGCCTTCGCGTTCGACGCGAAAGCGTCGGTCGCCTCAAAATCTGCGTAGATCAAGCATTGAGCACCCCTTTCGGCCAGCACCAAGGGGCCGGTATTGCCGATTTCCTTTGGGCCATCCACTTCCCATCCTTTTGAACGAAGCACTTCGGCTGAACCGCTAAGGATCGAGGCCATGGGCGCTGAGCTGCCGTACACGGCATATTTGATCGACCCAGCCGGATCCGAACTGTATTGACCAGATGAGATTGGTTCGAGATCTAGGTCGTCAGGGAGCAAGAACTGTACGTCCTGCTGGCAGCCCGCCGACCAGTAGACGATTGCGCCTAGGAGCACAGCCAGGCGAAGACCGAGACTTGAAGGCGAGCGGATCATCCCAGCTGCAGTCCCCAAAGGTGTGACACATTGCACCAGCCCTTTACGTGGCCGGCCTCCGATCGATTGACAGCTCGCTGACGGCACCGCCCGGAGACTCCTGTATTCGTCACCTTAGCTATCTGTGGGCCTGTGCTTTGGCCGCCGTGCAGTCTTTCCGAGGCTCACGTTGTTACCCAAGGATAGGTAGGCCCTCGCTCGCTAGGCGCCGCGCGTCAAAGCGGCGAGATCAACACCAGCAAGCGCCGACGCGTTGATCCCGACGACCTTCGCACCGGCATCGAAGTACGCGCGCGCCTCGACGGGCAGTATGCCACCCGTCGGCCACAGATCCAGGAAGGGCATCGGCGCGAGCACGGCGCGGACGTAGGCGGGCCCGCCAAGCTGTGAGACCGGGAACACCTTGACCGGCCGCCCGCCGCGCGACCACACATCGAAGATCTCCTGTGGGGTCGCCGCACCCGCGACGTAAGGCACCTTCGCGTCGCGCGCGAAGGCGTCAACCGCGTCGACCCACACCGGCGAGACGAGGAACCGCGCACCAGCATCGACCGCGATGCGCGCGTCGGCGGCGGTCACCACCGATCCGGCGCCGGTCAGGCCGCCGCCTCGCGCCAGCTCAGCGATGATGTTCGCGGCGCCCGGCGTCGTCATCGTGATCTCAAGCACTGGAGCACCGGCATCGACGATTGATCGTGCGAGGCGGAGCCCGCTCGCCTCGTCGCCGCTTCGGACGATCGGGACGATCCGCGCTTCGTAGATGGCCTGCCGTGCGCCTTCGATTGCAGTTTTGCTCACGATGCGCCCGTCCGATCGAACGCGAACGCCGCGGCGGGGTTGGTGACGAAGGCGCGATGCAAGTGGGCCTCGCCGAGGCCGCGCGCAAGCGCCGCTTGCCTGAAGTCTGTGAGCAGTGACGGAAGGCCGGGTGCGCCACCGTAGCTGCGCCAGTACGACGCTCGCGCCGCATCAGTGCCAAGCATGAGCTGCGACGGATACTCCGGCAGAAACCGCGTAAGCAGATCGAGAGTCTGGCCCTGCTCGCGAAATGCGCGATCGTAGACGAGGCGCACACCACTCTCGAGCAGGTCGTGGTGGTATCCGGGATCGGCGTCGCGGTCAGTGTGGGACAGGGTGACGTGCGAGGGATCGACGCCGGCCAGCGCGAAGAACTCAACCTGCTGCAGTCCGGAGAGCGGCTCCGTGTGCGTCAGGATCGGCGCGCCGCTGCGGCGATGCGCTTCGCACGCCGCTTCGAAGATCACACGCTCGTGCGCCCAGTCGATGCCACCCGCGACCTTGATGACGCCTGCGCGGTGCGGCGTCGGGACGACATCGGGGCCGCCGCGGTCATTGGCGTCGATTCCATGTTCGATCTCGTTGACGAAGATCGCGGCGAGCGCATCCGGGTCGAGCCGGAACCGCCAGTGACCCTCGGTGTAGTACTTCTGCAAGTGCAGCCCCGTCGCCGCGATGACGTGCACCCCCGTCTGCCGCGACACGCCGGCAAGCGCCCGCACATCGCGGCCCGTGTCACACGGCAACGCGTCGATGACGGCTCGTCCGCCAGCGGCGTGCACGGCCATGAGTTCGTCACACGCGCGGTCGATGGAATCGATCCGCAGCTCGGGCAGGAGTTGCGTCATGTAACTCGCGCCGATCAGCACGTGCTCGTGGGCGTAGCAGACGCCAAGCTCCTGCGGTGCGATGTCACGGAGGACCGTGCGCACGAAGCTCACGAGACGCGCCCCCACGCGAGCGCGGCCGAGCCGAGGACACCCGACCGATCGCGCATCCGCGAGACGACGATCGGCACCGGCTGGCCCGGTGGGTAGCGGAAGACGTGCGCGTTGACGTGGGCAATGAGGGCGGGCAAGAAGTGCCGTGCGCCGTGCGCGCCACCGCCGCTGAGGACGACAATCTCCGGCGCGTACGCATGGATCGCGGTCACCAGCAACCAGCCAAGGTGAGCGGTCCACACGTCCAGCTCGTCGCGACAGAGCCGGTCCCCGCGCGAGACGGCTTCGATCACCGCCTCGAAATCGACCGATGCCGGATCGCGGACGTAGCGCTCGCCGAGCAGCGAGGGGATGCCGCGCTGCAAGCCGTCGCGCACCTGCATCGCCAGCGCGGTCGCCGAGCAGAGCATGTCGGCGGTGCCGCGGGCGCCCGTAATGCAGAGCCGCCCGCCATCGGCCTGCAGGACGACGTGCCCGAGCTGGGTGCCGAACATGAGGTGCGGGTCGCGCAGGATGTGCCCATCGAGCAGGACGCCGGAGCCGATACCTGTCCCGATCGTCACGCAGAGCGCCCAGTCGTGCTTCTTCGCCAGCCCGTATCGATGCTCGGCAATGATGGCGGTGCGCCCGTCGTTCTCGGCGACGACGGGCACGCCGAGCGCGGACGAGAGCCGCGGTACAAGCGCGAACCCCTCGACATCCTTGAGGCGCCCGGGGAGCAGGACGACGCCGCGCTCCGGATCGACCGCACCGGGCAGCGCGAGGCCCACGGCGGCCGCAGGCTCCCCGATCTCTCGCGCGATGCGATGCGCCTCGCGCACCAGCGCGCGTACGAGCGCCTCCGGCCCGAGGTGGCCGTTGGAGGGCACGACGCTGCTGGACAGCACGCGGCCGCCGCGCGTCACAGCGCCGCTTTTCAGTCGCGTGCCGCCGATATCGAATCCGATCACGTACGCGGTCATGGCAGCTCGACGATAGCGCCGCCGCGCGTCAGGTGCTCACGCAGCTCGGTGCTGCGGACGGCGGAGATCTCGGTGCGACGCGTGGCGGCGAGCGCGGCAGCCGTGCCGGCGGCCTGGCCCATCGCCATGCACTGCGCCATCGACCGGACGCTGGCGTGCGCATCGTGCGTCGCGGAGAAGCAGCGGCCGGCAACCAGCATATTCTCGACACCCTGCGGGATCAGCGTGCGCAACGGGATGCCGACGCAGCGTCCTTCCGGCAAATACTGCCACGTCGTCCCTTCACCCTCAGCATGGTCCTCGATGGGCGCCCCGCACAGTCCGATCTGGTCGTCGAACTGGCGCGCGGAGAGCACATCGTCGCGGGTCAGCCGGTACTCGCCGTGGACGCGCCGACTCTCTCGCACGCCGATCTGCACGCTGAGCGCGGCGAGGTGCGCCGATTCGTAGCCGGGAACACGGTCGCGTAGGAAGCGCACGTACTCGAGCGCCTGGCGCCGCCCTTCGATCTCCGCCGCTGTCAGAAACTCAGGATCCGTCGCGGTCACGACACCGCCGTCGTCGCGACCAGACGCCGGCACGCGTGTCATCACCGTGGCCGTGACGCCGGGCACGGGCGTCGCATGGTCACTGCCTTCGCGGCGCGGCAGATCGTAGCCACCGTGCTCGGCCGCGTCCCGCATCGCAGCGTGCAACGCGTCCTTCGTCACGGTGCGTCGCCGGTCCAGATCGACGTTGCACATGCGGAATGTCGTCGTCATCGTCTGTGCCGCGGACTCATCTCCCGCCGACTCGTACGGCACGCCCGCGTAGTGACAGACATCGGCGTCGCCCGACGCATCGACGATCACGCGCGCGCTGATACGGACGAGGCCGCGCTTTGTAGCGACGATCAGATCCGTCACGCGATCACCCTCGCGGACGGCGTCCTGCACCCAGCAGTGCATGAGAATCCGCACGCCCGCCGCGAGCGCCAGCCGCTCCCACACGACTTTCAGGTACTCGGCGTGATATGTAACGCCAGTGCCAGCGCCGTAGGTGTTCAGTCGCTCGAAACAGGCATCGTGCAGCTTCAGCTCCGCGACGACGTCATCGGCGATGCCGCCAACGACCTTGATTGCGTGCTCGCCGGGTGTGTAGAAGCCGTAGAAGGTATCGAGCACCTGCGTGCTCGTTCCGCCGAGGAACCCGTAGCGCTCAACCAACAACGTCCGCGCGCCCGACCGCGCCGCGGCGATCGCGGCCGTCGCGCCGGCTGATCCGGAGCCGACCACCACGACGTCCGCCTCGGCAAAGCCCTCAATCGCCATCAGCTCACGCTCCAGCCGCCATCGACGGGCAGCGTCACACCGGTGATCATCATCGATGCGTCGCTCAGAAGGAAGATGGCCGAGTGCGCGACATCGTCCGGTGACAGCATCCCCTCGCTCAGCGGCTGCTTGTCGCGGATGGCCCCGAGGATCGCCGGATTCGACTGTGCCCGCGCACTCATCGGCGTACGCACCAGGCCGGGTGCGAGCGTGTTGACGCGGATCTTATGCGGGGCGTAGTACGCCGCCATCGAGCGGCTCATCGCGATGATCGCGCCCTTGCTGGCGGCGTACGCGTGCGTCGCGAAGTGCCGCGGTTCAGGCGAGAGTGCGAGCACGCTGGCCATGTTGAGGATCGCGCCGCGTGAACCACACTCTCGCGGCTTCTGCGCCAGCATCTGCTGGAGCACCGAGCGGCACACGAGGAACGTACTGCGAGCGTTGTTGTCAACCGTGGCATCCCACCCCAGATCGCTGCACTCGTGGGTGGGACCATCGCCGAACTCGCGACCGCTGATGCCGGCGACGTTGAAGACGCCGTCAATACGCCCGAAGCGCTCGACGCAACTGTGCACCGCTTCGATCGTCTGCTGACCCTGCGCGAGGTCGGCCACGCTGATGCCGATCTCGGCCGACGTGTTGCGGACATCTTCGGCGTGGGCCTCCGTGCGGCAGATGACGAAGACGGACGCACCTTCGGCCAGCGCCGCGGTGGCGGTGGCGGCGGCGATGCCGGTCGAACCGGTGATGAGGATGACGCTGCCCGCGAGTGCGCCGCTCATTGATAGAGATGCGAGACGCTGTGCCGGTACGCTTCGTAGTAGCGTTCGATCTGGCGTTCCGCGTTCTCGCCTCCGATGTTCTGGTGCGCGGGGAATACGACGGGCTCGTAGCCGCGCGCGAGCAGGCTTTCCGCCGTCGCGCATCGCAGCATGTTGATGATCGTGGCGCCGACGACGGTCGATACGGGACCCGTCGGCCACGGCAGCCCTTCGAGCTGCACGACGCAGTCACCAGCCGGCGCGCAGTTATCGAGGACGATGTCGGCGACATCGATCAGGCGCTGCCCCGACGAGTGGGCCGGCTTCGACGCGCGGCAGTAGTCGACGGAGACAAGCGCGATCACCGGCATGCCGCGGCGCCGCGCCCCGAGCGCCATCTCGACGATCACGGGCCGTATGCCGCTGGTCGAGACCAGGATGAAGGCGTCGTCCGGGCCGAAGTGGAAGTTCCGCAGGATCTCTTCGGCGTAGCCTTCCATGCGCTCCAGGAAGAGCGCCGTGCGCAGCCCGTTCGCGCCGATGACGGAGACGTGGTTCGACAGCGCCGTCTCGACCAGCGCGAAGAAGCCAGGGAACGAGCCCTGCCGCGGGATCATCTCCTCGCAGAGGATCCGCGAGTGGCCCGAGCCGAAGAGAAACACGAGTCCGCCGCGCGAGATCCGGTCCGCGCAGAGTTCGGCCGCGGCTTCGATCTCGGCGGTCTGCGCCTCCACACCCCGCAGCCGTTCTGTGACGGCGCGAAAGTAATCCGTCGCGGCCATGCTCATGTTCTTCGTACGACCTCCACACGATACTGATAGCGATCTGCCGGCGCGACGATCTCCGCGACCTCCATCGGGCGGCCGTCGGCCAGATACGACTGACGGCGCACAACCATGACGATGCCGGCGTACGCGAGTGCCTGCGTCTCGATCTCTGTCGCGATGCGCGCTTCGACCTCTTCGACAGCGCGATGCGGCCTGAGCCCGTAGCGCGCGCTGACCCACGTGTACAGCGACTCCCCCGCGAGGCCTTCGGAGAGCAGGCCCGGGACGACCGAGAGTGGCAGCTCGTTGCGCATCAAGCAAAACGGTTCGCCGTCGAGGGTGCGCAGCCGCTCGACCACAACGGTGCGTTCGCGGGCCTTGAGGGCCAGTGTGCGCGCGACCTCGCGGCTCGGGACGTGGGCGCTGATCCTGCGCCAGGCGGTGCTCGGCTGGCGGCCGAGCCGGGTCATCGAGTCGGTCCAGCTCGAGACCTCGCCGCGGTCGTCGCGGACGGATGGGCGGACGACGACGGTACCGCGCCCGCGCGTCGCCTCGACGAAGCCCAGTCGCGCCAGCTCGTCGACGGCGCGCCGGATCGTGATCAGGCTAGCGCCGAACTCCTCGGCGAGCGCTTTCTGCGTCGGCAGGAGGGTGCCAGGCCGCAGCCCGCGGAGGCGGAGCAGGAGCTGCTGTTGGACCTGGAAATACAACGGCACCGGGGCGTTCTGGTCCAGCATTTCGCAAAGCCTATATTCTTATGTGTTTTCGCGCAACGCCTCGAATCTCCCGGCCCGGCCAGCAGTCCACCGGTACGCGGCTGGTCCGGCGGTGGGAAGCTGTTGAGCGTGACATGGCAATCGCTGCTTCCGTGCGAGGGCGCAGCCGTCTGCGAAGCTGGAGCTAACCGCGGCCCCGGCGATACCATCGCCAGATGGCGACTCACGTGCCGTACGACGCCACCGCCGAATCACTGAGCAGGCATGCCGTGCCGGAGTGGTTCGCGGGCGCGAAGCTGGGACTCATGATCCATTGGGGACCGTACTCCGTGCCGGGCTGGGCGGAACGGTCCGGCAACATCCAGGATCTCTGGGCCAAGAATGGCCCCGCCTATCACTTCAAGCACAACCCGTACGCCGAGTGGTATCGGAACACGATCCAGATCCCAGGTAGCACCGGTCAACGGCATCACATCGAAACGTACGGGCGCGACTTCCCGTACGAGAACTTCGAGTCGCAGTTCGCCGAAGGCAGCGCGAAGACTGACTTCTCGGCCTGGGCCGATCTCTTTGCCCAGGCCGGCGCCCGCTACGCCGTGCTCGCAGCCAAGCACATGGACGGCTACCTTCTCTGGCCCAGCCGTCATGCCAATCCTCACAGGCCGTCCTATCAGTCAAAGCGCGACCTCGTCGGCGACCTAACGCAGGCGGTCCGGGCGCGCGGGCTCAAGATGGGGCTCTACTACTGCGGTGGGTACGACAGCTTCTTCAACGCGACAGTCATCCACGATCTGCTGACCGCCGTCACCGCGATCCCGCAGAGCAGAGAGTACGCCCACTACGTGACCGCACAGCTCACGGAGCTGATCGAGCGCTACCAGCCCTCGGTCCTCTGGAATGACATCGCCTACCCTGCGGGCGCCGACGCGAACGAGCTGATCGCCTTCTACTACAACACGGTGGCCGATGGCGTCGTCAATGACCGCTGGGCGAAGGGCCGACTTCCGCAAGGACGGATGGGGAAGACGCTCTTCGCGAGCCTCCTACGCACTGTCTCCGTACTCTGGCCGGTACTCCCGCGATCATGGCGCCGGATGCAGATGCTTCCGGCAGCGCATTCTGACTTCGTCACGCCGGAGTACGAGGTACGGCACGAGATTTCGGAGCGCAAGTGGGAGGCCGTCCGCGGCCTGGGACACTCCTTCGGCATCAACCACGCGGAACTCGAAGAGGACATGCTCTCCAGTGGGGAGCTGGTGCGGTTGCTCGCGGACGTCGTAAGCAAGAACGGCAACCTCTTGCTTGGCATCGCGCCGGAGCCGGATGGCGCGTTCTCCGAACCGCAGACGCGGCGACTCGCGGAGCTGGGCGATTGGCTCGCGGTGAATGGAGAGGCAATCTATGACACGCGGCCGTGGGTGCGCGCGGAAGGAAGGACGCTCGACGGTGTTCCCGTGCGCTTTACGTCCAACGACGACGCCGTCTTCGCACTCTTGCTGGGAACGCCCTCACAGGCGCGGGTTGTTATCGAAGGCCTCCATGGAGGCGAGCATACCCGGGTAAACCTCCTCGGGTGTGCCGAGCGACTGACCTGGGAGCCGAGTGAGCGTGGCATGGTCATCACGTTGCCCGGCTCGCTGGGGTCGTCTCCCGCCCATGCACTTAGAGTCAGTCCGGCCAGGTCTTCGGGGCCCGCCTGAACCTGAGCTGGATGAAGGCGCGCAGCATCCAGATCGGAGGCGCGGCGCCTCGCTCGGTTCAAGGTCGGACGAATCGCCGCGTGCGCCCAGGGGTAGCTCCGTCTACAGTTGTCCTCGCCAGCCGAACACTCGAAAGGACTTCCGCCATGTCCGCGAAGCGTGCCACCGGCCTGACGTTCATGGACCCGAGCCTCCTGCCGTGGGCGCTCGTCTCGGAGATCTACTGGATGAGCTACAAGCTGCTGGAGCGCCGCTTCTACTATCTGGGCGTCTCCGCGTCGCAAGCCCGGGTGATGGTGGTGCTCCACTACGCCGATCAGCCGGTGAAGCCGAGCGACCTGGCGACGCTCCTCTTCCAGGAGACGCAGAGCATCACCGGCATACTGAACCGCATCGAGGCGCACGGCTGGATCGAACGCCGGCCAGATCCCGATGACCGGCGCGCCGTCGGCCTGACGCTCACACCCGCGGGCCGCAAGATGACGGAACAGATCGTCGCCGTCAGCCAGGAGCTGTACGACGACCTGTTCGCCTCGGCGCTCACGAAGGCTGACCGGCGCGCACTGGAAGATGCGCTGCGCAAGATCCGGGCGCGCGGCTTCGTGATGCCGGAGACCGACTTCAAGCTGCGACGCGCCCAGCAGCATTCGATCTGGAGCGCCTGACGGCCGGATGGCAACGCCACACGATCGCACAATCGTGCCCGTTGCCCCGTGTTTGAGCCCCGGCTTGCCTTCGGCGGGCAGGTTTTGGCCTGGTTACCCGTAGACGGATCGCACGACGTCCTCTGCGCGATAGCCGCCGTCGGGAGCGGTGCTTATCTGACTGTAGAAGTCGACGTTCTTGCCGAACGTCACGATCATCGGCTCGGGGCCAGTGCGGGTAACTCGCCCGAAGCCGGCGGCCGAAGCAAGGCCATTGCAGAGGCAGGCCACGCCAGCGGTCTTCTCCTGGCGCCCGCCTTTCCGGACGTAGGCACCCACGGGCCCGCCCGCGCAGCGAAATCCGATACGGGTCCCGTTTCCCCCGGGCGCCACGTAGGCCTCCACGAGATGGCCGATATTGCAGATGCGCTTCCTCGACTGGTAGACCTCCGCATCCGAGAGCGTTCCCGCGAGCTGAACGACCTGGAACGGGAATCCTGTCGGCGATACAGTCGCGCTGGTCGTCACCTGCAGGGTTCCGGCGGCTATCTGGCTGCGCAACTCGCGTTTCACGCAGGCATCCATGCCTGACTCGTCGCAGAGGGCGAAGGCAGACCCGACCTGGATGCCGACCGCCCCGAGCGCCCTGGCTTCCGGGAGCCTGCACGCGTACGAACCGGCGAGCCAGAACGGCTTCCCGAGGCTCCGCATCCTGTCCAGGTCGGGCTGGTCGCGCTCGCCATACACGGGCTGACCGCGCTCGTCGACGTCTTTCCCGCGTGCGGGCGCATTATGACCGCCGGCTGCCGGGCCTTCGATGATGAATCCATCGACGTCGACGGTGCTCGCGAGGCGCATGGCAAGCGCGTGATGAGAGATGATCGCCAGGAATCGGGGCTTCGTGAGCTGCCTGCCCGCCGGGATGAAGGGACGCGGATCGAGGGTCATCAGGTGCTTTTCGTTCGTGCCCGCAACATCCAGCTTGTAGGAGGCCGTCTGGCCCAGCGCGTAGCTCTGGAGCACCGCGGGGATCTGATTGGGGATGCCGGCGCCCACGAGCACATAGTCCACGCCGGCCAGCATGGCGCCGAGGATGATCGGCAAGTGCATCAGTTGCAGCTTCTCGAGAATGTTGATGCCCACGGGCCCGGCGTGGCCGCTCTTCGCCAGGCTGACCTCGACAAAGGCGGCAGCGACGGTGAGACGCGTCAGGTGCGCCTTCATCGCCCTGGTCCCGGTGACGAGCACCTCGGGCTTGGGTGCGAACCGGCGGCGGCCTCCGTTCGGCCCCGCCAAGCTCGATCCGTAGATCGCGAGGAGCTCGCTGGCCAGTCCCTGGTCGTATCCGGCCAGGGCGCGGAGTGTATCGGGGTCGCCCTGCTGGAGGCGGTGGACCATCACGTCCGAAAGCCCCGTGCCGGAAACTACGCCTAGTACGGGCCGGCCGAGCTTCTCGCCCGCGATCGCGACGGCCCGGGCCAGCCGCCAACTCGAAACACCTACCGCCATGCCGCCCTGGATCAGCTGGGGCGTCGGCGGCGCATGGGCGCAGTCGCTATCGGCGGGTTGTGTCATGCAGCGTTGACCCTCGCTGTTGTATGCCTGTCCCGTCGAGGGTGCCTCGAACGCCGTGGAACCTGGAGCGATCAGGTGGGTGAGTATCACGCGATCCTCCCGTCCGACGCAACCACCTATCGAGAGCTGCCTCCGCACGAGGTGCACGTGGGCAGTCCGAGCGCCAGACATGCAACTGCGCGACCGGATCAGGCGGGCATCAAGAGGACAGCGTCGAGGTCGTGCGCGAGATGGGCCAGTTCCTCGGCGGGGTCGCCGGCCCGGACGACGAACATGGCGTCGAGACCCGCCTGGCGCAGCGTGCGAGTCGCGTCGGTGAGACAGTTCTCCATCCGGCCCGCGTCCGCGTGATAGCCGGGCGGCGTGACGTGGGCGAGGACGACCGAACAGCGGCCGGCGTCGGCGAAGCGCTGACATCGATCCAGGATCGCTCCAGTCTGGCCAGGATGCTCGACCGGGACGAGGACTCGCATGGCGCACCTCCACTCACGAAAGAAATCGTCCCGGCGGGAGTTCAGGAGAGAGCCAAACGGCCGGGCGAGGCGGGCCAGGCGTCGCGTGGATTCGACAACTGGCGACGGCCCGCGCCTGCACCCCTGGAGACGCGATTGGTCCTCCGCGCGGGCTCGATCGCGCGCGCCGTCTCCCGCGCCCATCCACTGAGAAAGGCCCGCCCTGGGGCATGGGTCGGACCGGGCCGCGATGTTCATGCCGAATGGCTGGCAGGGGGCAGGACTTCCGCCTCTCACAAGAGTGTGCCGCTTGTGACAGGATTCGCAAACGGTGAACTGACCTCGGCGAGATGGAGCGCCGCCGTCGTCGTACGGACGGGGAGGTAACCGTGACAGACCAGCCCTCCGGCGCGCGCCGTGCCAGCCGCCGCCAGATTCTCTCCGCATTTCCTGTGTTGGTCGCGGGCCTCAGCCTGCCGAAGTTCGCGGGAGGCGGGCTTCCGGGCTTCAGCTTTCTCTCGACCACGCAGGAGGGAGACAACCCGCTCGAGACCTACCCGGACCGCAACTGGGAGGACGTGTACCGCGACCTGTACACGCCGGACTCGCAGTTCCACTACCTGTGCGCGCCGAACGACACGCATGGCTGCTTGCTGAAGGCCAACGTGAAGAACGGCGTCGTCGTGTACGCCGACCCCAGCTTCGGCTACAAGGACACGACGGACGCATACGGCAACACGGCATCAGCACGCTGGGACCCGCGCATCTGCATCAGCGGCATCTCGTACGTCCGGCGGTTCTACTCGGACCGGCGGACGAAGGGGCCGATGATCCGCAAAGGCTTCAAGGACTGGGTGGAGGCGGGTTTCCCGCGCGACGAAGGCACCGGCCTGCCGCCCGCGCAGTACCGGGACGGCCGCGGCAAAGAAGAATTCGTCTCCGTCGAGTGGGATGAGGCCTGGGAGGTGATCGCCCGCACGCTGATCAACATCGCCGAAGCGTACAGCGGTCCGGAAGGCGCGGCGCGCCTGAAGGCGCAGGAGTACGACGAAGCGATGATCGAGACGATGCATGGGGCCGGCACGCAGGTCCTGAAGGCGCGGGGCGGCATGCCGCTCATCCAGCCCATCCGCACGGCCGGGCTGTACCGCTTCCAGAACTCGCTGGCGCTGCTGGATACGCACGTACGCAAGGTGGAGCCGGAAGAGGCGTTGGGCGGCCGCCACTGGGACAGCTACTCGTGGCACACCGACCTGCCGCCGGGCCACCCGATGGTGACCGGGCAGCAGACGCTGGACTTCGACCTGTACACGGCCGAGAACGCGCGCCTCATCACGCTGTGGGGCAAGAACTGGATCGCGACGAAGATGCCAGACGGGCACTGGCTGACGGAGGCGAAGCTGCACGGCGCCAAGGTCGTGACGATCGCGCCGGAGTACCAGTCGTCTAGCTCGAAAGCTGACACCGTCATCGGTATCCGGCCCGGCAGCGACTCCGCGTTCTCGCTGGGGCTGGCGCAGGTGATCATCAATGAGGGCCTGTACGACACGGACTTCGTGAAGCGGTCGACGGACCTGCCGCTGCTGGTGCGGATGGACACGCTGAAGCTGCTGCGTTCGAAGGACCTGGACGGGGCGGCGGTTACGGCGCCGCTGTCGAACGCGACGCACGTGATGGCGGCGGACGAGAAGGCGCCACCACCGGCGGCGCAGGGGACGCAGTTCGTGCCCGGGCAGCTCCGCGAGGAGTGGGGCGACTTCGTCGTCTGGGACGCCAAGACGGCGGGCCCCAGCACGGTCACGCGCGACCAGGTGGGCAGGTTCTTCGGCGACACGGGCATCGACCCGGCGTTGGAAGGCGAATACACGCTGCCGCTCGCCACGGGCGGCTCGGTGCAGGCGCGTCCCGTGTTCGACCTGGTGAAGCAATACCTGGACGACTCCTGCAGGCCCGAGCAGATCTCGAGCATCACCTGGGCGCCGGTGGAGGCGATCGAGACCCTCGCGCGAGAAATCGCGGCGAACAAGAGCGCCACCCTGTTCGTCGAGGGCATGGGGCCCAACCACTTCTTCAACAACGACATCAAGGACCGGACGATCATCCTGGTCGCGGCGCTGACCAACAACGTGGGCCACTTCGGTGGCACGGTGGGCAGCTACGCAGGCAACTACCGGCTCAGCCTGTACGCGGGCATCGGCCAGTGGACCAGCGAAGACCCCTTCGACATCGAGCTGGATCCGGCGAAGCAGGCGCGGACGCACTCGTACTACAAGGGCGAATCGGCGCACTACTACAACTACGGCGACCGCCCGCTGCGCGTCGGCAACAAGATGTTCACGGGCAAGACGCACATGCCGACGCCCACCAAGTCGGTCATGCTGGCCAACTCCAACTCCATCCTGGGCAACGCGAAGTGGGCGTACAACGTCATCATGAACACGCTGCCGAAGATCGAGATGTTCGTCGCCAGCGACTGGTTCTGGACCGCCACCTGCGAATATGCCGATGTGGTCCTGGCCGCGGACCCCTGGCACGAACGCAAGAAGCCGGACATCTACGCCGCCGTCACGAACCCGTTCCTGCAGTCGTGGCCGCGCTCGCCGTTGCCGCGTACCTTCAACAGCCGCGACGACATGGAGTCCTGGGCGGGCATCTGTTCCAAGCTGGCAGACATCACGGGCGACGAACGGTTCCGCGACTACTGGCACTTCGTGCACGAGGACAACGTGGAGGCGCAGATCGACCGCGTGTTCCGCGCCGGTAACACGACGAAGGGCTACACCTTCGCCCAACTCGACGACACCTGCAAGCAGGGCACGCCGCTGTACTCGATGACGCGCACCAGCCCGCGCATCGTCGGGTGGGAACAAACCCAGGAGAGCGTGCCCTGGTACAACAAGACCGGCCGCCTCGAGTTCTACCGCGAGGAAGACGAGTTCATCGAGTACGGCGAGAACATGCCCGTCCACCGCGAACCTTCGGACGGCACGCCGTACGAGCCGAACGCGATCATGGCGAACCCGCACCCGGCCGTGCAGCCGCAGGGGCCTGAGACGTACGATCTCGATCCGGATGACATGGGCACCGAGGTGCGACAGGTGCGCAACGCTGTCCGCACGCCGGAGGAGCTGGCCGCCACGAAGCATCCGCTGATGGCGCAGGGTTACACGCACGTCCTCATCACGCCGAAGTACCGGCACGCTTGTCACAGCACGGGCGCCAGCACCGACCTGGACGTCGTGATCTGGGGGCCCTTCGGCGACTTCTACCGGCACGACAAGCGCACGCCGTGGGTCAGCGAGGGGTATATCGACATGAACCCCGAGGACGCGCGCGAGCTGGGGCTGGAGGACGGCGACTACGCCTGGTGCGACGGCGACCCCAGCGACCGGCCGTTCATCGGCCACAAGGACCGCCCCGATGACTACAAGGTGACGCGCTGGCTGGTGCGGGTGCGCCACTACCCCAGCATCACCCGCGGCGTCGGCCGGGCGTGGTTCCACTTCTACATCTCGACGCACGGGAGCGTGGAGGGGCACGAGACCCGGCCCGACGGTCTGGCCAAGAACCCGCGCACGGGCTACCAGGCCGGCTACCGCTACGGCAGCCACCAGGCGATCACGCGCGCGTGGCTACGGCCGACGCTGCAGACCGACAGCCTGGTGCGAAAGGACCCCGCGGGCCAGACCGTGGGCAAGGGCTTCGCGCTCGACGTCCACTGCACCGCCGGCGCGCCCAAGGAGTCGTTCGTGAAGATCGAGCGGGCAGAGCCCGGCGGCATCGGTGCGGCCGGCCTGTGGAATCCCGCCGCCCAGGGATTCCGCCCGGGGTACGAAAGCGACGCCATGAAGGCGTACCTGGCGGGCGAGTTCATCGGAAAGGCAGGGTGACATGCCGAACGTTTACAACTGGCAGCTCGGCCGCGAAATGGAGTACCGCTTCGAGGAGGCGCGGCCGCAACGCCAGGCAGGCGCGGTGTTCGACACGAACAAGTGCATCGCCTGCCAGACGTGCACGATGGCGTGCAAGACGACGTGGACCTCGGGCAAGGGCCAGGAGTTCATGTTCTGGAACAACGTCGAGTCGAAGCCGTGGGGCTCGTACCCGCTGGCGTGGGACGCTCGTGTCCTGAACATGCTGGGCCCGCAGCAGTGGGAAGGCGACAAGTACACCGGCAAGACGATCTTCGAAGCCGCCGAGTCGAGCGAGTACCAGCTTGGCTACCTGCCGGAGGACCTGGACTACGCCGGGCCGAACCGCGGCGAGGACGAGGTGAGCACACCCGTCGCAGGCGACCCGATTCACCTGCGTCTCCCGCACGACACCTGGTTCTTCTACCTGCCGCGCATCTGCAACCACTGCACGTACCCCGCTTGCCTGCAGAGCTGCCCCCGGACGGCGATCTACAAACGGCCGGAGGACGGCATCGTCCTGCTGGACCAGGCGCGCTGCCGCGGCTACCGCGAGTGTGTGCGCGCCTGTCCCTACAAGAAGGTGATGTACAACCACGTCACCCGCGTCTCCGAGAAGTGCGTGATGTGCTATCCCGCCGTCGAGAAAGGGTTCCAGACCCGCTGCATGCGGACCTGCATCGGCAAGATCCGGACGTTCGGGTTCGTGAGCCCGCCCGACAAGGCGCGCGACGACAACCCCGTCGACTTCCTGGTGCACGTGCGCAAGGTGGCCCTACCGCTGCTGCCGCAGCTCGGCACGGAACCCAACATCTACTACATCCCGCCGATCCACGTCGGCAGCACACGGTTCCTGGAGATGATGTTCGGGCCGCGGGCCCAGGAGGCTGTCGCGACGTACAAGAACGCCATGGAGGGCAACGACCCCGAACTCCTCGGCGTGCTGATGCTCAACGTCTCGACCGACCGCATCGTCCACCGCTTCGCGGTCCGCAACGGAGAGGCGCTGGGCTTCGACGACGCGGGGCAGGAGCTTGTGCGGGTGCCGCTGAAGGTGCCGACCATCGTCCGGCCGGCGTTCGACGAAAGCCTGGCCGTCTACCGGTACAACGTGACCTGAGCAGGGGGTGCACCATGGCTACCGACGCAGGATCTCGACGCATCGGACGGCGAAAGCTGCTGGCCGGCGCCGCGGGCGGGGCGCTTGTCGCCGGAGCGCTCGCCATCGCGGGCTGTGACGACGACGAAGAGCAAGTTGCCGCGGATTGGGGCGGCGAACTGGTCTCGAAGCGCGTCTCGCCCGAGGTGCCCGACCGGCCCGACGCGAAGCAGTGGAACAAGGCGACCCCGGTGCAGGTGCCCCTGCAGAGCCAGTCGTCGGTGCTGCCGCTACGGCTCACTCCCAGCGTCCCCTCCATCGAGGTGCGCTCGCTGAACGACGGGGACCGGATCGCGTTCCGGCTGGAGTGGGCGGACTCGATGCAGGACGACTCCGTCGTCAAGACGGACTCGTTCCGCGACGCGTGCGCGGTGCTGCTGGGGCCGCCGGGCGTGCCCCCGACCTACTACATGATGGGCCTGCCGGACCAGGCGGCGAGCATCCTGCTGTGGCGGGCCGACTGGCAGCGCGACATCGATGCGGGATTCCAGGATCTGGAGTCGGCGTTCCCCAACGTCGCCGTCGACTTCTACCCGCCGCTCGTGGGCGCGCCCCGGCCGCTCGCCATCAACGACGACTACCCGCAGGAAGGACGGCCGTGGCTGGTCGGCTGGAACGCAGGCAATCCGCTGTCGCAGCCTACGAAGCCCAGCCCTGTCGAGCGGCTCATCGCGAACGGCGCTGGCACGCTCACGCACCTGACGACGCAGGACGCCACCGGCGCGGGAGCGTGGAAGGACGGGCGTTGGCAGGTGGTGATCCGCCGCGACCTCGCGGCACCGAACGAGGGCGAGATCGCGCTCGAATCGGGCAGCGAGTATTCGCTTGTGTTCGCCATCTGGTCGGGCGGGGAGCGCGACCGCGGGTCGCGCAAGTCGCCGAGCAGCATGGGGAAGCTACGCATCGAGGGGGCATAACCGTGGCCGCCGCGCGAGCAGACCAACGGCACCTGGACCGGCTGAAGCTGAAAGCGCTGGCGTTCCGCGCGCTGGCCGGCCCCTTCGGCCGCGGGCCATCACCCGACAGCGAGCAGGGACTGTCGCAGGCGGCCTCCTGCCTCGAGCTGCTGGGCTGGCGGCCGGCAGCGTCGGAGGCGGGCGCGGCCGCCCGGGCATTCCTCGAAGACCGCGAGACGGCGAGCCTGCAGCACTCCAGGATCTCGCACCGCGCGATCCCGCCACCTTACGAGACGAGCTACAGCCCGAGCGGCGGCGCGAACGACCTGGCCGACATCGCCGGCTTCTATCGCGCGTTCGGTGTGCAGATCGAAGGCGACCGGCCCGACCACGTGGCGGCCGAGCTGGAGTACGTCGCCTTCATGCTCATCCGCGAGGCGTACGCGCGCGAGCGCGGCGAGCAGGACAACGCCGCGGTCTGCGCGGACGCCCGCCGCAGCTTCGTCCGCGACCACGCCGGGTGCTGGCTGGGCGCCTTCGCCGCGCGCGTGGAGGAGTCGTCGCCGGGCCGGCCGTACGAGCACCTGGCACGCGCCGCCGAGCGCGCGGTCGCAGCGGATGCGGCGGAGATGGGTGTCGTCCCGCGCTCAAGCTCCGCGGGCGGACCGCTGGGCGATGCCTGGAACATTCCCGGTCCGGCCGTCTCGCCGGACGAGCCCGCCTGCGCTCCCGCCGGCGACCTGACCGTCTTCTCCTGACAGCCGCCAGCCTGAGACGAAGTCCGTCACAAGCACCAATGGGCCCATGCGATCCCGGGCCGGAAGGCCCTGTGAGGGGCGCGCATCGCGGCGTACCTTCGAATTCCGAGGGCTTCTAGATGGAACGCTCGTTCCACCGAGTTGCGAGTGAGTCGCGAGGCTGAGGTACGGCATGCGCATCGCTGCGCCATCCGGTGACACGCGAGACCGCGTCCTGCACGCGGCGGCCGAGCTGTTCTCGGCGCGCGGGTTCGCCGGCACCAGCATTTCGGCCATCCGCGAAGCCTCGGGCGTGCTGCCCAGCTCGATGTACTGGCAGTTCGGCAGCAAGCAGGGGATCCTCTCGGCGGTGCTCGAGGAGGCCTCCGAGCACTGGCTGGAACAGACGAGCACCAGCGCGCGGCGGGCGCTTGAGCGGCCCGCGGCGACGGTCGAAGACTGCCTGGGCGATGCACTCGACTTCCTGGCCGATGCGCTGGCCGAGCGCCCGGAGTTCCTGCGCCTGCTACTCCTGCTCTCGTTGGAACGCCGCGATGGCAACGAGGCCTCGCTCGAGATCGTACGCCGGGTGCGCCAGCGCGCCTGCGACGTGCTCGCCGGCGTGTTCCGGAACGCAGGCGCGCTGGACGCCGGTCTGTCACCCGCCGCGGTGAGCGACCTTACCCGGGCGAGCCTGGCCCTCTTCGACGGCGCGTTCATCGCGGCGCAGATCGACCCCGACACCACCGACCTGCGCCGGATGTTCGCGCTGCTCCGAGGAGGGCTCGCGTCGCCGTCGCGGCAGTCAACACGAGATGGAGGTAACACGCAGTGAAGAGACTGGAAGGAAAGACGGCGCTGGTAACGGGCGGGGCCTCGGGCCTCGGGCGGGCCATCTGTCTCCGGTTCGCCGAAGAGGGCGCAAACGTCGCCGCCGCGGACATCGACTCCGCAGGCGCCGAGGAAACGGCGCGCGCGGCCTGTGGCGCGGCCATCGCGATGACGGCGGACGTGCGCAGTAAGGCGGACTGCGAGGCGATGGTGCGTGCCACAGTCGAGCGCTTCGGGCGCCTGGACATCTTCGTGGCAAACGCGGGCGTCGCGCGGGGCGGCACCGTGCTGGACATGCTGGAGCAGGACTGGGACGACTTGATGGAGATCAACCTGAAGGGTGTCTTCCTGTCGTGCCAGGCCGCCGCGGCGCAGATGGTGGCCCAGGGAGGCCCCGGGAAGATCATCCTCATGTCATCGCTGGCATCCGAGCGCGCGGCGCCGGGCATGCTCGCCTACGCGGCGGCGAAGGCCGGGGTACGGCAGATGGCGCGCGTGATGGCGTTGGAGCTGATGCCCTACCACATCAACGTCAACGCGCTGGGCCCCGGCGTGGTGGACACGACGCCACTGGCCAAGCCGCTGGCAGACCTCATCAAGCTCAGCGGGTCACCGGGCTCGCCCTGGGGCCGCTTCGCCACCGAACTCGATGTTGCGAACGCGGCGCTGTTTCTTGCCTCGGACGAGTCCGAGTTCATCACCGGCTCGATCCAGTTCATCGACGGCGGGATGCTCGCGGGGCAGGCGGGGCCGGCGGTGAAGCTGCACTAAGGACCGCACGAGGGAGGCCGGCATGCGCACGAGCAAGACAGAGCAAACGTACCGAGGGTCGCTAGGGTGGGACGCGGTCGCACGTTCCACGCATTGCGTGGATTGCATGCCGGGGAACTGTCCGTACTACGTGTTCGTCAAAGACGGCGCGATCGTGGGCACCGAACCGATCGGTGCGATCGCGTCGGTGGAGAACGGGCTCCCCGACCTCAACCCGATGGGGTGCCAGAAGGGCGCCGCGTGGCACCTCCTCCTCAAAGGGCAAGAGCGCGTGCTACAGCCGCTGAAGCGGGCGGGCGAGCGAGGCGAAGGAAAGTGGCAGCAGGTGAGCTGGGACCAGGCTCTCACCGAGATCGCCGATCACCTGCTGGACGCGATCGAGGAGGTTGGCCCGGAGTCGATCATCCACGAGGGGACCCCGGCAGAGGGAGGTCTTCTGGCGATGATGCCGTTCAGCCGGCTCGCCAGTCTGCTGGGTGCCACTCGAACGGACGTCAACGCGGTGATCAACGACAACTCGCCGGGCACGTACCTAACCTACGGCAAGTTCGACCCCGTCATCAGCATGGACGACATGTACCACGCGGAGCTGGTGATCTACGCGCACGTCAATCCCGCGTACACGATGATCCCTACCGCGCACATCGCTTCCGAGGCGCGGTACCGCGGCACCGAGATTGTGCTCGTTGCGCCCGACTGCAGCCCGTCGCACGTCCACGCGGACTACTTCGTACCGGTCAGGCCCGGCACGGATGCCGCGCTGGCGCTCGGCATGGCGCAGGTCATCATCGAGGAGGGCCTGTACAAGGAGGACTTCGCGAGCGAGCAGACCGACCTGCCCCTGCTCGTGCGGCGCGACAACCAGCGTTTCCTGCGCGAGTCGGACATGGTCGAGGGCGGACGCGACGACCAGTTCTACTTCTGGGATGGCCAGAAGAACGCGCCGGCGCCCGCGCCACGGGAGACGCTCTCGTTGGGCGATGTGAAGCCTCTCCTCGCGGGTGAACACTCCGTGCGATTGAAGGACGGGACGGACGCACACATCGCGCCGGTGTTCCAGATCGTGACCGAGATGCTCCGCGAGTACACGCCCGAGCAGGCGTCCCTCATTTGCGGCGTCCATCCGGACGTGATGCGCACGCTGGCCCGCAAGGCTGCATCCCGGCGCACGATGCTCGTCTGCGGCGCCACCGCGCAGAAGTACTATCACGGCGACCTGATGCTTCGTGCGTACCTGCTCGTGCTGGCCCTGACCGGGAACTGGGGCCGCCATGGCACCGGTTCCTCGGAGTGGTCGACGGCGGGCTTCGACGGCCCGTTCATGTACGGCATGAAGCAGGGAGAAGGTGCTGAGGCGGCGCGGAAGGTCGTGCAACTCAAGGAGATGATGGCCGCATCACTCAAGCAGCAAGACCCGACGATGACCGATGAGATGGCGCACAACGGCCTGATGGAGCGGATGGCCGCGAGCGGCGCCGGCGCCGGCATCCCGCCGGCCTTCCTCTGGTACTACCACTGGGGTTTCGCGGAGGACTGGGGCCGCCGCGAATGGAACGACCCGGCGATGACACGCCCGTTCGGCGAGTACGTGCAGGAGTCGGTGGACAGCGGGTGGTGGCAGGGCGTTGCACACCCCGGCCCGCAGTATCCACCGCGCGTCTACATCGAGGTCGGGGGGAACGCGCTGCGGCGCACGCGCGGCGGCCGCAAGCGGCTACTTCGCACGCTGTGGCCGCAGCTGAAGTGCATCGTGTCCGTCGACTGGCGCATGTCGACGACGGCCATGGCGTCCGACTACGTCTTGCCGGCCGCTCATCATTTCGAGAAGGTCACATTTCAGTTTCCAAACCCCTGGATGATGAACCTGACGATGGGCGACCGCATCGTCGAGCCGGCCGGAGACACGCGAAACGAAGTGTCCATCGCGCTCCTGCTGGCCCAGAAAGTGCAGGAACGAGCGCTGGCGCGCGAGACGCTCACGTCGCGCGACGCCGCCGGCACCGAGCGTCGACTCGACGACTTCGCGGAACAGTACACCGGGGGAGGGACACTGTGGATCGACGAAGAGCAGATCGCGCAGGAGTGGGTGGAGGACAGCGCCGCCACCGGAAGCCTGCCGCCGGGCACGACTCTGGACATGCTTCGTGAGAAGGGGCACGTCCGTTTCACGGGCTGGGGCAACGGCCCGGGCGCGTACAGCCAGGCCTCGGACGTCAGGCAGGATGAAACGCACAACCCGCTCCGTTGGCATACGGAAGACAAGATCCCATATCCGACGCTCACACGACGCGCCCAGTTCTACATCGACCACCCGTGGTTCGTCGAGGCGGACGAAGCACTGCCGCGTCACAAGGAGAACCCTCCGCAAGGTGGAGATCATCCTTTCATGCTCACGAGCGGACACAGCCGCTGGAGCGTGCACTCGATGAACATCACCGACCGGCTGATCCAGCAGACACACCGCGGCGCTCCGCATGTCGTGATCAATGACGCCGACGCGATGCGACTGCAGGTCGCGGACGGCGAAGACGTGGAGGTGCTGAACGATCTGGGTTCCTTTGTCGTGGCGGCGAAGGTATCGCCGTCGGTCCGGCCCGGACAGGTGATCTCATACAACGGCTGGGAACCGTACATGTACAAGTCGTGGGACAGCGCCGCGGACCTGGAGCCGGGGATGGTGAAGTGGCTGCACTTCGCGGGCGGCTACGGCCATCTGCGCTATCGGCCTTTGCAGTGGCAGCCCGTGCCGTTCGACCGCGGCGTCCGCGTCGACCTGCGCCGGGCGGCCGGCTTAGCGGTGGAGGCATAGGATGGCGTACACACCCGACACGTCAGACCTGACCAGCGAGCAAGTCGCGCTGAAGCAGCAGGCCCACCGCTTCGCGGGCGAGGTGCTGCGCCCAGCTGGCGCCGAGATCGACGCCCTCTCGGCGGACGATGCGATCGCCGCCGGCTCCCCGCTGTGGGAGGTGCTGCGGAAGGCATACCAGGCGGGGTACCACGCGCGCAGCCTGCCGCCGCAGTACGGCGGCGCCGAGCTGGGCCCGTTGGAGTCGCACCTGGTCGGTGAGGAGTTCGGCTGGGGCAGCGCCGGGCTGGCGATCGCCCTTGGCGCCGCGGGTATGCCGTTCATGTTCGCCGCCATGAGCGGGCATCCCGACCTCATCCGCGAGATCGTCGTGCCGTTCGCGGAGGACCGCGAGGGCAAGTACATCGGCTGCTGGCCCGGGACCGAGCCGAACCACGGCTCGGACACCATCTATGCGACGGGCGAGTTCGCCAGCGCGGGCATCCACATGGACTGCATCGCCCGTAAGGACGGCGACGAATGGGTGATCAACGGCCAGAAGTCGGCCTGGGTCTCCAACGGCACCATAGCGACGCACGCGCTGCTCTGGGTGTGCGTGTACCCGGACCAGGGCATGAACGGCAACGCCTACATCGTCGTGCCCCTGGACCTGCCGGGCGTGTCGCGCGGCAAACCCACGAACAAGACTGGGCAGCGCGCCCTGAACCAGGGCGAGATCTTCTTCGAGGACGTGCGCGTCCCCACCCACTACATGGTGGTGCCGCCCGAGGCCATGCCCGTGCTCACGCCGCGCCTGTTCGGCATGACGAACGCCGCCATGTCGACAACCTTCGTCGGCGTCGCGCGCGCGGCCTTCGAGGAAGCGCTGGCCTACTGCGAGCAACGTGTGCAGGGCGGCGTGCCCATCGCCCGGCACCAGCTCGTGCAACGAAAGCTGTTCGAGATGTTCACGAAGGTCGAGGCGGCGCGCGCGCTGTCGCGCAAGGCATCGCTGCGGCTGCAGACGGGCCTCCCGACGCACCACTACTCCATGGCGGCGAAGGTCTTCTGCACACAGACGGCGCTCGAGGTCGCGTCCGACGCGGTGCAGCTCCACGGCGGCATGGGGCTGGTGCGCGGCGTGCTCGTCGAGCAGCTCGTGCGCGACGCGAGGGCCGCACTCATCGAGGACGGCGCGAACGACATCCTGGCCCTGGTCGGGGCGCGGGAGCTGTTCCAGCAGCCTCTCCGCGCCACCGCCTGAGGGCCAGGGACAAGAAACGCACCGGGAGACGCAGAAGGAGGACAGACGATGACGCAACCGATTAGCATGCCGTGGTCAGCACCCGTCTTCGCGAAGCCGCCCCACCGGTGGCAGGGCGTCCGGATGGTCGCCTTCCCGTTCACGCCGCGCCCGGGCGCAGCCGAGCGCATCCTGCCGCCGGGCATGGAGCGCGCCGATGGGCCGGGCATCATCACGCTGCTCAGCTATCCCCAGACCGAGAACATCCACCCGTACAACGAACTCGTGGTGCTCGTGCCCGTCCGCGTCGACGGCATGGCGGGCAACTACGTGCCGTACATCTACGTGACGACGGACGAGGCGCTGATTGCCGGCCGTGAAATTGCGGGATTCCCGAAGAAGATCGCGCAGATCGAGTGGGATCGTGTCGACGGCCGCATCCGCGGCTCGGTGGCCCGCTGGGGCAAGACGATCTTCACGGTCGAAGGCACCGTGCAGGGGCCGATGCCTGGCGACGGCGCCGCTCGCAGCCCGGCCGCCGGCGCGCCGACGTTCAACTACAAGCTCATCCCCGATCCGGCGGGCAATATCGAGATCGAGGAGATCACGAAGACGCGATTCGACGTCGTGCCGCGGGAGCAGGAAGTCGGCCAGGCCAGGCTGCACTGCGGGCCGTCCGACCTGGACCCGCTGGCCGACCTCGTCCCGGACACCGAGGGGCCAATGATGGTGATGACCTGCGACGCCACCATCCCCGCCGGCGAGGTCCTGAAGCGCATCGCCCGCAAGGAGCTGGTCGCGTGAACGGACGCGCACGCACACAACCGGCGGACACCGCGAGCGAGTGAGCGGGATCATGCCACGAGCCATCGACGTCCACGTCCACGCACCCTACGAACGGCGCCAGGCGTCTGCCGGCGCCTCGTCGAAGCTGGCGCAGGTCGCGCAGGCGGCCCAGGCCTACTTCCGTTCCGGCCCCGCGCCGAAGACGGCGGACGAAATGGCCGGTTACTACGAGGAACGTGACATCTTCGGCGTCCTGCTGGCCGAGAACTGGGAGTCGACCAGCGGCATGCCGCCCATCAGCAACGATTTCATCGCCGGCATCGTCCGCTCCCACCCGAAGCGGTTCATCGGCTTCTGCTCGGTCGACCCGTGGCAGGGTCGCAAGGCGCTGGACGAGCTGCGGCGCAGCGCACAGGATCTCGGCTTGCGCGGAGTGAAGTTCCATCCGTCGCTGCAGGAGTTCTACCCCAGCGATCCGCGCGTCCGGCCGATGTTCGAGGAGTGCGCGCGCCTCAACCTGCCGGTCCTCATCCACACGGGCATGACGGGTTTCGGCGCGGGCCTGCCCGGAGGCGCTGGCATGCGCACCAAGTATTGCGCCCCCATCCCGCACATCGACGACCTCGCTGCGGACATCCCCGAGCTGACCATCATCATGGCCCACCCGGCGTTCCCCTGGGTCGACGAGCAGATCGCGGTGCTCCTGCAAAAGGGCAACGTGTTCATGGACATCTCAGGCTGGTCGCCGAAGTACTTCCAGCCGCAGCTCGTCCACTATGCGAACACACTGCTGCAGGACAAGGTGATGTTCGGCTCGGACTTCCCGCAGATCACGCCGGACCGCTGGCTGGCAGACTTTGCCGCCGCGCCCTTCCGCGACGAGGTGCGCGAGAAGATCCTGTGGCGGAACGCGGACCGCGTCCTCGGCCTGGGCTTCGCGGCCGGCCTCGATCCCGGCTCCTGAGGCCAAGGCCTGCGCTCCGCCTTTCGGACGGACGCACCGGGGCCGGCGCCGGTCATGGATCAGCGGGTGGAAGCGAGCATGATGCGGCGTTCGGCCGCGGCTACGTTGTAGCGGGCCACGTCGATCGCGTCCGGGTTCACGGAGATCGAGCCGATCCCGTAGCGCACCAGCATCTCCGCATATTCCGGGTACACCGACGGCGCCTGTCCGCAGATCGATGAGCGCAGGCCCAGGCGGTTGCACGCGTCGACGATCGCGCGGATCGCCGACGTCACGGCGAGATCGCGCTCGTCGAACAGGGGCGCCAGCGTCTCGTTGTCGCGGTCGACGCCCAGCATGAGCTGCGTCAGGTCGTTGGAGCCGATCGATACGCCGGCGATGCCGAGCTTCGCGTACTCGTCGAGCCGGTATACGACGGAGGGCACCTCGGCCATGATCCACAGCTCGAAGTCGCTCTCTGCCGTGAGGCCCGACTCGTCGATGATGGCCTTGCAGGATCGAAGCTCGGAGAGCGTGCGCACGAACGGCAGCATCAGGTGGACGTTCGGGAAGTCCGCGCGGACACGCCGCAGCACCGCCAGCTCCAGGCGGAACGCCTCGGGGTCGCGCACGTAGCGGTACACGCCGCGCAGCCCGATCATCGGGTTCTCTTCGTGGGGCTCGTACTCGTCGCCGCCCTGCAGCCCACGGAACTCGTTCGTGCGGAAGTCGGTCGAGCGGTAGATCACCGGCCGCGGCGCGAAGGCCTCGCCGAAGATCCGGAGCTGCGCGGCCATGCGCTCGATGAACTCCTGGCCACGGCCCTGCTCGATGAGCCGGCGTGGGTGCACGCCGTCGAGTGCGCTGAGCAGCATGAACTCCGCCCGCAGCAAGCCCACGCCGTCAACGTGGCGCCTGGCAACCTCGCGGGCCATCTCCGGCTGGGCGAGATTCACCATCACCTTCGTGCCCGTCACGATTCGAGCCGGCTCCGCGGCGGCCGTGGCCGGGCCGGATACGGGCGTCTCCAGCGCCACCGCCCCCTCGAGGACGGACCCCGCGCCGGCGTTCACTGTCACCGTCGCCCCGTCCTTCAGCACGGACATGGCGCCGCGCGCGCCGACGATACACGGCAGGCCCATCTCGCGCGAGACGATCGCCGCGTGCGAGGTCATGCCGCCGCTCTCGGTGACCAAGGCCCCGGCGCGCCGCATGAACGGCACCCAGTCCGGCGATGTCATCGTCGCGACCAGCACGTCTCCCTGCCGCAGCGCGTCGGCGTCTGCGATCTCGTGCGCGATACGCACGGCGCCTACGGCGGTACCGGGACTGGCGCACATGCCGTGGACAAGCACCGTGGCGTGGCCGTCCACGCCGGGCGGCGGGGCCGTGTGGCGGGGCAGCGTCGTAATGGGCCGCGACTGCACCAGGTACACCGTCCCATCCTCGATCGCCCACTCGATGTCCTGCGGCGTGGCGTAGTGCGATTCGTCACGCCGGACGAGGTCGGCAACGGCATGCACCTCTTCGTCGGTAAGCACGCGGCCATCGGCCCGCGCCGGATCGAGGGGGACCTCGGCCGTACGCCCTTCGCCGTCACGCGTGAGCATGAACCCCTTGTGGCCGATGTGCACGTCGTCCAGCGCCAGGTCGGCCTTCGCCACCAGGTAGCGGTCCGGCTCGACCTGCCCGCCGACCACGACCTCGCCCAGGCCCCAGGCGGCCTCGATCACCATGTTGCCGGCAGCACCGGACGCCGGATCGACCGAGAAGGCCACGCCCGACTTCCCCGCGTTCACCATCTTCTGCACGATGACGGCGATCTCCGGCTCGCCCGGCAGCTCCAGACGCTTTCGATAGAAGATCACACGCGGGCTGTACAGCGATGCCCAGACCTCGCGGACACGCGCGATGAGATCCTCGTCGCCGCTCACGTTCAGGTAGCTGCGGTTCATGCCGGCGAAGGACGCCGCCGCCGTATCCTCCATCGTCGCCGACGACCGTACGGCGACCAGCGCCGGTCCGTCGTCACCGAGTGCGCGATACGCGGCCACGACGGCGGCGCGGACACCCGCGGGCACGTCACCCGCCGCGATGCGCGACTGGATCCGCTCGGCCGCCCCCTCCAGCGCGGCCCGGTCGGCGATGTCCACCCGGTCGATCTCGTCCTGGATGTACGCCCGCAGGCCCGTGACCTCGACGAACTCGCGGAACGCCGCCGCGGTGACAGCGAAGCCCGGCGGCACGGGAAGGCCCGCGCGCGTCATCTCGCCCAGGTTGGCGCCTTTGCCGCCGGCCACGGCAGTGTCGTCCTTCACGAGATCGCCGAACCAGCGGATGTAGTCGTCGGTCATACCTCACCACCTGTCCCGTGGAGCATCGGCCCCGAGGCCGGCGCGCGAGAGGACGCGGCGTCTCGCATCCATTCCGGCGCGGGCGCCATGCGCCAACGTACGGCGGCGTCACGCGCCACAGCAGTGCCAGTCGGACTCTCACCATAGCGCCGAACGTCACGGCGTTGCATCAATCAGCGCGCACCGGCCGAACGTACGTCGCCTCGGTGCGTTCGGCTCTTGCGAGCCTCGTGTCGCACCCGTGACACTCCCGGGAGTTACGCAGCCGTCGCGAGGAGGCCACCTTGGAGACCGCCATGCACTGGGCGCCCATCGCCAAGAGCCCGGCGGCGTTCCGGGTCGCGCCCAACCTGCAGGACTACGAGGCGGCCCGCGCGGCGTTCTCGTGGGAAGCGGCCCGCGCCCAGCTCGACGGCCTGCCGGGCGGCGGCCTGAACATCGCGCACGAAGCGATCGACCGTCACGCCGCCGGGCCGCTCGCGAACAGGGTGGCGATCCGGTGGCTGGGCAAGGACGGCGCCGTCGAGGATCTCACGTACGCACGGCTGCGCGAGCTGACGGACCGGTTCGCCAACGTGCTCGCGAGCCTGGGCGTGGAGCGCGGCGACCGCGTGTTCGCGCTGGCGGGGCGGGTGCCGGAGCTGTACGTGGCAGCACTGGCGACGCTGAAGCACGGCGCGGTGTTCTGCCCGCTGTTCTCGGCCTTCGGGCCGGAGCCGGTGTTCGCGCGCCTCAACATCGGCGGCGCGAAGGCGCTGGTCACGACGGAGTCACTGTACGAACGCAAGGTCGCGCAGCTTCGCGATCGGCTCCCGAACCTGCAACACGTGCTGCTCGTCGGCGACGAGCGCGGCCGCACATCCGTGGACGGGACGCACGACCTCGCCACCCTCATGGATCGTGCGAGCCCGGAGTACACGGCGGCCGCGACGATGCCGGAGGATCCGGCCCTGCTCCACTTCACCAGCGGTACGACGGGCACCCCGAAGGGCGCGTTGCATGTCCACGAGGCCGTCGTCGCGCACCACGCCACGGGCGGGCTCGCGCTCGACCTGCATGACGGCGACGTGTACTGGTGCACCGCCGACCCGGGGTGGGTGACCGGCACCTCGTACGGGATCATCGCCCCGCTCACCAACGGCGTCACCAGCATCATCGACGAGGCCGACTTCGACCCCGACCGCTGGTACCGCATCATCCAGGAGCAGCGCGTGACGGTGTGGTACACCGCGCCGACCGCCATCCGCATGATGATGAAGTCCGGCGCGGCGATGGCGCGGCAGTACGACACCAGCTCGCTGCGGTTCCTGGCCAGCGTGGGTGAGCCGCTGAACCCCGAGGGCGTGGTCTGGGGGCAGGAGGCGTTCGGCCTGCCGTTCCACGACAACTGGTGGCAGACCGAGACCGGCGGGATCATGGTGGCCAACTTCGCGGCGATGGAGATCCGCCCGGGGTCAATGGGCCGCCCGCTGCCCGGCATCGAGGCGGCGATCGTGCGGCGCACGGAGGACGGCGGCGTCGAGGCCATCGACGAACCCGGCGCGGAGGGCGAGCTGGCGCTGCGTCCCGGCTGGCCCTCGATGTTCCGCGCGTACTGGAACGAGCCCGAGCGGTACGAGAGGTGCTTCGCCGGCGGCTGGTATCTCACCGGCGACCTCGCCCGGCGCGACGAAGACGGATACTTCTGGTTCGTCGGCCGCGCGGACGACGTGATCAAGACATCGGGCCACCTCATCGGCCCGTTCGAGGTCGAGAGCACCCTGCTGGAGCACGAGGCCGTCGCGGAGGCAGGCGTCATCGGCAAGCCGGACCCGGTCGCGATGGAGGTCGTGAAAGCGTTCGTGTCGCTGAAGCCGGGCCGCGAGGCGAGCGAAGCCCTGCGGCGCGACCTGGTGGCGTTCGCGCGCAAGCGGCTGGGCGCGGCCGTCGCGCCAAAGGAGATCGAGTTCGTCGATTCGCTGCCGAAAACAAGAAGCGGAAAGATCATGCGCCGCCTGCTGAAGGCGCGCGAGCTGGGATTGCCGGAGGGCGACACCTCGACGCTGGAGGAGATGAAGTGACCACGCATGCCCCCGCGAGCGTGACCTCCGACCCGCCCGAGCGCGAGCTTGCGCTGACACGGCTCGAAGAAATGCTGCGCATCCGGCGGTTCGAGGAGAAGGCGGCCGAGCTGTACCAGGCGGGCAAGATCCGCGGCTTCCTGCACCTCTACATCGGCGAGGAGGCGGTGGCCGTCGGCGCGATGGCCGCCCTTAACGCCGACGACGCGGTCGTCGCGACATACCGCGACCACGGGCATGCGCTGGCCCGCGGGATCCCTGCCGGGTCGCTGATGGCGGAGATGTACGGCAAGGCGAACGGCTGCAGCCGCGGCCGCGGCGGCTCCATGCACTTCTTCGACGCGAGCCGGCGCTTCTATGGGGGCTATGCGATCGTCAGCGGCGGCCTGCCGATCGCCGTCGGCCTGGCGCTGGCGGATAAGATGCGCGGCCTCGATCGCGTCACTGCCTGCTTCTTCGGCGAGGGGGCCGCGGCCGAGGGCGAGTTCCACGAGTCGCTGAACCTGGCCGAGCTGTGGCAGTTGCCGGTGCTGTTTCTGTGCGAGAACAACCTGTACGCCATGGGGACCGCGCTCGAGCGTTCGGAGTCGGAGACGAGCATCGCCACGAAGGCCGCGTCATACCGCGTGCCGGCTGAGACCGTCGACGGGATGGAGGTGCTGGCGGTCGAGGCGGCGACGCGCGCTGCGGCTGATGCGGTGAGAGGCGGCGGCGGGCCGCGGCTGATCGAGTTCCAGACCTACCGCTTCCGCGCGCACTCGATGTCGGACCCGGACCTGTACCGGGCGAAGGAGGAGATCGAGCGGTGGAAGGAGCGCGATCCGATCACGCTGTTCGAGCGGAGGCTCCGCGACTGGAATCAACTCAGCGATGACGACCTGGCCGGCATCAACGAACGGGTGCGAGCGCTCGTCGACGCGGCGGTGGCGGAGGCCGAGGCGGGGCCGTGGGAGGCCGTCGAGGATCTCGAGCGGTACGTGATGAGCGACGGAGAGCCATGAAGACGACGGTCGCCGGCCAGGAACCAGGATGGTCGCGCTGCCTCAACGGCAACCCGCTGCCGTGGCTGCTCGATGATGACTCGCCCGCGGTGAAGCACGTAGCGCTTCGAGCGCTCCTGAATCGAGGCGACCACGATCCGGCCGTCCGGAGAGCCTCGGCCGCAGCCATGCGCGCCGATCCGATCGCCGCGATCCTCGCTGCGCAGTCGCCGGAGGGCTACTGGGCCAAGCCGGGTCACGGCTACTCGCCGAAGTACCGCGCTACGGTCTGGCAGCTCATCTTCCTCGACCAGCTACTCGCCGACCCGCATCACCCGCGGATCCAGGCGGCGTGCGAGTACGTGCTCGCGCACACGCAGGCCGAGTCCGGCGGATTCGCAGCTTCGGGCGCGTTGGACGGCGGCCCACCGCCGCCATCGCGGGTCTACCACTGCATCAACGGCAACCTGCTGGCTGCGCTCATCGGATTCGGCTTCCGGGGAGACAAGCGGGTGCAGCGAGCGATCGACTGGCAGGCGCGGGCGATCACGGGCGAGCGGATGGAACGCTACTACGCATCGGGCACGTCCGGGCCGGGGTTCAGGTGCGCGGTGAATGACCGCCGCCCTTGTGCCTGGGGGGCGATCAAGGCCCTCCGTGCCCTCGCGCGCATACCGGCGGAGCACAGGTCACCGCATGTGCGCCGCGCGATTCGGCAGGGCGTCGAGTTCCTGCTCAGCCGCGATCCGGCGGTGGCGGACTACCCGATGATCCGGGGGAATACGAAGCCTAGCTCCTCATGGTTCAGGCTCGGGTTCCCGTCCGGATACATTGCCGATGTCCTGCAGAACCTGGAAGTCCTGTGCGAGCTTGGGCGTGGCCGCGATCGGCGAATCGAGCCGGCCATCAGGTGGGTCCTGTCGATGCAGGATGCCCTGGGGCGCTGGCGCAACGAGTACGCGTACAACGGCAAGACCTGGGTGGATATCGAGAAGCAGGGGAAACCCAGCAAGTGGGTGACGCTTCGCGCCTGTCGCGTGCTTAAGCTGGCTGGCGAGGCCGGCAACCGCGCGATTCCAGCGCGGGGCGGAGATCCGGTGGTCGCATGAAGAAGATGACGTACCGCGATGCACTCCGCTCGGCGCTGCGTGAGGCGCTTGCTGCGGACCCCACCGTCTTCCTCATGGGTGAGGATGTCGGCCGCTACGGCGGCGCCTTCGCCGTCAGCCACGGGCTGCTCGCCGAGTTCGGCGAGGAGCGGGTGCGCGACACCCCGCTCTCGGAGTCTACGTTCGTGGGCGCGGGGATCGGGGCGGCGCTGAACGGCATGCGGCCCATCGTCGAGGTCATGACCGTGAACTTCAGCCTGCTCGCGATGGACCAGGTGCTGAACAACGCCGCGACGCTGCGCTACATGTCGGGCGGCCAGTTCAACATCCCGCTCGTCGTGCGCATGGCGACGGGTGGCGGACGCCAGCTCGCGGCCCAACACTCACACAGCCTCGAGGGATGGTACGCCCACATCCCCGGCATCCGCGTGCTATCGCCGGCGACGGTCGCCGACGCGCGCGGCATGCTACTGGCCGCGCTACAAGAGCCGGATCCAGTGTTCCTGTTCGAGCACGCAACCCTGTACCCGGTCGAGGACGACATCGACGAGGACGCGGGTCCGTGCGACATCCGGCATGCCGCCGTGCGCCGCGAGGGCGGCGACGTGACGCTGATAGCCTACGGAGGCTCGCTGCCGAAGGCGGCGCGCGCAGCCGAGACCCTCACAGCCGAGGGGATCGAGGCGGAGGTGATCGACCTGCGCACGCTGCGGCCCCTCGACATCGACACGATCGTCGCTTCGGTGACGAAGACGCACCGCGCGGTCATCGTCGACGAGGCGTGGCGCACGGGCAGCCTGTCCGGCGAGATCTCGGCGCAGATCATGGAGCGCGCGTTCAACGCCCTCGACTGGCCGGTGCAGCGCGTTTGCGGCGCCGAGGTGCCGACGCCGTACGCGAAGCACATGGAGGACGCGGCGCTGCCGCGAGCGGAGACCGTCGTCGAGGCGGTGCGGGAGATGGTCGGCTGATGGCGGAGTTCGTGATGCCGATCCTGGGCGCCGACATGGAGGCGGGTACGCTGGTCGCGTGGCGCAAGCAGCCGGGCGACCGCGTCACGCGAGGCGACATCATCGCCGAGGTCGAGACTGACAAGGCGGACATCGAGGTCGAGGTGTTCCTCGACGGTGTGATCGAGAAGCTGCTGATCGAAGAGGGCACCAAGGTTCCGGTGGGCACGCCGCTGGCAGTGATCCGGGAGGAGGGCGCCGCCGCCCAACCCGTCCGGGCCGCAGCGCCGGCAGCGCTGGAATCGCCGAAGCCGCCAGCATCACCACCCGCTCGCCGACCAGCGGCAGCAACCACGCGGGGGGCCCCGATCTCGCCCGCGGCGCGCGAGCTGGCGCGCGAGCTGAGCGTGGACCTGGCAACGGTGACGGGCACGGGGCCGGAGGGCAGGGTCCAGCGGAAGGACGTGCTCGCGGCCGCGCACGCCACCAAGGAGACACCGCCCACCGCGGGCGCGCCACCTGCTCCACCCACGCCGCAATCGGCGGTCGGTGCGCGTGCGGAGGACCGGCAGGCGCGCATGCGGCAGGCCATCGCGGCGGCGATGGGCCGCTCGGCGCGGGAGATACCCCAATTCCACATCACCTCGACGGTCGACATGACGCGCGCCGTCGCGTGGCTGCGCGAGGAGAACGACCGCCGGCCGATCGCGGAGCGGCTGCTGTACGGCGTGCTGCTCATCAAGGCAACAGCGCTGGCGCTGCGGGAGGTGCCGGAGCTGAATGCGACGTGGGCCGGCGACCACGTCGAGCTGAAGGGCAAGATCCACACCGGGCTCGCCATCTCGCTGCGGGGTGGGGGGCTGGTGGCGCCGGCGATCCACGACGCGGACCAGCGCAGCCTGGGCCAGTTGATGACCGCGTTTCGCGAGCTGGTGCAGCGGGCGCGGGCGGGCTCCCTGCGCAGCTCGGAACTCTCGGACCCAACGGTCACGATCACCAGCCTGGGGGAGACGGGGGCGGAGGCCGTGTACGGGCTGATCTACCCGCCCCAGGTCGCGCTCGTGGGGTTCGGGCGGCTCCACGACCGCGTGCTGCCCGTCGACAACGCCATCGCCGTGCGCCCGGCGATCGTGGCAACGCTGACCGCCGACCACCGGGTCGTGGACGGCCACCGTGGCAGCGTGTTTCTGGCGGCGCTCGACCGTCTGTTGCAGGAGCCATCACAGTTATGAACGAGAGCGAGATCCGGGCGAAGGTGCTGCGGCTGCTGGGCGACGTGGCGCCCGAGGCCGACATGGGTGCGCTCAAGCCCGACAAGCGCATCCGCGACCAGATCGACATCGACTCGATGGACGCGCTGAACCTCCTCATCGCCATCGACGCCGAGTTGGGCGTCGACATCCCCGAGGCCGACTATCCAAAGATGACCACGGTCGACAACATCGTCGCCTACCTGGCGGCGAAGGCGCGGTAGCGGCCGCCGCCGGCGCGCCCAAACCCCCGACGATGAAGCTATTGGGCGGGCCCAACGGCCTGCCACGCGGCCCCGGGCCCCGGGCCGTTGCGGGGCCGGTTGGCCCTGACAGGCCACGCCCTCAATTCCATATGTTTCGACATATGGACGCACCGCAGGCCCTTCCCGATTCGGTGTCGAGACTGCTGGTCGCGCTGGGCGACCCCCAGCGCCAGCGCGTCCTGCGCACGTTCCTCGAAGCCGGGACCTGGGAGCTGGCGGCGACCGACATCGCCGAACGGTGCGCGCCGCTCTCTCGTCCGGCGGTATCGCACCATCTCGGCCTCATGCGGCGGGTGGGGATGCTGTCATCCCGGCGTGAGGGCAAGCGGATCTACTACAGGATCGACCGGCAGCAGGTTGAGGACGCGCTCAGGTCCTGTCTCGCGTTCCTCGACGTCTGTTGCGCACCGGCAGCGTCCTGCGGGGACGCCGGAACGAGGGAGGCGGCACCATGATCGGGGAGACGCGCACGCTCGCGGAGGGCCGCTATCGCGACCAGATCGAGTGGGACGACGCGAAGTGGGTGACGCACTGCGTCAACTGCTCGCCCGGAAGCTGTCCCTTCCGCGCGTACATCAAGGACGGACGCGTAGTGCGCGAGGAACAGTCGGGCACCCTGCCGCCGATCGAGGAAGGCGTGCCGGACATGAACCCGATGGGCTGCCAGAAAGGCGCGGCGTGGAGCCGCATGCTGGAGGCCCCGAACCGCATCCTGCACCCGATGCGGCGGGTGGGCGAGCGCGGCGCGGGTTCGTGGGAGCGGATCAGCTGGGACGAGGCGCTGGCGTCGGTCGCCAACGCGGTGGTACAGGCGATCAAGGAGTCCGGGCCGGAGAGCATCGTGCAGGCTGGCACGCCCGGCGAAGGCGGCCTGACCGCCGGCTACTTGTTCGAGAAGCTGATCAACCGCATAGGTGGGACGAGCACCGACACGAACGGCGACATCGGCGACTTCAGCGTGGGTACCTACCTGACGTTCGGGAACGCGGCCGCGGCGAGCAGCCTGGACGACTGGTTTCACAGCGACCTGCTGCTGATTTGGCACCGCAACCCGGCGTACACGGCCATCCCCCATTACCACTACATCGCCGAGGCGCGGTATCGCGGAGCAGATGTTGTCACGATCGCGCCTGACTACAACCCATCGGCCATGCACGCGGACTACTACGTGGGCGTGCGGCCCGGCGCGGACGCGGCGCTGGCGCTCTCCATGGCGCGCGTCATCCTCGACGAGGGCCTCATCGACGAGCCGTTCGTGCGGTCCCAGACGGACCTGCCGTTGCTCGTCCGGTCGGACAACGGCCGGTTCTTGCGCGCGAGCGATCTCGACGAAGGCGGGCGCGCCGATCAGTTCTACACCTGGTCCACTGCCGGCGGACACGTCGTCCCGGCCTCGCGCGAGCTGTTAGACGAGGACCGCGACGCCGCGCTCGAGGGGACGTTCCTGGCGACGCTTGCCGGCGGGTCGCGAGTCGAGGTCCGGCCGGCGTTCGCCCTGCTACGGGGGGTGCTTGCCGGTTACGCGCCAGAGGACGCGGCGGCCGTGTGCGGCGTACACGCTGACGTGATCCGGGAGATGGCACGGAAGGTCGCGGCGAACCGCACCGCGATCCTCCTCGGGTTCAATTCGGCGAAGTACTACCACGGGGACCTCATGGAACGGGCGATGTGCCTGTTGCTGGCGCTGACGGGCAACTGGGGTAAGAAGGGGACCGGTATCGGCGTTGCGGTCACGGGGATGTTCGACGGCGGGTTCCTGTTCGCGATGAAGCCGGCTGCCGGCCGCGAGTTGATGCGCGGAATCCTGAACATGCGCGCGTCGGTCATCAACGGCATGAAGGCGGCCGACCCGGGGCTCACCGACGCCGCGGCGGCGATCCAGATGCAGCAGGGGGGCGCGGGGATCGGCCACGCTGCCGTACCCGCCTTCCTCTGGTACAACCAGACGGCGCTCGCCGATCGCTGGGCCCGGCGGGAGTGGTCCGACCCCTCGATGGCGCGTCCGCTGGGCGAGTACGTCGAGGAGGCGGCGTCGAACGGCTGGTGGCGCGGCCTCGACCGGCCGGGGAAGCAGCCTCCACGAGTGCTGTTCGAGATCGGGTCGAACTGGGCACGCCGGATGCGGGGCGGGCATGCGGCCTACAAGCAGATCCTCGACGGGCTGGACCTGCTGGTGTGCATGGACTGGCGCATGTCGGCCAGCGCGCTGCAGGCCGACATCCTGTTGCCGGCCGCCGCGCCTTACGAGAAGCCGGGATTCGCGCAGACCTCGCCGCAGACGCTGCTGCTCACCTACTCCGACGCGTGCGTGCCGCCTGCCGGGGAGGCGCGCCCGGAGTGGGAGACGTTCATCGCTCTGGCGAAAGCGATCGAGGAACAGGCGACGGCGTCCGGGTTCGTGGAGTACAGCGACGGACGGGGCACGGCGCGGCGCCTGGACGGGCTGTCGGCGTACTTCACCGCGAACGGCGCGTTCGAGACGACCGAGCGCGTGCTGGAGGAGATGGTTGCCGACACCGTGGAGTCGGGGACGCTGCCCGAGGGCACCACGCTGGACACCTTCCGCGAGCAGGGGCACGCGCGCTTCATTGACTGGGGCATCACGCCGTTCGCGCTGGTGCAGGCCGCCGACCTGCGCGACGACGAGACGCACACCGCATTGCGGCACCACGTCGAGCGGGGGCTACCGTACGCGACGCTGACGCGGCGGGCGCAGTTCTACATCGACCACCCGTGGTTCATCGAGGCGGGCGAAGCTCTGCCGGTCCACAAGGAGAACCCGCCGATGGGCGGCGAGTATCCCCTGGTGCTGACGAGCGGCCACTCCCGCTGGAGCATCCACTCGATGAATCACGCCGACCGGGCGATGCTCGGCACACACCGCGGCGAGCCGGCGGTCCTGATCGGTCATGCCGACGCCGCCGCGCGGGGCATCGGTGATGGTGACCGCGTGCGTGTGTACAACGGCGTCTCGTCGTTCGTGTCGCAGGTCAAAGTGGCGGCCGGAGTGCGGCCGGGCCAGGTCATCAGCTACAACGGCTGGGAGCCGTACCAGTACGCCGACTGGCGCCATAGCGCGGAAACGGAGCCGGGCATGGTGAAGTGGCTGCACTTCGCGGGCGGGGAGGGCCACCTGCGCTACTGGACCGCGCAGTGGCAGCCAGCGCCCATCGACCGGGCGTTCCGCGTGGAAATCGAGCCCGCCTGACGAGCCAGAGTCGCCTTTCGCCGCGCTGCTGGCATACTGAAGCCGGCTTATGACGACTCCAACCATGTCCGCGCAGACCGCCGCTAACCTGCGGGGGTTTCACCTGCTGGTGAAGCCAACGGGCGCGATCTGCAATCTGGACTGCCAGTACTGCTTCTTCCTGTCGAAGGAGAGCCTGTATCCGGGCAGTCGCTTCCGCATGACGGACTCGCTCCTGGAGACATACATCCGGCAGCTCATCGAGGCGCAGCCGGGCCCCGAGGTGACGGTCGCGTGGCAGGGTGGCGAGCCCACACTGATGGGCCTCGACTTCTTCCGCCGCTCGGTCGAGTTCCTGGAGAAGTACCGACGGCCGGGGAGCCGCATCGTGAACACGATCCAGACGAACGGCACGCTCATCGACGCTGAGTGGGCCGCGTTCTTCCGGGAACACGACTTCCTGGTGGGGGTCTCCATCGACGGGCCGCGCGAACTGCACGACGCGTACCGGGTCGACAAGGGCGGTAAACCGACGTTCGACGCCGTGATGCGGGGCCTGCGAGCGCTGCGCGATGGCGGCGTCGCGCACAACGTGCTGACGACCGTGCACCACGCGAACGAGAGCCAGCCGCTGGAGGTCTACCACTTCCTGCGCGACGACGCGGGTGCGCAGTTCATCCAGTTCATCCCGATCGTCGAGCGCGGCGACGCCGCGAACGCCGGGACGGACGGCGCGTTGTCCCAGCGCTCGGTAGACAGCGATGCCTGGGGGCAGTTCCTGATCGCCATCTTCGACGAATGGGTGCGGCGCGACGTCGGCTCCGTATTCGTGCAGATGTTCGATGCGGCGCTGGCGGCGTGGGTGGGTGAGCCGTCGCCGCTGTGCATCTTCGCGGAGACGTGCGGCGACGCGCTGGCGCTGGAGCACAACGGCGACGTGTATTCGTGCGACCACTTCGTCGAACCGGCGCACCTGCTGGGGAACATCGAGCGGGACTCGCTCATCGAGCTGGTGTCGTCGGAGAAGCAGCGGGGGTTCGGGGACGCCAAGCGGGACACCCTGCCGCAATACTGCCGCGAGTGCGACGTGCGCTTCGCCTGCCACGGCGAGTGCCCCAAGAACCGGTTCATCACGACGCCCGACGGCGAGCCGGGGCTGAACTACCTCTGCGCTGGCTACAAGTCGTTCTTCCACCATGTCGACGCGCCGATGCGCTTCATGGCCGGCGAGCTATCCGCCGGCCGCCCCGCCTCCAACGTGATGGCGCAGGTCGCTCGCCAGGACAGCCAGCTTCGCGAGATGGTGTCGCGCGCGGGCCGCAACGACGCGTGTCCGTGCGGAAGCGGCCGCAAGGTCAAGCGCTGCCACGGCGCGTAGTGGTCCGCCGCCCGGCAGGCCGGTACCGGGCCCCCTTTGTCGCAAATCGCGACGAGTCGCCCAATGTGATCCGGCCCGCTTGGAGTTCACGAGCGCCGACCCTACGCTCGCATCAGCCAGTGGCACCGCGCGCCGCGAAACTGCGGAGCAATCGGATGAACCGTACGACGCTGGTGGGGCCGGACTTGAGTGTTTCGGTGGGCATGGTTGTCGCTCCTTTGCATCCACGGATCGCATCCCGCGGGTCACCTTGATCGAGATATCGCGCCATTTCGCGGCCAGCGCCGCTCCCGCTTGTGCGATTAGTCAACTGCAGGATCCGCGTGCCGCGTAAACGCGGGGCGGCGGTGGACAGCCGACTCGGCGTCGACGCGGAGGGTCGGGAGCCAGCGGAGCCACGAGGGCAGGTACCAGTTCCATTCGCCCATCAGCTCCATGAGCGCCGGGACGAGCACCAGCCGGACGACCGTGGCGTCGACGAGGATGGCGAACGCGAGACCGAAGCCGAGGAGCTTCAGATCGCGGCCCTCGCCCAGCACGAACGCGCCGAATACGCAGACCATGATGGCGGCGGCGGCCGAGATGACGCGGCCCGTGGCGGCGAGCCCGTCGGCGACGGCCTGGGCGTTGTCGCCTGTGCGGTCGTACTCCTCGCGCACCCTGGTAAGCAGGAACACTTCGTAGTCCATCGAGAGGCCGAAGACGATCGCGAAGAGCATCATCGGGGCCCACGCCTCGATCGGGCCCTCACGGCCGAGGCCGATGAGGTTGTCGCCGATGCCCCACTGGAAGACGGCCACCAGCGCACCGAAAGAGGCGGCGATGGAGAGCATGTTCATGACAACGGCCTTCGCAGCGACCACGATGCTGTGAAAGACCGTCGTGAGCAGGATGAACGATAGGAAGAGGACGGCGCCGACGAACAGCGGGAGGTGATCCCCGACGTATTCGGCGAAGTCATTCACGAACGCCGTGTCGCCGGTGAGCCGCACGACAGGCTCATCACCTGTGATCACGGACGGGACGACTTCGTCGCGAATGCGTTCCACGAGGTCGGTCGTGGCTTCGTCCTGTGGCGCCGAGTCGGGATACACGTTGAACAGGTACAGCGTGCCGTCCGCGGCTGTGTGCGGTTCTGTGACGGATGCCACGCCCGGGGTGTCCTCAAGGGCGTCCCTCAGCCGCCCGACCGCCTCGACATCGTCCGCGCCGCCCGACGTATCGGCCACGACAAGGATAGGCGCGTTGAATCCGGGGCCGAAGCCCTCGGAGAGCATGTCGTACGCCTTCCGCGTGGTGTCGGACTCTGGGAAGTTGCCCGCGTCGCCGAAGCCCAGGCGAAGCCAGAAGACGGGCAGGGCGAGCACGATGAGGATCGCGGCGCTGCCGAGGAACGCGGGCCAGGGATGGTGCTGGATGAGCCGGCTCCACCGGTACCAGAACGATTGCGTGTCCTTTGCCTCCGCAGCCTTCCGGTGGGGGAGGCCGAAGCGGTCGATGTGGCGTCCGCAAAAGCCGAGCAGGGCCGGGAGCAGCGTGAGCGACGCGAGCATCGTCATGAGCACGGCGAGCACGGCGCCAACGGCGATGCTCCGCATGAACTCGAGGTTCATCATGAACATGCCGAGCAGGGCAATAACGACTGTGACGCCGGCGAAGAGGACGGCGCGGCCCGAGGTCTGGATAGCAATGCCCACGGCATGCTCCGGGTCGAGGCCGTCGTGGAGGGCCTGGCGGTAGCGGGTAACGATGAGGAGTGCGTAGTCGATACCGACGCCGATGCCGATCATGGCGGCGACGGCCGTCGTGAATTCGGGGACGTTCAGCACACGCGTGACGAGCCCGATCAGGGCTGCGCCGGTACCGACGCCGAAGAGCGCCGTGATGATCGGCAGACCCATCGCGAACAACGAACCGAAGGCGATGAGCAGGATGATGACAGCGGCAGCGATGCCGACGAGTTCGCTGGAGAAGTCCGGCTGCTCGGAGAAGATGAAGCCTCCCAGCTCTACCTGCAGGCCTGGAGCGCTCACGTCCTTCCGCAGGTCCTTGATGACCTTCGCGTCGTCGACGTACTCCTCGTTGCCCCGGTTCGCGAAGTTGATCTCGGCGTAGGCGACGGTCCGATCGTCAGAGATCTGGTGTGTGTTTTCCGGGTCGTATGGGCTGACGACCTCGACGTCGGCGACGCCGTTCTCGATGCCGGAGAAGAACGCCTCCATTTCCTGGCGCACGGCAGCATCATCCACGCCCTGTTCGGCGCGAAAGACCACCTGGCCGAAGAAGCCGGTGCGTTCGTTGACGCCGCGCTCCTCCAGCAGGTCGACGGCGGCCTGGCTCTCGGAGCCGGGAAGCTTGAATTCGGTCTTGTACTCGCCAGCGAACATGGCGTAGGCGGCGAAGATGGCGACCAGCAGGCCGATCCAGCCCAGGACCACGAAGCGGCGGCGACGATAGCAGAGTTGGGAGAGGGTCTTCACGAGTGGCGCTCCAGTATTCAAATCTACCGTGGGTGTTCACGCGCGCCGGCCTCATGACGCGCTGCTCGCGTCGAGAAGTAGCGCTCTGGAGCGGCCAGTCGCCGGGGTTCGCCCCCCGGCAACGGCCGCACACAGCGGGTTACGATGAGGTCTTCGCCAGGTAGGCGACCAGCTTGTCGAGCGTGCCCGCGTACCCCTCGTCCATCGAACCGAGTGCCGAGGCGAAGACCTGGCGCTCGGCGTCCGTGGCGTCGTGTGGCACGCTGTCAACGGTGACGGTCGTCCGGCCATCGTGTTCCGTGAGCGTCATCGTCGACAGCAGTTCGAGCGGCCACCCGGGCGCGGACGGGTGGCGCGTCATGCCGCCGTCCGCGTCCGAGAAGGACGCAAGCACGGTGAGGCGCTCGGGCGGGACGATCTCGCGATAGACCCACTTGCCCCACACCTCGCTGCCGTCGGGACCGCGCATGCCGTAATGGAAGACCCCGCCGGGCCGCAGTTCGACCTTCGCGGCCAGCATCGTGAAGCCGGCCGGGCCCCACCACTGCATGAGCCGCTCGGACTCCGTGAACGCTTTCCACACGAGACCGCGCGGCGCGTCGAGCACGCGGGTGTACTGGAATGCGTCATCGATGGGGATGGTCGCGGGACCCTCCGTCCTCTGTGTCATGACTTTCGCTCCTTAGTCCGACTGCCTGTTGTCCTCCCGGCGCCTTAAGGTGCGCAGACGGGTGGCGTGGTTCATGAGGACTAGCGCCTGGCCGCTCGTTTTGACGATGGGAGTGTGGCGGGCGTGGCTGGCGGGGCGTCGCGGGTTGGCGATCTATCGAGAGTCCGTGTCATTGTCCTCCTCCAACGCTTGCAGTTCTGTCAAGTACTGGTCAAGGCGGTCGAAGCTTTGCTCCCAAAACGCGCGATAGCATCCGACCCAGTCGGCGACGTCCTTCAGGGGGCCCGCCTTCAGGCGGCAGGGTCGCCACTGCGCATCGCGACCCCGGCTGATGAGCCCGGCACGCTCGAGCACCTTCAGGTGCTTGGAGACGGCGGGGAGCGTCATGCGGAACGGCTGCGCCAGCTCGGTGACAGACGCCTCGCCGCCGGACGCCAGGCGGGCGAGGATGGCGCGCCGGGTGGGGTCGGCGAGTGCGGAGAAGGTGGTCGTGAGCGCGTCTGTCGGCATGTGCTGTACCTATAGGTTAAGTAACCAGTCGGTATACTACGGGGCTCAGAGCGCCGTGTCAAGGGCCCGGAGCGAATTCTCGGCGCTCCGTGCCGCAGCTGAGAAGCCTACCCACGGCGTACGTCCCTTCAATGCCGCCTCAGCCGTCCGACTGCGTCCTCGTCGAGGCGGTCGGCGCGGAGGCCGAGCCGTCGTGGTTCCCGGCGAGCGGGCTCGTGCATTTCGACCTGCACGCACACGGACAACGTGCTCGCCCTCGATGACGGCACGCTCACCGGGATCGTCGACTGGGAGGGTGCGTGCGCCGGCGATCACCGCAACGACCTGGTGGCGTGCGCGTTCGACCTCGACGGTCACGGCCAGCAGATCTGTTCGGGTCAAAGCACTCGTCGAGCCGCGCGTGCCGCGCGCATACGTCGCCCACACGGCGCTCCGCCGCACCGACTGGGCGATCCACTACCACCCCGAGGATGTCCCCCGGCAGCTGGACCGCGCCGAGCGCACGCTCGGCCGGTAGACGCCTGACGCGCGAGCACACCGTGGCGGCCGATGGCACGGGAGCGTACGAAAAGGCAGATCGTGGCACGGGTGGAGGGACTCGAACCCCCGGCCGGCGGTTCGGGTGTTTCACGCATTGTTTTCTGTCGGCTCCAAGTATCCGACTGCCGCGATCACACTTGGTTGTCCCGGCCAGACTTCGACGATCGAAACAGCTGCACGCTTCGACACGAGAAACGGGCCATCGCCAGCCGTCCCGTCCTGCGAAATAAGTGCCTCGACTTCTACGCGTCCCTCGCCGAGCGAACCGACGAACGTCCAATCAACACATGGCCTCCGAAGGTAACGCGCCGGAGCATTGTGTGAGCGCAGATCAAAGGCGAACATGACGATGGGTTCGACTCCATGAAAATCGCTCAAGGGCAGGCGTTGGGCGCATCCGCCGCGATAGCCGTGTTGATGTCCTGGATCTCGGTACCCCATTGCGCGCGCATTTGATTCGATCTCCATCTTTCCAATTCGGCGTGGCATTCGGATCGCGGAAGTGAACGTGACCGTCGGCCTCGTAGCTGGCATACATAGCTCGATTGCCGCCTAGACCACGAACGAACACATCACCGCGCTCATTGCGTGAGAAGCTCACGAGCGGCACGGCGCGACCATCGGATCTCGCGACGAGGATCCGCTCGCCACTCACCTGACGCCCTCCTCGCCTATCGTTGGCGTCAACTTAACGCCCTGAGGCGGGCGCGAGCGCAGTTCGAGTCTCAGGGGAGCTCGACGTTCATTGAAATCCAACCAATGAGTTGGCTCGCTGGGCCAGTCAACTTCTGTCAGTTTCCAGGGGATCGGCGTGTCTCTTGGCAGCCGAGACAATGCACCGTACAGGTCTGCGCCCGGAGTGAAACCCGGAAGAAATAGGATGCGCGTACCCATCTGCACCAGTACAACATCCAGTTCTCCGCGCTCAACCGAGTATCCGACTCTGCGCGTTGTCTGAGGATCTTCGCGGCGAATGCCCGCAACATCGGCAACCAGAGAGGCCGTTGGTTCTTGGATTTGACGCCTCACAACGTCCAATTCTGGTTGAAGAATGTATGAGTAGCCAAACGCAGCGAAGGCAATAACGTACGCCGCCTTAAGCCATCCTATGAAGGCCATCCGGCTGTCATGATCAAGGCGAATGTGGAGCGTGAGTTGTCCGCCCGAACCAGTCACTCGATCCAATTCCCGCGCCAGTGCGTCGCTCGTTGCGGGAGAGTTCCTCTTGCGGAAATTCGCCGTTGTGATCTCGCCAGGCGCCACGCTGAGATCGACCTTGGCTGAAACATCACCGATGGAAATCTCCGACACTAGTGGCTTCGTCTGCCAACCGCGTTCGAAGTTCGCCTGCCTCACCATGTGAGCATCGAGCCGGAATCCGGCACTGTGGTTGCAGTCCGGGCATGTCAGGGCGACTTTTCGACCCCCAAGAGCTCGTGGTGGAGCATCCTCTAGTGTCAAGTTGGCCGCATCAGCGCGGTGAAAGCCCCGAATGCACAACGGGCAAATGTATCGGTCGTCCAGCCCGAGCAACGACGAGTCGTCGGCGATCTGTCCAATCGCTTTCACCGCGCGGTCGAACCAGGCAACGCTCTTGCGCATTTCCTCCTCCACTCCGCCCTGGACGTACAGCCTAGAACATACATGCTGAAATTTCAAAGCGAACGGGTTTAGCACCCCGATCTATACTAGCTTCGGAGCAAACGACGTTGTACAGGAGACGAGTACGAGATGAGCAGCCCTGCCGACCGAAAGCAGAAGCTAATCCGCGCCCTGGATGGGTTCCGAGACTCGGACGAGGAGCCAACATATGCCCACATGCGCGACTGGCTTCGCGACGAACTCGGGATCACGATCTCCCTTGAAGACGTTCGGGCGTACGTCGAGGGCGATCTCGATGAGGATAAGATCATAGAGGGCGAGCGCGAGTGGACGTTCGTGCGGGCCGAGTAGCGTAGCGGCCCTATGTCTGCGTTGAACGATCGCACCCCATGTGCAGCTTCTGTCAAGAAAGCGAAAACGAGCCTTTCGGCTCGCCTTCCGGAAGCTGAAATCTGGCACGGGTGGAGGGACTCGAACCCCCGACCGGCGGTTTTGGAGACCGCTGCTCTTCCAACTGAGCTACACCCGTGCGTGGTTTGATTCTACAGAATCGGCTGTTCAGGTGGACAGGGGACAGGGGACAGCTACGAACACCAGCCGAATCAGAACAGTCAGCGGAGCTGTCTCCTTCGGCGACTCTCCGAGCGGCGACTCTGCGAGAAGCTCCGCCAACTGGTGCCGATCCACACACTAGCGGCGGGCGGGGGTGCGGGAGTCGATGGTGCGGCGGGCGAGGTCGGGGAAATTGCTGCAGATGCTGTCCACGCCGGCGTCGCACATGGCGGCCATGTCCTTCTCGTCGTCGACGGTCCAGGTCATGAAGGTGAGGGAACGGAGCTGGCCCTGGCGGACGATCTGGGGCGTGGCGAAGGCGTAGTACACGCTGACGCCCTGGGCATTCAGCGAAAGCGCGAAGCCGAAGAAGTCGTCCCAGTCGACGATCCGGCGGCCATCGGTGAGGAGTGCGGCGGCCATGCGGGGCTCGGTCTCCCGCATCGCCTTCACGACCTGGGGCCAGAACGAGTGCACCTCGCAGTCGGCCACCGCTCCCGCCTCGCGCACCACCTGCGCCACCTGCTGCTCGATGCCGGTCTGCTTGATCTCGATCTGCAAGAGAGCGCGGCCCTTCGTCAGCTCCAGCACTTCGGCCAGTGTCGGGATGCGGGTGCCCTCGAACTTCGGGGCGAACTGACGGGCGCCGGCGTCGAGCGCGCGGACCACGCTGAGCGGCATATCGTGGATGTTGCCGGCGCCGTCGGTGGTGCGGTCAACGGTCTCGTCGTGAATGAGGACGGGGACGCCGTCGGCCGTGCAGTGGACGTCGATCTCGATGGCGTCGGCGCCGATGCGGAGGGCAGCCTCGATGCCGGGGAGGGTGTTCTCGGGCGCGTGCCCCTTGCAGGCGGCGTGTGAAGTAGCGAGCGGCTGTCTCATGCCGCCCATTGTGCCGCAGTCGCACGCTACGCGCCCCGCGGCACGGCGAGCAAGGTGCGACGGGACGGTCAGGGCGGGAAGGACGAAGGCCCCGCGCAATGCGAGGCCCACGCCACACAGGCAGAGGAAGGAGGTAGCCGGATGACCGTCCCTGCACGACGGTCCGCCGCTATCAAGAGTCTCGGCCCGGGTACGGCGTTCTGTGGGCCGGGATGGGCCGCGCGGGCGGGATTTTACAGAGTTGTGACGCGGGTTGGGGGTTGGAGGCAGGCGCCAGGAGTCCGAGGCCAGAGGAGGGGGATCGCGGTTGGCGATCCCCCTCCTCCCGTGCGGGCTCAGAGTTCTGAGCGGAGGTAGCCGGCCCACATCGCGCGGGAGAGGCGCCAGGCGTCGGACTGGACGCCGAAGCGCGCGAAGTGGCGGCAAAGGTTCTCGACGTCGCGGTCGAGCAGGTCGAGAGCGTTGGGGTTGAAGCGCGCGTCGACGGCCTGGGGCAGATCGATGATGCGGACTTCGCCATCGTGGTAGAGGACGTTGTAGGGCGAGAGGTCGCCGTGGACGCGGTCGCAAGCGAGCATGCGCTCGACATTGCGCATGAGGATCTCGAACAGCAGGCGGGCCTCATCGGCGTCGAGCGGTACGTTCGTAAGCGGCGTGCCGGGCTCCTCTTCGTCGCCGACGTAGTCCATGAGGATGATGCGGTCGGAGCTGGCGAGTGGCCGTGGCACGCAGACGCCCGCGTTGTGGAGCAGGTGCAGCGTCTCGTACTCGTCGGCGACCCACTTCGAGAACGCGGCCTCCTGGCCGAAGCGCGAGCGGTTCTCGATTGCGCGCGTCTCGCGACGCTGGCGTTGGCGCAGACGGCCGGCGTTGTAGGCGGCGGCGTTCGCGAACTGACGGACCTTGCGGTCGCGGTACACCTTCGCGGCGACGAGGCCGCCACCAAGGCGCGCGCCCGCGCGGGCGCAGTACACGGTCGCCTCCTTCCCGCTCTTCACGACGCCGAGGATCTCCTCGAGCATCGTAGAGCCGACGAACTCGGCGAGGTCGGCTATCTCTTCATGTACACGGTTGAGTCCCACGTAGGTCTCCCTGAGTTGCAGCGATGTAGGTGATGGGATCGGCTGGTGATGACGTTGTCGTTGTGCATGAGACGAACCTCCTGGTCGCGGGCGCAGTGCGCGCCGCGCGGGTGAATGACGGTGGACCTTGGTGTCGTTGCGATGACCGGAGCCGGCACGGCCGCAGAGTGGACGCCGAACGGCCGCCCCGTGGGCGGCCTGCGCATGACGTCAGTTGACGAGCGGTATCAGGCGGTGGCCTTCCGGGAGCGTGACGGCGCCGGGGTGATGGCAAGCACAGTCATCAAGCACCTCCTCCCGTTCGTGCGGCCGCGGGCGCGGCCTGCGATGGCGTGAGGGTATGCCGCCGGACGCAAGCCTGTCAAGCGCCGAAAGCGTGCGGGTTATCGGTCGGCGAGGGCGAGCCGCGCGCCAAGGGCGACGAAAGCGCCACCGAACAGGCCACGCATGACCCTAATGATCCGGGGACGCGAGAGCACCTGGTTCCGCACGGCCGCCGCGAACACGCCGTAGCCGGTGAACACAACGAGCGTCATCAGCATGAACACCGCGCTCAGCTCGAGCATCTTCACGACCGCGAACGGTTCGCCGGGACTGACGAACTGAGGCAGGAACGCGAAGAAGAAGATCGTCAGCTTGGGGTTGAGCAGGTTGACGAGCACCCCGGTGACGATGACCTTGAGCGCGGAAGGGGGAGCACCCGAGTCCTCCACCGCGAGCGCGTCCCGGTCGCGGAGCGTCCGCCACGCGAGGTACAGCAGATACACGACGCCCAGGTACTTGAGCGTCTGGAAGGCAAGCGCACTCGTGTTCAGGAGCGCCGCCAGTCCCGTGACCGCGGCTGCGACATGCGGCACGATCCCCAGGGTGCAGCCAACCGCGGCGATCGCGCTGGCGCGGGCACCCCGCGAAAGGCCGGCGGTCAGCGTGTACAGGACGCCCGTGCCCGGTGTAACCACGACCACCAGAGTCGTCAGGAAGAACTCAATACCCATCGTGACCTCGGGGGCGACTGCCGCAACATACAAGGGCCGGTACCCGAAAGTATACGATCGCGCCCGAGAACGCCGGAGGCGGTATCCTCGCCGGCATGACACGTCGGATCATCGTGGTGGGCGGCGGGATCGCCGGGCTGACGGCGGCGTACACGCTGCACAAGGCCGGCTTCGACGTGGAAGTGCTGGAGCGCAACGACGAGGCGGGCGGCCGCATGCGCAGCGAGCGCCATGGCGACTTCGTCGTCGACCGGGGCGCGCAGTTCATCGCGAGCAGCTATCGCAACATGCGGGCGCTGGTCGACGAGCTGGGCCTGCGGGACCAGGTGCGGCGGCTGAAGACGGGACGTGGCGCAACGCTGCGCAACGGGCGGTTCGTCAGCGACAACTACGCGGGCCTCAAGGCCATCCTGCGAGCGCGCGACCTGTCGTGGGGCAGCAAGCTGCGGCTGCCGGGGATCCTGTTCGAGCTGCGGCGGAACAAGCGGCTGCTGGACTTCTACGCGATCGAGAAGGCGGCGCCCCTGGACGACGCGACGGCGCGCGACTGGGCGCTCCGGCGATACGGGCGCGAGGTGCTGGACTACCTGATCGAGCCGCCGTTCGCCTCGACCTTCACCGTGCTGCCCGAGAACCTGTCGCGGGCGTTCGTGCTGGCGACGATCGACTACATGTTCGGCGGCTTCCGTCTGAGCGCGTTTAACGGGGGGAACGGCCTGCTGACCGGGACGCTGGCGTCGAAACTGCGGGTGCGCACGGGGACGGAGGTCTCTGGCATCGCGCAGACAGCGGATGGCGTATCGGTGCGGCTCGGGACGGGCGAGGCGCTGGCGGCGGACGCGGCTGTGGTGGCGACGCCGGGGAACCACGTGGCGCGGCTGTGCGAGACGCTGACGGCGGAAGAGGCGCTGTTCTTCGAGGGCGTGCGCTACGCGAGCAGCGTCATCTGCTTCGTGATGACGTCGGATACGGAGGCGGACCCCGGCATATATGGTCTGGGCATCGGGCGGACGGAGGGCGTGCGGCTGTACGGCATGGCGATGGAGAACCCGAAGGAAGGGGCGGTACCCGAGGGGAAGACGATGTTCAACTGCGCGCTGAGCGAAGCGTACGCAGCCGAGCTGATGGGGAAGGGCGACGACGAGATCGCCGCCGCGGCCCTGGCGGAGCTGGAGAAGCTGCCGATGCGCGGGCTCGACAAGACGGAGCGCGTGGTGGTGCACAGGTGGCCGGAGCTGGTGCCGCAGTTCTATCACGGCTACATCCGCTCGCTGGCGGCGTTCAAGGAGCGGCGCGAGCGGAGCGACCGCGTGTTCTTCGCCGGCGACTACCTGGTCGGACCGTACACGGAGGCAGCGCTGACCTCGGGCCTGCGTGCTGCGGGGGATGTATGCGGGCGGTTTGAGGCGTAGGTGGGCGCGAGCGACTCGCCCTACAATAGGATTGAGCTGGTGATGGCACGCAAGAGACGTCCTCCGGTTGTCCGGCCTGCGATCCGGATCCCACCTGCCAAATCCATCGAGGAATTGGCGAAGGAGCAGGGCATCCCTCGCGGACCGATCGACTTCGAGGCGCTGTTCTCGAAACCGGCTCGTGGAAGGAAGCCTGTGGGCGCCAAGCAGTCGCAGGATCTAACCCCACCCAAGTCCATCCGCGAGCTGGCAAAAGAGCAGGGTATCCCTGACGAACGCCCCGACTACGTGGCGCTCGCGTCCGCGGTGTGGCGAACAAAGGCGGAGGTTCGCGAGTTCCAGCGCTTCATTCGCTCAATTCGACAGCCGTCTCGGAACTTGGACTGGTCCGAAGACGAGTGAACGGCTCTCACCCAACAGATGACCCGCTGGTAGGGGAAGGCGCACGATGACGCCACCACTTTCATCTCTGCGCATTCTTGATCTCACCTCGGGGGTTTCGGGGCCGTGGTGTACGAAGCTGCTGGCCGACTACGGCGCGGATGTGATCAAGGCCGAGCGGCCGGGGGTGGGGGACGAGTCGCGGGGACACGGGCCGTTTCCGGGCGACATGCCGGACCGGGAGCGTAGCGCCCTGTTCCTCTGGTTGAACACGTCGAAGCGGTCGATCACGCTGGATGTCGAGGCGGCGACCGGGCGGGAGCTGGCGCTGCGACTGGCGGCACAGTGCGATGCGGTGGTCATCGACCGGCCGGCGCGCGAGCTGGAGCGGCTGCGGCTGACACACGACGACTTTGCGGCTGTGAACCCGCGCATCGTGACGACGTCCGTGACCGCGTTCGGGCTCAGCGGGCCGTACGCCGGCTGGCGGGCCACGAACCTGACCTCGTACGCCACGGGCGGCCAGCACTACCTCACCGGCGACGCCGACCGGGAGCCGATCCAGAACGGCGGCTACCAGGCCCTGTACCAGGCGGGCACGTGGGCATTCGGCGCGACACTCGCCGCCGTCTGGAACGCCCGCGAGACCGGTGTCGGCCAGCGCGCGGAGGTCGCCGGGCAGGAGGTCATGGCCTCCATCCTCGAGATCTACATGCCGGACTTCGCGTACCGGAAGTCGGAGGCGCTGCTCACGCGCCGGGGCAACATGGCGACGGCCGTCGTCGGGATCTACCCGGTGATCGACGGGCACATCGGCATCCACGCGATGCCCAAGAACTGGCCGCAGCTCCTCGACGCGCTCGACATGCATTGGATGGCCGAGGACGAGCGGTTCACGGACAACCGCGCGCGGCTGCGCAACGACGATGAGCTGATGGCGCAGCTCTACGCCTGGACCGCGGGCGTGACGAAGGCCGAGGCGTACGATCGAGCGGGCCGCTTCCGCGCGCCGATCTCGCCGGTAAACACGATGGCCGACCTGCTGGCGGCGCCGCACCTGAACGCGCGGGCCTTCTTCGGCGACATCGAGCATCCGGCCGCTGGTTCGATGAGATACCCGGGCTCGCCCGCCCGCATGCCAGCGACGCCGCCACAGGTGCGGCCAGCGCCGCTGCTGGGACAGCACAACGCGGAGGTGTACGGCGAGCTCGGCGTCATTCCGCGCGATCTCGTCGCATTGTCAGCGGCAGGTGTCATATGAGTGGCGTCGATACGCTCTGCCAACTGCTGGTCTTGGATTCCGGCCATGACGCGTGACCGCTCGCGCAAGCCCATTTCGCTCTACGACATCGTGCCCGAGCGACTTCGGGCCTACGGCCCGAATGCCGCCGAACGGTTGGGTGGCCGGGCTGACAAACCCGACCCCGAGGATCGCTTCACCGCGCTCGTCTACGAACGCCTGAAGGCCGATGACATCGTGCTGGATGTCGGCTGCGGCAATGGGAATTGGCTACGGCTTGTCGTCGCGCCCAAAGTGAAAAGCACGATTGGCATTGACTACGGCATCGTGCGCCTCGAGCAGGCGCGCGACGCACAGCGAGCCCAGCGGATCCCCGGCCTTTCGTACGCATGGTGCGACGCGCGACACCTCCCGTTCGCGGATAGCGCCTTCAGCGCGCTGATCAATCGGAGAGGACCACTGACAGCAAGCGATGTCTACATGCGCGAGGGATCTCGCGTGTTGCGAAGAGGTGGGCTCGTCTTCGAGATCGGCATCGGCGAGCACGATGCCAACGAGGTGTGTGCGGTATTCGGTCGAGGCCAAATGCACGGCGAGGCCGCCAAGGGGCCACGCATCGACCGCCTGCAGGCATTTCTGCGCAGACATGGTTTCACGCCGCTCCTTGGTGAAAGCCTGACGACACACGTGCGACTCCCCGGACGCGACGGCCTCCTGCTTGCGCTTGAAACGACCCCGCTGATGCCGGACTTTGACCGCGACGGAGACGGCGCCCACGTCGACGAAGTTGTCCGCCGCCATTCGTCCAAAGGCGACGTGATCCTGACCATGCACCGGATCGTAGTAATCGCGCGGAAAGACCAATGACGCCAACCTCCAACCTCCAACCTCCAGCCTCCAACATCGCCTCGACTGGCCAATTGCCGCTGTCGAACATCCGCATCCTTGACCTCACCATGGTGTGGGCCGGCCCTTCGGGGACGCGGCTGCTGGCTGACATGGGCGCGGAGGTGATCAAGGTCGAGTCGGCGCGGTCGTGGGACATGCTCCGCTCGCTGCACTTCCTCAGCGGGCCGCCGGAGCAGTGGTGGGACAAGGCGGCGTACTTCAACCACAACAACCGCAACAAGTACGGCATTACCCTGGACCTGCAGACCGCGCGCGGTCGCGAGCTGGCGCTGCGCCTGGCATCGATGTCCGACGTCGTCGTCGAGAACTACCGCGCCGACGTGCTCGGCAAGTTGCGGCTCGACTACGCCGACCTGCGGGCCGTAAAGGACGACATCATCCTGGTGTCGATGCCCTCGCACGGTAAGAGCGGTCCGGAAGCGGGACACGTCGCCTACGGCACGAACGTCGAGCAGCTCGCGGGCCTCGCGTCGATCACCGGCTATCCGGGCATGGGGCCGCACAAGTCGCCCATCGCGTACGGGGACCCGAATGCGGGGGCGATCGCGGCGGCGGCGGCTTTGGCAGCGCTGCTGCACCGGCGGGAGACGGGCGAGGGGCAGCACGTCGAAGTGGCGCAGTGGGAGGCGATGATCGGCAATCTCGGCGAGTTCGTGCTGGCCTGGCAGATGGCGTTGGACGACGACCCGTCCACCGGCGTCGATGCCTGGTCCGAGCGGCAGCGCCAGGGGAACCGCCACTTTTCACGCGTGCAGGGTGTGTATCCGTGCGCGGGCGAGGACGAGTGGGTGGCGGTGAGCGTGGGGACGGATGCCGAGTTCACAGCGCTATGCGACGCAATCGCACAGCCGGAGCTGCCGCGCGACCCGCGTTTCGCCGATGTCGTATCGCGGCGGCATCATCAGGACGATCTGGACCCCATCGTCGCCGAGTGGACGCGGGAGCGCTCGCAGGACGAGGCGGCGGAGGTGTTGCAGGGGGCGGGCGTATCCGCGGCGCCGGTACTGAAGCTGCAGCGCGTGCTGTACGACGGGAACCTGCGCGAGCGGGCATTCTGGGAGACGGTATCGCATGCGGCGGCGGGCGAGTGGGACATGGAAGGGCCGGTGTGGCGCATGTCGCGCACCCCCGCGCATGTCCGGCTGCCGGCGCCCATGTTCGGCGAGCACAACAGCTGGGTGTTGGGCGAGTTGCTGGGGCTCTCCGACGCGGAGATCGCGGCGCTCGAGGCCGAAGGCGTCATCGCCCGCGAACCGCGCGCCGGCGTGCATTCGTAGCAGCCCGGCCGTTGCCATCCCTAACGAACAACGAACAACGACTAGCCTACGGCTTCCCGCCGACCGTCGCCTCGCCTTCCTTGAGGGTTAGCGAGTAGTCGTGGTCGATTTCGAGTTCATCAAGGCCATCGTCCAGCGAGCGGTCGACGATGAACTCCACGGGCGCCATGAGGAAGCCGGGGACGTTGCCGACGGAGATGTCGTCAACCCTGGCCTCGGGATTGTCACCGGTCAGGTCGAGTGTGCCCTTCACCCGCACCTTCACGTCCATGCCGAGAACGCGCAGTGTGGCTGAGGCTTCGCCGTAGCCGTCGTGCAGGCAGGCGCGGATGTCCTTGAAAGGGACGTCTTCCTCGTTGGCCCAGGATTCGGCACGCGACGCAATCTCGCTCTCGTTAAAGGTGGCGAACCCGGGCGTGCCGCCATTCAGCGCCTTGTCGAAGGCGTCCCATTTGGCGATGAAGGCGTCGCTGTTGGCCTGACTGATGGCGATCTCGCCCGAAGCGGGTTCGCAAGCGCTGGGGCCACCCGAGGCCATCAGGGCGGTCGTGGTGACGCCGACGATGACGGCGATGAGGATGAGACCGAGGAAGATGCCGCTCAAGATGCCGAGTATCGAGCCCGTGAAGAAGCGGATGATGAACACGACGTGCCTGCTCTCTTATGAGACGGCGACGACCACCGTCCCGGCGATCTTATCGTGCCAGGTCTGCTTCTGGCGATCCCAGATACACCAGAGGTGATCGAGGAGGCTGATGATGCTGATGAAGCCGATGAGGCGAGTGATGAAGATGCGGAGGAAGCCCGTCCCGTAGCCGGGGTTTTCGCCGGTTGTCTCCTTCAGCACGCGAAGGCCGACGATGCGCTTACCCCAGCCTCCACCCTTCGCATTGGCGATGGTGTGGTAGCCGAAGTAGACGGGTAGATAGCCGAGCAGGAACCCTCCGAAAGCGGCCAGGGCGATGTTCCCATCCTGGTTGTCCTCTTCGAAGCGGCTGACAGGCTCCTCCTGGTTTGCTGCGACGGCCAGCCCAAGGACGACGGCCAGAGCGACGCCGGGGATGGCGGCGAGCAAGGTCGAGAACAGGGAATCCAGCAGCCAGGCGCCGAAGCGCGGCCAGAAGGCGGCGTAGGTGAAGGCGAGCTGGGGGGCCGGGGCGCGGTCGTAGTACGGCGCCTGCCAGGCATCGGTCGGCGGCTGCGCGCCAGTATGGGCGGGTGGGGGAGCGGCCGCGGGGCCCAGCGTGGCCCGGCACTTGAGGCAGAAACCGGCGTCGTCTCGGTTGTTGGTGCCGCAGTAGGGGCAGAGCACGGGCGCGTCCTTTCGCTTGCGCGCGATGGTACGCCATAGGTGGCCCGAGCGGCAAGCGCCGGAAGACCCGCTTTGGTGGGCACGCGAAAGGAGGGCTGCCGCGCGGCCGGCCCTCCTCTCGTCCGATCACACTCAGTCCGACGGCGCGCGTCGAGGGCGCGGCCTGCCTTCGTCCGCGACCCCGCGAAGGGGGGCTGTGACATCGACTGCTACTTCTTCTTTCGGGCGCCCTTCCTCTTCACGGCCCTCTTCGGTGCCGCCTTCTTGGCAGCCTTCTTGGCCGATTTCTTCGCAGCCTTCTTCAGCGCAGCCTTCTTGGCCGATTTCTTCGCAGCCTTCTTGGCCGATTTCTTCGCAGCCTTCTTCGGCGCAGCCTTCTTGGCCGATTTCTTTGCCGCCTTCTTGGCGCCCTTCTTCCGCCCCGCCTTCTTGGCCGCCTTCTTCGGCGCGGCCTTCTTCGCCGCCTTCTTCGCCGCCTTCTTCGTCGCCTTCTTTGGGGCGGCCTTCTTCACCGCTGGGGTGGCGAGGCCGGGCATCGAGAGCTGCGGCGATGGCGCCGGCGGCTCAGGCGCCGGAATGGTGCCTCCGGGCACACCGTCGTCGTCCGTGCGGAACTGCTGCAGTGACATTGGCAAGACTCCTTTCAATGCGCGCGCGGCGCGCCCTATGTCGCCCTCGGGGCATTTGCTCTGTCGTAGGTAGTACTTCACCGGGCGGCAATCTTCAAGTGATCTCCGGCCCTTCCGGCAAATTTCTCGATCTTCTGGTCGCGGGTCGCAGGCGCGGTGTGTCGCGCACCGCGCAGCTCGCTGAGCCGGCGGCGCTCGATCGGCTTGCGACCGCCGTGGCCGGGACGGGTATACTCAGCCAACCCTGGAGGGGTCATGCAGCGGCACACAGAGCACCTGGTACTCGGATCGGCACCCGACGCGCAGTCGTGCGATCGCGCGCGCATGCTCGCCATCCGCCGAACCCTGGCCTGCCGGCAACGTAAGACGTAGCGGAAACGCAACCATCGAAGCGCAGGCAGGCCCACCCGAAGCGGTGGGCTTTCTGTTTAGCCGGGAGATCGCGCGAGTAAGGAGGGAGCGCATGCTGGAAGGACGGCTGGTGAACCTGCGGGCGCAGGAGATGACCGACTCGGAGCGGATGCACGGCTGGGTCAACGACCGCGAGGTGACGGCGACCCTGGGCAACCGCTACGAGTGGTCGCTCGCCGCCGAAGAGGAGTTCGTGCGCGGCCGCGTATCGAAAGCACCCTCCTTCGCGGACCAGAGCTTCGCGATCGAGACGAAGGCTGGCCGGCACATTGGCAGCATCGGCCTGCACCGGATTGCGCCCGAAAACCGTAACGGCGAGCTGGGGATCATGATCGGCGAGAAGGACTGCTGGTCGCAGGGGTACGGGACGGACGCGATCATCACGCTGCTGCGGTTCGCGTTCGGGGAGATGGACCTGCACCGCGTGGATCTGCACGTCTACGCCGACAACGCCCGGGGGATCGCCTGCTACCGGAAGTGCGGCTTCGTCGAGGAGGTACGGCAGCGCCAGTTCCGATACCGGCATGGCGACTGGGTCGACGGACTGGAGATGGGCGTCCTGAAGCGAGAGTTCGAGGCGCTGCACGGCCTCGGGATGAAGGAGGAGACGCATGCTTGAGGGGACGCTGGTGAACCTGCGAGCGCCGGAGCTGGACGACCTGGAGCGCAACACCCGCTGGATCAACGACAGGGAAGTCACGCGATTTCTTTCCATGCGGTACGAGATCTCGCGCGCGGCGGAGGAGGGGTGGTTGCGCGAGCTGTGCTCCAAGCCGATGACCTACGACCGCGTCTTCTTCGCGATCGAGACCAAAGAGGGACAGCACATCGGGAACACGAACCTGTTCGCCGCCCAGCCGGAGGAGCGCAAGTGCGAGCTGGGCATCATGATCGGCGAGAAGGCGTGCTGGTCGAAGGGCTATGGCACAGACGCCCTGCGGACCCTGCTGCGATTCGCCTTCGACGAGATGAACATGAACCGCGTGCAACTGCACGTGTTCTCGTTCAACCAGCGCGCCCAGGCGTCATACCGGAAAGCAGGCTTCGTCGAGGAGGGCCGCCGGCGCGAGGCGATCTACACCGAAGGCGCTTACCACGACACGGTCGTGATGGCCGCCCTTCGCGACGAATGGAAGCGCCAGGCACGCGAGGAGGGTGACGGATGACCGAGTACCTCGATGCGCCCGAGGTCGACTGGGACGACCCGGCGAATGTGACCGTGTACGACGAGCTGCCGCTGTGGTCGGCGATGGCGGGCCTGCTGCTGTTCGAGGAGCTGCCGCTGCGGCAGGGCACGCGGGTCCTGGACCTGGGCCCGGGGACGGGGTTCCCGCTGCTGGACCTCGCGGAGCGGCTGGGTCCCGGCAGCAGCGTCACCGGGCTCGACCCGTGGCGGCCCGCCCTCGGTCGAGCGCTCGCCAAGCAGCGGACCTGGGGCGTGACGAATGCGCGGCTCGTCTCGGGCGACGGCGCGGCGATGCCGTTCGCGGGCGAGGCGTTCGACCTGATCGTGTCGAACCTGGGGCTGAACAACTTCGCCGACGCGGCCGCGGCCATGCGCGAATGCGCGCGCGTCCTGCGGCCGGGCGGGACCGTCGCCCTGACAACGAACCTGCGCGGACACATGCGGGAGTTCTACGCGGCGTTCGAGTCGACGCTGACCGCAGCCGGGCTCGCGACCGCGATAGCGGCGCTGCAGACGCACGTCGACCATCGGGCGACCATAGACAGCGTCCGATCCCTGTTCGACGAGGCGGGCCTGCGGTTCGTGCGCGCCGTCGAGCGCGAACTGCCGATGCGGTTCGCCAGCGGGGGCGCCCTGCTGCGCCACCACTTCATCCGGCTGGGGTTCCTGGACGCCTGGAAGGCTGTGGTGCCGGACGAACAGCGCGTTCGCGTGTTCAAGCTGCTCGAGGAGCGGCTGGACGAGCAGGCTCAGCGCTCCGGCTCGGTCAAGCTGACGATACCACTGGCGTATGCCGAGGGTGTCCGCGACTGACGCTGGGCCTACTCGTGGCGAAGGCGGGCTTCCTGCTCGGCGCGGCGTTTCTGGTAGGCCTCGGTGCCGCGGCCATCCTGGAACTTGCTGTCGCGCCACTCGAGCGCAGACTTCAGGCCCTCGGTCATGGCCCGGCGTCCGAACTCGCGGACGGCGGGGGATAGGTGAGCGCGAGCGTCGTTCTCGGCGGCGACGCGCTGCACCGTCCGGGCGCCCATCATCTCCATCGCCAGGTTGACGATGCGCTTGTTCGGCGAGAGCAGTTCGACGTCGATCTTCTCCATCTTCGAGGCGAGCGCCTCGACCGCTCCCTCCAGCTCGTCGGAAGGGAAGGAACGCCATACGAGGCCGATCTCGGCGGCCTCGGCGCCGGTGATGCTGTCGCCCGTGAGCAGGAAGTACTTCGCCCACTGCGGGCCGACGAGGTAGGTCCACATGTGCGCCGGCGGCGACCCCATCGCGCGCACCGGCGGAAAACCGATGACGGTGTCGTCGGCGGCGACGACGATGTCGCACAGCCACGCCAGGTCCGTGCCGCCAGCGAGGCAGTACCCGTGGATCTGAGCGATGACGGGCTTGTGGATGTCCCAGATCGCCATGCGGTCGCGCTGCTGGCGTTCGAGCTGCCACGCGTCGTCGTCGTAGTTCGACATGCCGCGATAGACGTTGGTGTAGGCCTCGCCACCATCCTTCTGTCCTTCGGGGCGCGGGCCTTCAGCCCGCGGGGGTGGCGACTGCATCGGGGAAAGGTCGTAGCCTGCGCAGAACGCCCGTCCCGCCCCGCGCAGGATGATGACGTGCACCGCGGCGTCATTGTCGGCCTCCCACAGCGCCTGGTTCAGCTCGCGCTGAAGCTTGCCCGAGAGTGCGTTCAGCTTTTCAGGCCGGTTGAGGGTGATCCGGGCCTTGCCGCCGTCCTTCTCGTACAGGATGGTCTCGAAATCCATGGTGGTCCTCCGTGCGGGGTGCGTTGGGGTGCCATCGTAGGCGACCGGCGTCTAGCGGCAACACCCTGCAGCCGGATGGCGCCAAATGAGTGGCCGTCTGTTGTCGCCAGGGGCTTGACAAACATTTGTTCTAGTCCTAGACTGCGGATCCCCGCTCTAGAACACTTGTCCTAATGAGCGCTGGAGCCAACCATGCCAGACATCATTTTCGAAGAGATCGAGTGCAAATCCATCGTCAACCGGGTCACCCCCGGCACGGTGCGCCAGGTCCCCTTCCGGTGGACCCTGAACCCCTATCGCGGCTGCCAGCACGCCTGCGCCTACTGCTTCGCCCGCAACACGCACGAGTTCCTGGGGTACGACGCCGGCCGCGACTTCGAGACGAAGGTCGTCGTGAAGGTGAACGCACCGGAAGCGCTGCGTCGTGACCTGGGCCGGCCGGGGTGGACGCGGGAGCTGATCGCTATCGGTACCGCGTGCGACCCGTACCAGCAGGCGGAGCTGAAGTACTCGCTGACCCACCGCTGCCTGCGGGTGATGCGCGACTTCGCAAATCCCGTAAGCATCACCACCAAGTCGCCGCACGTGATCCGCGACATCGACCTGCTGGAGGAGCTGTCCCACGTGGCCGAAGTGCGCGTGAACTTCAGCGTGGCCACGCTGGATGACGACGTCTGGCGGCGGACGGAGCCGGAGACGGCCCGCCCCCAGAAGCGGCTGGAGGCGATGCGGAAGCTGGCCGAGCGGGGCATCAGCACCGGCGTGTTGCTGGCGCCCGTCCTGCCGGGGCTGACGGACGACCCGGCGAACCTGGAGCGGGTGGTCGAGGCGGCGCGCGAGCACGGGGCGAGCTACGTACACGACAACGTGCTGTTCTTGCGTCCGGGGACGAAGGAGTGGTTCATGCCGTTCCTGCGCGAAGCGTACCCCCACCTGGCGGAGCGCTACCAGAAGTACTACCGGGGATGGTACGCACCGCAGTCCTACACCCAGCAGGTGCACCAACAGATCGAGCGTCTGCGGATGAAGTACGGGCTCCTGAAGGCCGAGCCCGTCGGGCCGACGGCGGGGCAGCTTGCCATGGCGATGTGAGAGCCGCGCGGCATGGGCCGTTTGGCCCCCGGCGCCGCGGGATAGCGATAGGCGGCGCTCCGGCGCGAGAGCGGGGTGCGTCACGGAGCGCCGTCGATCGCTGCCCCGCGGCTACTTTGCCCCGCGGCCTACTTTGCCCCGCGGCTGCCTGGCCCGCGGTCTTCGGACTGCCTGTCCTGTGAATCGCGGCGCAATGCAGGGAGGCCCTGCATTTCTTCCCGATTTAATGGCCGCTTAATGCGGGGGCGCCCCCCTGGGGCCGACAATGCAAGAAGAGGAACGCGAGGCCCGCGCCAGGGGAACCGGATACCCATGACATTCGCCAGCCTGCGACACACCGCTACTGCGACACCTCCCATGCCGCCCGCGCCTGCGCCGATCCGCCAGCCTGCGCCAGAGCAGATCGTCGCCGCGATCGCAACGGTCGACGGCTCTTTGATTACGGCGGGCCTGGCCACGGTCGAGGGCGCCGAGATCGACTGGCGAGCGACGCTGGCGCGACTCGACCGCCCGGGCGTGATGGCGTCGATGTACTTCGCCCAGGGCGTGCGCGAGGTCATCCTGCGACTGGAGGACGGGCGCGAGGCCCGGGCACGCATCGCCGGTACCAGCTTCGTCGCAGCTGCGGAGCGCGTGTGCCAGCTCGTGGGACTGGAGCCGCTGGCCTGAGCCGTCCGGGCTCGCCCCTGCCCCACCCCATCCCGCTGGACCCTGCACCAACACCCAATCGTCGCCAATTCGCGTCGGCTGATAGCCCGCACTGCGCCCCGCGCAAAGGCGCCGCTTGACGCACGGCCGTCTTCACGACACCCTTCCGGCGCCCGCGCGAGGCTTACGCACGGCCGTTACCGAAGGGACCAACTCCATGCTTCCGCTCGAAGGGATCAAGATTCTCGACCTGTCACGCCTGGCGCCGGGCCCGTATTGCTCGATGCTGCTGGGCGACATGGGCGCCGACGTGCTGCTGGTGGAGGCGCCAGCCGAGGGCAAAATGGCGGCGATGGCCGTGCTGGGCCGCGCGGACGCCGAGAAGGCGGCGGCGTTCAACATGCTGGCCCGCAACAAGCGCAGCATCGTCCTCAACCTGCGGGAGGCGGAGGCGCGCGAGATCTTCTACAAGCTCGCGGACACGGCCGATGTCGTGCTCGAGGGGTTTCGGCCGGGCGTCGTTAAGCGGCTGGGCGTTGACTATGAGACGCTGAGCAAACGGAACCCGCGCATCGTGTACTGCTCGCTGTCCGGGTTCGGTCAGACGGGGCCGTACAGCAACCTGGTCGGCCACGACATCAACTACATTTCGGTCGGCGGCGCGCTCGGGATGATCGGATGGCCGGGCCAGCCGCCCGCGATCCCGATGAACATCATCGCCGACTTCGCGGGCGGCGGGCTGCACGCGGCCTTCGGGATCCTCGTGGCGCTGATGGCACGAGAACGCAGCGGCAAGGGGCAGTATGTCGACATCGCGATGTCGGACGGCGTGCTGTCGCTGCTCGCCAGCTCGGTGGGGCCGGTGCTGATGGGCAACGAATCGCCGGGGCGCGGAAACACGCTGCTCAACGGCTCGGTGCCGCACTACAACGTCTACGAGTGCGGCGATGGCGGCTGGATCTCGATCGGCAGCCTGGAGCCGCACTTCTTCGTGAACCTGTGCAAGCTGCTGGGCTGCGAGCAGTACATCCCGCACCAGTACGACCCATCGAAGCGCGAGGAGATGAAGGAATACTTCACGAAGCGGTTCAAGGAGAAGAGCCGCGACGAGTGGTACCAGGACCTGATCAAGAGCGACATCTGCGCCGGACCCGTGTACTCCCTGCGCGAGGCCCTGGACGACCCGCACAACCGCGCACGGGAGATGGTCGTGGAGGTCGAGCACCCGACGCTGGGCACGATCCCGCATCTGGGCATCGGCACGAAGCTCTCGGACACGCCGGGGACGGTGCGCACGACGGCGCCACAGCCGGGCCAGCACACGGACGACGTGCTTTCGTCGATCGGTTTCGACCAGGCGGCTGTGGCGGCGCTCAAGGAGCGCGGTATCGTCGGATAGCGACGGGATCGCCGTCTACCTGGTGTCCCTCAACCTGTCGCTGTCGGCGTCGGGATGAGCGACGACGGCGTCATACAGCCCCAGACACCTGTCGCTTCGGGCCACCAACTTCGTCAAGTCCGATAGGTACTAGTTGCTGCCGGGGACCGGCTGGAAGCCGTTGGCCTGCGCTTCCGCCGCGCTGCAGAACCACTTCTCGCCCTTCACGGCCTCGACGATGGCGCGCTCCCAGAGCGGGTTCTCCGGCAGGATGAAGAACTTGAGCCCGGTGGAGCCGATGTTGCCCTTGATGACGCAGCCCGGCGGCGGGTCGTCGCAGCCCTGCGGGCAGGCGTTCGCGGCCTGCTGGTACTGCTCCTGGATGATGGCCTGATCGCTCTTCCCGCACGCGGAGGCGGAGGCGGCGAGCGCGAGCGAGAGGGACGCGGTCAACAGGATCTTGCGCTTCATGTTGTTGGCGGCGCCATTGTAGCGCAGGGCGCACGTGATCAACCCGGCGGGCCCTGTACCCTTTGGACGCATGGACTTCTCCGAAGAAGCCCCCGAGCCGCAGGACGTTGACCTCGAGCTAAGGATCGAGCAGGTGGGGGCACACCCCGAACCCGATGGCACGCTGCGGGTGATGGTCGCGACGTCGCGCGGCGAGATCCGCGCCATCCTCCATCCCTGCGCTACCCAGCCGGCCGCGGCGATCCTGGTTGGCGGCGCGATGGGCGGCTTCCAGGGACCGGCGGACAACCTGTACGAGCGGCTGGGTGAGCGCCTGCGGCCGCACATCTCGACATTGCGCCTGCACTACCGCCAGCCCGGCGAGTTCGAGGAATGTGTGCTGGACGTGCTCGCCGGGGTCTCCCTGTTGCGCGGGCTGGGGGCGACCGGCGGCATCGCGCTGGTCGGGCACTCGTTCGGGGCGGCGGTCGTCATCAAGGCCGGCGAGCTGTCGGATGCGGTGGCCGGCGTGGCGGCGCTTTCGCCGCAGCTCTACGGTACGCGGACGGTGGAACGCCTGATGAAGCCGCTGTTGCTGGTGCACGGGATGCGCGACGGGATCCTCGACCACGCCGCGAGCGAGGACATCCACGCGCGGGCGATGGAGCCGAAGCGGCTGGTGCTGTACGCAGAATCCGACCACACACTGAAGCAGAACGCCAATGAGCTGGAGGAGCTGCTCGCTTCCTGGATCCCGGGCGTCGTGGCCGGACGGCCGGGGCCGAGCCTGAACTGACGCAGCGGTGTAGCATCAGGGCAGCAAGCAGGCGGGCACGATAAGGAGCGACCCATGCCACTCGACCCGACGGTGAAGGCGCTGCTCGACCAGATGGCGGCGCTGAACATGCCGCCGATGATCTCGCTCAGCGCCGAGCAGGCGCGCGCCATGTTCAAAGCAACGCGCTCCCCGGTCGAAGCGCTGGAGCCCGTCGACCGCATCGAGGATCGCGCGATCCCGGGGCCGGCAGGCGAGATCCGCGTGCGCGTGTACACACCCACATCGAGCGAGCCGCTGCCCGTGCTCGTGTACTACCACGGCGGCGGCTGGGTCATCGGCGACCTCGACACACACGATGGCGTGTGCCGCAAGCTGGCGAACCGCGCCGCGTGTGTGGTCGTGTCGGTGGACTATCGTCTGGCGCCCGAGCACCGCTTCCCGGCCGCGGCGGAGGACGGCTACGCCGCGGCGGCCTACGTGCAAGCGCACGCGGCGGACTTCGGGGCGGACGCGAGCCGCGTCGCCGTCGGTGGGGACAGCGCGGGCGGCAACGTCGCCGCAGCCACGGCGCTGATCGCACGGGAGCGCGGCGGACCGGCGCTGGCGTACCAAGTGCTCATCTATCCCGTGACCAACTACTCCTTCGACACGGCCTCGTACAGCGACAACGCCGAGGGCTACTTCCTGACCACCGATGCGATGCGCTGGTTCTGGGACCACTACCTGGGCGGCGCCGACGGCACGCACCCCCATGCATCGCCCCTGCGGGCGCCGGACCTGTCAGGGCTGCCACCGGCGATCGTCATCACCGCCGAGTTCGACCCCCTGCGCGACGAGGGTGACGCCTACGCCGCCCGGCTGCACGCGGCGGGCGTGGCCGTGAAGCACGGGCGATACCCGGGAATGGTGCACGGGTTCGTGGGCATGCACGACGTCATCCCGCAGGGCAACCGGGCTATCGACGAGTGCGCGGCTGCGCTGCGAGAGGCGTTCGCGGGCGCGCCGGCACGCGCATGACGGCCCGGTTGGAGCTTCCGCTCTCGGCGACGGGCACGCGGGCGATCGATGTCGCATGGCGTTGCGCCCGTGAGGCCGGGTCGCATGCGCTCTCACGCTTTCGAGGCGCCCAGACCATCGACATCAAGGGCCACCGGAACATCGTCACCCAGACCGACGTCGAATGCGAACTGAGGGTGAAAGCGATCCTGGCTGAGGAGTACCCTGAGCACAAGATTTTGTCCGAGGAGACGGCGTCGGGGACGGACGCGTCGACCGGTTGGACATGGGTTGTCGACCCCATCGACGGCACCAAGAACTACGCGATCGGGCTGCCCTTCTGGTGCGTAAACGTCGCGCTGTGCCGGGACGGGGAGCCGGTCGTCGGCCTGACGTATGACGCCGTGCACGAGGAGGGGTTCTGGGCGGTCGCCGGTGAAGGCGCCTACTGCAACGAGGCGAGAATCGAGGCCTCACGTAAGCCCGATGTCTTTTCGTCGGTGCTGGGCCTGGACCTGGGATACGACGACGCACTTGGCGCGCGGCAGCTTGCGCTGCTGCGGGGGATCTTTCCACGCACCCAGGGGTTCCGGATCACCGGGAGCGCCGCCCTGGGGTTGGCGTACGCCGCGTGCGGCCGCATCGACCTGTACGTGCACCTCAACGTCTCGCCGTGGGACGTGGCGGCGGGCATCCTGCTGGTGCGAGAGGCCGGCGGGATGGCAACGGAACGCACGGGCGGCCCAATGCGTATTACGAGCAGGCAGTTCGTGGTGGGAGGGCGGGATGTGCATGCGGACTTCCTGGCCCGCTATGCTGGCGAGGGTTGGGGCTGAGGGCGGCACGGAGCGCCGCGTATCGTGACACAACTACGCGTCACTATCGTCCTTGTGCTGGGCGCCGCGGCCATCTTCGCGGCAGGATGCTTCATCGGCGGCGGTGACGGCAACAAGACGCCGGCTCCGACCCCAACACCCCCGCTGCCGACGGCCGAGGACGTCATCAGCGCCTGGGTGCGGGAGAACCGAAACGTCGACTACGTCGGCGATTGCTCGAAGGCCAAAGAGGGGGTCGACGTCGGGAAGCTGTGCTCGACGCTCGTCGGACAGCGGGGGCGCAACCGCGCGTACAACATCGGGCCGACGTTCTCCGAATACACGGCGACGCTGCTGATGGAGGAGGACGCCTCGGCCGGGTGGGTCGTGCTTTCGGCCGCGAATCGCGACCCAAATCAGGACGTGCCAGGCATCGAGTGGCCGCTGGCGCCGGGCGAGCGCGTCGTGTTCATCGGCCTCGGCCCCGACGACTGCCTCAGCATCCGCGAGCAACCGTCGCTGCAGGCAAACCGGACCATCTGTATGCCCGACGGCACGGAGGCCATCATCCAGGACGACGCACTGATCGGGCCGAAGGGCCTCGATGCCGATGGCTTCACGTGGTGGCACGTCGCCGGCGACGGGTTCGACGGGTACGCCGTCGACGTCTACATGCGGCTCCCCGAGGCGATCGCGGGGGCACTCGCGACGCCAACACCCGCGCCGGCAGAGTGATCTCAGTGCGAAATCGCGCCAAACGCGAAGAAGGGCGACCAGATGGCCGCCCTTCTCGTTTGTTCCGTCAGTCTCGCGGCTAGTCGAGGTCCGGCGAGAACGTGGGCTCGACGGTGCGCGTCGGCTCGGGCGTCGAGCCTTCGCAGGCGCCCACGTGGTCGTCACCGACGAATCCTTCGTCCTTCACGTGATTCTCCAGGTGGTGGTCCAGCGCGTTCGCGTTGACGGTGATCGTGTGCGGGCCGGCGTTCGGACCCTGCTGGTTCCGGTCGTAGTGGCAGATGACGACGAAGTCGTCGGCCCGGTTGTCGGCACTGCCCCCGCTGCCCTGCGAAGCGAGGGCGGTCCCGGCGACCAGCGCCGAGATACCAAGACCGGCAGCGACAGCGGAGATGAGAATCAGCTTCTTCAAGGGGCGCGTCCTCCTGTGTACGAACGTGCGGCGCGCCCCACCTCGCGTCGCGTTTACCTGTGTACGGCCGCCGCCTGTCAAGCAGCGTCCATATCAAGTAACGGCAGGGGCAGCGCAAAAGTTACAGCCCGGCGATCACCGCTTCGCAACGGTCTGAGACGCCGACCGACGATTCGGTTTGGACCGGAGGGAAGCGCCGTTTCGCCGCTCCTCTCCGGTCCGAACGCGAATCGCCATGGATCTAGTCGGGGAGCTGCGTCGGGACGGCCGTCCGCGTGACGGGGACCGTGCCGGTCGGCGCAGGTGTCGATTCCGGGCAGGCGCCCACGTGGTCGTCGCCAACGAACCCTTCCGCCTTCACGTGATTCACCAGGTGCTGGTCGAGGGAGGTGACGTGGACGGTGATCGTGTGCGGGCCGGCGTTGGGACCCTGCTGGTTGCGGTCGTAGTGACAGATGACGACGAATTCGTCGGCGCGAGTGCCAGCGCTCTGACCGCTCCCCTGGTCGGCGAACGCTTGCGATCCGACCAGAGCGGTAATGCCGAGCGTAGCGGCGGCGACGGGGATCCAGAGAAGCTTCTTCATGGGGCACGTCCTTCCGTGAACGTGACGCGCCCCATCCCGCGCCAAACTGTGGATTAGCAGAGCCTACTGGCGGCCCGATTGCTTGTCAACGGGATCATCCGCGCTGCTGTCAAAGACGGAGGCGCGTGTTCCGACGGACGCCGGGCGACTTGTGCTCGAATGCGCACCTCGACCCGTACTGGGGCCGGTGGCCTGCAGGAAGGATCACGCAGCGTCCTGAGGCGGACGGAAGTGCAGCTCGTCGGCGCGAAGAGCGCTCACGAGCGCCTCGCCGTCGTCGGGGTAAGCGAGCACAGTCACGTCGGTGCCGGGTAGGTCGTCGCACAGACGGTTGGCGTACGTCACGGCCCCCGCACGGTCCGTGTGCGGCAGCAATACGGCGAGCGAGTCGCCGAGGTCACCGGCTATGTCGATGTGACGGAGGCCGCGCCAGACGGAGTCGCGGGCCTGCCGCAGCGTCTCCGGCGGACCGGTGATGCTGGCGAGGGCGAGCGGCTCTTTGAACCGGCGCGCGCGCTCCAATTCGTCGCCAGCCCGCAGCAGGAAGTACCACTCGGCGAACAGCCCGCTTTGGCGGTCGAGGCCCGGCATGCGGCGGTCCGCCGCGAGCGCGGCCAACGCATGGTCCGACCGGGGATCGGCTGCCGGGCGCGCGGCACGGGGCGCGAGCAACCACGCGCCAACCACAGATGCGCAGAGCGCGGCGACTTGCAGCGTGAGTCGAAGGACCACCGGCCCGGTCGCGGCGGCGACGACGATGACCGCGATCCCGCCTGCGAGCGGGAGCGCGAGTCCGTACCAACCCCTTGACATCATGCGGGCCTCCGGCGGCGGCGCGACATGGAGCGACCGCGTGCCATGGAAGTATCGGCCACACGCGAGCCGGCAGGTTAGGGGCCGGCGCCTACGCGGGATTCCCATCACGTCGCGTCACTGGGGACGGAAATGGTGCAGCGCCGGGTTCGCGCCCTCACTGGCTGTGACATACCCGCGGCCCTCCGCATCGAACGCGATGGCCTCGCCCTGCTGCTCGATGGCGGATGGGCCCTCGCAAGGGAGGTTCGCGAACGCAGCGCCGATCGTCGTGCCGGGCGCGCGCTGCCAGATCCACACGGTGCCGTAGGTGCGGATCGCGATCGACGACCCATCGGGCGAGATGTCACCCCCGGTCGGGATGCGCGGCAGCCCGGACGGCAGGGCCGGCGACCCAGTCGGGATCTCCCGGCGCGGCTCCAGCGCGGCGAAGTTGATGACCCCCGCGCTTTCGAGCGTGACCGGCGGCGCCGCCAGTGACGCGGCGGACGCGCGGTATACGCCCGATGGTCCACCGCTGATGTCCTTTGTGACAATGAACAGATCGCCCGTCTCCGGATCCAGCAGCAGCGTCTCGGCGTCGTGGGCGCCGTCGGGGTAGGTGAGTGCGATCGCCTCGCCCTCGACGGTGAGCGACGAGGCAGCCGGATCGACCGTGGGCTCGGGCGCGCGGTACACGACGATCTCAGCCCGGGCGGCAGCGTTGTCGCCAATGTCGCCGAGGTACAGGTACGTGAGGCCGTCCTCCGGCCCGGGGCCGATGGCCATGTCCTCCCAGTCGACGGCCTCGGCGCCGCTCACCGTGTACGTGGCCAGCGCGGCGCCGTCGAGGCCGACGGCGAAGACGCGAGCGGTGTCGCCGCTGTCGTTGTGCGCCCAGATCACGTCCTGCGTGCGGCTGGCGGCGAGACCTGAGATCTCGAGCAGGTCGGGCGAGGCGACCACGCCGGGCGAGGCGTCCGGGATCGACAGATCGCAGAGCGCCGGAGCCGAGGACGGCGCCACCGACGTCGCGACAGGCGACGTGACGGGTGTCGTGCCAGCGGCGGAGGCCGCGGTGGGTGTGGCGGCAGCGCCAGGAGTCGAGGAGGAGACGGTCCGTGCCGAGGTTGGCGACGCGGCAGCGGTCGGTGATTCCGCGCCGCCATCGTCGTCGTCGCCGCACGCGCTCACAGCCAGGGCCGCGATACACATGAAGGCGAGGAGGGGCGCGACTCGAATGGACGCGCGGTGGCGGAGGCCGGTCATTGCTGCGCTCCTTCGGTGGGCGGGCCAGGCCCTGGCCTGGCCTCTGCCCGGCTACATGCCGGTGTACTCCGGATCGCGTTTCTCGCGGAAGGCGCGCACGCCTTCACGCGCGTCTTCGGTCCCCCCGGCGAGCCTGCGGAAGGCCTCACCCATGCGCAGGGCGTCGCCGAACGAGATCGTCGTCGAACGATAGGCCATCTCCTTCGTCGCCGCCATCGCCTGCGGCGCGTTGCGGGCGAGCCGCTCCGCCCACCGGCCTGCCTCGTCGAGGAGCTGCTCGTGTGGTACGACGCGGTTCACAAGGCCCATGTCGTAGGCGCGAGGAGCGTCGACCCGGTCTCCGATGAGCAGCAGTTCCAGCGCGGCGCCCAGGCCGATGACGCGCGGGGCCCGGACGGCGCCGGCGATCGTCGGGACACCGATCTGGATCTCCGGAAACTGGAACATCGCCTTCTCCGAGGCGATGCGGAGGTCGCAGGCGAGCGCCAGCGTGAGCCCCTCGCCGATGCAGTATCCGTTGATGGCGGCAATAGTCGGCTTCCAGACTTCGAGGCCCCCCTGCAGATCCCAGTCATAGCGCGTCTCCCACAGGTGGCGCCCGGGGCCGTGCGGGTGCGGGCGCGTATCGTCGACCGGGGCGCCCCACGACCGGACGTCGGCGCCGGCGGAGAACGCGCGTTCCCCGGCGCCGGTGACGACGGCGACCCAGAGCCCCGGATCGTCGCGGAATGCGGTCCAAGCGTCATGCAGCTCGATATGCATCGCCCGGTCGAACGTATTGAGCGCCTCCGGGCGGTCGAGCGTGATCCAGGCGATCTTGCCCTGGGGTTCGTATCGGACGGCCATGCCGCACCTCCATATGACGGGAACACTGCCGGCTGGTAGGTTGAGGCCCCGTGGGATGCCGGACTGCAAGCCTACACCGAACCACCGGCGACGACTACGGGACGTTGCAGACAGGAGCACTGTGATGGACGAAGCCGCCAGGAAGACCGCGCTGCGCATGATCCCGTACGGCCTGTTCGTCGTGACAGCCTCATACGGCGACGAAGTGAGCGGGACCTGCATCAACTGGGTGACGCAGGCGTCCTTTCAGCCGCCGCTGGTCGTGCTGGGCCTGAAGAACGACAGTCACACGCTGGCGCACGTGAGGGCCGGCGGAGCGTTCGCGGTCAACGTCCTGGCGAGCGGCCAGAAGGATCTGGCGTACGCGTTCTTCAAGCCGACGACCGTCGACGGGAACAAGCTGTGCGGCTACGAGTTCGAAACCGGCGCCGCGGGCGCGCCGCTGCTGCTGGATGCCCCGGCCTGGTGGGAGTGCAGGCTCACGGACATCGTGGAACGCGGCGACCACACGATCGTCGTAGCGGAAGTGGTGGAGGCGGGGGTGCGCCGCGAGGCAGCGCCGCTGACCCTCGCCGAGGTAGGCGTGTCTTACGGCGGCTGATCCGCCCGATCCCGTCGCAGGGGCACGAGCGTACGGCCGCGGAACTCGGCGACGTACGGATTGTCGGACATGCGCAGTGTCGCGACGTACGGATCGTCGGGCCCGAAGGTCTGGAGCTTCACGCCGGGCGACCAGATCGTGTAGCCAAGTGCGGGCATGACGAAGAAGTTGTCGAGCGGATGCGTCAACGGCCCGCCGATGATCTCGACACGCGACCCCGGGGGCACCTCGGGGAACACGCGCGCGGCCTCGTCGTGGAGGAGCTTCCAGTTGCCCGTCGAGATACGGTAAGTGTCCGCCTGCGCGTGCGTCTGCCACGCATACCACGGCGCGATGGCGACGACCAGCACGGCGCCTACGAGCATCGGCAGCGCGGGCGCAACGCGACGCAGCGCCGGGGCAAGCGCCAGGGCAGCACCGGCGGCGCCTAGCGCGAAGCCCGGCGTCGCCAGGTACACGAAGCGGTGCGCGGTGTGGTCCTCGATCAGCGCGTGCGGCACGATGGCGAGCAGCATCCACACCACCCCCACGCGTGCGATCGCCGGCCCGGCCGCCAGCAGCCACGCTGCTATCGCGAGCAGCGCGAGGCCGCCGAACAAGTGCGGCGGGTCGATGTGCGACGGCGCCTCGAGGCCGATGGGGTAGGCGAGCCGGCCGAGGTAGATCAGCAGCGTCCGGTGCGCGTTGTCCAAGCCGAATGTGTCCTCAGCGGCGGTGCAGTCGCAAGCGGCGAAGCCGATCGCGGCCGCGAACCCGATGGCGGCGAACGGGGCGGTGCGGATCGCGGCGCGCGTCAACCGCCGCGGGCCGGGCTCACCGTCGAGGAACACGAACGCGACCCCAAAGACCGGGAACATGATCGCCATCGACTCGTTGGAGGCGATCGCCAGCGCGTAGAGGATCGCGGCAGCCGCCAGCCACACGTTCGACGTGCGGGCGTCCCGTGCAAGCGCACACTCCGTCACGGCGTTCAGCGTCAGGGCGAGGAACAACGCGGCCCACATGTACGTCACGCTGCCGATCTGCCCGAATGTGCCGGCGTACGCCGGGTGGATGCCGAAGACGAGCGCCGCCCCGGACGCCGCCCAGGCGTGGCCCGTCGTGCGCCAGACCGCGCGGTACAGCGAGGCGGCGACGGCGAGGTGCAGCGCGAGCATCACGACATGCGTGGGGAGCGCAGTCATGCCGAACAGGCGGTAACTGGCGAGATAGGTGAGGCCGGTGAATACGCGCCAGTTCGGTGTCAGATCCTGCAGCGTCAGCAGGTTCCAGGTGTACCCTCGCGTGCCGTTGGCGACGATCTCGCCGAACGCGACGTAGTCGTCCTGGAAGAAGAAGAACGACAGCGACCGTGCCTGCGCCGCAAGGATCCCCATCAGCGCGAGCGCCAGGAGCGCGTGCAGCCGTCGCGATGGCTTCGCCGGCAACTCTCGCGCGCCTTCGTCGGCGGCGGCGCGGGCGTCAGCGACTGCCATCATCATCGGCAGGCGCGATCGGCACGAGCTGGCCATCGCGGTACTCGGCGACGTACGGACTGCCCGACACGAGCGCGAGCTGGGCCGGGAGCGAGCCGGGCTCGTAGTCCTGCAACGTCACCCCCTCGCCCCACGTGGTCTCGGCAAAGGCCGGGAGGATGTATAGCTGGTATTCGTACTTCTGGAACGGGCCGCCGATTGTGACCACGTGCTCGCCCGCCGGCACCTCGGCCCACAGCCCCGTGACGTCGTCGTGGTAGGCGCGCCAGTCGCCGGTCGCGTCGGCGAAGTGCTCGTCCTGCTTGACCGTCTGATATGCGAGCCAGCCGAACAGCGCCACGCAAAGAGCGCCGCCACTTACCGCGAGCAGGCGTGGCTCCACGCGCGGCAGCCGGTCGATCATCATGATCGCGACACCGGCGACCAGCATCGCATAGCCCGGCGCCGGCAGGTACAGGTAGCGGCTTGCGGTGAAGTACTCGATGAACACATGCGGCGCGACCGCCAGCAGCGCCCACAACGAGCCCACACGCGCGATCTTCGGCCCCCACGCCGATGCGACGGCCATCGTGCCGATCAGCACGAATGCGCCCACCGCGTGCGCTACCCCGACGTCGGTCGGCAGTTCGAGCCCGACCGGGTACAGCAGCCGGCCGAGGTAGATCAGTGTCTGACGCCAGACGTAGTCCGTGCCCCACACCTCGCTCCCTTCGTTGCAGCGGCAGACCTCGAACGAGATCGCCGTAGCCAGCGCGACGAACGCCAACGGCGCCGTGCGGAGCGTCCCCCGCAGCAGCCGGCGGCCGAAATCCGGCTCGGAGTCGAACGCCAGGTACGCGAGGCCGTACGCCGGGAACATGATCGCCATACCCTCGTGCGAGCCGATCGCGAGGATGTAGAGCACCACCGATGTGGCGAGCCAGGCTTGGGACGCGCGCCTCTCTTCCGACAGCGCGCACTCGAGCACGGCGACCAGCGTCGCCAGCAGGAAGAAGCCCGCCATCACCTGCGTCGCCGTCGTCACCTGCGAGAGCGCGCCGACGTATGCGGGGTTGAGCCCAAACACGAGCGCCGCAACGCAGGCGGCCCACGCGCGCCCCGTCGTGCGCCACACGGCGTAGTACAGCAGTGCGGCGCTGCCTGCGTGCGTCACCACCATGACGATGCGCACCGGCAGCGGGTCCATGCCAGCGATCTCGTACGAGGCGAGGTAGAGCAGGCCCGGGAGCGGCCGCCAGTTCGGCGTCAGGTCCGTCGAGGTCAGGAGATGGCCGGCGTACTCCCAGCGCGACTGCGTCGCGATCTCGGCGAAGGGCACGTAGTCGTCGAAGTAGAAGTAGTAGCCGATGGTCGTGAGCTGCAGCGCGAGCGTGGCGCCAACGGCCAGCGGGAGGAGCACCCAGTGCCAGGAGAACGCGTTCTGCGCGGCGGCGCCGCCGCCAGCCGGCTGCGTGCGGGCGCTCGCGCGCTCCTTGGGGGCCGCCACCGCCATAACGGGCGGAGTATACCGCCGGCCTCCGGCGCCCTCGTGCCTCAAGCGGACGCGATCGCCTGCTCGATCTCCGGCCCGTGCTCGGCGAGGTGGCCGGGCACGCGGTCGAACAACTCCGCGACGGTCGTTCGCTCGCCAAAGACCTTCACGCTGATCGCCAGCTCGGCGTCGGTCGTAGCCTCGAATTGCGTGAGCAGACGCGCGGTCTCGGCGTCGAACGCCGCAAGCAAGGTCTCGCGCGTGAACTTGCCAGCCGTGCGCCGGGTGCGCAGCACGTTGACGATGTTCACAAGGAACATCGGGATATTCAGGCCCTTGCCGTTGCGCCCCCGCTCGATGAGCGTCATCAGACCGCTTTCGTCGCACAGATGCGACGCGAGCTGACCGCAGCTCCACGCCTTGTTGGCCGTCGGCCGGCCCCAGGCGTCGGCCGGGATCGACTCAACGAGCCGCTTGATGCCAGCGCGTGCGTCGACGAGCCGCTGGCGTAGCGCCGCGCGGTCGATTGCGGAGGCCGGTGGTGCGATGGTGTCCGTGCTCATGTTCGCTCCCTTTGCTCGATGTACCCGCGCGAAGCGACGGGCCAAACGTCTACCACTTCATCCCCTTCGACCGCGTACAGCGCGTCGTGCAGGTTGATCGTGGGGTCGATGTGCGGCGGCAGCAGCTCGATTCGGTCACCCGGTCGCACCGCCGACGCCGCGGGCAGCGCGATCGTCGCGTGCTCGTCGCTCAGGAAGAGCACATTCGCGCCCTCGACGCCCTTCACCGCCGGCAGCCCATGGTCCGACGCCATCGCCTTCAGGCCGGCATCGGCCGCGCACTGCTCAGGCCGCGGGCGGCTGAGGACCGTGGCGTGGATGGTGAATGCCAGCTCGAACGGCAGGTCGTCGTACAGGTAGCTGTTGTCCATAAGCACGTAGGTGCCGGCCTGGATCTCGGTGATGCCCTCCATCGCGCCGGTGATGTCGAAGGTGCAGGTGCCGCCCGCGCTCACGATCTCGCAACGCAGTCCTTCGTCGCGCATCATGCGCACGGTGGAGAGCAGGCGTTCCATCGACCGCTGTGCCTTCTCCTCGCGCTCGGCGCGGTCACGAATGGCCATCACGTGGCCCTCGTACCCCATCGCGCCCCGCAGCACGATCCCGGGCGTCGCCGCAGCCCGCTTCGCCAGCGCGACCGACGGCTCGCCCGGCGCGATGCCACAGCGCGGCAACCCCACGTTCACGTCGACGAGCACGCCGATCTCGGCGCCGGCGGCCTGTGCGGCAGCGGCGAGGTCGTCGAGCGTCTCGTCGGAGTCGATGGCGACGATCAGGCGGGCCTGTTTCGCCACTGCGGCGGCCCGCGCGGCCTTCCCGGGGCCGAGGATCTCGTTGGCAATGAGGATCTCGTCGCAGAGGCGCTCGCGGGCCACGACCTCGGCCTCGCCGACCGTGGCACAGGTGATGCCCGTGCAGGAGCCGGCGGCGAGCTGGCGGCGAGCTATGGCGGGCGTCTTGTGCGCCTTGAAGTGCGGGCGGAGCTTCGCCGTGCGGGTGGAGTAGTAATCCGCCGCGTGCCTGATGTTCCGCTCCATCGCGGCGACGTCGACCACCAGGGCGGGAGTGGGGATCTCGCGGACCTTCATGTACCTGAATCGTAGTCGCCGCGCCTCATTCGGCCAACGCCGCTGCCCTCTAACTTGCAGGCGGCAGACCGGATACCCTGCGGTCATGGACGAGCAACAGGGACGCCGCGGTCGCCGCCGCAGAGGGCGACGGGGGCGTGGCGGCACGGGCCAGCCGGATGAGTCGCAGCAGCAGCAGCGGCCGGCGTCGCCTCCGCAAGGACCGCCACCGGGCCCACCAGGACCAGGCGGACCCGGGCCGAGCGAGGCAAGCGCGGCCAGGCCGCCCCGACGCGACACACGTGGCCAGCCGAGACCGGAGCGCCCTGCAAGCCCCGCAGAAGGTGGCCGCGGCCGCACGCACCGGCCCCCCGGGGGAGGCGAGCGCGACCGCGGAGGTCGGGGCGAGCGCGGACGGCGCGATGGCGGACCGGACCGGGATCGGGGCTCGCGAGACCGCGATCGCGACCGGGAGCGCGGCCGGCTGTTCGAGCCGCCTGTGCCACAGGACCCGGTCTCCATCGAGCTGGGTGCGCGGTTCAAGGAAGCCCAGGTGGCGCTCCGCGACGCTCGGAAGGCGATGGAGAAACGCAAGGCCGAGTCCGGCGACGAGCCCGATTGGATGGTGCAGCAATACGCCGAGGCGGAGCAGGCCTTCCAGGACGCTGCGACCGCCTGGCACGAGCATCTCTCGCAGACCGGGCGGAAGATAGTCCGGCGCTGACCGGCTATCCCGATTCGGCCGGACGTGATAGCGTAGACCTCCACCAAGGGAGGTGTGTCGATGGTCTTTAAGAGCCCGTGGCCCAGCCAGGCGCCATACCGCCCGATGACTCTGCCGGAACTGATCGAGCAGACCGTGCGCCGCGTCGGGGACAAGACCGCGTTCATGACGCCAGAAGGGAAGTCGTGGACGTTCGCGGAGTTCTGGGCCGCGACGAAGGGGATGGCGCGCGCGCTGCAAGAGCGCGGCATCGAGCGCGGCGACACGATCGGCATCTACGCGCCGAACTCCGTGGAATACGCCGTCGCTCTGCATGGTGCGCTCATCGCCGGCGCCACCGTCACCACACTGAACCCGCTCTACCGGGAGCGCGAAGTCGAGCACCAGCTCGGTGACGCGGGGGCGAAGGCGGCATTCACGCTGCAGCCGCTTATCCCGGTGGTGAAGGAGGCCCAGGCGCAGCTCCCCGCGCTGACCCAGATCTTTGAGCTGGAGAACGCCTGGGAGATGGCGGAAAGCGCGCCGGGTGACCCGCTGCCGGTGCACATCGACGCCGAGAACCACATCGCCGTGCTGCCGTATTCGTCGGGGACGACGGGGTTGCCGAAAGGCGTCATGCTGACGCACCAGAACCTCACCGCGAACATCCGCCAGACGCTGGCGCTTGAAGGGATGTTCTTGGAGTCTTCGGTGATCCTCGACTTCCTGCCCTTCTATCACATCTACGGCATGATGGTGCTCCTGAACTGCGGTCTTGTGACCGGCGCGACGCAAATCGTCCTGCCGCGGTTTGACCCCGAGCTTGCCGTACGCCTGATCGCCGAACGGCAGGTGACGGATCTGTTCGTCGTGCCGCCGGCGCTGCTCGCGCTGGTCAACTACCCCGACATCGACAAGGCGGACCTCTCGTCGCTGCGCTTCGTGATGTCAGGCGCGGCGCCGCTGCCGGCCGAAGTCGGACGCCAGGCCGCAAGCAAGCTCGACGCGATTGTCATGCAGGGATATGGGATGACCGAGGCGAGCCCCATCACGAACGTGAACCCGTTGGCTTCGCCGCGGGAGGGCACTGTGGGCCCACCCGTGGCAGATACGCTGGAGAAGGTGGTCAGCCTGGAGACGGGCGAGGAAGTAGGGCCCGGGGAGATAGGCGAGCTGTTGGTGTACGGGCCGCAGGTGATGCGGGGCTACTGGAACAACCCGGAGGCGACGCAGGAGACGATGACGGCCGACGGCTGGCTGCGCACCGGTGACATCGTGACGGCGGATCCGGATGGGTATATCCGCATCCACGACCGCAAGAAAGAGATGATCAAGTACAAGGGCTACCAAATCGCACCCGCCGAGTTGGAGTCGCTGCTGATGGAGCACCCGGATGTGCGCGACGCGGCCGTGATCCCGAAGGCGGACGCCGACGCGGGCGAGGTGCCGAAGGCGTTCATCGTGCCGCGCGACGCGAACGTCGACCTGCAGGCTGTGCTGCAGTTCGTCGCCGAGAACGTGGCGCCCTACAAGAAGATCCGCGATATCGAGATCGTAGAAGCGATCCCGAAGAACCCGAGCGGAAAGATCCTGCGGCGGCAGCTCATCGAGGCGGAGCGGGCAAAGGGTTCGTAGAATGTAGGGCGCGCGGGCGCATACTGGACACGGGAGGCGAACAATGTCCGACGTACTCATCGAAAAGCGCGACAACGGCGTCACGGTGCTGACGCTCAACAGGCCGGACAGCCTGAACGCGATGGGCGGCGACCTCATGCCGTTGCTCTCGCAATACCTGGGCGAGGCCGCGGCGGACCGCAAGGTGCGATGCGTCGTGCTGACGGGCGCGGGCCGCGCCTTCTGCGCGGGCGGCGATGTCAAGGGCATGGCCGCGGGACGCAACATCCTGAACAACAGCAGCGATAACGGCGACCGCTCGCCCGCCTCGATGCTGCACTACGGCGTCGAGGGGCTGCGCGCGGCGCAGCGCGCGACCAGCCTGATGTTGCACAGCATGCCGAAGCCGACCATCGCCGCGATCAACGGCCACGCGGTCGGCGCCGGGCTCTCCCTGGCGCTCGCGTGCGACATCCGGGTTGCGTCGGAAAGCGCGAAGCTGGGCACGGCCTTCCGCAACGTCGGGTTCAGCGGCGATTTCGGCGGCTCGTGGCTGTTGCAGCGGCTGGTAGGCACGGGCAAGGCGAAGGAGTTGTACCTCGGCGGCGAGATCATCAAGGCCGACGAGGCCCTGCGCGTCGGTATGGTGAACAAGGTCGTCGCGCACGAGAAGCTGATGGACGAAGCGCTCGCGCTTGCCGACCACCTGGCAGCGGGACCGGCGTTGGCCTACGCCCGGATGAAGGAGAACATCAACCGCGGCGCGACGATGGACTTCGCCTCGGCGCTGGACATGGAAGCGATGAACATGCAGCTTTCGGGCATGACCCAGGACCACCAGGAGGCCGCGCGCGCCTTCGTCGAGAAGCGCCCGCCCGTGTTCAAGGGGATCTGACGCGAGTCGCGAGACGTGAGAAATGCGAAGTGCGATGTGGGAAGTGGGACCCGTCGCACATGAGAACATCTGATTCGACATCGCGCGGGCTTGAGGCCCGCGCTTTGTTTCTTGGAGGTGCGTCTTGGAAGTCGGGAGCTATAGGGGGTTTGAGACGCGGCTGGAGGAGCCTGGGGTCCTGGTTGTGACGTTCAACCAGCCGGAGCGATTGAACGGGATGACGCAGGGCTTCAAGCGCGATCTGGTCGAGACGCTGACGCAGGCGCAGATGGATCGCGGGGTGCGCGTCGTCGTGCTGACTGGCAGCGGGCGTGCGTTCTCGGCCGGCGACGATATCAGCGGCCACCGGCCGCCCGCGCAGGGGACGGCACTGATGCCGAACATCGCCCCGGGGCACGACAACCCGATCGGCACGTACGAGGGACTGCGCTGGCTGTCGCAGTCGTTGAACCTGACCGTGCGCAACCTCGACAAGCTGACGATCGCGGCCATCAACGGCGTCGCCATCCAGACGGGGCTGTCGCTGGCGCTGGCATGCGACTTCCGGATCGCGTCGACGGAGGCGCGGCTGGGGAGCGCGACGTTGCGGTTCGGGCTGCTGCCGGACGAAGGCGGGCAGTATCTGCTGGTGCAGCTCATGGGCGTCGCGCGGACGATGGACTTCCTGATGCGAAAGCGCATCGTGCCCGCGCAGGAGGCGCTCGAGCTGGGACTGGTGCACGAGGTCGTGCCGCCGGAGCAGCTCATGGAGCGGTCGATGGCACTGGCGGGCGAACTGGCCGCCGGTCCGCAGGTGTCGATGCGCCTGCTGAAGCGCACCATCTACAACGCCGCGGAGACGACCTTCGCCCACGCAATGGATGACATCGCGGCGAAAACCGCGATCTCGGACTATCACGCGGATGCGGTGGAGGGGATGCGGGCCTTCCAGGAGAAGCGGCCCGCGACGTTCAACACGTGGCTGGAGCAGTAGCCGGTCGTCGGTGGCCGTGGGGAATGCGTTTCAGGCGGGGACGATGGCCTCGATACGGACGCGGAATGTGCCCGACGGCGCCTCCACCTCGACCTCCTCGCCGGCGCGCCGCTGGTAGACGGCCTTGCCTACGGGTGACGCAATCGAGATCTTCCCCTGGCCCGCCCGCATCTCGTCGGTGTTGACGAGCATGAAGCTTTTCTCCTGCCCCGTACGGAGATCGCGGATCGTCACCGTATCGCCGATGCGCGAGGCGTCGCCCGCGTCGTGCGAGCCGTGCTCCAGGACGACGGCGCGCCGGAGGGTCTGGTCGATTTCGCGGATGCGGGCCTCCAGATGGGCCTGCTCATTGCGGGCGGCATCGAGTGGCGCGTTCTCCCGGAAGTCCTTGTCGGCCATGGCCCGTGCGAGGTCCTGCTGGATGAGGGGGCGGCGGGCCTTGAGCTGTTCGAACTCTTCGACGAGTGCGTCGTGGCCCTCCTGCGTAAGGTAGATAGGGGGATCTTCGATCGTCTGGGCGTTGGCGGAGGATTTGGACGCCTTACGGACGCGGAGGTGGATGCCCAGGTTCTCCGTCGTCACGCCCCGGTCCTTCGCCCACTTCAAGAAGGCACGGACGAAGTCAGCGCGCTTCGCGGCGTCGGATACCGTTGGAGGAAAGTTCTCGGCATACTGCGCCACTTCATGCGCCCGCATGATGGCGAGTTCTTTGTCGGGCCCGGCCCACCGCACGAACTTCAGGATCTCGGGCTGAGCCGCCTCGCGGGCGGCCGCGGTCTTCAGCGACGCCAGGTACTCGCGGGCGAGCGCCTGCAGCGTCGCCTGTTCTGCCGTAGTATCACCCGCCATGCGGACGCCTCCTGCCAATTTGATTCTATGGGCGAACCGGTGGGGCGTCAAACGCGCTGGTATGCTCAGTCATGCTCGATATCCTCGTGCGCGAGGCTCCTTCGTACGGCGTCCGGCTGTCACAGGAGCAATTGCGGCAGTTTGAACGCTACCAGGATCTCCTGAGCGACTGGTCAAAGCGCGCAAATCTTGTCGGCGACGCCTCGCCTGATGTCGTGCAGCAGCGCCACTTCCTCGAGTCGATCGCGTTGGGCGCGGCGCTGCGCGAGCGCGAGATCCTGCGACCGGACAGCGATGTACTCGATCTCGGCGCGGGCGCGGGATTTCCGGGCGTCGTGCTCAAGATCGTGTGGCCGGGCTTGCGCCTCACCCTCGTCGAGGCGACAGGAAAGAAGGCAGCGTTCCTCTCGGCGCTGGTAGAGACTCTTGCGCTGCAGGACGTGGCGGTGCTGGCAGGCCGGGCGGAGACGCTGGCGCGCGATCCGGATTTACGCGGGCGCTTCGACCTCGTCGTGGCCCGCGCGGTGGCATCACTGCCCGTACTGCTGGAGTTGGCCCTGCCCTTCGCGAGGCTCGGCGGGCGGCTCGTATCACCCAAAGGCTCGCGAGCCGAGGCCGAGGTGGAGGCCTCGACGAATGCGCTGCGCGTGCTCGGCGGGCAGGCGTTCGTGGCCCCATTCCGGGTGCCCGGCCCGGAGCAGAGCCTGGTAGTGGTGGTCAAGCGCCAGCCCACGCCAGAGGACTACCCGCGCCGGCCGGGTGTGCCGGGGAAGTCGCCGCTCTGAAAATGGCGGCAAATTGGCCTCGAAGGCTACTGGACATCTTGACGCAATTGGTGTATGAGATAGACAGTTAATCCATTAGGCAGGACACTCACAGGCTGCCTGCGCGGCAGGCGGCGCCCGTTGGAGGTGCAGGACATGATGCAGCAAGCCGGGGGCATGGATACCACAGCCATGATGCAGCGGATCAGGCGGCTGGTGATGTTGGACACCACTGTCTTCGACGAGATCAAATCGGATGCCGCCTCGACCCTGCCGGCCGGCATCATAGCGGCGGTTTCCATGCTGCTCTTCGGGCTGGGGGGATGGCTCTGGTACCAGTTCCAGGACTACAACTACAAAGGCGGTCAGTTCCTCCTGTACTCGGCCATCCTGGGGACGATCGTGTCGCTCATCCTCCTGGGCATCGGCATCGCCGTGATCTATGTGATGCTGACGCAGGTGTTCCGGGCGCGGGCTGACATCAACGAGCTGATTCGCGTCATGGGCTTCGCGACGGCGCCTCTGGCGATCGGCATCCTGCTGTTCGTCCCGGGATTCGACCTCGGCATCGGCGTCCTGGCCGTGGGCACGTTCTTCGGAGCGAGCTTCATCGCGGTGCAGTCCGTTACGGATGCGCCATCAGGTAAGGCGCTGGTAGCGACGGCTGCCGGGCTGGCGGTGTGGGCGCTGGTACTGAGCCTGCTGGTGCAGGGAGACGAGCCCTGGAAGACGATGGCGCCGAACTTCTTTGTGTTCGCGCCGCGCTAGACAAGGACCGCACGGCTTGACAACAGGGGCTCCTCATGGGGCCCCTGTTTTGCGCACCGCTCAGGCTGGCCCTCGATATACTCGACCCCTATGGACCTCCTGGCTCGTATCCGCGACGAGATGGCCTTCGAGGCGAACGTCCGGAAGTCCTATCTGTACCGCTTCCTCATGGAGCTGCAGCTCTGGCTGCCTATCTGGGTGCTGTACCTGCGCGACCACCGCGGCTTCACGCTGACCCAGATCAACCTGCTCGACACGCCGTTCTTCCTGCTCATCATCGTCGCCGAGGTGCCCACCGGCGCCGTCGCCGACCGCTTCGGCCGCAGAGTCTCGCTGATGCTGGGCAGCGGCTTCTTCGCCATCGCCGTCTTCGTGTTCGGCATCGCCGACAACTACGCCATCATCCTGGTCTCATACGTCGCGTGGGGGCTGGCGCTGACGTTCCAGTCCGGCGCCGACTCGGCGCTGCTCTTCGACAGCTTGAAGCAGGCAGGCCGCGAAGACGAGTTCCAGCGGGCAACGAGCCGGCTCTGGGCGCTGCGTTCCGTGGCCGCGCTCTGCGCGATCCTCATCGGCGCGCCCATCGCGGAGGCCACCAGCTACACGTTCGTCATCACCCTGAGCGCCGGGATCGCGCTGTGCGCGCTGCCGGTAGCGTTCTTCATGCACGAGCCGCGCCACACGCTGGAAACGGAGCCCGAAGCCTACTTCCAGACGCTGTTCACCGGCATGCGCGACGCGTGGAACGCACCTACGCTGCGGTACATCATCTTCTTCAGCGGCATCATGTCGATGGGCGCCTTCGCGCCCATGATGTTCGAGCAGCCGTTTCTGGACGACCACGGCATCAGCCTCGGCAACCTCGGCCTGTGGCAGGCGCCGATCCGCGGGGTGGGGATCGCGACAGCCCTGCTGGCGGGCTGGTTCCTCTCGCGGCTGGGCGAGCGCGGCACGTTCTTCGCGATGCCCGTCGTGCTGGGGATCGCCGGCCTGGCACTGGCGGGGATAGACCGCTCGTGGATCTTCCTGGCGTTCCTGGGCATGGGCGCGGTGGCCGGGATGCAGAACCCCGTGCTGGCCCGCTACGTGAACGTGCGCATCCCCAGCGAGCGCCGCGCGACGATGCTGTCGGTGCAAAGCGTCGCGGCGAGCATCGCGCTGTCCTGCCAGCCGATCGGCGGGTTCATCGCCGACACCTGGGGGTTGCAGGCCATGTTCCTCATGTACGCCATCCTCACACTGGCAGGCGGCCTGGGCGTACTCCTGCTGTGGGATCGCGCGGAACGACGCGAGGTGGCGGCCCGCGAGGCGGCGGGCGAGACACGGGAGCGGCAGACAGAAGTGGTGCCGGTCTGATGATCGTTGTGTTGTGCGGAGGAGTTGGCGGATCGCGGTTTGTCTGCGCGCTCGCTTCTGTTCTCGATCCCGAACGCATCACCGCCATCGTGAACACCGGCGACGACGAGGAGTTCCACGGGCTGTACGTCTCGCCCGATCCCGACATCGTCACCTATGCCCTGGCTGGCGAGGTGGACGAGGAGCGCGGGTGGGGCTTCCGCGGCGAGACCTTCCGCTGGCTCGAGCAGATCAACCGCTTCGGGTCCGAGACATGGTTCCAGATCGGCGACCGTGATCTGGCCACACACCTGCACCGCACCCGCCTCCTGGGCAAGGGCGCCTCGCTCTCGTCGGTGATGGCCGATATCGCTGCTGCGTTCGATGTGCGGGTCCATCTGCTCCCGATGTCCGACGACCGCGTGCGCACTGTAGTCGAGACGGAGGGTGGCGATATGGCATTCCAGCGCTACCTCGTCGGAAGGCACGCGCAGGATCCGGTCCGCGCCGTGCGGTTCGACGGAGCGGAGCGCGCGCGCCCGGCCCCGGGTGTGATTGACGCTATCGCCAGTGCGGAGGCGATCTTTATCGCGCCCAGCAACCCGATCGCGAGCATCGGGCCGATCCTCGCGGTCCCCGGGATCAGGGAGGCCGTTGCCGGCGCGCGTGTCCAGCGCGTCGCGGTGAGCCCCATCATCGGTGGCCAGTCGCTCCAGCCGCCGGCGGGCGAGATGATGGCGGGGCTCGGCTATCCCGTGAGCGTCGCGGGTGTGGCGCGACTGTACGCGGGCCTGGCCGATACCTTGATCGTCGACGCCGCCGACGTCGCCATCGCGAAGCAGGTGGAGTCGTCGGGCATGAAGTGCGTGGTAACACGCACCGTTATGCGAGACGAAGCCACACGGCGCGCGCTTGCGTCGACAGCGCTCGCCGCCGCAGGCATCACGCCATAGCCGCACCGCGGTTATCCTGCCCCCGTGACCGGCATTGCGCAACGTGTCCGTGAATACGACGTCGCCACCAAGGCGGCCGTCCTCTCGGTCGTCTCGAACGCGGCGTTGCTGGTGCTGAAGCTCGCGTTCGCGTTGCTGTTCGGCTCCGTCGCGCTGCTGGGCGACGGCGTGGACAGCGCGGAGGATCTGGTCGCGTCCGCTCTCGTGTTCTTCACCGTGCGGCTGGCGCTGCAGCCAGCCGACGAGGAGCACCCATACGGTCACGGCAAGGCGGAGAGCCTGGCGGCGCTATCGCAGGCGGGACTGATCGCCGCGGGCGCCGTGTTCATCAGCGTGGCGGCTGCTCGGCGTTTCTTCGCCGAGGATCATGACATCTACGTCGGTGAGTCGCTGGTCGCGGTCGGAATCGCGGCCGTGGTGAACTTGCTGGTGGCGGGATACGCCTTCCGGGCCGCCCGAATCAGCGGCTCCGTGGCCGTGGCATCTGACGCGCGCCACCTCATGACCAATGTCGTACAGGCGCTCGTGGTAGGTCTGGCGCTGGTGCTGGTCGGGGTCACCGGCAACCACCTGTTCGACCCCGTCTTCGCCCTGCTGCTGGCCCTGTACCTGCTGTGGATCGCGGCCGGCATCCTTCGCGCAGCGCTCAGCGAGCTGTTGGACACGGCTCTGCCGGAAGCGACACTCGACGCGATCCAGGCGTCCCTCGACGCTGCGCACCCGGGCCTGCGCGGCTACCACGCGTTGCGTAGCCGGAAGTCCGGCCGCGAGACGCACATCGACATGCACATGCTGGTGGATCCGGCGATGTCCGTCAGCGAAGCGCACCTCCTGTCCGAGGCAATCGAAGCCGACCTTCGCAGCCACGTGACCGGCGCCGTCGTGACCATCCACGTCGATCCGGACGAGCCGGACATCATGGATCGCGACGCACGGACGCCGGCCGAAGGACACGGGTTGCACCTGCACCATCACTAGGCCATTGTTTCGGCGTGGAGCGCATCACCGGAGGGACTCTTCATGGCTGACCTGCAGGGCAAGGTTGCGCTCGTCACCGGCGCGGCGCGGCAGCGAGGGATCGGGCGCGGGATCGCGCTTCGGCTGGCGAGCGACGGCGCTGACGTGGTCGCGGTCGGTTCGCCCCGCCTACCGGAGGCGTTTCCGGAGCACGAGCAGGCCAGCGGCTGGCGAGGCGTGCGCTCTCTGCAGGACGAGATCGAGGCGCTGGGGCGCCGTGGACTGGGGCTGGACGCCGACCTGACGCAAGCGGATGGCGCCGAGAGCGTGGTGGCGGAGACGATGCGAGCGTTTGGACGCATCGACATCCTGGTCAACAACGCCGGCCTCGGCATTGCGGGCCGGCACAACCTCTGGGAGATCGCTGACGACGAGTGGTATCGCGTCATCGACGTGAATCTGAACGCGGTGTACCTTCTGACGAGCCGTGTCCTTCGGACGATGACGGCCCGCAACGACAGCGGCCGCAACGACAGCGGCCGCAACGACAGCGGCCGCAACGACAGCGGCCGCAACGAGGGCGGGCGGATCATCAACATCTCCTCGGCGGCGGGCAGGATGGGCGTACCACAGTACGGCGCCTACTGCGCGACGAAGTGGGGGATCGTCGGGCTCACACAGATGCTGGCGATCGAATGTGCGCCGTCCCAGATCACAGTGAACGCCATCGCGCCGGGATCCGTGGACACGGACATGATGGACGGGACGTTCCAGCACATGGCCGAGCGGTTCGGCGCGAACTTCGAGGGGATGAAGTCGGCGGTGCTGCGATCGATCCTGCTCGGACGGCAGGGCCGCCCGGAAGACATCGCGGCCGCCGTGGCGTTCTTCGCGTCCGACGATGCAAGCTGGATCACGGGACAGACGCTGAACGTCACGGGCGGCACGCCGATGGACTGACCCGCGTCGGGCCGGCGCAACTACCCCAACTCGCCGCAGGCCTGCATCACGAGCGTGAGCGCCACGAGCCCGGCCGTCTCCGAACGCAGGATACGCTCGCCCAGCGTCACGACCTGTGCCCCGCAAGCCTGCGCCTGTTCCACCTCGGCCTGCTCCAGGCCGCCCTCGGGCCCGATGAGGATGCTGACCGCCGCCTCGCTGTACAGCTGGTCGATGCGCTCCTGGAGTACGGCCTGGATGTTGGACGCGAGGTGGTCGGCCGCCTCGTACGGCAGCAGCACGATGCCGGGCGCCGCTGCCAGCGCCTCACCGAACGACAGGGGAGCCTCGACCTCCGGCACGGCGCTGCGGCCGCACTGCTCGGCGGCCTCGATGGCGATGCGGCGCCATCGGTCGAGGCGGTTGCCTTCCCCGCCGGTGCGTACGACGGCGCGGGCGGTGATGAGCGGCGCGATGCGCGCGACGCCCAGCTCCGTCGCTTTCTCGACGAGCCACTCGAAGCGCTCGCCCTTCGTGATCGACTGGAACAGATGCACGCGCGTGGGTGCCTCGCGCGGGCCGGGGACACGCTCGAGCGCGGACGCGGTCACGCGCCGGTCGGTGACGTCGTCGAGGCGTACGCGCAGATCCTCGCCGGACCCGTCGAAGAGAAGCACGTCGTCGCCCGGACGCAGGCGCAGGACCTTCGCCAGCCGGTGCGCGAGCGGCCCCTCGACAACGATCGAGTCGCCGGAGAGAGGCCCGGTGTCGACGAAGAACCGGCGCGTCATGCACGCACCGCCTCGATGCAGCGCCATTCCCCCATCGTGCGCGCCGACTCGACGCGCAGGCCCGCTGCTACAAGCGCCAGTCGCACCTCACCCTCGCGCTCGGCGATGATCCCGGACGCGATGAGCCGGCCGCCGGGCAGGAGCGCGGCCGCGAGGTCGCGGGCCATATCCACGATCGCACGCGCAATGATGTTCGCGACGACGACCTCGCAGGACCCACCTGACGGCGCATCGAACGGCCAGGCCGCGCCCATGCTGCCCTCGGCCACCCTTACCTCGACATCGTTCAGCGCGGCATTCTCCCCCGTCACCTTCACGCAGATCGGGTCGAGGTCCACCGCGCGCACGCTGCCTGCTCCAAGCTTTGCCGCCGCGATGGCGAGGATGCCGGATCCGCAGCCTACGTCGAGGACACGCGCCCCGGGTGACACGGCGCGCTCTAGCGCCTCCAGGCACATGCGTGTGGTCCCGTGCTGCCCGGTACCGAACGCCATGCCGGGGTCGAGCGTCAGCACGACCTCATCGGGTTGCCGGTCGTATGTGCGCCACGAAGGGACAACCACCACGCGCTCACCGTAGCGCTCGACGTGGAAGTGCTCCTTCCACGCCTCGGCCCAGTCCTCGGCCGCGACGACGCGCACCTCCAGCTCGGCGTCGATGCCAGCATCCGCTAGCCTGCGTTTCGCATCCAGCACGGCGCCTCCGCGGTCGGCGTCCCCGGGGATGTAGGCGTGGACTGCGTACGCGCCATCCGGCGTCACGGCCGCGTCCGACTCGAGGTCGGGCTGGACGAACGGCATCTCGATCCAGGAGCCTCCACCTGTGACGTCGCGAAGGACGTCCGCTGCGAGATCGGCGTGGGAGGCCCGGACGGCTGCGATGATCTCGATGTAACGCACGCGGCTACCGCGAACCCGTGGCCGGCGCCGGCGCACCGGTGGCCTGGCCCGAGGAAGGCTGTGCGCCGTCGCGGTGACTCACGTACGCCTGCCACTCAACCACCAGCCTCCTGTGCGCGAAGTTGTAACCGATGTCGTCGCCGATCCACCCGCCCAGGATGCCCGCGAAGATGCGCCCACCCACGAGCAGCACCACCGTCGCGAACGTCAACATCACCCACGATCCGTCCATCTGGAAGACGGCCACCGCGACCAGCGCCATGAACAACAGCACGCCCAGGAAGAGGCCGCCGAACGCGAACGCGTTCACGATCAGGCTCTCGCGCTTCCGCATGCGCCGGTACATCGCGATGACTTCGGACGGGACTTTATCGAGTGGCGGGACGGAAGCGACCGGTGTCGCGCAGTGCGCACAGGCGTCGGCCTTCTTCGGCAGCGGCGTGCAGCAGTCCCCGCAGAAGCGCCCGGCGTTCGGGGCGTCACCCTTGATCATCATCCCCAGCACCTCGTCGAGGCGCTCAGAGAAGACGGGGATGTCGGGGAGCTGCGCCGGCGACGTCATGAGGCTGCCGCCTTCCGCCCCCGCTGTTCGCGCCGGACCACGCGGGCCAGCTCGCGGAAGTAGCGCAGCTTGTCCGCGCGCTGATACGCGGCCGTGCGGGCGCTGGTCGAAGGCATGACGAACAGCCGCGTCGCGCCCAGGCGGTCGGGCTGCAGGCCGAACACGCACGGCTCGCCGGCGAAGACCTCGTAGATGCGCTTGCCGTTGAAGCAGGCGACCCGTGGCGCAGCCCCGAGGAGCTTCGCGCGCAGCAGCTTCGCCCCGGCGCGCAACTCCTCGAGAGAGAGGTCGCTGATCGATGGCGACGGGCGGCCGACCATGTTCGTCAAGCCGATGTTCCACTCGAGGACGCGCGCGTCCTCCTCGTACGTCAGCGCCTCCGAGACGAGGCCAGATTCGTGCAGGAGCGGCCAGAAGTGGTTCCCGGGACCGGCGTAGTGGTGGCCCGCCGCGGCGGATCGGGTGCCGGGATTGATGCCGACGAACACGAGGTCGAGGCCAGCGCGCAGGTAGTCGGGAAGGGTCTTCACCGGAGACAAGGTAGCAAGGATCACGGTCAGTTGTCGTCGGCTGGAACCACGACCGGGGCGGGCTGCGGCTGGCCGGCCATCGAGGCAGGCAACTCGCCGCCGTCGGAGCCACCCTGCTGCTTGTTGAAGCGGATGAAGGCCAGGACGATGGCCGTGGCGAAGACCGCGAAGATGCCGATCTCCAGGATCTGGACCATGCGCTTCGTGTCGCCGAACTCGACCCCCGCCATGCCCATGATGTAGCCGATCGACGTGAACGCAATCACCCAGAGTGTCGCGCCGAGATAGTCCAGCGGCGCCCAGCGCCGGTACGGGATGTGGAACAGCCCGGCGGCCACGGGCCCGATCAGCCGCGAGTAGCCGGCGAAGTGGTATCCGAGGATGATCCAGACGCTGTTGGAGTGCACGGGCTCGCGCATCTTGTCGAGCGCCCGGCCCATGGCGCCCTTCTCCATGAAGCGCGCCCAGCCCAGCCTGCCCGTTAGGTAGCTCAGTGTGTCGCCGACGATCGTGCCGCACACGCCCAGGCCCAGCATCCACCAGATATTGATCGACCCGTTCTCGGCGGAGAGGCCGCCCAGCATGAGGATCACGGAGCCGGGCACGAGCAGGCCGATGAACATGCTGTTCTCGGCCAGCACCCCGAAGAACACGACATAGTAGCCGTAGTCGCGGAACAGGTCCTCGGTCTTGCCGACGAGCCACTCGCTGAAGCGGCGGAACACGTTGAGGTCGTTCAGGAACCCGTTCAGCCCGTGGAACGGCGACACACGCGGGATCACGAAGAACACCAGCGCGAAGATCAGCGCTGTCCAGTTCAGGATCTGGCGGAAACGCGGCGACGACAGGTACTCGCTGGCAGACTGCTCTTCTTCCACCGTCCCTCACGAAGCGCGGGCATGTCCGTTCGCGCGATATCGACTACTCATGCTATCGCGCCGGCTATCCGCCCGGCGCGCCGTCGCTCTCCGTCCGGTCGGCCCCGCTGCTTGCCGTCATGCCGTCGATGCGGTCGATGAGCGCGAAGTCCTTCTCCGTGATGCCGCCCTCGTCGTGCGTCGAAAGGGTCAGCTTCACGCGGTTGTACTTGATACTGATATCCGGATGATGGTTCGCTTCCTCCGCCAGCACGGCCACGCGGTTGACGAACGCCATCGACTCCACGAAGTCGCCGAACTGGTACTTCTTCTCCAGCTCGCCGTCGTCCAGCTTCCAGCCGTCGAGCGCTTTCAGCCGGTGCTTGATGTCGTCTTTCGCCAGTGCCGTCATGTCGCGATCTTCTCTTCCCGCGCGGTGATCCCATTCTCGGCAACGAGGCGGGAGCGGCGCAACCGGCATTCGGCGCAAATCGCCCCGCGCCGGACGGCAATGTGCCGAATTACCCAGATGTGACCGCCCACCTTCATCGATTCGTTACCGTTCTCCTCGACGGGCCGCTACGATCCGGCCGTGGACGAGACGCCATTCAAGCCCGAGTACTTCACCCGAGAAGACGAGTCGCCGGACCCGCTGTTCTATTCGGCGCCCCGCCTGCTCGTCCACATCGACGACGGGGCTGTCGCGGCGGCGGCGAGGGTCTACGGCGAACTCCTGCCGTCAGGATCGTCGCTGCTCGACCTTATGTCGAGCTATCGCTCCCACCTCCCGCCCGGCCTTGCCTGGACTCGCTTGGCCGGCCTCGGCCTCAACGCCCTCGAGATGCGCGAGAACCCCCTTCTCACGGAGTACGCCGTCCACGACGTGAACGCCGACCCCCGTCTGCCCTACGACGACTGCTCCTTCGACGGCGCAGTCGTTACCGTCTCGATCCAGTACATGACCCGGCCGGTGGAGATCTTTCGCGACGTGGCGCGCGTGCTGCGCCCGGCAGCACCCTTCGTCATCACCTACTCGGACCGCATGTTCCCGACGAAGGCCGTGCGTATCTGGCGCGCGCTCGATGACCGGCAGCGCGCCACGCTCATCTCAACGTACTTCAAGTATGCAGGCGGATTCGGCGAGGTACAGGCGCGCGACTGCACCGGCGGCGACGCCCCCACGCCGGGAGATCCGCTCTACGCCGTCTGGGCGTATCGCGAGCCTTGACGGGCAGTTGTCGGCAATCGGTCCGTAGTGTCTAATGGCGCGCGGCAACTGTTGAATGAAAGCGTGGGCGAAAGCGCGAGTGCTGCTCTCGCCCGACACAACGACGGTGGGAGAGCCCGCGTGCAAACGTTCGTGACCAAAGAAGGCCAGGCCCTCAAGCTCTTCGAGTGGGCTGCGGGGGCGGCCAGCCTGCGCATGGCGTACTACGGGCTCAAGTACGGGATCCTGCGGGCGATCCACGAACCTGAGGCTGGATTGACGCTCGATGAGATCGCGGCGGCGTGCTCGCTGGACGTGCGCTACGTGCGAGCCTGGGCGAAGACTGCGCTGGCCGGCGAGCTGCTGGAGTACGATGCGGCGACCGCGCGATTCACGATGGCCCCGTTCATGGACTCGCTCCTGCTGGATGACGAGGACTTCCACTACCAGGCTGGGCTCGTATTCAACCACGCCGTCGAGTCTCGGCTGGCCGACCGCGTAGGCGAATGCTTCGAAACCAGCGATGGCATCCCGTTCGCGGAGTATGGTCAGGAGATGGTGGAGACAATCCACGCCTTCAGCAAGGCCGCGTACGAGCTGTTCCTGCCCAGCGTGCTGCTCCCCGCAGTGCCCGGCCTCCGCGACCGGCTCGCAGGCGGGGGGACCATCCTGGAGCTTGGCTGCGGCGCCGGCGCGGGCTTGGTCTCGCTCGCGCGCGCCTTCCCTGAGTGCACGATCACCGGGGTGGACCCGGACCCGACGTCGATCGCGCTCGCCCGCCAGCGGGTCGAGGAGGCCGGGCTGGGCGAACGCGTGCACGCGGAGGAAATGCGCGCCGAGGATCTGACCAGCGAGGACGCCTTCGACTTCATCTACACCCAGATCTCGCTGCACGAGATGGACGACGCGCGGGTCGTGCTGACCAACGCCCGCAACGCGCTGCGCGAGGGAGGCACGCTGCTCATCACCGAGATCCGCGGTCCCGAGCGGATGGAAGATTGCACCGGCCTGTACAACGCGGTACTCGCGCACATCGACCTGTTCTACGAGATCCCGCAGGCGGTCGCGAAAGGCGGGCACGCTGTGGGGTTCTTCACCCGCTCCGAGATCGAGGAGATGGCGGCGGGAGCTGGACTTTCGGACGTCCGGGAGCTGGAGCTGGAGCAGCCGCTGTACGCGGCGTTCGTTGCGACGAAGGCCCAGGGACCGAGCGCCGGGAACCCTACCCCAGCGCGCCCTTGATCTTGCCCATGAAGCCGCGGTCCTCCTGCGGCTTCACGTCAACGCCCATGGACTCTGCGAGCTTCTTCAGCAGGTCCCGCTGTTCCTTCGTCAGGTTCTTCGGCGTAATGACGTTCGCGTGGACGATGAGGTCGCCGCGGCCGTTGCCACGCAGGCGGGGGACCCCCTTGCCCTTCACGATGAACGTCTCGCCTGTCTGAGTACCCGCCGGGATACGCAGCTCCTGTGGCTCGCCATCGATGGTCGGCACCTCGATCATGTCGCCCAGCGCTACCTGCGCGAACGTCATGTCCAGCTCGAGGAGGAGGTCGTCCTCGTCGCGGCGAAAGATCTCGTGCGGCTTCACACCTAGCTGCAGGTAGAGGTTCCCGCGCGGGCCACCGTTCGAGCCCAGCTCGCCTTCACCGCTCAGGCGCATCTGCTGGCCGTGGTCGACCCCGGCGGGGATCTTCACGTGGAGCTTGCGTTTGCGCTTCTCGCGGCCAGTGCCTCGGCAGTGCTTGCAGGGTGTCGATACGATGCGGCCCTCGCCGCGGCAACGCTCGCAGGTGGCGACGTTGACGAACTGGCCGAAGATGCTCTGCTGCACCCTGCGCGTTTCACCGGTGCCGTTGCAGGTTGGGCACTTCTCGGGCTGGGTGCCAGGCTCGGCCCTCAAGCCGTTGCACGAGGGACACAGCTCCGCCGTCGCGATCTCGATCTCCTTGTCGACCCCGAACACCGCCTCCTCGAAGGCGAGCACAACGTTCTTGCGCACGTCGGCGCCTCGAGTGGGGCCGCGCTGCGCACGCGTCGTGGCCCCGCCGAAGAACGCGTCGAAGATGTCGCCAAGGCCGCCGAATCCGAAGCCATCGAAGCCGCGTGCGTATCCTTCGGGGCCGCCTGTCGCCGCGTGACCGAAGCGGTCGTACATCGCGCGCTTCTCGGGGTCGGACAGGATCTCGTAGGCCTCGTTGACCTCCTTGAACTTGGCCTCCGCACCCGGCTCCTGGTTGCGGTCCGGGTGGAATTCCATGGCGAGGCGGCGGAAGGCCTTCTTCAGGTCGTCCGCCGTGGCGCTTCGGCCAACGCCGAGCACGTCGTAGTAGTCCCGCTTCTGGTCGGTCGCCATATGATCCTGTTCGGCTGGGGCCGGAGCACCCTGTATCGGTGGTTCATTGTACCGGCCCGGCGCCGCAACGTGAGGGCGCCCCTTCCGGGGCGCCCTTCTGTCGCTGCGCGTAGGCCATTGGGATTGGCGCTTACTCGATCGCGAAGGTGATCGTGACATCGACCGTCACGTCCAGCTCACCAGCCTCGATCGGCGTCTCCGGGACAGGCGCGCCAGCCGCCGAATCTCTCGCCGCGCCCTCGTAGTACACGGGCGGGATATACGACGACTCGCTGATACTGATCGCATCGCCCAGCGATACGCCTGCGGCCTGCGCCAGCGTCTCGGCCCGCGCCTTCGCATCGGCAACGGCCTGCTCGCGCGCCTGCTTCTGGAGGTCCTCAGGCTTGTCGATGCTGAAGCTGATGCTGTTGATGACAGCGTCGTTGCCCCCCGCCTCGACAGCCTCGTCGACGATCTCGCCCGTCTTGTCGATGTCGCGGATCTTGGCGTTCACGGTGTTCTGGACGCGGAAGCCACGAAGCTCCTGCCGCCCGTCGTCCAGGTAGTTGTACTCGGGGTAGATGCTGAGCGACGAGGTCTGGATGTCCTTCTCGTCCACGCCGTTCGCCTTCATCGAGTTGATCATCCCGTCCATCGACGTGGCGGCTTGCGTGCGCGCCTCCGCGACGGACGGGGCCAGCGCATTGACACCCAGCGAGATGCTCGCGATGTCGGGCTTCGCCGCGACTTTGCCCTGACCGGAGACGCTGATCCCCGTCGCCTGCTTGTCCGTGTTCTCGATGGTGGTGTTGGTGCTGCCGCAGGTGGCGGCGACGAGCGACAGGAAGATCGCGCCGCTGACGCCCACAAGGATCAGCCATCTCTTGTTCTTCATTACGGTTCCTCTCTCCTCCTCGATCGCCAGGCCACGAACGTGCCCCCCGACACGACAGCGGCGATGGCGGCTGCTATTTCGACGATCAGGAAGGCCGTACGGTTCCCGTCGTCGCCCCCTTCGTTGTCGCTGGACAGCGCCGTGACCTCGCCCGTGGGCGCGGAAGGCGCCGGTGCGGGCCCGTCCGGCCGCACAGCGGCGTCGCCCGCAAGAGGCGTGGCGTCCGCGCTGCCGTCAGTCGTGCGTCCGTCATCTGTGAGCCCGTCGTCGGCGGGCAACGGCGCGTCCGGCGGCGGGAGCTCCTCGTCGCCGTCAGGCGGCGGGCCCGTGGGCGCGGCCTCTGTAGCGGCCTCCGGTGCGGTGGCATCGGCCTCGTCCTCGCCGGGCCCTGGAGGCTCCGCCGCCGTATCCGCGGGGATTACCGCCTCGGGCGGCGTCTGCGTGACGTCTGGCGTGGGCGCAGCCGCCAGCGGCGCCTGCGTCGACGCGTCGAAAGGCGCGGCGGCGGCGATCGACGTGCCGGTGTCCGGCGGCTGGATGCCGCCCGCGGGGCCTTCGGGGCCGGGCACGCCGGCGCCACCGTCCTTCGCGGACTCCTGCGAGAATGTTGCGTCGTCGAGAATCGTGCCGGTGCGTTGGTCCGACTCCCGGCTTGCCAGCGACCCACCGCCGCCGCCGCGCGTCGCCAGGTCGGCGCCCAGCACGACCGCGAAGACGGCGAACGCCACGCCCGCCAGAGCCGGTGACCAGCGCAGCACCGGCGACGTAGGCGCGCGAGAGCCGGTGGGTACGTCAGCAGCAACATCGGAGGGCCGCAGACGGAACGACCGCGGGGCCTCCGCCATCGGCATCCGGCGGAGTACGGCCTGCGTGCGGCGCATCTCGTCCAGGACCGTGCGACAGGCCTCGCATGAGGCCACATGCGATGAAAGTGCGACATCGCGGGCTGCGTCCAACCTCCCGTCGAGATGCGCGGACAGCGCCTCGATATCAGGCTGATGTCGCTTGCCAGGGAGGCGCAACAGTTTGATCACACGACGCTCCCGCCCGGGGCCGTACCCTTTCTCATGTCTCGACTCTCTGACGCTCCAGATTCGGTGATTGTTCCTTCATGGCACCCAGCTCCCGCCTCAGCTTTTCCCGCCCGCGGGCGATCCGCGACTTGACGGTGCCGATGGAGCAGCGCATGGCCTCCGCGATCTCCTCGTACGCGAACCCCTGGATATCGCACATCACAACAGCCAGACGCTGCTCATCGGGCAGCTTCAGCAGCGCTCCCTGCACGATGGCCGCCTGCTCCGAGCGCAGCGCCTCGAGTTCGGGGCCGGCGGCGGGGTCGGGCGCGTCGAAGTGGTTGTCCGAGCCGGCCACGGGCGCATCGAGCGAGAGGGCCGGCCGCCGGCCACGGCGCCGCAGCTCGTCAGTGCATGCGTTGGCTGCGATCCGCATGAGCCAGGGCCGGAATGCGGCGCCCCGGAAGGTCCGCAGGCTGCGGTATGCCGAGAGAAATGCATCCTGGGCGGCATCCTCCGCGGCTTGCGGACTGCCGAGCATTCGTAGACAGAGATTGAACACCGCGCGCTGGTGCACTTCGACGAGCCCGTTGAAGCCCTCCAGATCGCCATCGAGTGCACGACGGAGCAACGCGGCCTCGATGTTGGACTGGTCCGGAACGGCTTCGTTTTGTGACGCGTCCATGAATCGCGTGATTCTAACAGAGTGCAGGCAGGAGCCGTGCTAGACTAGGGAGCTTATGTCCTACGATCCCGCCGGCCCCGGAGACACCCCAGGGCCGCCTTCCGAGCCGCCGCCGTTTCCGTCTAACCAGGCCAGCGGACCAACTCCCGAACCGTGGACGCGGCCGCTTCCCGGCGCCTCTGCGCCCCAACCTTGGGACGCCGTGGATGCCCCCGGCCCGGGCGAGCCGTTTGCGCACGTGCCGGCCTCCCTGGAGCTAGACGTCTCGCCAGAGGACGTTGGCCTGGGGCCACGGGCCTACGACCGTACCATCTCGTACGAGCGGCTGGAGCAGCGGCGCCGTGGCGCGCGCGGGCGCAAGGTCGCGCGCGAGCTGGTCGAAACGGTCATCCTGGCACTGCTGATCTTCTTCGCCGTGCGCTCCGTCGTGCAGAACTTTCGCGTCGAGGGAGCAAGCATGGAGCCCTCCATGCACAATGACCAGTACCTGCTGGTGAACAAGGCCATCTACTACCGCATCGACATGGGGCGCCTGCACGACGTCCTGCCCTTCCTGCCGGGCGGCGACGAGGGGGAACGGCACCTGTTCCGCGCACCCAATCGCGGCGACGTCGTCGTGTTCCGGTTCCCGCTGGACCCGGACCGCGACTTCATCAAGCGCGTCATCGGCGTGCCGGGTGACACGATCGAGGTCCGCGATGAGAAGGTGTACGTCAACGGCGTGGCGCTGACCGAGGACTACGTACTGGCGACGCCGAACTACACCTACGGCCCGAAGGTCGTGCCGGACGCCATGTACTTCGTGCTGGGCGACAACCGGCGGAACAGCTTCGACTCGCACGCCTGGGGCAGCAGTTGCAACCCCCAGCAGCAGTGCGACTTCGTGCCCGAGGAGAACATCATCGGCCAGGCGTGGATCACCTACTGGCCGTTCGACCAGTTGGGCCTCATCAACAACAAAGACATCAAGCTCTCAGCCCCCTGATCGCGACCAAGACCAAACAGTAGCCGCGGAGCTTCTCGCAGAGTCGCCGCAGGAGACAGCTCCGCCGCAGCGCCACGTCCCACGCCGGCCGCATCCGACAGCGCGACCCCCGCCCGACCCCCGTGCTTGCCCCATGCCGCCCCGTCCCGCAAGGTGTACCCCATCGGCCGCGCCCGGCGGCCCAGCGTAGGGGGTGACGCATGTTCCAGCACCGTTTCCTTGCAGCCGCGATCGCGGCGCTCACACTCGCGGCGGCCGCGTGCGGCGGTGGCGGCGATGGCGATGGCGATGGCGATGATGAGAAGACCGCCGCCGCCTCGTCGACGGCTGCGCCCTCGGCGACAGCGGTGGAGCCGACGAAGGCCGTGACGCCGCGCGCCACACTCCCCCCGCGCGCCGCCGACGCGGACTACGACGAGGCCGCGGCTACGGCGCTCATCAACGCCACCCTGCTGCTCCCCGAGGACCTTGACGTGCTCGTGCCGTGGACCGTGCAGTCTGACGTGACGCAGGACAACGCCGCGTTCGCGGCGGCGCTTCCGGACCAGGCCGGTGACGTTGACACGTGCGGCCGCCTCCTTGGTCGCACCGTCACCCTGCAGCCCGAAGACATCCTCAACGCTTTCATCGGCGGCGAGACGCTGACGTTCTTCTCCCAGCTCACGGTGTACAAGAACGACGCGGGCGCGACGGCATGCGCGGAGCTGGCCGCCCGGCGGCTCGTGGCGCCGGGCGCGCTCGCTCGTTTGTTCAGCACCGTGTTCATCGACCCCGACGCCGTGGTCGTCACGCTCGTGGACTTCCCGGCCGTGGCCGACGGGTCGTTCTCCGCGACGCTGACCGGCCAGACGAACGCGCAGGGAACCATCGTCGATATCACCATCCTCGTCGTTGCCTTCCGCAGTGGGAACGTGTCGGTGGCGGTCGGCTCCGTGCGGTCGGGCTCCGCACCGCCACAGGACGAGCTGAAGCAGTACGTGGACCTCGTCCTCGGACGGCTACAGGCGAACCAGTAGGCTTCAGGCCGGGAGGCTCGATGGGCGACGTTAGGCGATCGGTTCCCGTCCCCGGCGCGGGCGCGGTCTCGACCCTGACCACCGGACCGTCCCGTCGTGGTCGCTGGACCTTCGTCTACGCCCCCGGCGCCGGCGCGAACCTGCATGACCCCTTCGGTGCCTTCGCCGCTCGCGACCTGTCCGCCCGCGGCGTCACCGTCGTGCGATTCCAGTTTCCGTACATGGAGGCCGGCAAGAAGTCCCCCGACCGCCCACCGGTACTCGAGGCCGCCTGGCGCGCCGTCATCGAAGACGTGCGCGGCGAGATGAAACGCGGCGGACGCCTCTGCGTCGGTGGCCGCTCGATGGGTGGCCGCATCGCCTCCCATGTCGTCGCGCAGGGCGTCGACGTCGATGCGCTGGCGCTGCTCGCGTACCCGCTGCACCCGCCCGGCAAGCCCGATCAGCTCCGCGTCGAGCACCTGCCGCGTATCAAGACGCCCGCACTCTTCGTCTCCGGCACCCGGGATGCCTTCGGCTCGCCCCAGGAGCTGCGCACGGCGGCGAAGAAAGTCCGGGGGGCGCGGTTGCACCTGCTGGAGAGCGCGGACCACGGGTTCGCCGTGCCGAAGTCGAGCGGCCGCGCGCGGGACGAGGTGTACGCAGAGGCGGTCGAAGCGCTCGTGGAGTGGCTGGCAAGGCTCGGAGGCTGAGCCGCGCACCGCCCGGATGTGCGGGCCGCGATCACTTGCTACGCTGACCCTCACGGAGGGACAGATGGCATTCGACCCCAAGCACAACTCGCGCACGATCACCGACGGGCCGACCCGGGCCGCCGCCCGCAGCTACTACTACAGCATCGGCTTCACGAAGGAAGACATCGAGAAGCCGATCGTGGGCATCGCCAACACGTGGATCGGGACGATGCCCTGCAACTTCAACCTGCGGCTGCTGGCAGCGAAGGTGGCGGAGGGTGTGCGGAAGGCCGGCGGCACCCCCATGGAGTTCAACACCATCGCGATCAGCGACGGCATTACCATGGGCACGGAAGGGATGAAGACCTCACTCATCTCGCGGGAAGTCATCGCAGACTCGATGGAGCTGTGCACCCGCGGGTACATGTTCGACGCCCTCGTGTGCCTGGTCGGCTGCGACAAGACGATCCCCGCTGCCGCCATGGCCCTCGCGCGCCTCAACATTCCGGGCATCATCGTCTATGGAGGCACGATCCTCGCCGGCCGCTACAAGGGCCGCGACGTGAACATCCAGGACGTGTTCGAGGCCGTGGGCGCGAACGCGGCCGGCACCCTCTCCGATGAGGAACTCGACCAGCTCGAGCGCTCGGCCTGCCCCGGCCCCGGCGCCTGTGGTGGCCAGTTCACCGCCAACACCATGTCCCTCGCCATGGAGTTCCTCGGCCTCTCGCCCGTCGGCATGAACGGCATCCCTACCGTCGATCCACGCAAGGACGACGCGGGCGTGCGCGCCGGCGAGATGGTGATGGATGTCCTGCGCCGCAACGTGCGGCCGCTCGACATCCTCACCCGCCCCGCGTTCGAGAACGCCATCGCCGGTGTGGCCGCGACCGGCGGCTCGACGAACGCCGTGCTCCACCTGCTCGCCCTCGCCCGCGAGGCCAACGTCCCGCTCACCATCGACGATTTCGACACCGTCAGCTCCCGCACACCCCTCATCGCCGACCTGCGGCCGGGCGGGCGCTACCTGGCGGCCGACCTGGACCGCGCGGGCGGGATGGAGCTCGTCGCAAAGCGGCTGGCAGATGCCGGCTACCTCGACGGCTCGCGCCCGACGCCCAGCGGGCGCACGCTGGCCGAGGAAGTGGCGCCGGCGCACGAAACCGCGGGCCAGGACGTGGTCGTCACCATCGATGCACCCCTGAAGAAAACCGGCGGCCTCGTGATCCTCAAGGGCAACCTGGCGCCCGAGGGCTGCGTCATCAAGGTCGCCGGCCACGAGCGCCTGAATCACCGCGGCCCCGCCCGCGTCTACGACCGCGAGGAAGACGCCATGGCGGCCGTGACGGCGAAGCTCATCAAGGCCGGCGATGTGGTCGTCATCCGCTACGAAGGACCGAAGGGCGGCCCCGGCATGCGCGAGATGCTCGGCGTCACGTCCGCGCTCGTCGGCGAAGGGCTCGGCGAAACCGTCGCGCTGCTAACCGACGGCCGGTTCTCCGGCGCCACGCGCGGTCTCATGGCCGGCCACGTCGCGCCCGAGGCGTTCGTCGGTGGCCCGATCGCCGCCGTGCGCGAAGGCGACACGATCACCTTCGACATCCCGAACCGCCGCCTCGACGTGGAGCTGTCCGACGACGAGATCGCCGCGCGCCTGCGCGACTGGAAGGCGCCGCCTCCGCGCTACACCACCGGCGTCATGGCGAAGTACGCCGCCCTCGTGTCCAGCGCCAGCGAAGGCGCCATCACGCGGCCATCCTAGCAGGGACTCGATCAGGCCGAGGTCGCTCCACGCTTGGCGCGTCCCGCGTGATACAGGAACTCCGGCGCGAAGTCCGCTCCGTTGGGCCAGGTGAGTACACCCAGGTCCCGATCGATGGTGAAGCGCGCAAAGAACGCGGGGTCCTTCAGGGGCTCGAACACCTCGCCGTAAAGCTGGGACTCGAGGTCGATATCGCGGACCGAGCCATCGGCGAACGTCACCTCGATGACGTACGGGCGAACGAGATGGGCAGCGGTGACTCTCTCGTAGGTGGTCATTGCTCTTAGTGTAGCGGATCAATGGGCCGCAAGGGCTGGCGATCCCTCGCGAGCTGCCAGTCGTCCATCAGCTCGTCTCGATGTAGGTCGACCCACTCGCGCAGAAGTCGAAGAGCCCGAGCTGGCAACGAGCCCTTGAGGATCTCGAACTCACCAAAGGCGATCGATGCCTCATCGCCAGAATAGAACGCGTGGAAGTGAGGTACTCCGTGATCGTCGTAGTACATAGCGACGACAATGCCATAGAACTCGCAGATCCGAGGCACAACTTTGGTGCTTTCTACGGCGGGAACGCCGCCGTCAGCACGGTGTCCCCGTTGAGCACGTACATCACGCCCGCGCCCTCGTCTACGCTCACCGCCCGCAGATCGGTGAAGCTCGCGCTCACGATCTGCCGCAGGAAGCGGCCGTCGCTGCTGGCGACGATGATCCGCTTGTTGCCGGTGTCCGCCAGCACGATGCGGTTCGAGCCCGGCAGCACCGACATCGACGCCGGCGACACGAGCGGGCTGTCGATGCCGGCCAGCGAGAAGTCCGCCTCGGCCTTCAGCACAAACCGCCGCACACCCTTCTTCGCATCGAGCACGAAGACATCCTGCGCCACCGCCAGCTCCGTCGCATCGGCCAGATCGGCCTGATCCAGCAGCGCCGTCCGCTCGCTGTCGAAGCCGCCTTCGCCGGGCAAGTAGCGCCACACCTGGTTCTGGCCGCGGTCCAGCACGTACAGGTTTCCCGCCGCGGCGGCGATCGCGTCCATCGAGCCGAGGCTGTCGGCGGCGCGCACCGCGAGCGGCAGCGTGCCCTGGCCGGGGAAGTAGGCGAAGGCCTGCCGCTGCTCGTCGAGGATGATGAGGCTCTCGGTCTGATCCGACCAGACGATCTCGACGGGCCGCGCGGCGGTGAGCAGGTTGACCGTCCCGCCCTCCTCGAGCACCGTCTCGGGCGCCCCACCCGCCGTGGGGACGCGCAGCACGCGCTTGCCCTCGATGTCGAGCACGTAGGCCGCGTCGCCGCCAAGCGCGATCTGCGTCGCACCCAGGTCGCCCGTCACGAGCTGCGCGAGGTCCGCCACGACGGTCGCATCCTTGACCTCGTACACCGCGTTCAAGACGTTGAGAGCGGCTGTAACGTCGGACTGCAGCGCCTGGACTTCCGCGTTGTCATCGTGGATCTTCGTAGCGTCGTCCAGCTTCGCGCGGGCATCGGTCAGCAGTTGGCGCTTGAGGCCGGGATCGTTGGTCGCCTGGGCGCGCGCATTCGACTCTCGCGCGGTGGCCACGAGCGACGTGAACTTGTCCTCGCGGCTCTCCTGCACTGACCCCGGGAGCTGCCAGTAAGCGATGAGGCCCAGCACAACGAGGGCGAGCGCGGCGAACACCGCCAGCCTCGGCACGCGGAACTGCGGGATCGCCGCTCCCGCGCCCGTTGACTTGCGATAGCGCGGCGCGGAGCCGCCATCCCGCAGCTTCACCGCCGGAGCCGGTGACGGCGCCGTCGATTCGTGTATCTCGTGGACCTGCTCGATCACGGGCCGCACAGGCGGTACCCAGGCATCGCCGACCAACCCTCCGCTCAGCGCCTCGGCAGCGATCGAAGCCCTGCCTGGTTCGGTTGGGTTCTCCGGCGCGCCGACGGCAACCGGCACTCCCTGCGCCGGCAGCGCGGGATCCTCGTGCGTCAGTGGTGAAGGCTCGGCGTCCGGGGCGCCGCCTCCTGTCGTGAGAAAGTCGGGTGGCGTATCGAGCGGTTCGTCGAAACAGGAGATCAGGACGAGGGCGAGGTCAGGTTTGTCCTTGCAGAGGAGGTAGAACTCGGGCAGCACCCTGTCGGCGTCCTGCGCCATGACGCGCTCGACGTGGTCGGCCTCCACGAACGTATCCAGCGACGACGACGCGATCAGGACGAGGTCGCCGGGCTCCAGCGCGATGCGCGTGAGACGCGGCGTGAAGTCGTCGTCCGTGCCAAGGGCGTGCTCGAAGTCCGGATGCTCGGCCTGGAGACGTCGCATCGTGCCGTCGGCCCTGCGCACATACGCGAGGCTGGGCCCCACCTGCGCGAGGTAGGCGTCCGTGCCCGAAAGCGCCAGGCAGCTCCCGCCCGCGCCGACTCGATGCTCCGGCAGGCTCTTGCTGTTCCAGTCGAGCAGGTGCTGGTGCGCGGCTCGCAGAGAGCGCGTGAGTGCGCCCGTGAGCGAGAGTGCGTCCTTGCGATAGAGCCGCGAGATCACCTCGACGAGTTGCGAGGTATAGGGAACGCTGGCCGGCGACGCAGGCTCCACGAGCACGTACAACTCGTCGGGCTCGTCATCCGGCCGCTGGCGAATGAGTGAGCTGAGCCAGGGTCCGTCCTCCTCCACGTGGCCATCGGTCACGCAGAAGCGCCCTACCCACGTCTTGGCCGCCATGCCCCTCCGCAGGCGCGCGATCCGGCGCGCCACCGCACTGTTCGTGGTTGTGCGCCTGCCGCGGCGGCTCCGGTTCGTGCGATCGCGCCAGCGCGCACGGGCGCGGTGGGAGCGGATGCCGGAGGTTGGGTGATGCCCGTGGCCGCGGCCGGCCCTGGTTTCGGAGCATTATACGCCCCGTGCGCGCGAGCGGCAGGCCACACCCGCGCGAGGCATTGATTATGTCGCCGCCCGAACAGGAAGCGGCGCAGGGTGCGGCCCCGGGATGGGGCCGTCGCATCGCGCCGATTGCCGCGGGCGCCGCCCGCCCATAGCATGCGGTCATGGAGCAACTTCGCACATGGTTCGGGGCGTTGCGGCCGGTGTCGTTCACAGCGTCCGTCATCCCCGTACTGGTGGGGACCTCCATCGCCGCGGAGGACGAGTTCCACGCGCTCCTCTTTGTGCTGGCGCTGTTCGGCTCGGTGGCCATCCACGCGGGCACGAACCTGGTGAACGACTACTTCGACCATGTCAAGGGGACGGACAACGCGGAGTCGCTGGGCCAGTCGGGTGTGATCCAGCGCGGGCTCCTCTCGCCCCGCGCGGTGTTGGCGGGCGGCATCGTTGCGTTCGCCGCGGGCGGAGCCGTCGGGTTGACCATCACGGCGATGACTGGCTGGCCCGTGCTGGCGCTCGGCATCGCCAGCGTGCTGGCGGGCTACTTCTACACCGCGTCGCCGTTCTCGCTGGCCTACCGGGGCCTCGGCGAGGCGGTTGTCTTCGTGTTCATGGGGCCCGTAATCGTCATGGGCGCGTACTACGTGCAGCTCGAGCTGTTCGCGTGGGAGGCGTTCGTCGCGTCCGTGCCGGTCGGCCTCCTCGTCGCGGCGATCCTCCACGCCAACAACGTCCGTGACATCGAGAACGATCGCCGCAACCACAAGTGGACACTCGCGGCGCTGGCGGGACGGCCGCTGGCGGACTACGAGTTCATCACACTCACGCTGGGGGCGTACGCCGTTGTCCTGGCGATGATCCTCGCCGGCGCGGCGCCGTGGCCGGTGCTGATCACGCTGCTGACGCTGCCTTTGGCCGTGCGCCTGGTGCGATTCGAGATGCGGCAGACCGGCGCGCGGGCGCTGAACGTCGTGCTGGCGCAGACCGCGGGCCTCCACATGCTGTTCGGAACGCTGCTGGCAGCCGGATTCGCGATCGCAGGGGTGGCGGATATCGGCTAGCGGCCGTTGCCGGCGGATGTCACCACGCGCGGGCGCACACGGAAGGCGCAGCTGTCGTCGCCGCGGAGCAGGCTCGAACTCAGGCGAGCGTCGGCGCCGGCGAGCTGACGCACGTACTCGACGTCGAGCGCACAAACGGCGCTGTTCTTGGTCGCGACGTTCCAGAACGGGCAGGTGTGTTTGTGTATGAGGTAGTCCTCGCCCACCCAGCCCGCAGCGACGACGTCGCCACTGCCGGCCATGATGCGCGTCGTCTCCTCGAGCCGATCGAGCGCCGACTTCCCTTCGAGGCGCGCGACGTGCGGGCGGGCGAAGCGGGCGGCGACACTCTTCAGAAGCTGTTGCAGCGTCTCGGGACCCAGGAGGCCGCGTGCCTCCTCGATGAGGGCGTTGGCGAGATCGTCGTACATCTTGGGATAGAGGGCATCGCCCGCGGGCGTGAGGCGGTAGACGAGCGCGGGCCGGCCGACATGGCCGCGTTCCTCGGTGGCGCGCACGAGCCCATCGCGCTCTAACACGGTGAGATGCTGACGGATGCCGGTGGACGTGAGGCCGAGGTGCTCGCCGAGGTCTTTCACGGAGGCGTGGGCGCGACGGCGCAAGTAGTCGAGGATTTCCTGGCGAGTAGCCTGCACGGGACGCCCTTTCCGCTGTATCAACTTCTACTATAGCATCGCCATGTAGCCCCCTCGCAGGGCCGATCGGCCGGGATATCGGTGCCTCGCACAAGAGATCGTGGGGCCCGGCCAGCCACGGAGGCGCATCGTGAGCGCGAAACACACACCCGTAAGCGGCGAATTCGGCGAGGAGAAGGTCCGGAGCGCATTCGCCTGCGAGGGTCTCACCCCGCACGAATGGTCCAACGGGCCTGGCGACGTCTACGGCACGCACCACCACCCGTACCACAGGGTGCTGTACTGCCTCCGCGGTTCGATCACCTTCCGCCTCATGGCAACCGGCGAAGCGATCGAGCTGCACCCGGGTGACCGCCTCGACCTCGAGCCCGGCACCGACCACGCCGCCGTCGTCGGCCCGCGCGGCGTCACCTGCATCGAAGCGCCGCGACCCTGACGGCGCCGGCCCGTCCGCACCCCAATCTGCGAGCACAGATCCCCCAACAGCAGTCGATTCTTTGAGCAGGGTCAGCGGCGACTGCCGCGCTTGCTTGTCGTCCATGCGTTCCAGGGGTGGGGTCTTGCACCGAGTCCTTTTGATCGCGCTGCTTGCTGGCCTCGCGACCGTCGCATTGACGACCGCTGGCACGGAGGCGCGAAAGCGTCCGCGACCTCCGAACACCAGCGGCGTCACTGCAGCCGCGCTGCCCGGGCTTCCCCCCGGATGGCCGGCGACGATGCAGATCGGCTCCGCCGATAGCCCCGGCGGCGCTGCGGCGTTGAAGGCGACGGCGCCGTTCGGGTTCCGCTACCAGTACCTGGCGGGCGGCGTGAACACGGGCAACGGCTGGGCGAATTGGAACACGAACGGGCAGTTCGTCACCTACTACATCCAGGACTCCGTCGCGAACGGCATCATCCCCGTATTCCCCTACTACCAGATCCGGCAGTCGAACCCCGGCGCGTCGCAGTACGAGCCGGACGGCGTCTACAACAACCTGCAGAACACCAGCACGATGACGGTCTGGTTCAACGACCTGAAGCTGTTCATGCAGCGGGCGGGCGCATTCCCGGACGACATGGTCGTCCTGCACGTCGAACCCGACATGTGGGGCTACATGGAGCAGCGCTCCACGAACGACGACGCCACGACCGTCTCGGCCAAGGTGTCGGCGACGGGACTGAGCGAGCTATCGGGTCTGCCGAACACCGTCGCGGGCCTCGCGCAGGGTGTGCTGCGGCTGCGCGACCAATACGCGCCCAACGTCGTCCTGGCCTACCACCTCAGCGTGTGGGGCACGAACTACGACATCATCTACGGCGACTACACCGACGCTCAGCTCGACGCGCTGGCCAACCGCGGCGCCGCCTTCTACACCTCGCTGGACGCCAACTTCGACGTCGTCTTCACCGACCAGCTCGACCGCGACGCCGGCTACAGGCAGTACATCGACGGCAATCCGGACGCCTGGTACGACGCCGATGACTATCGCAAGACGGTGCGCTTCCTCGGGACCTTCGTCCGGGCCGCCGCCAGGCGCGTCGTCATCTGGCAGATCCCGCTCGGCAACACGAAGATGCGTGCGATGGACAACACCTGGGGCCACTACCAGGACAACCACGTCGAGTGGCTGTTCGACGAGCCTGCGCGCACCCACCTGGCGGACTACGCCAACGCTGGCGTGGTGGCGTTCCTGTTCGGCGGCGGCGCCAGCGGCACGACCTGCGCCTGCGACGCGATGGGCGACGGCGTCACCAACCCCTCGCCAATCAACGGGAACACCCTCACCTCCCTCTCGGCCGACGACGACGGCGGCTTCTTCGACCACAAGTCCGCAGCCTACTACACCGCCGGCGCCATGCCCCTCCCCGGCATCGCCCCGCTCCCCACCACGACCCCCACGCCCACCCGAACACCGACCCGCACGCCCGCACGTACCCCGACGCCAACAGCCACGCCCGAGATCCGCATCCCCCGCAACGAGACGCTGGTGCCGTTGCCCTAGTACGCCAGTGCGCCCCATCCGGGATGTTCGTTGCTCCCGCGCCGTGAGCATCCGACAATAGTGCGTTACCGAGGGGATTCTGAATCGGGCCGGATCTGTCGAGAATGACCGTAGAGAAGCCGGCGGCGGCCCTTGAGCCGCGCCCGCAAGCGAATCTGGAGGAGCATCGTGCACCCGAAACTGGAGCGTGAGAAGTTCCTCGTGCGGCAAAAGCACATGTCCTGGATGAAGTCGAAGTACTACGTGTTCGACGAGGCCGGCAACCATCTGTTCTACGTCGAACGTCCGGCGGGCCGCGTCTTTACGCCCGGGCATATCACGATCTTCGAGGACGACTCGGCCGCACAGGCTGTCCTGACCCTGAAGCAGGAATCAGGATTCGGGGCCCTCAGCCGGAAGTTCGCGCTGGTAGACGAAGCCGACGGCTCGCTCGTCGCGCGCTTCCACCGTGACAACATCAAGTCGTGGCTGCGCCGCCACTGGCAGGTGCTCCACCATGACGGGTCCGTGATCGCGCACGCCAGGGAGGACTCCCCCGCGATCGCCGCGCTGCGTCGCATCTTCGAGTGGGTGCCGTACGCCAGCATCGTCGTCGGATTCATCCGGACGAACTTCCATCTCTCCCGCATCGACGAGAGCGGCAACGAAGTGCACGCCGGCACCTTCAACCGCAAGTTCAGCATCGGCGACAAGTACGCCCTCGACCTCAGCGACGACGCGGCCCGGCTGCTCGACCGCCGCATCGCGCTCGCGCTGGGCATCCTGCTCGACACCGGCGAAGCGCGGTAGGCTCAGTGCGTCAGTGGGCCAGTCGGTAACGACCGGTCGCTGGTCGATCGTTTCTTCAGCGGCCTTGGTCGGTGGTACGATCGCGACAGGCTGGTATGTTGAACACTGAGGTGGAGCGATGTGCCGAAGCATCAAGCGCCTGCGTGAGCGCGATGAAGTAGCCCCCGAAGACGCGATCCGCGAAGCCGCCCTCCAGTACGTCCGCAAGATCTCCGGATACCGGCAACCATCGCCGAAGAAGGCGGCGGCGTTCGAGGCCGCGGTGGACGAGATCGCAGCGGCCAGCGCGCGGCTGTTGGAGGGGATTACGACTAAGGACTGAACCGACTCGAACACGCGTTACGCCTCAAGCCGCCGGCGGGACACTGATGACGAACCGCCGCAGCACGTGCGAGAACCTTTGCGGCTGCTCGAACCAGGGCAGGTGACCCGCCCTGTTGATGATCGCACGCTCGGCGAGCGGCAGCGCTTCGGAGCGAAGCGATCGCGGAGGACGGTCGTGGGTCGCGGTCGCCGTGCATGATGAGCGCGGGGATGTACAGCGCGCTGCAGCGCGCGATCATCGCCGATTCGTCCTCCACGGGACGCACTAGTCTGTTGACTTCGAAGTTCGGGATGAAACCGCTGGTGAGCATCTCCTGTGAGTCGCGGCGGCCGGCGGCCAAGTCGACGTAGTCCCTCATCCACGTCAGCACGCAGTACTCGCGGTCTTCGTCTGGCGTACGCGTGCGTGTACGAAGTTCGTCCCAGCGCGCAAACGCACCTGCTTTTTCGAGGCGCCGGCGACGGTTCTCCCAATAGGCGTCCCGCCACGGGGAGCCGATTCCGGTGCCTGAGATGTACACGAGCGCGCGTGTACGGTGGGGATGCTGGAGTGCGTATTCCAACGCGAGAGCCGCGCCCCACGAATGGCCGGCGACAATCCAGCGATCGTAGCCGAGGTGCACGCGGATTGCATCGAGATCGTCGACGAAGCGTTGGGCGTTGTACTGTGGCGTGAGGCTCGAGCGACCGGCCCCGCGTTGATCCCACCGGTGGACGCTGGCGATGTCATCCAGCATCGCTGCGACCGGAGCGAGGTAATCCCACGTGCCGGGGCCGCCGTGGTTGAAGACGATCGGGGTACCTTCGCCGGTGGCGGCGGTCCACAGCCACGCGCAGTCTGCGGTGGTGACGAAGGTGATTGTCTCGCCGACCATTGGCTCTGAACCTTCAGCCACCGCATTAGGTTGACCACCGGGCCGAGCTGAAGCTCAGCGGGTACTTTCGGTGTCCGCGCCCACGACGGTCGGTTCGAAATGTTACCCTACGCCTAGGAGTGTGCGCATGGTCGCGAAGCATGAGCCAAAGGTGAAGGTCGAGAAGCCCGCGAAGCTTGACGCCAAGAGGGCGAACAAGGTCATTAAGCGTGTCATGGAGGACAACGTCGCGTGGCTGAAGGACATGGCGAAGCGGTAGATTGGCTGGATGCGTTCGTTGAGATGTTCGGAGCCTTCACGCGAAGGCTCTCGATCTATCCGGTGGGCTTGATGGCGAGCATCCGGAGAAGCTCCAGGCGGCGTGTGCTCGGCCGTTCCACACTGCTTTCGGCGAGTTCCTCTATCACACCTCCTGGGAGATGAGCGCAGCGCTTCTGCATGGGATCGTGACCGGCCATGTGTTCGTTGACGGCAACAAGCGGACAGGATCCCTATCGTCGCTCTGGCTGCTCACAGCCCTCAATCATTCGATCGAAGAACCATCTTCGTTGCAGATCAGGTTGCTCGGCGAGCTGGCCGTCGAGAAGGCGTCAGGCGGCGTGACGGTCGAGGACGTGGCCTTCTGGCTCGAGCAGATCTTCGCACCGCCCGACGACAGATCAGCCTGAGCGTCTCAATTCGGCAAGGTGGGCGCGTATCTCCGTGAGGTGCTCGAGCACGTGAGTAATACCATTACCCTCGAGCATCTGCGCACAGATGCGGCCTTCCGCGAAGCGCTCCTCGGGTAGGGCATCGGCGGCGGCGATGAGCAGGTTGAATGCCGTGATGTGCTCCGCGACGACGTCGACGGGCGATTGAGCATCGGCCTCGGCGGCAAAGGTCGCGTTCATCTTGTCGTCGTCGGAGTAGTCCGCGCCCTCGGGGATGGGATGCTGGCCTGCGACGATGCGCTGCATCATGTCGGTGTTGAGGCGCTGCCAGCCGGCGATGTGGGCGACCACATGTTTGATGGACCAGTCGCCGAACGCGCGGGCCAGCATAACCTCATCAGGCAGTCCCACAAGCACTTGCATCAGGCTATTGTGGGCGTCGATCGCCGCCTCAATCAGTTGTTGCTTCGACATCGAGGTCCGCCTACGGCGCTGCGACCGCGCCCTCCCCCGCCCGCCGATAATGATCCTCAAACCGGAACCGCGAGTCGTGCACGAGCTGCACGTACGACCCGAACCGCTCGTCCCCCTCCTCGATCAGGTCCAGCGGGTCGAAGTGCTCGTCCTCGATGGTGCCGAACTGTTTCTTGATGCGGTAGAGGGTGTCGCGCTCGGCCGGAATGCGCCCCATCTCCCGGATCAGCGCCCGCATCTGCCGCGGCGCCATCCGCTGCCCGTAGATCGCCCCCGCCGACGTGCTGATGCTCTCGTTGATCAGCGTCCCCATGAAGTCGTTGCACCCCGCGTCCAGCGCCATCTGCGCCAGCTTCGGTCCCTCCTTCACCCACGACGCCTGGATGTTCGGGATCCAGTTGTTGAGCATGATGCGGGAGACGGCGTACATCTTGATCACCTCGGCCCCCGTCGCGCCGCCCCGCAGCCCCTCGACCAGCCCCTTCTTGTACATCGGCGCCTCTTCGGCGATGAAGCTCAGCGGCACGAACTCGGTGAACCCGCCGGTCTCCCGCTGGATGTCCCGCAGCAGCCCGATGTGCGCCGCCCGGTGCCACACCGTCTCCACGTGCCCGTACATGATCGTCGACGTCGTCCGCAGCCCGTTCCGGTGCGCCGCCGTGATCACCTCCACCCACTGGTCCTTCGTGATCCGCCCCGGTGCGATCCGGTCCCGCACCTCCTGGTCCAGGATCTCCGCCGATGTCCCCGGCAGCGAGCCTACCCCAGCGTCCTTCAGCGCCCGCACATACTCCTCGATCGAGCACCGCGCTCGCACGGCCCCGTACAGCACCTCCTCCGGAGAGAACCCGTGGATGTGCATGTCCGGCAGCGCCCGCTTGATGGCCTTCGTCAGCTCGACGTAGTAGTAGCCGTCCATCTTCGGCGGCAGCCCCGCCTGCACGCAGATCTCCCGCGCACCCAGATCCCACGCCTCCCGCGCCCGCCGGATCACCTCCTCCATCGGGAGAAAGTACCCCTCCTCCTCGCGGTGCTCGCGAGAGAACGCGCAGAAGCCGCAGTGCTTGATGCAGACATTCGTGAAGTTGATGTTGCGGTTGATGACGTACGTCACCACGTCGCCGGCCGTCCGCCGCCGCAGCTCGTCCGCGACCTGGATCGTCGCCGTCAGTGACGGCCCCGAGGTCTCGAACAGCGTCACCGCCTCGTCGACGCTGATATCGTGCCCGTCGAGCGCCCGCCCCAGGATCCGCCCCACCTCAGCCTCGACCCGCAGCGGCAGCGAGAACTCGGTCTCGTTGGTGATCGCTCGTCGGTCGTCAGTCGTCGTTGGTCGCTCGTCGTTCATCTCATCACCAATTCCCGCAACATCACTAGGTTCTTGGTTCTAAGTTCTAGGCTCTTCGTCCTGGTTCTAGCGCTCCCACGCCTCTGCTTCTCTGCTAACCAGACCTTCGCTATCGGCGAGCGGCGCGATCGTGTCGCGGATCCGGGCGGGCACGTACCCCTCGAACCCGCGGTCCTCCCGCACGTACTCCGGATAGATCCCGAACCGCTCGCGCAGCGTGAAGCCCGCGTCTGCGCACGTCTCCCGCAGATCCAGCAGGTTCGGCCAGGGCCGCTCCGGATTGATGTGGTCCTTCGTCACCGGCGAGATCCCGCCCCAGTCGTTGATCCCCGCCAGCAGGTACGTCCCGTGCGCGTCCGGCGTCAGGTTCGGCGGCGCCTGGATGTTCATCTCGCCGCCCAGCAGCAGTCGCGCCGTCGCGATCGTCCGCAGCATCTCGAACACCGACGGCTCGTCCTTGTGCCGCATGGCGATGTCGTCCTTCACCCGGAAGTTCTGGACGATCACCTCCTGGATGTGCCCGTACTCCTCGTGCAGGTCCCGGATCGCCAGCAGCGAGTCCACCCGCTCCTCGCGCGTCTCGCCGATGCCGATGAGGATGCCCGTCGTCCACGCGACCTTCTCCTCGCCCGCGATGCGCATCGTCCGCAACCGCTCCTCGGGGATCTTGCCTGGACAGTTCCAGTGCGCCTGCCCCTTCTCGTGCAGCCGCATCGACACCACCTCGAGCATCATGCCCATGGAGGCGCTCACCTCGCGCAGCGACACGATCTCCTCGCGCTCCATCAGCCCCTGGTTGATGTGCGGCTGCAGCCCCGTCTCCCGCAGCACCAGCTCCGCCATCTCCCGCACGTACGACGAGGTCGTCGTGTGCCCATAGCGGGCGAGATCGTCGCGCACGAAGTCGTACGTCTCCTCCGGCCGCTCACCCAGCGAGAACAGCGCCTCCTTGCACCCCATCCGCTGCCCCGCCCACGCCACCGCCAGCACCTCGTCGGGCGACATCGTGTGCGCCAGCGGGTCACGTGGCCCGCGCGCGAAGGTGCAGTACCCGCACTTCTGCCGGCAGAGGTTGGTGAGGGGGATGAAGACTTTGCGCGAGTACGTGACCGTGCGCCCGTGGCCCCGGTCGCGCAGCTCCGACGCCGCCGCCATCAGCCGTGCCAGCGCCGTGGCGTCCGCCTGAATGAGAGCGTACCCGTCGGCCTCATCCAGCCGCTCGCCCGCAAGCGCGCGCTCCAAGATCTCCGCAATCGCCTCCGACATCCGAGTCTCAGTGACCATCTGGCGCTGCGCCTTCTGTGCTCTCCGTGTCCTCTGTGGATTAAAAATGCCGGCGCCGCGGAAGGCCGGTATACGGCGCTCCTTCGGCCCGGCGACTGGCTCGTACCGCCAGCAGGTGTGACCCGCCAGGTCAGCGTCTACGGTTGTCCGTACGATCATAAGTACAGCGCCCCGCGCGGGTCAAGGGAGCCGATCAGCCTGTCGTCAGGTCAGCTTGTCGGCGTTCAGCCTGGCAGCGGGTACGATCCGGCGATGGACGTGCGAATCCGGGCGGTACGGCGGGCTGAGATGGGGCAGGTGTATGACCTGCTGGCGGCGGCGTTTGGCGAGAAGGACGCCCCGCTGGTGAGGTTCGAGGCGCAGACGGAGCAGGACTCGACCTTCCGCCTCCGCCACGGGCGCGTAGCCGTGCGCAACGGCCGCCGGTCGAACCGCGTCGTGGGCTACGTGCGCATCTTCGCCCGCACGATGATGGTCCGCGGCCGCCCGGTGCCCGTCGGCGGCATCGGCTCCGTCGCAACCGAACGCGGCTTCCAGTCGCAGGGCATCGCCACCGCCCTGCTGCAGGACGCCATCGCCCAGATGCGGCGCGAGGGCATGCAGGCGTCGTTCCTCTTCACCGGCATCCCGGGCTTCTACGAGCGCCTCGGCTACCGCACCGTACGCGAGCCGCAGTTCGAACTCGACGCGGCCGCCTGCGCCACGATCGCCCACGCCGGCCTCTGGGACGTGCGCCCCATGCGCGAATCCGACGACCGCCCCGCGCTCGCCACCTACCGGCGCGCCATCGCCGGCTCGACCGGCGCCGTCGCCCGCACGCTGCGCACCTGGCGCGACGCCCGGAGCTGGCTCGCCGAAGATCCCGGCGGCTGCTTCGTCGCCGAGCGCACCGGCACGCTTGTCGCGTACATCCGCTCGCGCCGCCGCGCATACGGCCGCCAGATCCTCGAGGCCGAATGCGCCCCCGGCCACGAAGGCGCCATCCCTGCTCTCGCGGCAGAGGTAGGCCGCCGCGCCATCGACCACCGCGAGCGCATCGTGACCCTCACACCCTCATCACACCCACTCGCGACAGCTCTCCGCTCCGCAGGCGCCGCCGAGACCGCAGCCGCAGCCCACCCCATGATGGTCCTGAGCCTCGACGGCCCGGGCGTCGAGGCCGCCCTCCACTCAGACGAGATCCGCTTCTGGAACTCCGACCGCATCTGACCGAGTGAACAGCGGTCAGGGCGCGCCTCCCTGCGAAAGCCCGCCACCAAAATCAGCCAAAGTGATCCGCCGCGCTTGGAGATCGCTCCCCGACCACACTACGGTTGGCCACGCCGAAAGGCCGTAGGGGCGCAGCCTGCTGCGCCCACCCCCGTGGATCACGAGATCCGTCGAGCAATACCAGGAGGTCCAGCACTGATCCGCGAACACCGAAAACTACCGTTCAACGAATCTAAAATGCGCGCATCCGAATCTGAGAAATGGCAACTTACCGAAGCCGCAGAAGGCACCTGGTCCGACTCCGCGGCGCGGGCCTTCAGCCCGCGCGGTGCCGCACGCGCCCCTCACTCCTCCACCCACACCAGCTCTCGGATCGCCACGCTCCCCGGGATCACCGTCCCGAAGTACTCGCCACGCCACCCGCAGCTCGTGATGTACCACTGCCCGCTGTCCGGATCCTCGATGTACTCCGGCGCGTGCGCCTCCAGCCGAGCCGTCACCTCGCTTTCGTCCCCGCCGTATGTGCCGAAATCGAACGGGTTCGTCGACCGGAACAGCAGCGTCTCGTGGTACCCGGCCGGCCCCTCCGTGCTCGCGGTGTATGTGATCGACAGCCAGTACTCGCCGTCCTTCCGAAACACGAACGGCGACTCGGTCGCCGCCCACGGCGGCTGCTTCGGGGCATCCGGCGTCGTGCGCAGCGCGAAGCGCACGAAGCGCCAGTCCAGCAGGTTCTCGGACACGCACACGCTGATCGCGCCCTCCCGGCCCCGCTTGCCGGTCGAGTACATCACCCACGTGTCGTCGTCGAGCCGCAGCACCATCTGGTCGCGGCTCACGGCGTTGATCGGCGCGCCAGTCACCGTGCACGGCACCTCGAACCAGTGGTCGAGCTTCGGGTCGTCGGATACCGCCGCGCGCAGGATGTCGGGACCGTACAACATCACCCAGCGCTCGCCGTCCCAGACGACGGTCGGGGCCCATGCCCGGCGTCCGAAGTCGCACACGCGCCCGCGCTCGCGGAAGTTGCCCTCGGCCAGCGAAGGGCCGGCGCCGTGGCAGAACCAGCGCTCGCTCTGCGGGTCCAGCTCCTGCTTCAGCGTCGTGATGCCGAAGACGTGCCAGCGCCCGTCGTGTGCTCTCACGACGCTGTGGTCGTTGACGTGGATGCCGGTGCGCTCCGGCGTGAAGAGCGGGCGCCAGCCGTCGCCGCCGAGCCGTGGGATCGCCATCGTCGCATCACCTCCGCCGTGTGCCGGCGCGGCATTCTAGCGGCGGTGCCACGGTGGCGGGGGCACGCAAGGATATGCCCCGCGTGGGAGGGTCCGGACGGCGGATCGTTGCGAAATCCGCAGCAATTGACGTGATTCGGTGCGGGAATGGCCCGTACGAGAGGGGTAACCGTATAGTTTGGTGAAACTATTAGGGCGGGGTCAAATGAGGACGAGGGCATGACGACGATGACATCGGCGGAAGAGCGGACGGCGCGCCTGCTGGCGCTGGCCGGGGAGTTGGCCGACGACTTCGCCACGCGCGCCGACCAGCACGACCAGGAGAACACCTTCCCGTTCGAGAACTTCGAGCGCCTGAAGGAGACCGGCTACACCTCGCTGCCGGTGCCGGAGGATCTGGGCGGCCTCGGCGGGACGCTGCTCGACTTCGCACTCTGCCAGGAGCGGCTCGCGCAGGGGTGCGCGTCGACGGCGCTCGCGGTGAACATGCACATCTTCGCCCTGGGCTCGATGATGGAGAACCTGCTGGACCCGCCGCAGACGTTCAACGCACCGGGCGAGTCATCAGTGCCGGTCGACGCGATGATCGAGACGGCGAAGATGATGGTGTCGATGCTGGTGGGCAGCAAGTCCATCATCGGTGGCGGCTTCACGGAGGCGGAGATCGGCGGGAACTGGGGGTTCCCGACGACGAAGGCCGAGCGCAAGGAGCACAATGGCGTCCCGGGGTTCGTGATCAATGGGCGAAAGCAGTTCACGTCCCTGTCCCCGATCATCGACCTGTTCTCCGTGAACACTTCGACGACGGACCCGGAAGGGAATCCGGTGATCGGGCTGTTCATCATCCCGCGGGGCACGCCCGGGATCGAGATCGTGGAGACGTGGGACACGATGTCGATGCGGGCGACGGCGAGCCACGACATGGTGATCGAGGACTGCTGGGTGCCGGAACAGTCGTGCGTAGGGCTGCGGGCGCCGGGTGACACGGACGTTGGCGCGAACGTGCTGCTGTCCTGGTTCTGCGTGAGCGTCGCGGCGGTGTACACGGGGATCGCGACGGGCGCGCGGAACTTCGCCGTGGAGTGGGCGAAGACGCGCAAGCCGGTCCTGTTCGAGCGGCCGATCGCGCACTTCCCCGGCGTCCAGTTCCACATCGCCGACATGGACATCGAGTTGGCAGCGTCGCGCGCGCTGATCCGGGAGACGGCGCGCCGCTGGATGGCAGGCGACCTGCGTGAGCGCGAGGACCTCTCGCAGATCGTGATGGTGAAGACGCAGGCGACGAACGCCGCGATCCGCGTCGTCGACATCGCGATGTCGGTTGTCGGCGCCCCCGGCATCTTCCGCAAGAATCCCATGCAGCGCTTCTACCGCGATGTCCGCCCGGGCGCCTTCCACCCCATGACGAACGACGTCGCGAAGGAGTTGATCGGCAAGACCGCGCTGGGGATCGCGCCAGAGTTCTTGCCTCGCTGGGGATAGGGGGTTCAACTCCGGGGTTCTCGGTTCCGGGTCATTGGTTCCGGGTTCGCGTACCCCGGTGGCCCCTGAGGACTTGATACGCAACACTTGCGCCTATGAGTGAGCGAATTCGACTTGTTGTGTTCGACTGGGCGGGGACGACGGTGGACCACGGGTGCTTTGCACCGGTGGCGCCGTTTGTGGAGGTGCTGCGGCGGCAGGGGGTGGCGATCAGCGACGCCGACGCCCGCGGGCCGATGGGGCTGGACAAGAAGGAGCATCTGCGCGAGCTGTTGGCGCTGCCGGACGCCGACAGGCAGTGGCGAGACATGCACGGGCACGGGCCCACGAGCCAGGACATCGAGCGGATCCACCTGGAGATGATGCCGCTGGCGCTGGAGAGCGTCGCGCAGCACAGCGGGCTCATCGCGGGGCTCGTGAACGTGGCGGAGGAGCTGCGGTCGCGCGGGATCAAGATCGGCGCGAGCACCGGGTACTTCAAGGAGGCCGCGGAGGTCTGCTACGCATCGGCGGCCAAGCAGGGGTACGCGCCCGACTTCGCCGTGTGCGCGTCGGACGTGGCGCAGGGGCGGCCGGCGCCGTGGATGGTGTTCCGGAACATGGAGGGGCTCGGCGTGTACCCATCGGCGGCGGTGCTGAAGGTGGGCGACACGGCGCCGGACATCGGCGAGGGCGTCAACGCGGGGTGCTGGAGCGCGGGTGTGGTGACAACGAGTAGCGACATGGGCTTGTCGGAGGCGGAGTTCGCGGCACTGCCGGCAGGGGATCGCACGCGGCGCATGGATGCAGTGCGGGACAAGCTGCTGGACGCAGGCGCCCACGACGTCGTCGATTCCATACGGGATGTGACGCGGCTGGTCGAGGAGATCGACGAGAGGCTGGCGGCGGGAGAACGCCCGTAGTGCGTCAGTGCGTCAGTGAATACTGCGATACTCTGCGAAGATGGATGTGGACGGACCGACTGACTAGCTGATCCCTGACTGGCTGACAAGCTGACTAGCTGACGGGCTGACTGGCTGACCTGCTGACTGGCTTCTTAATGGACGATGACGTTCCGTACTTGTTGCTCACGCCGGGGCCACTGACGACGTCGCCGACGGTGAAGTCCGTGATGATGCGGGACTTCTGCACGTGGGACGACGAATACAACTCCATCGTGCAGGAGATCCGGGCGGAGCTGGTGCGCTTGGCCGGCGGCGGCGAGGCGCACGGCGGCGAGTTGACGGCCGTACTGATGCAGGGCAGCGGCACGTTCTCGGTCGAGGCGACCATCGCTACGGCGGTGCCGCGCAACGGAAAGCTGCTGGTCGTCGACAACGGCGCGTACGGTGCGCGCATGGCGCAGATCGCCGCGCGGCTGGGCCTCGCGCACGCTGTGATCTCGCAGCCCGAGACGGAGCCGGCGGACCTGCGCCGGATGGAGTCGGCCCTGGAGGGCGACCCAACGATCACGCACGTGGCGATGGTGCACTGCGAGACGACGACGGGCATGCTGAACCCGGCGGCCGACGCGGGCGCGCTGGCGCGGCGGTACGGCAAGACGTTCATCCTCGACGCCATGTCGTCCTTCGGTGGCATCCCGATGACGATGGGCGGCGTCGGCGCGGACTGGCTGATCTCGTCGGCGAACAAGTGCATCCAGGGCGTCCCGGGGTTCGGCTTCGTCATCGCGCGGCGGGCGGCGATCGAGGCGACGAAGGGGCGCGCTCGTTCGCTGAGCCTGGACCTGCACGACCAGTGGCGCGAGATGGAGGACAAAGGCGGCAAGTGGCGGTTCACGTCGCCGACGCACACCGTGCGAGCTTTCGCGCAGGCGCTGCAGGAGCTGCGGGAGGAGGGCGGCCCTGAGGCGCGCCACGCGCGGTACACGGAGAGCGCACGGCGGCTGGTAGCGGGATACGAGCGCATCGGGTTCCGGACGCTGCTGCCGCCCGGGCTGCGGTCGCCCATCATCACGTCGTTCCTGTACCCACGCGCGGGATTCTCGTTCGAAGCGTTCTATGTGGCGATGAAGCGCCGCGGGTTCGTGCTGTACCCGGGGAAGATCTCACAGGCGGAGACGTTCCGGATCGGGACGATCGGCCACGTGTTCCCGGGGGACATCGATGCCCTCCTGGCGGCGACGCAGGACGCGGTCGGGGAGCTGGGGATGGCGTTCGACGGCGGGTCAGCCTTTACCGAGCCATAATCGCCGTTAACTTCCCGATAATGGGCCGCCCATACTCTGAGCAACGTGAGCAATGACGCGCGGCTGGAGCGGATCACGACGAGGACATACCGGATCCGCCACGGTCGGCCCGGCGCCACAACGCCGGCGAGCCAGTTCGAGAAGAAGGGGCCGGACGCCGCACAGGACTATCCTCCCAGCCGGTTCGCCGGATGGGTGAAGGGGGAGCCGCTGCGCGAGCAGCCGTCGCCCGGCCGGCGCCCCGATTGACACGCCCTCCCTCGGCAGGCTCACTGCGACGGTGAGCCACCCTCCCGAAGAGCCACGTTTGCCCAGCGTGGCTCTTCACTTTGTCCCCCCCCGGGACAACAACCACAGATTCCACAGGTGGACACATCGGGCCGACGGCGACCCGGGTCGGGCGGCGGCAGTGGTAGGCCACTCGCGATTGGCTGGGCGGCGCCGCCCGGAGGCCCGGGCGCGTAACATGTTTGAAGCACCATGGGCAGGCGCTACAGCGAATACTGAGTAAAGACGTTCTATCCGCGGATACCAGAGGCGACAACACAATGAGATTCGGGAGTGGATTCCTCGGCGCGATTGCGGGCGTCGTGATTGGCGCGGCTGTCGTGGGCGGCGCGGTCTGGGCGTTTGACGTCGGAGACGACCGTGAGACGGATCAGCCTACGGCAGCCTCGACGGGGCGACCCGTCAGCGACGACGGTTCGGCCGCGTCCGCGGGCGCCGTATCCGACTACACGGCACTGTATGAGCAAGTACGGCCTTCGATCGTCGAGATCGCGACGGGTATTGCGGACGAATTCGGCCGCTCCGGACTCGGCTCCGGGATCGTGGTGGACAGCGAGGGACACGTGCTCACGAACTACCACGTCGTGAGCGGTTTCGATGAGGTCACCGTCAGGTTCTGGGACGGGACAGTCGCGCAGGCTGACGTTGTTGGCACTGATCCGGGCAATGACATCGCGATGGTCAGGGTGGCCGTCGACGACCAGCGCGTGCTGCGGCCTGCTGAACTCGGGGACTCGAGCGAGGTCAAGGTGGGCTCGATCGTGGCGGCGATCGGCAACCCCTTCGGGCTCGAGGGAAGCTTCACGACGGGCGTCATCAGTGGCATCAACCGCACGTTGGACACGAGCACCCGGCCGATCCGGGGGCTGCTGCAAACGGACGCGGCCGTCAATCCCGGGAACTCGGGCGGCGCGCTCATCAGCCTCGAGGGCAAGATCATCGGCATCAACACGGCCATCGAGACGAACGGCACGGGCGGGAACTTCGCCGGCGTCGCGTATGCGGTGCCAATCAACACGCCGAAACGGTTCCTTCAGGAGCTTGTGAACGGCGAGGCCATCGAGCACCCGCGGCTGGGGATCTCAGGCAGGACGTTGACGGCGCAGGAAGCAGGCGACCTTGGCGTCGAACATGGCGTGGAAGTCCTGGCCGTTGAGGGCGGAAGCGCCGCGGACGATGCGGGTCTGCGATCGTCGGATGAGGGCGACGCTGACGTGATCACGGCGATCGACGGCGTGGCGATGACCCGGTTCGAGGATCTGGCTGACTACATCGACTCGAAGAAGGTAGGTGACGAGGTGACGCTCACCGTGCTCCGGGACGGCGAGAACATCGAGCTGACGGCGAACCTCGAAGCGTGGAACTCCTCCGCTTGATTGGTGTGTAGGCGGAGCCGAAGGGGCGGAGCCGGTTCGGATCCGCCCCTTTGCGTACCCGGCGCGCCCTCCGGCATATCAGACTGAAGTGGGTGCAGGCGTCTTCGGCTTGAACGACGACCGCGTCGCCTCATAGGCCGTGATGTCGTCCCCGTGATGGAGGGTGAGACTGATGTCATCGAGGCCGTTCAGGAGGCAGTCCTTCACGAACGGATCCATGTCGAACTGGCGGGACTTCCCGTTGCCCAGCGTTACCGTCTGCGTCTCGAGATCGACCTCCATCTCCCAACCGGGTGAGTCTTCCGCGCGTGCGATCAGCCGGTCGATGCTGTCTTGTGGCAGCTCGACCGTAAGGAGGCCGATCTTCGCGCAGTTGTTCCTGAAGATGTCGGCGAAGGACGGTGCGATGATCGCCTTGATGCCCATATCCTGGAGGGCCCACGGCGCGTGCTCTCGGGAAGAGCCACACCCGAAGTTCGGGCCGGTCACCAGGATCTGTGCGCCGTCATAGCGGTGATCGTTCAAGACGAAGTCTGGATCCTTGCGCCAGGCGTCGAAGGCGAACTCCCCGAAACCGGTGCGCTCGATGCGCTTCAGGTACTTGGCGGGGATGATCTGATCGGTGTCGACGTCGGCGCGCGGAAGGGGCAGCACCTTGCCGTGGATCTTGCGGACGGGCTCCATCAGTTCCTCCCCCACTCGCGGATATCGACGAAATGCCCCGCAACCGCGGCCGCGGCGGCCATCTGCGGGCTGACCAGGTGCGTGCGGCCGCCGGGGCCCTGCCTGCCCTCGAAGTTGCGGTTTGAGGTCGATGCGCAGCGCTCGCCGGGCAGCAGGATGTCCGGGTTCATGCCGAGACACATCGAGCAGCCGGCGTCCCGCCACTCGAAGCCGGCGTCGGTGAAGGTTCGGTCAAGGCCTTCGCCCTCGGCCTGCACCTTCACGAGACCGGAACCGGGGACCACCATCGCCCGCACCGTGCTCGCAACACGCCGGCCACGCACCACCTCGGCGGCGGCGCGCAGATCCTCGATGCGGCCGTTCGTGCAGGAGCCAAGGAACACGCGGTCGATGGGGATGTCCACGATTGCGGTACCGGGCTTGAGGTCCATGTAGAGCAAAGCGCGTTCGGCCAGCTCGCGGGATCGAGGATCCTCGAAGCCATCAGGGTCCGGCACGCGGCCCCCTACGTTGACGCTCTGCGCCGGCGTCGTCCCCCACGTCACGCAGGGCTCGATGTCGCCGGCATCAAGCTGTACGACGCGGTCGAATACCGCGTCATCATCAGAGGGAAGCGAGCGCCAGTCGTCGAGCGCCCGTTCCCAGGCCGCGCCCTTCGGTGCGAAGTTGCGGCCCTCGACGTAGGCGAACGTCGTGTCGTCCGGCGCGATGAGACCGGCCCGTGCCCCGCCCTCGATGGACATGTTGCACACAGTCATCCTCCCCTCCATCGAGAACGAGCGGATGACGTCGCCCCGATATTCGATGACATGGCCGATCCCACCGGACACACCGATCGTCCGTATGATGGCCAGAATCACGTCCTTGGGCGTGATCGCTTCGTGCAAGGTGCCGTTCACCTCGACAGCCATCGTGTTCGGGGTCGCTTGTGGGAGCGTCTGCGTAGCGAGGACGTGCTCGACCTCGGATGTACCAATGCCGAAGGCGAGCGCGCCGAACGCGCCGTGCGTCGACGTGTGGCTGTCGCCACACACGATGGTCATGCCGGGCTGCGTGAATCCCTGCTCCGGGCCAATAATATGAACGATGCCCTGGCGGCGGTCGGCCACACCGAAATACGGAAGTCCGAAGTCCTCCGCGTTCTTCGAGATCGCCGCGACCTGTGCGACCGACAGCGGATCCGACCAGGGCTTGTCACGATCGATCGTCGGCACGTTGTGGTCGACGGTGAGCAGTGTCAGATCCGGACGCCGGACACGACGGCCCGTGAGCCGAAGACCATCGAAGGCCTGTGCAGAGGTTACTTCATGGACCAGATGCAGATCGATGTAGAGCAGATCGGGCTTGCTTTGCTCGCGGCGAACCAGGTGCGCGTCCCAGATCTTCTCGGACGTTGTTCTTCCCATTGAGGTGAGGTCTCCAGCTATACAGGCTATCGCTTCTCGACGTAGTCACCGACCGAGACGTACGCGGGGAGCGGCACGACGCGGGTCGACGCCATCGGCAACGTAATGGACGAAATGCCGCGGATACCGGCGAAGTCCGAATCGTTCGTCACCACCGCCCCGCAACCCCGCAGAGCGGCGGATGCGGCGATGAGTGCGTCGGGCGTCTTCATCTTCGTGACAGCCCGGATCATCGCTCCGGCGATGAGCATGGTCTCCGTCACAGGGGCGAGTTCGACACCCTGCTGCTGATGCGAGAGTGAGAGCACAACCTCGAGCGCCCGGCGGTCGCCACTTCGGAACGGACTGACAAGCAACTCCGAGTACGTGATACCCGCGATGTCGATCGTGATATCGCCCCGCGCCGCGAGCAAGAAGAGCTGACGTGCGAGCGCGTGATGCTCCGAGTGCCGATCGAGGTAGTAGATACACACGCAGGTATCGATGGTGACCCGCCGATACTGCGTGACATCTGCTACGAACTCTTCGATTCCTCGTCCCACGGGCGCTCCCAACCTTCCCTCTCACGCCGGACCCATGCGTGGATTGCTTCGTCGCTCCCCCATTCGGGGTAGTCGCTCAGTGCCCCCGCCAGACGATTCGCCCAGCCTTCGGGCGTGTCGGGACGACGCTCCAGGGTGATGGTGCCGCTCAGCGCGAGCAGATTCAGCTCGTCGCCGGCACGGAGACCCAGTTGCCTCACCATCGCCGCCGGCAGTGTTATTTGGTACTTGCTGCTCAGTCTGGTTATGCCGCTCATGGGCACCTCCCCGCCAATCGGCGAGACCTGATAGACCGCCAGCGCTTCTCCCAGTTTGTGGCCCGGGCGTTCGTCGCCTTGGGGTTCGTACCTGGTCTTCGGCGGTTTCTTTGCCATGGCGAGATCTTACCCTGTCTCACCACGCTTCGTCAAGCGTTTCTTCCATTCCTCAAGCGTTTTATGGGCAGCCTTGACCGTGGCCCCTTTAGGGGTTGGTACGCACCTCGGTATCTTGGCGACGCTCGATCGCGAGCATTCGATTAAGGGCGTTCATGTAGGCCTTGGCCGAAGCCACGATGATGTCGGTGTCCGCCCCGCGGCCCACGTAGCTGCGGCCCTTGCTCTCGACGCGGATCGTGACTTCACCCTGCGCGTCGATCCCCTCGGTGACGCTCTTCACATGGAACTCCGTAAGCTCGTTGTCGACCTGCACGATGCGGTTGATCGCGCGATACACCGCGTCGACGGGCCCGGTCCCAAGCGCCGCGTCCGCGCGTATCGACCCATCGGGCGCGATGAGCCGTACGGTTGCCGTCGGCTGGGCGTGGTCGCCGCACGACACCTGCACGAAGTCGAGGCGATACACCTCTTCCATTGTCCGCAGCTTGTCCGCGACGATCGCCTCCAGGTCGCGATCATCGATCTCGGCCTTCTTGTCCGCCAGCTCCTTGAAGGCCATGAACGCGCGCGAGAGTTCCTCTTCCGTCAGATCGTAGCCCAACTCCTCGAGGCGGGCCTTGAAGCCATGGCGGCCGGACACCTTGCCCAGGACAATCTCGCCACCCCCGGACGGGATGCCGATGTCCTTCGCGTCCATGATCTCGTACGTCTCGCGCATCTTCAGGACGCCGTCCTGGTGGATGCCAGACTGATGGCGGAACGCGTTCGACCCGACAATCGCCTTGTTTGGCTGGATGCTCATACCCGTCAGGTCCGAAACCAGACGGCTCGTGCGATACAGCTCCTGCGTCCTGATGTTCGTCTCGACGTTGAAGAAGTCCTTTCGCGTGCGGATCGCCATCACGACTTCCTCGAGTGCCGCGTTGCCGGCGCGCTCGCCGATTCCGTTGATGCACGTCTCCACCTGGCGAGCACCCGCCTTCACAGCCGCCAGCGAGTTCGCGACGGCCAGGCCCAGGTCGTTGTGGCAGTGGACGCTAATCCGCGCCTTGTCGATGTTCGGCACCTTGTTCCGGATGTCGGCGATGAACTCCGCGAACTCCTCAGGCGTCGTATAGCCGACGGTATCCGGGATGTTCAATGTCCGGGCGCCGGCAGCGATGACCTGCTCCAGCATCCAATACACGTACTCGCGGTCGCTGCGGGTGGCGTCCATGGGGCTAAACTCGACATCGGAGCAGTAGCCGGCCGCGCGCGCGACCATGGCCCGCGCCATCTCCAGCACTGTCTCCTTGTCCTTCGCGAGCTGGTGCATGATGTGGATATCGCTGGTGGACAGGAACACATGGATGCGTGGCGCCACGCCCACCTTCACGGCCTCCCAGCACGCATCGACGGCGCCGGCGTCGGCGTGAGCGAGCCCGGCGATCTGGGAGCCCTTGATCTCGCGAGCGATGGCCTGGACCGCGTCGAAGTCGCCAGGCGACGTCTTCGGGAATCCAGCTTCGATGATGTCCACGCCCAGCTTCTCCAGCTGGCGCGCGATCTCCATCTTGTCGGCGGTGGTCAGTGCGACACCGGGCGATTGCTCGCCGTCTCGCAGCGTCGTGTCGAAGATCAGTACCTTGTCTACCATGGTGCTCCTCCGTTCGATTGCTCAATGAGGCATGACCGCCTCTTCCGGCGCACAAATGCGCGCCCTACTGGTGCTGGCCCTCCGACTCGCCATAGCGAGACGAGGGCCGGTGAAGATTGAGCAAGGGACGCGTCAGCACTGTCATCATCATTTCGCTCACGCCCGACTTCAAACGACCCCTTCGCAGGCGCCGTCGGGGTTTACCGACTCCACCGCCCACTCATCAGCATCGGTAAGGGTCGCGACGTACACCCGCACATGCGTGTCGAACGGCGGGATCAAGTGCGTGTACTTGAACTCGACGCACACGCGTGCCTTCCCACCCTGATCCTTCTGATCCTGGGTCAAATCCAGTGTGAGGACTCCCTGCGTGCCAAGATCCGTCACCTTCGTGCCCTCGGGCAGGCGGCCGCCGGCGGCCTCCTGGAGCCAGTACTGCGCGACGGCCTGGGCCGCGCTGCCCTCAAACCGGCGCGGATCCTTCTCGCCGCCGCATCCGACGACCAGCGACGTGACGGCCAGGGCCAACACCGCGACAACCAACCGGACCGCCACGCGCGTACTCATCATCGTTCTCAGCGGCTCTTCTTCAGCCAGGCCATCATGCCCCGCAACTCGGCGCCGACCTCCTCGATCGGGTGCTCCGCGTTGATGCGGCGGAGTGCATTGAAGCTGGGTCGGCCGGCCTGGTTCTCGAGAATCCATTCGCGGGCGAAGGTGCCGTCCTGGATCTGCCCCAGCACCTTCCTCATGTTGTCCTTCACGTGCGCATCGACGACGACCGGGCCGCGCGTGTAGTCGCCATACTCAGCCGTGTCACTGATCGAGTAGCGCATGTACTCCATGCCGCCCTCGTACATCAGGTCGACGATGAGCTTCAACTCGTGCATGCACTCGAAGTAGGCGACCTCCGGCTGATACCCGGCCTCCACGAGCGTCTCGAACGCGCTCTTCACGAGCGCCGTCGTGCCACCGCACAGGACCGACTGCTCGCCGAAGAGGTCGGTCTCGGTTTCCTCCTTGAAGGTCGTCTCCAGCACTCCGCCGCGCGTTGCGCCGATTCCCTTCGCGTAGGCTAGGGCGACCTGTTTCGCGTTTTCCGTGGCGTTCTGGTGGATGGCGATCAGTGCGGGCACGCCGCCGCCTTCTGTGTAGACGCGGCGCACGAGGTGGCCGGGGCCCTTGGGTGCCACCATCGTTACGTCAACATCGTCGGGCGACTGCACCTGGCCGTAGTGCACGTTGAAGCCGTGCGCCCAGAGCACCATGTTCCCGGGCTTCAGTTGGTCGGCGATGTGGTCGTAGTAGATCTCGCGGGCCACCTGGTCGGGGACCGTCATCATGATCAGGTCGGCCGCCTCGGCGACTTCGCGCACGGTACCGACTCGCAGGCCGGCTTCCTCGACCTTGGCCCACGATTTCGAGCCGGGGTAGAGGCCGACGATCACGTCGCAGCCGCTGTCCTTCAGGTTCTGCGCATGGGCATGGCCCTGGCTGCCAAATCCGATCACGCCGACGACCTTGCCCTTGAGCTGGCTCAGGTCGGCGTCCTTGTCGTAGTACATCTGTGGCATGCGGTTTGCTATCCCCTCTTGCTTGCACGCCCGCAACCTTCGGGCGAGATTCGCTGTTGGAGGATCTCGCGGCCGAGACTCACGCGGGCCTTCAACCAGCGCTTCGGCCGCTCGATCGCCTAGATCAAGCTGCCCACCTTTGGTTTGCCTTCCCCGGCGGACCTGAAGTGACGTTCCTGCCCGTTCCGGGACGGCGCGCCCACGGTCTGACCGCCGCCGCGCGTCATGGCGACGCGGCCGGTGCGGACCAGCTCCTTGAGCCCGTACGGGGTGAGCATCGCGATGATGGCGTCGACCTTGTCCTCGGTGCCCGTGGCCTCGATGACAAGGGAGTCCGCGGCGACATCGACGATCTTCGCACGGAAGAGATCGACCACTTCGATGACGGCGCTGCGCGTCTCCTTCGACGTGGCGATCTTGATGAGCGCCAGCTCACGGGCGACCGTCTCCTGCTCGGTCACGTCGCTGATCTTCACGACCTCGATGACCTTGAAGAGCTGCTTCGTCACCTGCTCGATGTCGTGGGCGGCGCCGTCGACCGTGAAGGTCATGCGGGACAGCCCGGGCATCTCGCTGTGGCCAACGGTAAGGCTCTCGATGTTGAACCCTCGCTGGCGCCACTTGCTGGCGATCTTGTTCAGGACGCCGGGCCGGTTCTCGACCAGCGCGACGATAGTGTGCAATCTTCCGCTCATCGGATGGCCTCCAACAGGTCCTTCACCGGCGGCTGGTCGATCGTGTCCGACAGGCTGACGCCCGGCGGCATCATCGGGTAGCAGTCCTCGACGTTCTCGACATGGAAGTCCAGCAAGACGGCGCCCGGGTGGCCCAGCGCCGCCTCGATCGACGGCTGGACCTGCGCCTTGTCGGTCACGCGGATGCCCGTGATGCCCATCGCCTCGGCGATCTTCACGAAATCCGGCTGGAACATGCGGGCCGACGAACGGTTGCCCGCGTAGAACCTGTCCTGCCACTGGCGGATCATGCCAAGGAAGTGGTTGTTGATGATGGCGAACTTGATGGGCAGCTCATATTCGGTGCAAAGCGCCAGCTCCTCCATCGTCATTTGGAAGCCCCCGTCGCCGCAGAACGACCAGACGGTGTCGCCCGGCCGCGCGATTTGCACGCCGATCGCGGCGGGCACCTCGAAGCCCATGGTGCCGAGGCCCCCGGAGGTGACGAATGAGTACGGGTTGTCGCCCCAGAAATACTGCGCGGCCCACATCTGGTGCTGACCGACGCCGGTCGCGTAGTAGGCGTCGGGGCCCGAGAGGTCGTAGATCTTCTTGATCACGTACTGCGGCAGGACCTTGTCCGTGTCCGGGATGGCAATCGAGGGATGCTTCCGCCGCATCTCGCGGAACCAGCCCTTCCAGTCGTCGTGACGCGCGGGCTCGACGTGGGGAATGAGCTGCTGCAGGACGGCCTTCACATCGCCGACGATGGGGACCATCGTGCGGACGTTCTTGCCGATCTCGGCCGGGTCGACGTCGATGTGGATGATCTTCGCGTTGGGAGCGAAGTCCTTCAGCGACCCCGTCACCCGGTCGTCGAAGCGCATGCCGATGCCGATGACGAGGTCGGCCTCCTGAATGCCGATGTTGTTCCAGTACATGCCGTGCATGCCGGGCATGCCCTGGTACAGCTCGTGCGAGCCGGGGAAGCCGCCCAGGCCCAGCAGCGTTGTGATGACAGGGATGTCGGCCTTCTCCGCCAGCTCCCGCAGCTCTTCGGCGGCGCGCGCGATGACCACGCCGTGGCCCGCGAGGATAATCGGTCGCTCGGACTCGCCGATGAGCTGTGCCGCCTTCTTCACCTGCTGCGGGTGCCCCTGCACCGTCGGCTGGTAGCCGGCCAGCTCGACCGTCTCCGGGTACTCGAACTCACAGAGCTGCTGCTGCACATCGCGCGGGATATCGACCAGGACGGGGCCGGGGCGGCCGGTCGTGGCGACGTGGAACGCCTCCGCGATCGTGGGCGCGATGTCTTCGACATCGAGGACGAGCCAGTTCTGCTTCACGATCGGGATCGTGATGCCGGTGATGTCGGCCTCCTGGAAGCCGTCGCGGCCGAGGAGCCAGGAGACGACCTGACCCGTGATGCAAACCAGCGGGACGGAGTCCATCCAGGCATTGGCGATGCCGGTGACGAGGTTGGTGGCGCCCGGGCCGGACGTAGCCCAGACGACGCCCGCCTTGCCGGAGACGCGGGCGTAGGCGTCGGCGGCGTGGGCGGCGCCCTGCTCGTGCCGGGCGAGGATGTGCTTGATATCGGAGTACTTGTGAAGCTCGTCGTACATCGGGAGATTGGCCCCGCCGGGGTAGCCGAAGATGTACTCGACCCCCTCCTTGCGGAGACACTCCATGATGATCTCGGAGCCCTTCATCTTTGCCATGTTCGCTTCTCCTGCGATCGGGCCATCATCCGCGGGCCCATGTGCGTCACTGTTTGTGGGATTACCGTCCCCGTCCGTTCCGTGTTGCGTGCGGAGGGGACGATTACAGGACGAGGCCCAGTAGCACGAGCGGAAGGGGACCGCCCGCTACCGGGAGGAGGGAGAGGACTACGTCGCGGTCGCAGCAGACAGCCGTCCGGCGGTGCGCTGCGACCGGGGTGACCTCCAGCGGAGAAGCGTCGAGGTTGGTCATCGTCTTCATCTTCGGTCTCGCAGGCTAACAAAAAGACCCGTCCATCTAAGGGACGGGTCGGGCCCGCGGTACCACCCTTGTTGCCACCCGGAGGCGGCCTCTCGGAGCGTTGTAACGGTCGCGACCCGGCCGAGGCTATGGATCGCAGGCACCCTCGCCTGCGGCATCACCCCGGCAGCTCAGCGCTGAGTTCGGTCCGCCCGTGCCACCGGTCTCGCACCATCACCGGCTCGCTAGAGGCCGCATTCGGACCTACTGCTGCGCGTCTGCGCCTGTATTGGCGGGAGTATAGCGGTGCCATAACGGAGGTGTCAAACGGGCGCTGGCGCGAAGATTTGGGAAGCTGCACCGGTCGCGCGGCGATGGTTGACGAGAACTTCGCTCAGGTTTGAGGAGGTTCATGACCCTTGTCCACTACCAGCGCGGGGCGGACAAGGATAGGCTCGAAGGAGAAACAGACTCGGGCGGGCCGCCTGTGCCCGCCCCTGTTCACGTCTGGAGCAGTTGGAGGGACGATGCACCGGTTCTGGAGGGCGGCGCTGGCGTTGGCGGCGGCCGCAAGCGTGATGGCAGCCGCAGCATGCGGCGGAGATGACGACGGCACGGACAAGACGGCGACCACGGCGCCTGCGACCTCCCCGGCGGCGACAGCGGCCGCGGGTTCGCCCACAGCGGCGGCCACAGAGCCGTCGGGGACTACGTACCCGGCGACGATCACGGACATGCTCGGTCGCAGCGTGACCATACCGGCCGAGCCGGCATCGATCGCGGCGATCAGCCCGACAGCGGTGGAGTTCGTGTACGCCGTGGGTGAGACCAGCAAGACGCGCACGAGGACGGTGTCGTACCCGGAGGAGGCCCTCGCGGCGAAGGACATCGGATCGGCCTACCAGCCGAGTCTTGAGCTGATCGCCGGTGAGGCGCCGGACCTCATCGTGGCCGACAGCGTGCTGCAGCCGCAGCTTGCGGGCGACCTGGAGGCGCTGAACGTACCGGTGCTGTACGTGGGCGCATCGTCGTTCGCCGACGTCCCGAAGAGCTTCCGCATCATCGGCGAGGCCCTTAACACACCGGAGGGCGAGGCGCAGGCGGCCGCGCTGGAAGAGCAGGCGGCGGAGATCGAGGCGAAGATCCCGGCGGCGAAGTCGAAAGTGCTGATCCTCAACGGGACGCCGGACGACTTCTTCGCGGCGCTGCCGGAATCGTACGTGGGCGACCTCGTGCGGCTGGCGGGCGGCGACAACGTGGCGGCGGGCCAGCCCAGCAACGCGCCCTTCCCGGGATACACGAAGCTGAGCCTCGAAGCGATCGTGACGGAGCAGCCCGAGGTGGTGCTGGCGATTACGGCGGCCCCGGGGCAGACCATCAGTGAGGGACTGGCGGCGAACCCGGCTTGGGCGGACGTGCCGGCGGTAACGAGCCAGCGCGTGCACGAGATCGACGCGCAGATCTTCCTGCAGGCGCCGGGCCCGCGGGCGGGTGAAGGCCTGCTCGCGCTGGCGAAGCTGCTGTACCCGGACGTCTTCGGAGAGTAGATATGGCCCCCACCGCGGCTCCCACGGCCACGCCCCACCCGGCGCCAACGCGCCCGCGCATCGGACGCGAGGCGTTGGCGTGGGGCGGGGCAGTCGCGCTGCTGCTGGCCGCGGTCGCCCTGGCGCTGATGTTCGGCGCGACGAACCTGGGGCCCGGGCGGGTGCTGGACGGCCTGTTGGACAGCGGCACGCGGCTCGACCGCACCATTGTGTGGGAGATCCGGCTGCCACGGGTCCTGCTGGCGCTGGCGGTGGGGGCAAGCCTCGCGGCCTCGGGCACGCTGCTGCAGGGTGTCACGCGCAACCCGCTGGCGGATCCGCACGTGCTGGGACTGACGGCGGGTGGCGCGCTGGGCGTCAGCATCGCCATCCGCATCGCGGAGGACCTGCCACAGCCGGCGCTGGCGCCCATCGCGGCGCTGGGGGCGTTCGCGGGGGCGGCGCTGGTGTACGGGATGTCGTGGCGCGGGGGCGTGTCGCCCGTGCGGTTGGCACTCTCGGGCGTGGCCGTGGCGGCGCTCTTCAGCTCGGGCATCACCACGCTGCTTGTGACGTCGAACCTCAGCACGCAGAACGCGCTGGCATGGCTTGCGGGCGGGCTGTTCGGCCGCGGGTGGGACGACCTGCAGGTGACATGGCCGTACGTCGCGGCCGGGCTGGCGGCGGCGATGCTCCTGTCGCGAAGCATGAACATTCTCGCGCTGGGCGATGAGCCGGCACAGTCCTTGGGCCTGCACGTCGAACGCACCCGCGTGCTTGCGGTGGCGATCGCGGCGCTGCTGGCCGGCGCTTCGGTGAGCGCGGCAGGCATGGTGGCCTTCGTGGGGCTGGTGGTGCCACATGCGGGCCGGTTCCTGGTGGGCGATGACCACCGCAAGCTGATCCCGCTCTCGGCGATCCTGGGGGCGGCGCTCGTCATCTACGCCGACCTGTTCGCGCGCGTGGTCGTGGCGCCGACGGAGATCCCGCTGGGGATCGTGACGGCGGCGGTGGGCGCGCCGTTCCTGCTGTGGCTGGTGCGGTCGAAGACATGAGACTGGAAGCGCGAAACCTGACCGCCGGGTACGGCTCCGGATTCCGGATCTCCGACGTCGATCTCGTCATCGAGGAGCGCCGCATCACGGGCCTCATCGGGCCGAACGGCGCCGGGAAGTCGACGCTGCTGCGTGCGCTGTCCCGCATCCTGAAGCCGCGGCGCGGCGTCGTGCTCCTCGACGGCGAGGTGCTGCACCAGCTACCGAACCGCGAGGTGGCGAAGCGGCTTGCGTTCCTGGGCCAGCCGGTAGACGGGCTGCCGGACCTGACCGTCGAGGAGCTGGCGTACCGCGGCCGCTATCCCCACCAGACACTGCTGCAACGCCAGAGCACCGAGGATGCGCACGCCGTCGAGTGGGCGCTGGGCGCGATGAACATGCTGGCGTTCCGGCGCCGGCCGCTGCGCGAACTTTCGCACGGCGAGCTGCGGCGTGCCTGGATGACGATGGCCCTTGCCCAGCGGCCGGACATCCTGCTGCTGGACGAGCCGACGGCGTTCCTGGATCTCTCGCACCAGTTCGAGCTGATGGACCTGCTCTCCGAGCTGAAGGACCACGGCGTGACCGTCGTGGTCTCGATGCACGAGCTGTGGCTGGCGGCGCTGTACTGCCACCGGATCATCGCGATGAGCGCCGGCCGGGTGACGGCGAGCGGGCCGACCGACGAGGTCCTGACGGTGGAGCTGCTGCGCGAGGTGTTCGGCGTCGAGGTGGCCGTGCGCGAGCATCCCCTGCAGCCCGGAAAGACGATCGCCCTGCCGTACGCACGGCGGCGGGCGCGCCAGGACGCGATTGAGCACGCGGAACCGACGCCGGGCGAGGTCGAGTCGCCGCATACGAGTGCGTAGCGGGTCCCGCCCTTGCGGCGCCACGAGAAGGGCGGCCACGCGTGGCCGCCCCTGCATTCTTGGTGATTGGTGCTGCCTCTAGTCGGCGGAGGGGAGGACCTTGGGCTGCATGAGTTCCATGGCCTGGCCCTCGTACTTCAGCTCGACCTTGCCGGGCTTGATGCAGAGGACCTCGACGGCGCCATCGCCCGCCGCGTAGCGCTTGCCGAGCTGGACTTCGCCGGCGCCGCTGCCGCCAGCCGGGGGGCCATCCTCTTTGATGTTCAGGGGCGTGTCGCCGTCCTGCAGCGTGCCGTCGCCCCCCTTGGTGACGATGAGTTCGGCGCCGCTCGCCGCGATGTACCGCTTCCCTACCTGAGCCGGCATGTGGTCGACCTCCCGTTGTTCGTTGTCTAAGCAGGCAGGACGCGTGCTGACGCGTCCTGCGGCACTGAGTCTAGGTTCGAGCCTTTCGCTGCGTCAAGGCACTGGCGTCGCCTCCGGCGCAGGTGCTTCGTCCGCGACCGGCGTGGCCGGCGGCGTCTCGGCGGGCGCCGGCGCTGATGCTCCACCCGCCTCGACGGTTAGCGTCCCGAACATCGTGCCCGGGTGCACGACGCACTGGTAGTAGTACTCACCGGCGTCGAGGGGGCCGAAGTTCAGCGTCTGCACGACCGGGCCGGCCTCGATATCCGTGCCGGCGATGGGGTCCTCACCGTCGGCGACGGCCTGCTCGCTGGCGTACAGCTCCCAGTTGTGTGAGACGCCGTCGTCCTTGTTGTCGTGCGTGAGCGTAAGGGGGACGGCGGCCAGTGCGCGAAGCTCGGCCTTGTCGAACAGCGAGCCCTGCGACGTAATCGTGAGCGTGTCCGTGGCGGGCTCCGGGGTCGCCGTCGGCCCGGTGGCGCCCGGAATCTGGCCACAGGCGGCTTGCGTGATGGCCGCCGGCTCGGGAGGGACGGGCACTTTCAGGATCACCACGTCGATCGGGTGGGCGATGGCGCTGGTCGTGCCGACGCCTCGCTCCACCGTGATGGTGCTCCCCTCTTTGTCGACGGCGGTGATGACGACGATCTCCTCTGCGAACTGGAGCCGCTCGCCCACTGCGAGCGAATCGGACTCGCTGAGCCTGATGAGGTCGCTCACTTCGGAGATGGGCTCGGTCAGCGTGAAGGGCACTTCGGCGTCGCCGTGGACCCCGCCGGGCGGGTAGCCGTGCAGGGCGAACTCTCCGGCTTCCTCCCAGGCGGTGCCTTCGGTGATGAACGTCGAGAGCTGGCGCATCTGCTCGTCGTTGAGCGTGCCGCCATTGGACTGGCCCCACGTCGGCATGGCCTTGCCGACCCGGCCGCAATCGATCGTATTGAAGACGAGCTTGTATTGCTGGGCCTTCGCCTGCGGGTCGGCCTCGGCGCCCTCGCTCTCGCGGCCCTGCAGGTCGGGCCGGTTCAGGGCGGGGGCCTCGCGGAGGCGATTGGCCTTCTGCCCACCCTCACCGGAGTCGCCGTGACAGATGCGGCAGTTCGCGGAGAACAGGTAGGCGCCGCGCTCGAGCGTGGCCTCGAGCTGCTCGTCCTTGCCGCGGTCGGCGCGGCTGGGATCCCACATCCAGTACGCGCCCGTGGCCACGATGGACATGAAGATGAGCGCGACGATGACGTTGATCTGTTTGCTGGTGTTCATCCAGTCCCTGTTTCGCTGTTCCGGCCGTCTATGGGACGACCGCGCGGCTCGAGTTATCGGTCGGCCCCGTGCCGCCCTGGGTGATCTGGCCGGTGTCGACGATGATGTTGCCGTTGTCGATCGTCAGGGCGAAGGTGTCCATGGAGCGCGGCGCCGGGCCGAAGACGCGGAAGCCCGACACGCTGTAGGTCGAGCCGTGGCAGGGGCAGCGGAACCAGCCCTGGTACGTCTCGCTGCTGCGTGAGTCGGTGAACGAGAACTCCGGCCGCCACGGCACGGTGCAGCCGAGGTGCGGGCACTTGTGCCAGAGCGCGACGATGGCCCCTTCGGGCGCACCCTCGCGGGCCGCCTGCTCGGCGTCGAAGCGCATGACCCAGGCCTTCGCGTCGAGGTTGCGGATGAACGAGCCGGGCTCGAGTTCGTCGACGGTGCCGACGAAGATCTGGGCCCCGAAGCCCGTGACGCCCCGCGGGTAGATGTTGTTGAGCACGGTGGCGCCGATCCCGCCGAGCATGGTGAGCAGGGCGGTCCAGAAGCCGATCTGCATGACGCGGCGGCGCGACACCCTCGGCGCCGCAAATCCCACCGGGGCGGCGGGGACGACGACGACCGCCGGGCCGCCCGCCGTCGCGGCGACCTGCCGTCCACCCCCCGCAGGGGCCACGGCCTTCTCTGTTGATTCTTCCTTTGGTGTCTCTTCGTCAGCCATGTCCGTCCGTTACGCCTGTGCGCCTGTCGCGGATGTCGTGGAGTCGATGAACGCGAGCTGCGACCACGGCGGGTCGTGCTCCCGCATGATGGTGGGGTCCTCTTCCAGGTTTGGTACGTGCGTCGGCGGCACCAGCTCCTGGCCCTGGCCACGGAAGGCGGCGCCGATGATGGTGAGCGCGAAGTACGTCAGGATAAACCCGGTGAAGATCGCGATGATGGCGTCGCGCATCGTTGATGCCCAGCCGAGCTTGAACAGGATCAGCAGCAGTGCCGCGCCGCCGGCCAGGATTGCCCCGATCGGCATCACGTACTCGGCCAGGATCGCCGGAAGGTCGAGGTGCCGGTCGTACGGATAAATGCGCAGCATCCAGCCCGGCATCCAGCCCGGCTCATCCCAGTGGAACAGCCAGGTGCCATTCAGCGGTATCGGGATCCGCTTGAAATCCTGCGGCCAGTCGAGATGCCCGTCGTGCTCGCCGCCACCCGGCTGGTACGGGACCGGCATGCTCCACTTCCACTCGTCGCGGGCTGCGACGCGGTTGGAGAGGAAGACGAAGTCCCATCCAGCCTTGAAGAGGCCTTCCGCCGGCCAGCCATCGAACGGGTTCTTCTCAGACAGCCACTTGGGTCTGTCCTCGTCGTCGTCACTGTAGTTACCGATGCCCAGGTTCGCCGCGGTCACAGGCGCCTGCTGGTAGACGCGGACGTGCGCGCCGTCGTCCCAGAGCAGGCATGCCGTGAGGTAGAAGGAGGCGAACACGAAGCTGAACATCGTGATGCGCACGGCGTTCTTCGTGCCGAACCACACGCCCTGGCCCTCGTTGTTGCGGTCGATGTACGGGATCGCCATCAGCACGACGAGCGCCACCGTCGGCACAATCACGCCCGCGAGGCCCTTGTCCATGTGGAGCAGCAGCTCCTGCAGGTTCAGCAGGTACCACGGCGCCTTCGACGGGTTCGGCGTGATGTTGGAGTTGGCCTGATTCAGCAGCGGCGCATCGACGACGACCGAGAGCGCCACGAAGGTCAGGGTGAACAACACGGCTGCGATGAACTCGATGAAGACGAGATCCGGCCAGACGAGAAGTTCCTGGTCGCGCTCACGCTTCTGGCGGACGGTCTCCTTCTCGCCTGCCGCCGTGCGGGTGATGATCGCCATCCGGGTTGCCCCTCTCCCTCTCTGACTTACAGCGGGCGCGCCAGGCCGCCATCACGGCGGATGCGCCAGAAGTGCACCGACATGAAAATCGCGGCGAGCAGCGGCAGCGCGATCACATGCAGTGTGTAGAACCGGATGAGTGTATTGGGGCCGACCTCGAAGCCGCCAAGCATTACGAACTTCGTCTGGCCGCCAAGTGTGGGGGCGGAGCCGGCGATGTTGCTGCCCACGGTGATAGCCCAGATAGCGAGCTGGTCCCACGGCAGCAGGTAGCCCGTGAACGAGAGCAACAGCGTGAGCACGAGCAGGATGACGCCCACGACCCAGTTGAACTCACGCGGGGGCTTGTACGCCCCCATGTAGAACACCCGCATCATGTGCAAGAGGACCGTGATGACCATGGCGTGGGCCATCCAGCGGTGAAGGTTGCGTATGAGCATGCCGAACCGGACGTTCGTCTCGAGCGCGGCGATGTCGCTGTAGGCCCGGTCGACCGACGGGACGTAGTAGAACATGAGCATGACCCCGGTCACGGTGAGTCCGAGGAACATGAAGAAGCTGAGACCGCCCAGACAGTAGGTGTGGGTGATCTTTACGTGGGTCTTGTGGATCCGCGTGGGGTGCAGGTGGAGGAACACGCTGGTCGCGATCGCCAGCATCTGGTTGCGAGGTGTGCTGGGGTAGCCCGAACGAAAGACCGAGCGCCAGATGTAGTTATGGAAGAGCTTGTCGTAGAGGAAGTCGCCGAACCCCGGGCCACGTGGTTGTTCCGTCCGCGCCATCCGGAAACCCTCCCCTGCTTTACCGTGACCACCACTGGCCAAACATGACCATGAGGCCCATCGAGAACGCGATCGTCAGGCCCACCCAGAACAGCTCGCCCTGGTCGGTCTGGGGCGTGGGGGGCCAGTTGAACAGGTCGTCGATGTATTTTGCGAGGCCGCCGAAGAAGTTCAAGAGGGGCAGGATCATTGTGAACCGCTTCACCCGCGCCGGGCAGCGTCCCCCGGCGGCCATTTGTGAATCCCGTATCAATCGGGAATGTACAACTGCCCCTATCTAGTGTCAAGACGAGCCAGATTCGCCACGGCCGGCCCGTGCCGAATCTGAGACAGGCGTCAAGAAGGGGCCAGCGCTGGTGAGCGCGGCCCCTCCTGCCGTCGCGCGCGGAGGCTAGGAACAGGTGCCAAACGGTTCGTTAACGAGGCGTTCCGTGGCCTTCATGGAGATGCTGTTGGAGACGAGCGTCCGGAAGATGGGCGTCATCGGCGTGAACGTGTAGTGCACCTCGATCTCGATGGCGTCGCACTGCTCCCCGGCGTCGCTCTCCGCGGCCGGGTCCGCATATGTCGGGTAGTCCCAGCTTCGGAACGTGGTCGTAATCGTCTCCGGATTGTTCATGTGGTCGGTGCGGTCCTCGACGGCCTGGACGATGCAGGCCTCGCGGGTCTGGATCGGCGGGCCCTCGCAGTCGATGCGGCCGGTGACCGCGTACCGGGCCCCATCGCGGGCGGCCTCCTGGATGGTGACGTAGGACTGCATGGCGCGGGCCATGTCGACGAGCCCGAAGATCACCAGGCCGATAATCGGCAGGACGAGGGCGAACTCGGCCAGGGTCTGGCCCGCCTGTCCGTGTTTCCGCAGCCAGCGCATCATCGTCTTCATCACTTGATCAACCTGAACGCGATCTGCTGCGCGATCTGCGAGAAGATGCCCGGCAGCTCGCTCGCGGAGGTGGCGCGGTAGAAGTGGTCGCTCGTGCCGTCCGTGCTCGTCGCGACGCACTTGCCGAGCTTCTGATCGACCACGGTATCCGGGCTGGCGCTGCCGATCTCACCCGTATTGCTGCTGGTGTAGTTCGTGTCGCAGTAGCCAGAACTGCTGGCGAACTCGCCATCGTCCGTGCCGCACATGCCAAAGGCAACGAAGTAGATCTGCACGCCCGCCGCCTCCAGTTCGTCGGCGCGCGTCATCGTCAAGATGTCGAGCCTGCGCTCCTGGGTCATCGAGTGCCGGCCCGGGTCGTTGTTGTCGGCGTTCTCCTGGTCTTCACTCGGAGAGGAGCACCCTACGCCCAGAAACGCGTCATTAGTCGTTGGGCTGCTGGGCCGGCAGTCGGTGTCCGGAGACACCGGCGACGACTGGTTGGACGCCGTAGCGTTATAGGTATTGTCACCGTCGGACAGGATGATGATGTTACGGATCGTGTTCGAGGCCGAGTGCGAGTTTGTGCCGTACAACACCTCGGCCGCCTTATCGATGCCACCGCAGATGTTCGTCCCGCTACCGCCCAACGCCGTCATCTGGTTGATCTTCGTTGTCAGTGTTGAGGCGTCGCTGGTCAGCGAGCCGATCGTGCTGGTCAATACGCAGACCTGTTGCCCATAGCTGTTGGTATAACTGCGCGGGGTGTTGTAGCACCCACGAAAAGACGTGTTTCCAACTACCGTGTTGCTGCCCGGCAGCAACGTATTCGTGAAATCAATCGCCGCCTGTTTCGCTTCGTAGATCGGGCAGCCGGAGTTGGTCTGGCTCCCGTTGCACCCGTCGTCCATCGAACCGGTGGCATCGATCGCCATGACAGCGTCGACGGGGACGATACCGAAGCCGGCCGTCGCAGAGTTCTTCACGTTGACCGTGCCGACGCCGAGCGCGCGAAGGAAGACGGTGCTGACGGTCTTGGTGGCGCGGACCTCGACCTGCTGCGAGGGCACGTCGGGGTAGACCTCGACGCTGACCACGGCGCTCGGCTCGTTCTCGGAGATGTAGGCGCGCGCCTTGACGTCGGCAGCATCGATGTCCGGGAGCTGCTTGGCGCCGGCCAGCGCGGCGGCGTCGACGGAGCGGCCCAGCTCGGCGCGCGCCACGTAGATGCGGCCGATATCGCTGGCGAGGCCCATGAGCCCGATGATGACGAACGAGAGCATCGCGAAGATGGCCAGGACCTGGGCCCGGTCGTCGGAGTGAAAACGCTTGAACAATGCCTTCATCTGGGATTCCTCAATTCAGGGTGGGCATCGTCGTCTGGGCGCACATCTGGAAGGACTGCGGCATCAGCATGGGCACCTGCAGGATCGTCGTGTGGTCGTAACACGACTCGACCTTCACTGAGTTCACGCCCGAGACGGTGGGATAGGTGACGGTGACGTTCGATGACGGAGTGGTGTTCGGCAGCCGCTCGAGATCCTTCACCACCAGGGCCTGGATCTCCGTGCTGCTGGCCGCGCCCTTGGAGCCCAGCCGCGCGCCATCCCGCGAGGAGTTGACCACGGTGATGTAGGCGTTGAGGGCGTTGTTCACCTCGACGACGCCGAGGACGAGGATGAGCAGGAGCGGGAGCATGATGCCAAGCTCGGCGGCGCTCTGGCCCAGCTCGCCAAGGCGAGTCTTCGGCCGGTGCGCGCGGCGCGCCCTGACTACGGCGGAACGCCGGATCCCCATCACGCCACTCCTGTCGTACCGGGCCGAGGACGATGCCCCATCACGGCCCGTACCGCCAACCAGTGCGCCGATCCTTCCAACGCCGAATTTGACGGCGTTGTTACGGCAACGGCCGGAGGTGTGTCCGTGGGTTCATCTCGAGACCCGACCCCCCGCCGTCCCGGCGCTCCCGGTAGTAGTATCGGCTTCATATCAGCGACCTGATTAGGGGCGGCGCCGGAAGCGTCGTCCCTGATGGAATCGGGCGAGGGGTGGCGGGGCTGGCCGGCGAATGTGGGGAGCCGCCGGAGTCCTTGTCCGACCCACGAGAGGGCCGGCGCCGGCTCAGCCGCCGCTATGTCAAGTTCTTCGGGACGCGTATCTTCCACGAGCGCCCTCCGATGCTGGAGACAAAGAGCCCTCCACCTCGGCCGAGATGGAGGGCCTTGGCTCCGATGCTGGTTTCCGGCAGCCCGGCTGTCATACCCCTGGCGGACGAGGCGCCCGCCGCTCCTGTTGAGGCGTAGACCCGAGGCTTTGCGTCCCCGCCTTTCGACGGGTTTGCCTTTATCGGAGGTTTGTATTCAGTTATGAGAGGAAGTTACCTCACCTTAATCCTCGGTCCCTCTCTCAAGATCTGATGGCCTCTGGTCGCCGATTTACAGCGCTTACGCCTCACGGACGGACCAGCGGCTTTGCCCGAGCCTGGTCCGGACCAGGGCTTGCGCCGGACGCCGCCGTCGGAGGCCCACGACGAACCAGAACGGCAGCGACGCCAGCGCGGCGACAGCCAGATCGATCAACCCGACGAGAAGCAGCTCTTGCATGATGACCTCCGAAAGGAACGCAGAGCCCTCCACCTCGGCCGAGATGGAGGGCCTTGGCTCCGATGCTGGTTCCGGCGGCCCGGCCGTCATACCCCTGTCGAGGCGTAGACCCGAGGCTTTGCGTCCCCGCCTTTCGGACGGGTTTGCCTTTATCGGAGGTGCCTATTCAATTGCGCGAGGCACTGAGCCTCATCTCAGACATCGGTCGCTAGCGCCGGATCTGATGGGGCCAGCGCATCGTTCGTTCAACGTTGGTCGTTGGCAGCGTGCTGAGAAGCCACCCTCCATCCTCGCAGCGCGGGCTCTCTCGCAGGGTCGCCGCTCGCAGAGTCGCCGTTCGCAGAGTCGCCGCTCGCAGAGTGGCCGCTCGCAGAGTCGCCGCTCGCAGAGTCGCCGAAGGAGACAGGAGACAGGAGACAGGAGACAGCCCGCGCGTTCCGATTCGCTGTCAATGCCAACGCTATCGCCCCTTCCATCCTCGCAGCGCGGGCTTTCGGTCCGCGCGTTCAGCTTCGCGAAGATCGCTCTGTCGACGACCAGAGCCGCCCGCCACCACGTCTTCCAGCACCTCCATCAACCTCCGTCCGCTAGGATTGGCCGATGCGCGTCGAGGTCCTGGCCGATTCCGACGAGGTGGCACGACAGGCCGCGGACATCGTCTGCACGACGGTCCGCGCGAAGCCAGCCGCGGTGCTGGGCCTGCCCACGGGCGGCACGCCGATCGCCATGTATGCGGAACTGGCGCGACGTGTCGCCGCGGGCGAGTGCGACCTCTCGAGCGCCACGGGGTACGCCATCGACGAGTTCTGCGACGCGACCACCACCACACCCGGTACGAACAGCGCGTTCTATCGCGAGCACGTGCGGCTCGGGCTGCGCGCGCTGCGGTGCCCCGACCCCTCGGCCGCGGACCCCGGCGCCCACATCGCTGGCTTCGCCCAGGAGATCCGCCAGGCGGGCGGCCTGGACCTCTGCGTGCTTGGTATCGGCATGAACGGCCACATCGCCTTCAACGAGCCGGGCTCGGACGGGGATTCGCCGGCGCGGGTGGTGGAGCTGACGCAGACGTCGCGACAGGCGCACGCGGCGACGTTCGGGTCGCTGGAGCGGGTGCCGGCGCGCGGCATGACGCTGGGTGTCGCCGACCTGCTCGCGGCGCGGTCGATCCTGGTGCTGGCGACGGGCGCCGCGAAGGCGGCCATCGTCAGGGCGGCGATCCAGGGGCCACAGACGGCAGTGGCCCCGGCGTCGTGGCTGCAAGGGCACGGCGACGTAACGTGGCTGCTGGACCGCGAGGCGGCGGCCCTGCTGGCAGGCTAGGGCTCCGGCTCGAGTCCATCGGCGGCGGGAGCACGAAAGAGCCCGGCCACGTTCGCCAGCGTCCCGTTCACGGCCATGACGCCCGCCAGGATCAGCGCGAGGCCGACGAACACGTTGGGCCCGATGCGCTCGTCCAGCACGACCCAGCCGAGCACCGTGGCAACGATGGGGATGAGGTAGGCGACGATCGACGCTTGCGTCGCCGTAACCCGCTGGACGAGATCGTAGAACAGGATGTACGCCACGCCTGAACACACGACGCCGAGCGCAAGCCACGAAGCCCCTGCCTTCGCCGACACGCCCCCTACGTCCGGCCCGTCGACCGCAAGCGCGATCGGCAACGCGATCGCCGCCGCAACGACGAGCTGACTGGCGGCCAGTGACAGCGGCGGCCCCTTCGCCCACTCGCGTGCGATCACGTTCGAAATCCCATAGCAGAGCGCCGCGGCCAGCACCGCCAGTTCGCCGATCGTGCTGGAGTCCGTGAGATCCCGCAGGTCGGGCCCGAGGACGACCACCGCCCCTACGAAGCCGATGATGAGCCCCAGCACGCGCTCGGCCGATGGCCGCTCGGTGCCGGCGCCCACGGTGATGACGAGCACAAAGAGCGGCATCGTGCCGATGAGCGTGGCCGCGAGGCTGCTGTCGATGTGCTCCTGCGCCGCCGTAATCAGCGAGAACGGCAGGACGTTGTTGAAGACCGCCATGAGCCCGACGGCGAGCCACGACCCGCGCGGCGGCAGGAGCGAGCCGGAGAGTCGCGCGGCGGGCACGAGGACGGCGCACGCGATGAGCAGCCGCCCGGAGACGATCGTCAGCGGCTCCACCTCCTCGACCACAACGTCAACGAACAGGAAGGCGGCGCCCCAGATCGTGGCGAGGAGGACGAGGGTGGCGGTCTCGCGTGGCTTCACGCCGAAGCTCCCCGGAACACGACAGTGGCGGACGGCGGGCGGCTGCTTCCCGATTCTTGCGCCCGGCGCGCCGGCGGTAGGATGTAGCCGCTCTCAGCCTAGCAGGCGTGATCGGAAGGATAATGAAGCGACAAGTCGCGGGGCTGTACGTGATCATCGACCCGGCCGCCTGCCGCGGGCGCGACCCGGTCTGGATCGCGGGCCGCGCGATCGACGGCGGCGCTTCCGCGATCCAGTGGCGGGACAAAGCTCCCGACCCGGGCGCGCGCCTCGATGCCGCTCGCCGCATCCGCGCGCTGTGCCGCGAGCATGACGTGCTCTTCATCGCCAACGACGACCCACAACTCGCGGTCGGCCTGGACGCCGACGGCGTGCACCTGGGGCAGAAGGACATGCACATCGAGGACGCGCTGCCCATCGTCGGGCCGGAGAAGATCGTCGGCGTGTCGACGAACGACGTGCGCGAGGCGCTCGCCGCGCAGGTGGCGGGCGCGGACTATGTGGCGGTAGGCTCGATCTTCCCAACGGCGACCAAGCTGGACACGCGCTCGGCGGACCTCGAGCGGCTGCGCCAGGTGGAGGCAGCCGTCCACGTTCCCGTCGTTGCCATCGGTGGCATCAACGCCTCGAACATCGCCACCGTCGTCGATGCCGGCGCGCAGGCCGCCGCCGTGATCAGCGCCGTCTGCGCCGCCGCCGACCCGGCCGCCGCCGCGCGCGAATTATCCGCGGCATTCGCCGCAGTGCGCCGCCCGGGCGACCGGTGAGCGCCAATCACACGGTGTAGACCTTCTCGTCCGGCCCCTTCAGCAACAGCGCGATGGGTGCCTCCGCATGCGGCTGCCAGAACGGCCCGACCAGCGTATCCGTCGTGCCCGAGCGCACCTGCTTGACTGACGCCCCGTCCGTTGTCAGCAGCTTCCCACGCTCCCCGCAGATCAGCGCGTACTCACCCGAAGGATGCCAGCCCAGCCCCAGCAGCGTGACGTACTCACGCGACTGCACCGTGCGATACCCGAACCCCGATCCGTCGTACTGCACGATCTTCGACGGCAGCGCCGTATCCTCGCCGGCGTAGCGCGTGACGAGGACGAGCGCCCGGGACGGCGTCGCACCCGGCCGCCAGTCGATCGCGATGGCGTCGTCCTCGTCGTCCGTGGCCAGGATGCCCTGTACGTACCGCCCGTCGCACCGGTACAGCACGTACGGCCGCGGATACCCCGCGAACCGGCTGGCGTACCCGCCGATGAGCGCGTACGCCCCGTCTGGGCGCCACGCGACCGACCGCATCGTGTGCGCCCGATCGCCCGGAAGCTGCTGCAAGGCGCCCGTCGCCCCATCGAAACGCAGCACGCACCCGCCGTTACCAACGGCCAGCGCGCAAGACCCATCCGGCGACCACGCAACGCGTCGCAGATTCTCGGCGGTAACAGGCGCCAGCTCCCGAAAGCCGCGCCCGTCGTACACCAGCACGGCGCCGCGGTTACCTACAAGCAGCGCCCGCGACCCATCCGGTGCCCACGCCACCCCCCGAAGATTGTGCCCAACCCCCGTATCCAGCCGCTCGAACGCAGACGGCGCCGCAAACCGCAGCACCTCCCCCCGGTTCCCCACCACCAGCGCCGCCCCCCCATCCGGCCCCCACGCCGCATACCGCAACGGCCGCCCCCCCGGCACCCCAAGCGTATGCACTGCGCCACCATCGAAGCTGTAAATCGTGGTCATAACATTGGATCATAGCCGCCCTCGGCTGTGAGGTCGTGGTGCGCCACCACAGCTCCTCGGCCGTCAATCGTCGTCATAGCAGTGGATCACAGCCGCCCCCGGCTGTGAGGTCCCCGTACAGAGACACCGCAGTTCTCGGCCGTGAACCGTCGTCATAGCAGTGGATCACAGCCGCCCCCGGCTGTGAGGTCGCCGTGCAGCGACACCGCAGTTCTCGGCCGTGAACCGTCGTCATAGCAATGGATCACAGCCGCCCCCGGCTGTGACACCCTCGAGCAGCACCGCAGTTCCTCGGCCGCGAACCGGCGTCATAGCAGTGGATCACAGCCGCCCTCGGCTGTGACACCCTCGAGCAGCTCCGGTGTTCCTCCTTGCGACATCCCCTCAATCCACTCCCTCCACAGCCACGGCCAATCATCTTCTTGAGCGACCAGGTTCGCGCGAACGGGATTGGCGCAGATGTACTCCGCCTTTTCACGCACCTTCTCCTCCGCCCTGAGGAGCCGATCGAACGATTCTTCCTCCCACACTTGTCCCTTACGTCCCAGAAGCCGGTTTACGGTGTGCGCTGATGCACCCTTGATACCGCTCATGATTTCGGCGAGCGTGTACGGTTCGCCATCTCCATGCGATAGTGGCGAGAACACCAGGTGCACATGATCGGGCATCACGACGACAGCATGAACGGCTAGTTTCACGCCTTGATCGTGGAGGCAGTGTCGAAGAACCGCTGATCGGACCGGCTCGGGCAGGATCCATCGCTTCCGCGTCGCGAACGTCACAAAGTACGTCGCGTCGCGCCGCTGAATGTGGGGGAGGTTTCGCTTATACACGGACAGCGCCGTTGCGGGGCGACTCACAGCCGGGGGCGGCTGTGATCCCGTCTCTGCCCGAAGTCCTCTCAGACTCATACAAGCCCCATCCACCAACAGCTAACGGCCATCACCCTACTGATAAAACAGCTCCGCAATCGTCGCCCCGTACCGCAGCATCGCCCCCGGATCCAGCCCGTACGCCGGCGGCACAAGCGTAGCGCTGTCCGCGAAATCCCAGATCGCCGACACCCGCTCCCGCACCTCGTCCGGCGTCCCGCACACCACAAACGTCTGCGCCATCTCCTCCGTCACCAGGTGCTTCACCCCTAGGTAGTCGCCGCGCTTCACGCCCTCCTGCAACGCCTTCGCCTCCGCGCGGAAGCCATGAGCGGCAAAGTACTCCTCGTACTGCTCGACACCGCCATAGAACGCGACCGTCGCGCGCGCGTCCTCGATCGCCTGCTTCCGGTCGGCGTTCGGCGCCACCCACAGCCACACGTTGAACTCGACGTCGCTGCGCTGCTTCCCGCCCTTCGCGAGCCCGGCCTTCAGGTCGTCCATCACCTTCGTCGACGCCCACTCCAGCGACCAGATTGGGTGCCCCATCACCCCATCGGCAATCTCGGCCGCCAACCGGATCAGCGGCGTGCGCAGCGCGGCGATCCAGATCGGGATGCGTTCGCGGACAGGCGGGCCGGAAGGCTGCCACTCGCTGAAGTCCAGGTGCCAGTACGTGCCGTCGTAGCGCGTCAGCTCGCCGGTGTGGCTCTTCGCGTTCACCAGCCGCACAATCTCGACCACCTCGCGCATGTGGTCCAGCGGCTTGCCGTAGGGCATGCCGTAGAAGCCGCTGACCCACGACTGGACGCTGGTCCCCAGCCCGAGCGTGAAACGGCCGCCGCTCAGCTTGTCCAGGTCCATCGCGTGAAGCGCGGTCTCGAACGGACTGCGGACGAACGCGAGGCCGATGCCCGATGCGAGCCGCAGCTTCGTCGAGACCGCGGCGGCCGCGCCCAGCGTGGCGAACGGCGTGCTGCCGACCTGCGGCGAGAAGGCGCCCTCGAGGCCCATCGCCTCGAACCCCTGGCACTGCGCGGCGATCATCGGGGCGGGGAGCGGGACCAGCGTGCCCCAGTACTTCGGCTTGTTCGGCATGTCGGACACTTCCTCTTGGCTACGAACGTCGCTCCCGGCCCGAAAAGCGTAGGCCATCCCAGCTGTTGCCTCTAGGCTGCCGAGAAGCGTTCCATCCCCACAGCGCGGCTCTATGAATCCCCGCAGCGCGGGCTTTCAGCCCGCGCGTTTCAGCTTCACCCTGCCGAAGCCGCAGCAATAGTCCCCGCATCCCCGCAGCGCGGCCCTCCTCGCAGAGTCGTCGAGGGAGACAGGAGACAGTCCGCGCGTGCCGGTTCGCGAAGAACGCCCCGTCGAGCGCAGCCGTGCGCAACCACCCTGCTCGCCAGACGCATACAAAAGAAATCTCGCGAAAGTGATCTGGCGCGCTTGGAGATCGCGCGCGCGAAGCCGTAGCGTCGCGGTCACCGGTACGGAAAACGCCAGTAAGGAGGTGGACCATGACAGAGACCGGGAGTCCTCCAACAGCGGAGGAGCTGGCAGCGCTGCAGGAGCAGCTCGCATCGACCCGCGCTGAGGTCGAGCGGTTGCAGCACGCCGCGGCCGATGCCGACGCCCGTGCGACGACCGCCGTGACCGAAGCGGCGGGGCTGCGCGGCCAGCTCGACCAGGCACAGGAAGCGCAGGGCGCGGCCGAGTCGGAGACGCACTCGGCGAAGGCGTACCTGCAGGCGGCGGAAGAGCGCCTGCGCGCGGCAGCGACGAAGTACCGCGACCTCGTCGTACGCACGGAACCTGAGCTGCCCGCCGAGCTCATCGCCGGCGACGACGTGGACGCCGTGGATGCCTCCGCAGCGTCCGCTCGCGAGATGGTCGGACGCGTGCGAGCGCACATCGAGACGCAGGCGCGGGCGTTGCGGATCCCGGCGGGGTCGCCGCCCCGGGGTGGCGCCGACCTGTCGGCGCTGACGCCAGAGCAGAAGATCCGCATCGGGCTCGAGCGCCGAGGGTAAGGGACTGCGAACAGCGCGCGCAAGCGCAACCAGATCGCACTAACGACATTCACGATCAGAGAGGAGACTCAAGATGGCACTAACACTTTCCGAGGCGGCGAAGCTCTCCAACGACATCGTCCTGCAGGGCGTGATCGAGACGATCGTGCAGGATTCGCCCATCCTGCAGGTGCTGCCCTTCATCGAGATCACCGGCAACGGCCTGACCTACAACCGTGAGAACACGAACCCGAACGCCAGCTTCTTCGACGTCGGCGACACCTGGACCGAGGGCACGCCCACCTTCACCCAGATCACGACGCCGCTGAAGATCATCGGTGGCGACGCCGATATCGACAACTACCTGCTGCAGACGCGCAGCAACGTGCAGGACCTGCAGGCGGCCGTGATCCGTCTGCGTGCCAAGGCGGTACAGCAGAAGTTCGAGGACACCTTCCTCAACGGCGACACCACGGTCGACGCCAAGTCCTTCGACGGGATCGACAAGCTGACGACGGGGTCGCAGGCGCTCACGATGGGCGTAAACGGCGCGACGCTCACGCTCGCGAAGCTCGACGAGCTGCTCGACCAGGTGAAGGGCGGGCCGCCTGCAATGCTGCTCATGAGCAAGCGCACGCGCCGCACACTGAACGGACTCGCGCGCTCGTCGGGCAGCCTGCTGCAGGCCGACCGCAACGAGTTCGGCCAGATGGTGCAGTTCTACGACGGCGTGCCCGTCGCCGTCTCCGACTACATCAGCGACGCCAGGACCGTCGGCACCAGCGCCGACTGCTCGACCGTCTACGCCCTCCAGCTCGGCGAAGGCGCCGTCGCCGGCCTCACCTCCCCCGGCGGCCTCCAGGTGGAGACCATCGGCAGCCTCGAGACCAAGGACGCCACCCGCACCCGCGTAAAGTGGTACGTAGCCCTCGCCCTCTTCAACACCATCAAGGTCGCCAAACTAATCGGCGTGCGGCCGTAGCAGAGGAACTCGCTATCAGCAGGGGCGCTGGCCGGCGCCCCGCTGATAGCGCTGTTGCACGTAGCCGCGGAGCTTCAGCTCCGCCGCAGCGCAGTCACCAAAAACAACCCCCCACCACCAGGGCCAGCACCGCGGCCGTTACCCGCCCGTAGCGGCGGAGCTTCAGCGGGAAATATCCGGTTGACACACTAGCGATTCGGGCGCGAGAATGAGGCGCATTGCGAACGCGGAGAGCCTTAGTCGTGCTAGGCCTGTTGCTGCTGCATGGCGCCGAAGAAGCCGGGAGCGATCTCGCCGAACTGCGCTTCATATTCGGCGACCTTCTGGGCGAGGATGATGGCGAATTGCTTGGCGTGCGCAGGCGAAAAGAAGATCGTTGCTGCCTTCTTGAGATTTGGCCCCTCTGGCGATGTGTCTAGTTGCCCGATGATCAGCACTAGATCGACTGGTGAGGCGAGGATCGCCACTGAGCTAGCGTAGATCGCCGGAGCCTCCGGGTTGGCGGTGTACTGTTTAACCACGTCCTTAACGTCCGTGATTGTCTTGCCCAGTGGGATCTTGCCCGTTGTCTTGACGCTGGCTTTCCTAGGCATATTTCAGTTCTCCCGCTACTCCACTCTTTGGTGCCTCCCCGGTGAGCGTGGCCGCATCGCCGAGACTAGAGTGATTTCGTCCCGTTACGGCCGGTTGATCATTGGGAAATCTCGTAAGACCCGAAGACTGCCAAGAGCTCAACCAATCGGCGAGTGTGTGCGTCGCCTGATCGCGCAACGCCCGATCATCCAAGCGCGAAGGGATTGCAAAGTCTCTCTCAGTTCTGTTTCCTAGCCGATCGGCGAGCTTGCTGAACGCTTCAAACGAGACCACAAGAGAGACATCGAAGGCGGACGCCAGTTTCCGTAGTGTGGCGACGCTATAGCTGTCGTAGCCGTTCAGGTAACTGGAAATCTGAGACTGGCCCATCCCCGCCCGATCCGCGAGTTCTTGTTGCGTCCAGCCTCGTTCTTCCTGCATCACGCTCAGTTGGAAGGCGATGGCATTGCGGGTATCCGCAGTGACCAGGCCTTCGGCGTATTCCTTGCTTGCAAGGATGCGCTTTGAGATATCCGACCTTTTGTTAGACATGCGGCACCGTCACTGCTTGGCCGCTATCGACGATTGCCTTGCGTCGAGCGGCCAACTCTTGGGCAGACTCTTGTGCTGCCCTATTCTCGGACTTGCAGACTGCCGAGCATAGCGTCACTTGATCCTCTTGAGGCCCCTTGCATCCATAGATGCGGTAGGGCACACGAACCTTAACCCGAAACTCATAGATCCCACGCAGACCCCGGCCATGAAGTACATCCACCCATGGGCGGCGCCATTGGCTGAATGGGAGTTTTTCGAGGATGCCGAACAGATCGTCATACTCTGCACGAACACCCTGAGGCTGCCCGCCCAGCCAATCCTCGACTACATTCCTACGATGGTGAACGTAGTCACGGAACTCAATCATAGTCTATATCAGGATTTCTTAATACGGGACAGGGGAATCCCTATTATCAAGATTTCCTGATATACTCCCCTCTGGCCGCAAGGCCCTACATAGGCAGATAAGACCCCGGATCAGGCCAGTACGACTCGCGACCGCGTGCCCGATCCGGGGCCCTGTAGAAAGAGAGCCGGAATGGAATCCGGCGAACTCTTCGGCTCGGTGATTCCGCAGATCCGGACTTCCATCCCGGAGCGGATGATCCGTAGCCACTTAATACGGAGGGGGGCCCCTTCGGGGGCTCCCGCCGGTTTATACTCTACGCATGACGGTCAAGCCCAAGCAACACGCGAAGCCACTGGATCTATCTGGCAGGGACTTCAACGAAGTCCTACAGCGCCTGATAGACGCTGGCCCGATGCCTAAGAAGGCTCCGGTTCGGAAGCCTGCTTCCCGAGGTACCAGTCAACGCGCCCCTCGACGTTCGACAAAAGGAAGTTGAACCGTTCCTCGTCGCTTATGTGCCGGGTGTTCGCACGGAAGGCGAATTCCTGCACGTATTGATTGAGGTACCCCGCGTCAACGTGGTGGTACGTCCCCACCAGACCACGCTTCAACACGGCCCAGAACGATTCGATGCCCTGCGTGTGAACCTCGCCGCGTACGTATTCCGACTTGTGGCGGATCACGTCATGCGGGAGCATCTTGTCCAGCCCGTAGTAGTAGTTGTGTTCGTCGGTCATGAGACGTGCGGCCTCGCGGTCGATGTTGTGGAAGATCGTCCGCTGAACCTTGTCCTGGGTGAGCTTCCCTATCGCCATCGCCCGGATGCGGCCATCGCGTTCCTTTATGCCGAACACCGGGGCCTTCTTGGCCCACGCTGCTGTTATGCGCTCACTCATGGTCTGGTGGCGCTGTATCTTCTGTGTCCGGTGGCCGCGCGGCTTCCCGCCGATGTACGTCTCGTCAGCCTCAATCGTGCCCTTGAGCTTGGTGGGGTTCTTGTCCGTCATGGCCCACCTAATCCGGTGGCACATGAACCAGGCCGACTCGTAGGTGACGCCGAATTCGCGCTGTATCTGCAACGCGCTAACGGCCTTCTTGGAGACGCACATGCGCTGAGCGACTATGAGCCACGTCCGCAGCGGGATCTTGGAGTCCTCGAAGATCGTGCCCTTGGTCACCGAGAACTGACGGCCACACGCCTTGCACTTGTAGAGCGAGCGAGCCGGTACGTGACGGCCGTTCTTGCGAACGCTGGCCTTCACCTCGAACGCGGTGACTTCGGAGCCGCCACAGTCATCGAACGCGCAGACAACACCGTTTGGCCATCGCTTCTCAGCGAGGTAGGCGCGGGCGTCAGCCTCGTTGCGGAGGCGGTCGCTGAGTAGTGGAGTGTGGCCCTTGCGGCGCGGTTCGCTGTTCATGTGATCCCCTGACTGCTACCTTCACAGTATGGGGCTTTCGGGCTGTTGTGTCAAGCCGATATTTCCCGCTTCAGCTCCGCCGCGGCGTAGTCGCCACAAGAGAGCCCCCAACGAAAGGCCACCCCTCAACGCTCCGCGCAAGACCGGCCCTTACCGGATTCCCCACGATGTACTCCGCAATCGCTTGCGCATCCTCCGCCTTACGCAACGCGTGGTCGAAGAAACTCGGCTGCCACAACTGCGCCCCCGTGGCCCGCTTGTGCTCAAAGCCGAGCCGCTGCTTGAAGCGCTGCACGAACCGGATCAGGTCGGACGAATCGCCAATCCCGTTCACAAGCATGTGCACATGATCCGGCATCACGACGTATGCCATCACGTCGAACGATGTAGCCTCGGCGACCCGTGCCAGCTCCGCGATAGCACGCGTCGCGAGATCACCGCGCAGCAGTGGCAGACGATCGCGCGTGACAGTCACGACGTGGTACGCGAACGCGCCCACGTACGTGAACTCACGAAGCCGCGGACGGTTGATGTACCGGTCTTGAAATCGAATCGACTCTTGCATTGCGGCATCGCGGCGGAGCTAAAGCTCCGCGGCTACTGGGCTCCAGCGCTCCGAGCTTACACCACGCTCCGTAGGTGATCGCGCGACCCGCACATGATGCAAGACCGGTCGCTGCCTTTTCACCAAAGTGATCCAGCCCGCTTGGAGATCCCGCCTAACCCGTCCTACCCTCGCCCCACGGCACAGCCTGCCCGCCACCAGCCAGCCCGACAGGCTGACCAGCTAGATCGAGACTGCCGAACAAACGAATCTGAACTTCACCCGCTCGAATCTGCCACTTAACAAAGAGAACCAGGCGTCGCGATGACCGCAAACAAGATCCAGACCACCGAAAACCGAAATCTGCCGAGCAATGTCCGCGACGGCATGCCGGCGTCACACCGCTCGAAAGCCGTTTCCGCCGAGCAATCTCGCTCCGCCGTCCGGCCTGCGTGCCTATACGTCCGGCGCCAGATTGACCGCCCGGCCGAGCGTCAGCAGACAAGCGAATTCCGAAACAAACCCCACCACACGCACGGAAGCGACGGCACACCGATCTGCCGAGCCATGTCCCACCCGAGCCCGGCTCGGCGCCTACACGTCCCGCGCGAGGTTGACCGCCCGCCCCAGCGTCTCCAGCCGCTCCTGCGGCGTCCGGCCCTCCGGCTCCACCCGCAGCGTCGTCACCCCCGCCGCCTTGTACGCCTGCATCCGCTCGCGCACCATCGCGTCCGTACCCAGCAGGTTCGTCTTGATCACCATCTCGTCCGGCACCATCGAAGCCGCCGTCTGCCGGTCGCCCTCGATCCACTTGAGCTGGATCGCGCGCGCCTCCTCCTCGTACCCCGCGCGCTGGAACGCTGCGTTGTAGAAGTTGTGCTCCTTCGACCCCATCGCGCCCAGCGTGAACGCCAGCCCCGGCTTGCGCCGCGGCAGCATCTTCTCCACGTCGTCGCCGAACGCCACCACGCCGCCCGCCTGCAGGTCCAGATCGGCCAGCGAGCGCCCCGCCTTCTGCGCGCCCTTCCGGATGTGCTGGAAGAACACCTCCTCCGCCTGCTCCGGGATGAACGACGTCCCCAGCCACCCGTCCGCGACCTCGCCCGTGAGCGCGAGCGACACGGGCGACAGCGTCGCCAGGTACACCGGGATGTTCGGGCTCGGCGGCGCGCCCGAACGCAGCGCCTTCCCCTCGCCGCCAGGCAGCGGCAGGTGGAAGACCTCGCCGTCGTACTGCAGCTTGTCCCCGCGCGAGACGATACGCACGATCTCGATCACCTCGCGGATCCGCTGGATGGGCTTCCTGTACGGCACGCCGTGCCATCCCTCGACCACCTGCGGCCCGCTCGCCCCCAGCCCCATGATGAAGCGCCCGCCCGACAGCGACTGCAGCGTCATCGCCGTCATCGCCGTGTTCGCCGGCGTGCGCCCGACGGCCTGCATGATCCCCGCGCCCAGTTTGATCGTCGAGGTCTTCGCCGCCATATACGCCAGCGGCGTCACCGCGTCGTGCCCCCACGACTCCGCCGTCCACACGTACTCCGCGCCGAGCTTCTCGGCCTCCTGTACGTACGTGGACACGTCGTCCCAGTTGTCGTTTCCCGTCATCCCGAGTCCGATGGCGACGCGCATGGTGTGGGCTCCTCGTCGTTGGTCTTTGGTCGTTGGCTGCTGGGGCGTCATGATACTGCCGGGCGGTGCTATGATCCGCCCCAACTGAACGCGGGAGGGAGCTGCATGACGACACGAGCGCTGGTGCTGGGTGGAGGCGGGCCGGTCGGCGTGGCCTGGGAGTTCGGCCTCATCGCCGGCCTGGAGCAGGAGGGCCTGCGCCTCGCCGACGCCGGCCTCATCATCGGCACCTCGGCCGGGTCCATCGTCGGCGCGTCGCTGGCATCCGGGCGGCCGACGGCCGAGCTGCTGGCCACACAGCACGAGATCGCCGACGCGCCTCCTCCGCGTGGCACGAGCGACGGTGCGTTCGATCTCGCGCCGCTCATGCAGCAGTTCCTCAAGCTGTACACGTCGGACGCGCCGCCGCAGCAGCTTCGGGCCGAGATCGGCGCGTTCGCGCTGGACGCGAAGGTGGCGATGACGGAGGAGGAGTGGCTGGCGACATTCACGCGGGGCGGGACATTCGCCCAGGACCAGTGGCCGGACCGTCCGTACATGTGCACGGCCGTCGACGCGCAGTCGGGCGAGTTCGTGACCTGGGACCGCGCGAGCGGCGTCCCGATGTCGCGCGCCATCGCATCAAGCTGCTGCGTGCCCGGGATCTTCCCGCCGATCACCATCAACGGCCGCCGCTACATCGACGGTGGCATGAAGTCGGCCACCAACGCCGACCTGGCCGCCGGATACGACCGCGTCGTCGTCGTCAGCGTGACCGCGGGCATGGAGCGCATGTCCGCATTCCCCGCGCTGGCCGAGCGCGCGAAGAAGCGCATGGACGAGGAGCTGGCCGCGATCACGTCGCGCGGCGGCAAGGTCGAGCTCCTCGCGCCCGACGACGAGTCGCGCGCGGCGATGGGGACGAACCTCATGGACTTCAAGCGCCGCGGCGAGATCGCCGACGCCGGCGTCCGCCAGGGCCGCCTCGAAGCAGCCCGCCTCCGCGGGTTTTGGGGGTAGCGACGGCGGGGAAGCCATGGACGTTCGTTACTTCAAGACACGGGCGGACTTTCGGAGGTGGCTGGAGCGCAACCATGCGAAGGCCAGCGAGCTGGAGGTCGGTATGTACAAGAAGGGAACCGGGATCCCTTCGATCAGTTATCGAGAGGCGCTCGATGAGGCGTTGTGCTTCGGCTGGATCGACGGTGTGCGACGGACGGTGGACGGCGAGCGATACGCGCAGCGGTTTACGCCGCGGCGCAAAGGCAGCGCCTGGAGCCTCGTGAACATTGACCGAGCGACGCAGCTCAAGGAGCGCGGATTGATGCATGCGGCCGGGCTCATAGCGTTCGAGGTGCGCGACCTCCAGCGCGCGCGCAAGCACTCGGAAGAGCGCGGCAGCCTGCCGTTCGACGCGGAGGCGCAGCGGCAGTTCAAAGCGAACAGGAAAGCGTGGGCATTCTTCGAGGCGCAGCCACCGGGTTACCGGAAGATCGCGACGTGGTGGGTTATGAGCGCGAAGAAGTCGGACACGAGAGTGCGCCGCCTTGAGGCACTCATCCGGGATTCCCGGGCGGGCCTTCGGCTGCCGGATTTCAGGCGGCAGAAGGACGGATGGTCGAAGGAAGGCCAGCGCTGATCCGGTGAACGGGTGCAGACTGGCTGCGAGGCAGATCGCCCTCGTCATCACCCGATCTGCGAAGAAAAGAGAACAGCAGGAAGAGCAAGATCAAGATCGCCAGCGGGATCCAAACGATCTTCCTCTTGAGGAACCTCATCGAACGCTCTCACTCCGCCACGCAACTGCACGCCAGCGAGGCGATGGCGACGCCGCGGCGGCCCGCCAGCATCGCCTCCACGAAGCCGTTCGTGCAGTACCCGACGCTGATACCCGTCTCCGGATCGCCGAACGCGATCTGTCCCCCCGCCCCACCGTGCCCGAACGCGCGCGGCGACGACGTGCGGCCGAAGCCGCGGTATACGGCGTTCCCGTCACCCCCCGCGACCACCACCGCAAGCGCCCGGTTCGTGTTGCAGTTCAGTCCCGGGAACACGAGGTTCAGCATCTCCTCGATGTGGTGCGGCTTCGACCGTACCTTCGTGCCGAACTCGATCGTCTCCGCCTTCATGACGCGCGTGCCGTCGGCCGTCACCCCGCCGTTGATCAGCGGCTGGTAGAACATCGCCATCGTCGCCGCGGACGCCACCGCCCCACCGCCCGGGACGCCGGCCGCGCGCACGTCGGGCTTGTTGAAGTTCAGGATCATCTCGGGCGTCACCTCGCCCCAGCCGCCCGGCGGCGGCACGTGCTCGCCGATGTACACGATGTCGGCGACGCGGTGCTGCTGCTCCGGCGGGCACCCCAGGTACAGCTCGTCGAGACCCATCGGCCCCGTGACCCGCTCCTGGATGAAGCGCTTCCACGGCAGTCCGCCCCGCCGCTCGATGATCTCGGACAGCACCCAGTGCGCGGACGTCGCGTGGTACTCGTACTTGCTGTCGACGGGCCAGTTCAGCCGCCACTCGCTGAACGCCTGCAGGAGCGCCTTGCGGTCGGTCCACTTCGACTGCGCGAACGGCGCGAGCGGAAACCCGCCCGCGTGCAGCATCAGCGTCTCGACGTCGATGACGTCTTTTCCGTTCGTGCCGAACTCGGCAATGATGTCGGCCACCTTCTCGTCGAGCCGCAGCACGCCGTCCTCGAACAGCAGCCATACCGCCGCGGCGACGACAGCCTTCGTCGACGAGAAGAAGTGGTACATCGTGTCGTCGGTCGCGGGCTTGTCCGCCCGACCTTGCGTCGGCCCGCCCTGCACCGCGCTCCCGTATGTGCGCATGCCGGCCAGCCGCCCGTGCCGTGCCACCGCCACCTGGCACGACGGCAGCACCCCCTGGTCGACGTCGCGCTTCGCTCGCGCGAACACCGCCTCCAGCTTCTCCGGATCTATGCCGAGGTCCTCGGGCTTCGCGGCTACCGTCGTGGGGCTGACCATGGTGCACCTCCGTGGTGGGTGTAAGGATGGCACCGGGCGGCATACAGGCAAGACCGGCGCTGAGCCTCGCAGCTAGACTGGTTCAATGAGTACACCGACCTCCGCCGAAGCACCGACCCTTGGGCTCTTCGCCATCAACTCGCACGCGTGCGCCGACCCACGGGTGGCGGCGCGTATTGCGGCCGCGGCCGAGCGGCTGGGGTACGAGTCGCTGTGGGCGGGCGACCACGTGGTGGTGCCGCGCCCGCGCGTCGCGCCATCACCGATGGAGCCGGACGAGCCGCTGTTGGACCCGGTGGTGGCGCTGACGCACGTGGCGGCAGCGACCACGCGCATCCGGCTCGGGACCGGGATCATCATCCTGCCGCAGCGGAATCCGCTGGTGCTTGCCAAGCAGCTCGCGAGCCTAGACGTAGTGAGCGGGGGGCGGCTGATGTTCGGCATCGCCGTCGGGTACCTGGAGCCGGAGTTGCGCGCGCTGGGCGTGCCGGTGCGGGAGCGCGCGCAGGTGGCCGAGGAGTATCTCGCGGCGATGCGCTCGCTCTGGTACGAGGACGAACCCTCGTTCGACGGCCGCTACGTGCGCTTTTCGGAAGTGGACGCGTATCCACGGCCCGTGCAGCGGCCGCTGCCGGTGATCATGGGCGGCAATAGCGCGGCGGCACATCAGCGGGCCGTGCGCATCGCCGACGGATGGTACGGGTGGTGGCTCGATCCGGAGTCCGCAGCAACGCAGATCGCTTCGCTGCGGGCGGAAGAGGCACGGGCGGGGCGGGCGCACCCGCTCGAAGTCTCGGTGACGCCGGGCGTGCGGCTGGACGCCGAGATCGTACGGGCATACGGCGGGCTGGGCGTGCACCGGCTGATCGTCGTGCCGAGACCCAACCTCGCGGGCGACGATCTCGAGCGGTTCGTTGAAGCGAACGCCCCGGCGCGGCTCGGCGCGACGGCCGTCTGACCAGAACAGCCGTCGAAGGTGCCCTGGATCAGGCGGGAGAAGTCTCGGCGGAGCGTGTGGCGCGCCGCTGGGGACGACGATGTGACCGGGTTGTGGTGGTTGCATCATGTCGGTCTCTGGTACCTACGTGACTACAATCCGTGCTGACATTCGCACGAACCGGCCGTAGCGTTCGGCGGCCGCGTACAAGGCCTTCGTTTCGATGTCGCTAAGGGGCACGAGAGGCCTCGCCTCAATGGTGACCGCGCCCTTAACGACGGAGGTCCGCCAGCCGCCGACAACGAGGCCGTTCGCCGCGATGACGTGTCGATAGAGCACTTTGGTGAGAAGCGATCGGTCGGACGGCAGCCGAGGATCGAGCGACGGGTCGTGATCCCTGTAGGCGACCAGCAACTCATCGTAGTTTGGCAGGAGGTGGAGTGCGAGGCGGCTCATCCTCGCCTTCGGCGCCTTCGCCGAGAACCAGTAGGTCCTGCCGTTGATCGGCTCATACACAAGCTCGTGCTTCGCCATCTCGATCCCTGCTTTCGCGTCGGCCACGGTGAGGCCGGACCACCACGCGAAATCTTGTGGCAGCGCGGGCCCGTGGCTACGGAAATATCGAAGGGCCAGCTCGGCCAGTGCTTCATCACGCCGCAGCCGTCTGCCGCGCGGAGCGCGCTCCTCGAGGAGGGCGTACGTGTGCTGCTTGCCGCGCATTGGCCCGCTGCAGATCAGGCCATCGAGTTCGGCGCGCATGACGAGTTGCCCCAGTCTCTGTCCGCTCGTCTCGATCCCGGCGTTGGCGAAGGCAAGCGACAACTCCGTCCGCGTCAGGTGCGTGCCACCGCACAGGACCTTTCCCAACACCCCACTGCTGCGACTGAAGGTCGCCTCATCCAGCTCCAGCTTGCGATCGTAGTAGCTCATCAGTGCCCGGACCCGCGGCGAAGTCAGCTCCTGTGTCCAGCGAATATCCTCGGGCGCGACAAAGTGCCAGGTGGGCCGCATGACGTGGGTACGCAGGATGCGGCCGGTGATGTAGGCCTGCTCGATGTCGGCGTCGACGCATCCCGCCAAACGCTGCCCGATGGCCCACTTCGCGCCTGCGTAGTCTTGCGCTTGCACGGCGCCGAGCCATGAGACTACATCTTCCGGTCGATCGAGAGGTGGTCCGATGAGATGTTCGTTCCGCATGCGTGCGCGCGCGATGTCGAGGCTCATGTGCTTGGATTCCTGCACAAACTGCGTCCCAGGCCTACCGCACCAGCAGTATGACCGCGACGGCGACGCCGTAGAGGATGACGACGGCGCGCAGCGTGTTGCGCCCGAGACGGCGGGCAACCCCTACGCCGAGGTAGCCGCCGGAGAGGGCGCCGACGGCCATGACGGCGGCCGGCGCCCATCGCACGGGCCCGAACAGCGCGAACCAGACGACGGCAATAGCGTTAATGATGAGCGATGACATGCCCTTCAGGGCATTCAGCCGCTGGATGTTGCCGGTGATGAAGACGACGAACACCGCCAGCGTCATGATGCCCAGCGCGGCGCCGAAGTACGCCCCGTAGATGCCGAGGAGGAACATCGCGACGAAGACCGGCCACGGCATACGGCCGGTCTCCTCGAAGGCGGCGCGGTGGTGCTCGGTGTAGCGGCCCAGGAGGTCCTGGAAGGCCATGAGGGCGCATGCGAACAGGATCAGGAACGGCACGACGGCGTCGAACGCCGCGTTCGGGGTGGCGAGCAGCACAACCGAGCCGACGAGGGCGCCGGCGATATTGGGGAGCGAAAGCTGTACCAGGCGGCCCGCCTGGCCGCGCAGCTCCTCTCGGTAGCCCAGCGAGCCGCCGACATAGCCGGGCCACAGCGCGACGGTGTTGGTGACGTTGGCCGTCTTCGAGGAATAGCCCGCGGCGATGAGCGCCGGGAAGCTGATGAGCGAGCCCCCTCCGGCGACGGCGTTGATGGCGCCGGCCACGAAGCCGACCAGCAGGAGGCCTCCGTACTCGAGGAGCTGGTCCATATGGGCCGCAGGTTACCGGAGGCGTGAGGTTATAGGGTGTAGGTTATAGGTTGTAGGAACTCAGCCGAGGTGAGGTGCGCATGACGACGGAGATTCGGCCCAAGAAGGGGCCCGCGAAGGGAACTACGACGGAGGCCGCGATCGACTACGAGGCGCTGGAGAGCGCGATCGGCCTCGACTGGTGGGAGGCCGACCCGAATCTTCGGCAGCTCGTCGAACGGCTGGCGCACGCAGCCGACCGGGGGTTCGCGGAGAAGCACCTCTCGAACATGGGCGCGGTGATGGGGCAACGGATCGCCGCGCGGTCGGAGCTAACCGACCGGAATCCGCCCCGCCTGGAGAAGTACGACGCATGGGGGAACGAAGTCAACGAGGTCGTCCACCACCAGAGCGCCATCGACACGAAGCGCGACCTGTGGGACAACGGCTTCCTGGGCCTGCGGTGGACGGAAGAAGCGCGCGGCACCAGCGACGGCCACATCCCGCCCGTCGTCCAGACAGGGTTCCTGTACCTGCTGAACCAGTGCGACACCGGCATGGCCTGTGGGATCGGGATGACGTCGAGCGCGGCCGGCATCATCAACCGCCACGCTCCGCCCCACATCCGCGAGCTGTTTCTGCCCCACCTGACGGCGATGGAGTTCGACGAGGCCTGGGCCGGCGGCATGTTCATGACGGAGATCCGCGGCGGCAGCGACCTGGCGTCCAGCGAGTGCGAGGCGACGAAGGCGCCTGACGGCACGTGGCGCCTCAACGGGTCGAAGTGGTTCTGCTCGAACCTCGACGCGGAGGCGATCCTGACGCTCGCCCGCACGGTGGGCGGCCGCCCCGGTCTCGCCGGCCTCGCGACGTTCATGGTGCCGAAGCGTCGCAGCGACGGCACGCGCAACGGCACGCACATCCGCCGGCTGAAGGACAAGCTCGGCACGAGGTCCGTGCCGACCGGAGAGGTCGACTTCGTCGACGCCGAGGCCTACCTCATGGGTGATACTCGCAGCGCGGGCTTTCAACCCGCGCGTTCCAGCGAGGATCATCCCGTTGGCGACGCGGCGGCACGCGACGGCCGCGGGATCAACCGCATGATGGAGATGGTGCAGGGGTCCCGCTTCGGCGTCGCGCTGATGGGCCTCGGCATCATGCGGCGGTCGTTCCTGGAGGCGGCGATCTACGCGCACCACCGGACCGCCTTCGGGCAGCTCATCGCGGAGTACCCGCTGGTGCGGGAGACGCTGGTGGACATGGCCGTGGAGGTGGAGGCGGGCTGCGCGCTCGCGTTCGACGCGGCGGAGGCCGGAGGCCGGAAGGACGAGGAGTCGCGACGCCTGTACCGGATCCTGGTGCCGCTGGCGAAGTTCCGCTGCGCGCGGAAGGGCGTCGAGCTCGCCACGCAGGCGGTCGAGATCCACGGCGGCAACGGGTACATCGAGAACTGGCCGGTGGCGCGCCAGTTGCGCGACGCGGTCTGCCACCCGATCTGGGAGGGTACGGAGAACATCATCTGCCTCGACGTGCTGCGCTCGATGCAGAAGGAGCATGCCGACGAGGCGCTCTTCGGCCGCGTGGAGCGCGCGCTGGGCACGGCCGAACACCCGGCGATCGCGGACACGGCGACACAGATAGGCCGGTCGGTGGACGAAGTCCGGGAGGCTGTGGCGTACCTGGACCGCGCCCCGCAGGAGCTGCGGCTGCTGCATGCGAGGCGGCTGACGGGCTTTATGGCGGACGTCGCGCAGGCCGCCCTGCTGGCCGAGGAAGCGGCGTGGGAGCTTGAGCACAAGGGCTCGGCGCGGAAAGCGCTCGTGGCGTCGTACTTCGCGCGTCAGAAGCTGGGGGAGAAGCCGCTGCGCGGGATCACGTCGGGCGACCGCACGGCGCTCGACCACTTCGACGCGATCGTGCGATACCAACCGGTGGCGCCGGGCTCGCTGTAGCGCCTACTCGACGGCCTGTGCCCGCGCCACCTTCTCGAAGGCGGAGCGGACGGCGCGGGCTTCGGCGTCGGTGAGGTGGCGCGAGAAGTGCTCCTCGATGCCACGGTGGTGCAACGGCCGAGCCCGTGTGAGCATCCGGCGGCCGGCGGGGGTGATCACGGCGTAAGTGCCGCGCGCGTCCTGGGTGCAGGCCTCGCGGCGGACGGCCCCGGCCTTCTCCATGCGGTCGACGAGGCGCGTGAGCCCGCTCTTGCTGAAAAGGATCGAACGGGCCAGCTCCTGCATGCGGGCGCGGCCGCCGCGCTCCTGGAGCTGGATGAGGACGTCGTACCACGTGAGGGGGAGGCCCCGTCCGGCCTCAAGCTCGCGGTCGAGGGTCTCGGTAACGGCGGCGTGCGCCGTAAGGAACGCCTTCCACGCCTCCATGCGGTCGTCGTCGCGGGCCGGCGGTGCCATGCGCGCAGTCTAACGCAGAACGCCGTGACCGGGCGCCATCGCCGCTGTTGGAGCGCGCTCCATCCTTCGCTCATGCGCGGCATACCAGCGCGCTTCCGCCAAGAGCGCAGCCAGCAAGAGGCCGCCAACGAAGTAGTGAGAGATGAGCACATGGGGCACGAGCCAGTCGAGCGGTGGCGCGTCCGGACGCACGTAAACGACGGGAGGCGAAATGAGCAGCACGGCGAGCGAGGCAATCCCAAGACGCAGCGCACTCCAATCGCGTCCGAGGTCACCCGCCAAAAGGAGGCCAATCGGCAGCAAGAGCAGCGAGTAGTAGTGCGTCCAGGAGGTGGGGGCGATGAGGAGTGCCAGAATCAGCGCAAGGCACACGTCGATGCGCTCGCCGGATGCGCCCGAGGCCGCACGCGCGCGCCACAGAACAAATGACAGCACCGCCGCCATGAGAATTGCGATCGCCGTGCGAATCGCCATGAACGATGCGCCGAGGCTTTCGATGGGCGTGAAGTCATCAAGATGGTCATCCGTGACCAGCCGTGCCATGACGGCGTCGAGTGACTGAACGCTTTCGGCGCCCAGCGGATGCTGCGAGTACGGGCGCACCGCGTAGTCGTACCATTCACGGTGGAGGTCGACTCCAAAGATGGCGAGCGAGAGGCCGCCGACAAGGGCAACAGCGGCGGCGAACGATAGGACAGTCTGCCAACGCCGACGGGCGACCAGTGGCAGGACTATGAGTCCGAGAGGTGGCTTGACCAGGACAGCCACAGCGAGTAGCACGCCAGCCCGGCCTTGAGCCCCGCGTGCCAGGCACCAGACCATGCCGACGAGTGCCACCAAGATGACATGCGTCGTGTTGCCCTCACGGACGCTGTAGTAGAGCGGACCAGAGATCACGAAGGCCCCTGCCAAGAGCAACGCACGCGGCTCATCGAGGCGACCCAGATGAACCAGTCCCGCGTAGGCCACCCCAATCGCCAGCAGGCCGAGCACCGTCATGATCGCACCTGCTACGTCCTCCTCGAAATACGAGAATGGCACAAACAGCCACGCAAGAATCGGGATGTTAACGAAGAGCAACGGCTCTTCGCCATAGAGGTCAGCCGAGTCCGTGCGGATGATGTGCCCCGCGGGCAGGTACGCCTTCTTGAAGTCGCTCAGGAGGACTTCCGGCTGCGAGTATCGCCACATGAAGGCGGCGATCACGAGCCCGATCAGTGCGTAGATCGACCAACCGAGGTACCGCGAGCGAATAGTCCGCCGCACTAATATGCCTGCTCCCAGCGACGTAGCGACAAGAATCAGATACAGGAAGTAGACCTTCATCTGGGTAGAACCGTCCGTCCTCAGAACATCAGAAGCTGCGGCGTTCGATGTGCGATGATTCGCCTCACTGGCATCCCTTGAACGGTTGCGCGCCTTCGGCGTCCGAGTGCGTCAGTGCATAGATCGTCACGTCTCCCTCCGAGAAGACCGTGCGCACGTATGTGCCCGGTGCCGGTGCCGCGGCCTCAAAGAACCGCTCCCGGTGACTACAATACAGGTGGCTCGCCGGATATGAGTCAAGCACATTGTTCTGTCGCTGAAGCTCGCGGTAGCGCGGGCGCCACGACTCGACCCGATCGGTGAACGCATCCTGGTCGCCGATCTCGAAACTGAACGAGTAGAACGCGAGGTACTCCTCGAGGTCGCGCTCGAGATCCCGCGTGGTCGCCGTAGCATCGTTCACCGGGAAGCCGTCGAACTCATTCCGGACGTTCAGGCGTGAGAACGCCGCGTCCTCGCTATACCCGAACGCCGCCTGCACGCGCAGGATCCGCTCGATCAGCTCCTCGTCGTGCGCGGTGGAGAAGCCACCATCGGCAAGATACTCCGACGCCGGTGTGAGGCTGGCAAGGAGGAGGTTCGTAGTGATGCTCGGCGACACGACCGTGTCGCCTTCACCGGTGTGCGCGCGGAGCCAGTCAAACGCGGCCCGTTCGTCCCTGCTGATGGCGAAGGCGTCGTCCGTCTGCGCAAGCGCCCGGGCCTGCATGGCGACGACGTAGGCAGCGCAGACGGCGGCGACGACCGACAGGACGGCGAGCGCACGGCCGCCGGACACGAACCGGGCAACGGAAGGCGACTGCAGGAGCGCCATGCCGCCGGCAGCGACGGCAGGAATGGCGAAGACACCCCACACCTGCGTGTGATAGTGCCAGGGCTGAGGGATCAGTCCGGTCGTCGGGGCCAGCATCAAGGGAGCGACGAATAACACCGCATACAGGATGTCGCGGGAGCGGCGATAGTCGAGCATCGCGAGGAAGGGCGCGCCGATGGCAAGGCGCTGCAGCAGAATCATTAGGAGCGAAGTGTCGAACCCGATCGACTCGAGGCCGACCCGCGCGCGGGCATCGTCCGGGAGGGCCAGCGTGCTCCAGACCAGGACGACGATCTCGGGCAGCGCCAGCACGAGCGCGATCCCACCGGTCGTCGCCAGGCGCGATGCGCGCTGCCACTCGCGCCGGGCCGCCAGCACGGCGAGCCAGAGCACGATCGCCAGCGCGATCGCCGTCCAGTAATAGGCGTAGGCATAGACCAGGAGGGCCAGGGAGACACTGGCGAAGAGGATCCAGCGCCTGCGACCGGTCTCCACCGCGCCGGGAAGCGCGATGACGGCGGCAAAGAACGGCGCCAACAAGAGGGCCGGCGCCGGGAAACGCGTCCAGGCGTGAAGCTGCCGCTGCGGATCGATGCGGAGGATGGGCGCGAGTACGTCCTTGTGGCGCAGCGGGAGGATGCCCTCCGCGTGATTGAGCACGTGGATCGCGACGAGCACGATCGGGATCAGCGCTACGGCAGCAAGCCGGGAGCGCGTGATGCGATACATCAGCGCGTACAGCAGGACGAGCGCCACAGCAGCGGCCAGCGTCGTGCTGACGGCCAGGCCTTCGAAGGGGCCGCCGACCAGCCGGGCCAGCGTGCCGATGGCGATGTGCGGCATAGCGCTACGCTGCGGAGGCGCGGCGCGGTGGTTTTCCAGATAGGGGTCGGATACGAAGAAGTCACCGTCGTACGCGTCGCGGACGGATGGCGTATAGAGCGACTCGTCGTAACCGATGGCGCCGGCGCCGTATGGGCTGATGGGCACGCGCGCGCCGTCCTCGGGGCTGGAAGCGAGCACCCACCAGCGCGGGAAGACGAGGGTGGCAGCGAGGAGCAGGGCGACGAGAATCCCGGCGCCGTGACGACGGAGCAGATCCTGCACACCGGCGATCGGTAGATTGGCGGTGAACGGGGGTGCGGCAAGCGTCGATGTGCGCTGCAAGCTCATCCTGTCGTCCCCCTCATCTCGCCGAGCCCGTCGGCACAAGCAGGGGTTCGGAGCGCGTCTCCTCGGGGGCGGGCGCCGGCGCGCGCCGCAGCACGATGGCGAAGGCGATGAGACCCAGCACCACAGCGAACCAGAGCGTCGAGACGCGGACGATAAGCGTGGCGGCGCTGGCGGTGCTCCGGCCCAGGTCCAGCAGGCTCTCCGACAACGACGTGATCCCCGTTTCGGCGACGCCCAGGCCGCCCGGTAGCAGCAGCAGCGCCGCCGCCAGCGTGGAGATCGGCAAGATGAAGGACGCGCGTGCGAAGGTATCGACGCCGGCGTCCACGTCGAGTCCGATAAGCACGAGGTAGAACGCGACCACCTGCGTGCCCCAGGCGGCGACGCTCACCGCCGTCATGAGCACGAGGCCAGCCGGATCCATCACCACGTAATTGCTCTCAGTCATCTCGTCGAGTTGCGATGTGAACCGCCCGATGACGGGCAGCCGGCTCGTTGATGCCACGATGCGGCCCGACAGGCCGCGGTGGCGCGAAACGGCCACAGTGATCGCGGATCCCAGCACTACGACAGCCAGCAGCGGCACCGTCTGGCGCTCGAAGGCGATCACGCCGATCGTCGCGAGGATCATCAGCGCCAGGGCGTCGGTCACGCGTTCGGCGAGAAGGATGGGCGTGGACCGCGTGATGGGCGTGCCATGCATGTCCCGCAGGAGGTAGCACTTCAGCCACTCACCGACTTTGCCCGGCGTCAGGGTCATGCCGAGGCCGGACATGTAGATAAGGAAGCTGTCCCACAGCGGCACGCCCTTCTCGCCGACTCTGCCGAGGTAGTAGTGCCATTTGACGAAGCGGAGCAGGTAGTTGCCCAGGGCGATGGCGAGGATGAGCGGCGCCAGCTCCCACCGGAAGTCCTCGAGGCTGGAGCCCATCTTTCGCGCGTCGCCATAAGCAACCAGCGCGGCGAACACGACGATGCCGAGTACCGTCGAGATCAAGAGCCGGCGTCGAAGCCGCGTCGTGTTCATCAGGCAGGCCTCTCCCCCGGCCTCCGAAGGCAATGGGGATTTGGCGGGCTGAAGCAGCACCAGCACAGGACGCGGCCACGCTCCCCATTGCGAGCCGGTCCTAGTCAGAAAACGCGGGGCGGGCGCCCCGAATAACGCCACGGCGGGGTTGGCTTAACGATAACCCACAGCCAAGGGCCGCTTCAACGAAGCTGGGCACCCATAAGGCCGTCAAGTTCGAGATCTTCTCACTGGCGCGTACCCGCGAGGCCCCTTGTCAAGCGCCCGCCGGCCCTTCCCGGCCGGAGGCGCCCCGCGCCTGCTCCTGGAGCATGGTCAGGGTGGCGTAGATGAGGGTGCTCGAGACGTGGGTCATGGCGCCAATGGCGCTGACGATGTTCTGGAGGCGTTTCTCGTCGACGGAGATGGCGGCGACGTTCACCGTGCGGCGGCGTTCGTCGATAGAGATGGACGCGACCTGGTGGGGCTGAAGGCCCACGCTGTCGAGCCAGTGCGACTGCTTCATGATCGCGGCCCCGCCCCGGCGCTCACCCGCGGCCTGCGCGAGCGCGAGCATCACGCCCTCGCCCATATCGCCGATGCGCTTCACGTCGCCCAGCATCTGCACCATGTTGTTCTTCAGGTCGCGCACGTCGGATTTCGACAGGGAGGGGCAGGTGGCGGCGATCCGGTCGGGCATGGGCAGGCCGACAGCGCCCAGAATCTCGTCGTGGGGCATGGTAGCGATCTCCTGGAAGAACGTCATGGCGGTCGCCCGGTCAAGCTTGAAGTCGAGCATCACGCGCATCATGGGCTCGCGGCCGCGCTGCTTCAGCGCGTAGTACAGCCCGATCAGGTCGCCGGCGGCCTGCACGTACTGCTCGAGGATCTGCATCGCCAACACCTTGCGGTGGGGCGGCGACTCCACCACCAGCGCCCGCAGGCACGTCTCGGCGACGATGCGCCGGCTGGTCACCCCGAGCTGTCCGTAGCTCTCGAGAAAGTCGATGTCCCGTGCGATGAGGAAGCCGTCGAAGCATTCCTGGCAGCGCACAGCGTGAGACTCGCCCGCGTGGAACGAGAGGGGCCTCCCGCAGTCGCGGCAGGTGGACTCGATGGCATGACCTTCAGACACTGCGTGTAGCGTCGCGCTTACGCGTGGGCGAAGTCAAGCGAGAGCGGGGTCCAGCGGTCACACCAGAGGCCGCGCCTGCAGCTTGCCCCTCGTCCGTCGCTTCGATGCCGCCTTCTTCGCCAGTGCCCCCCGCGGCGCCGGCTGGCACTTCGGACAGAACACCGCGCTCCGCCCGCCAACCACCAGCCGCCGCATCAGCGTCCCGCACGCGTAGCACGGCTCGCCGTCGCGGCCGTACGCGCGCACCGTCTCCTGGTTGCGGCCGGGGTCACCGTCGACGTTCACGTGGTCGCGCAGCGTCGTGCCCAGACTGCTGCCCCGCGCTTCGATCCCCATCCGCAGCGCCGCGACGATGCCGGCGTGCAAACGCACCCAGTCGTCGGGTTTCAGCTTGTTCGCGGGGCGCAGGGGGTGGATCTTCGCGAGGTGCAGCGCCTCGTCGGAGTAGAGGTTCCCCACGCCTGCGACGACAGTCTGGTCCAGCAGCACCGACTTGATCGGGGCCGAGCGCTTCCCCGCGCGCTCCCGAAGCACCGCCGGCGTGAACTCGGCCTCGAGCGGCTCCGGCCCCAGCATCTCCATCACCATCGTCGCGTCCTCGACGAGCCACATCTTCCCGAACTTGCGGAGGTCCGCCCACCGCAGCTCGTGCCCCTCGCCGTCGTCAAGCACGAAGGTAGCGCGCACCCACGGGTCCGGTGGCGCGCCCCGGTCGCGATACAGCACGTTGCCCGACATGCCACGGTGCAGCACCCATGCCCGCGCCGTCGCGACGGCGTCGTCAAGATCGACGATCAGGTACTTCCCGCGGCGGCGCAGCCCGGCGATGCGCCTCCCCGTGAGCTGGCGGCAAAACTCGGCGCGGGTCAAGAACTGCACCAGCCGCGGGGCGTCCTCCGACACGTCGCAGGAGACGATGGTGCGGCCGATGACGCGCGCCTCGAGGTCGCGGCGGACGGTCTCGACTTCGGGCAGCTCGGGCATGCCATGAGTGTAAGGCTCGCCGCTCCGTCGGCGCTGGCTAATGCACCGCATGCCTGCGGTGCATAGGGCGGACCCCTTGTCCCTGAAGCTGGCATGGGAGCCGTTCGTCGCGTCGATCCCCGTCGCCATCCTCGTGGCGCTGATTCTCTACGTGAACGAGATCCCCGACCGGAAGTCCGACGCCGCCGCCGGGAAGCGCACGCTCGTGGTGCGCTGGAACGAGCAGCTCGTGACCGCCGCGTTCCTCGTGGCGGCCTTGGCCGCCTTCGTGGTCGTGGCAGCCGGCGCGACGACCGGCGTCCTACCGCGGCCGACGCTCCTGGCGCTCCTCGCGCTCCCGATGGTCGTGCAGATCTACCGCGGCATCCGCGCCTACTACTCCAGCCCGTACGAGCTGATGGCCACCATGGGCAAGAACGTCCAGCTCCACACCATCGTCGGCGCGCTGCTGCTCGCGGGCTACGTGATCGCCATCGTCGCCGACAAGGCGTTCGACACACACGCGGCCCTGCTGACGTGAGACGTAGGGGCGCAGCCTGCTGCGCCCTCGCCGCGCCCAGGCACCACGCCGGCCACGTCATCGCCATCGTCGCGGACAAGGCGTTCGACACGCAGGTGGCGCCGCTGACGTGAGATGTAGGGGCGCAGCCTGCTGCGCCCTCGCCGCGCCCAGGCATCACGCCGGATACGTCATCGCCATCGTCGCGGATAAGGCGTTCGACACACACGCGGCCCTGCTGACGTGAGACGTAGGGGCGCAGCCTGCTGCGCCCTCGCCAGGCCCAGGCATCACGCCGGCTAAGTCATCGCGATCGTCGCGGACAAGGCGTTCCACATCAATGCGGTGCCGCTGACGTGAGATGTAGGGGCGCAGCCTGCTGCGCCCTCGCTGGACCCAGGCTCACGCCGTCTCCGCAAACGCCAGCTCCGCCTCCGCCTCCGACACCAGCGGCCCCTTCGCCACCTCCAGCTCGCCCCACGACGTGCCGGTCTTGATGTCGACCTTCAGCGGCACCACCAGGTCCAGCGACTTCGGCATCACCCGCAGGCACAGCTCCCGCACGGCATCAACCTCCGCTCGAGGCCCCTCGAAGATCAGCTCGTCGTGCACCTGCAGGATCATGCGCGACGCGAGACCGCGCTCGACGATCTCCTCGTCGATGCGGTTCATCGCCACCTTGATGATGTCGCTGGCGCTGCCCTGTACCGGCATGTTGATCGCCATGCGCTCGCCGGATGAGCGGATCTGGAAGTTCGGCGACTTGATCTCCGGGATGTAGCGGCGGCGGCCCATCAGCGTCTCGACCCAGCCGTCCTTCTTGCACTTCTCGATCGTACGCGTCCGCCACTCCGCCACCTTCGGGTACTTCTCGAAGTACCGCTTGATGAACGTCGCCGCCTCCTCGCGCGGAATGTGCTCCTTCGTCGAGAGGCCGTACTCGCTCAGCCCGTAGAGCACGCCGAAGTTGAACACCTTCGCCCGACGCCGCATCTCGGGCGTGACGTCGTCCAGCGCCACCGCGAACACGTTCGACGCCGTCGAGGCATGGATGTCCTCATCCTGCACGAAGGCGTCGATGAGCACCGGATCCTGCGAGAGGTGGGCCATGATGCGCAGCTCGACCTGCGAGTAGTCGGCGGCCAGAAGCACAGGATCCTTGCCGATGTCGCGCGCGATGAACGCGTTCCGAATGCGGTTGCCGTACCCCGTGCGCACGGGGATGTTCTGCAGGTTGGGGTCGTTCGACGAGAGCCGGCCGGTGGCGGCCGTCGTCTGGTTGAAGGTCGTGTGGATGCGTTTCGTCTTCGGGTTGATGAGCGCCGGCAGAGCGTCGACGTAGGTGCCCTTCAGCTTGGAGATCGCACGGTGCCGCATGACGAGATCGACGGCAGGGTGGACGCCGCGCAACTGGTCCATCGCCGTCGCGTCGGTGGTGTAGCCCAACTTCGTCTTGCGTGTCTTCGGCAGCCCCAGCTCTTCGAACAGCACCTGGGAGAGCTGCTGCGGCGACCCGATGTTGAACTCGTGCCCCACGCTGTCGTAGATCTCGCGCTCGATCTGCTTCAACTCGTCCTGCATCTCGCGCGACATCTCGACCAGGGGCGCCGGGTCGACGGCCACGCCCAGCAGCTCCATCCGCGCCAGCACCGCCATCAGCGGCATCTCGACGTCGTCGAACAACGGCCACAGGTTCCGTGACTTCAGGTCGTCCGCCAGCGACTCCGACGCGCGAAGCTGCGCGTCCGCCTGCTGGCAGCAGTATTCGCACGCAACATCGGTGGTGAGCGCGGACATGGTGAGCTGCTTCTTGCCGGCGCGGCCGATGAGGTCAATGAGCGGCGGGATTTTCATCTTCAGGCGGTCGAAGGCCAGCGACTGGATCGACATGTTCGATTCGCCGAGCAGGTACGCGGCGATCATCGTGTCGAAGCGCAGGCCGCGCGTGGTGACGCCGTGGTTCGCCAGCACCAGGAAGTCGAAGTGCCCGTTGTGGGTCACCTTCTGCACCTTCTCGTCCTCGAGCACCGGCCTCAGGGCGGCGAGCACATCGTCGAGCGGGAGCTGCGTGGCGCCGCCCAGCTCCAGGTTGTGCCCGACCGGGATGTACGCCGCCGTCCCCGGCTTCGTGGCCACGGCGATGCCCACCAGGAGGCCGCGCATCCCGTTGGCGTCGCTGTTCTCGACGTGGACCGCGATACGGGCGGCGGTCTTCGCCTCCTTCACCAGCGCCAGCAGATCCTTCTTCGTGGTGATCGCGCGGTACTCGGCTTTCACCTCGGGCTCGGCCTTCTTCTTGCCCTTCGCCACGGCCGCTGGCTCCGCACGGTCGGCGCCCAGCGTCGCGGGCAGCCGCGCGACCAGCGTGCGGAACTCGAGCGAGTGAAACAGCTCCTCGACCTCGGCGCGGTCGAACCCGCGCAGGCGGCACGCCTCGGTCTCCAGCTCGACCGGGGCGTCTCGTGTGATGGTCGCCAGTTCCTTGCTGCGGCGGGCGTCGCCCTCATTCGCGCGCAGGTTCTCGCGCAGCTTCTCGGGCGTGACGTCGTCGATGCGCGCGAATATCTCTTCGACGGTGCCGAACTGCTGTATGAGCTTCGTTGCCGTCTTCTCGCCAACGCCGGCGACGCCGGGAATGTTGTCGGAGGGGTCACCCTTCAGGCCCTTGAAGTCGGCGATGAGCGGCGGCGGGAAGCCATACCGGTCCTCGACGCCGGCGACGTTGTAGGTCACCGCCTCCGCGCCCTTCATGTACGGGCGATAGAGATAGACGTCGACCCCTGGCTCGATGAGCTGCAGGAGGTCCGTGTCGAGCGTAACGATGGTGACGGGGACGCCGCGGGCCTTCGCCTGCTTCGCCAGCGTGCCTATGACGTCGTCGGCCTCGTAGCCGGGTACCTCGAACGTGGGCATGTGGAACGCGGCGATGACCTCGCGGATGCGGCCGCTCTGCCGGCGCAGCTCGTCGGGCATGGCGACGCGCGTGGCCTTGTACTGCGCGTCCTTCTCGTGGCGGAAGGTCTTCGCGGGCGCGTCGAGCGCGATCGCGGCGTACTCCGGCTTCAGGTCGTCGAGGATGCTGAGAAACACGCTCGTGAAGCCATAGACCGCCGTCACGATCTCTCCCGTGCGGCGCACGCTGAACTCGACCGCGCCCTGGTTCCGGCTGCCCTGAAAGGCGAAGAACGAGCGGTAGATAAGGCTATGGCCGTCGATGAGGATCAGACGTTCGGGGTCCGCCACGGGTCAAGTATAGGACGTTGGCGCCGGGAAGCGGGATACCGGAGGCGGGAGTAAGGGGGCCGGAGCCTTCGCGCGGAAGACTCCGGCCCGGGCGTGGCCGCTGGTCGGGGACTTCGTCAGCAGCGGTTGCCTAGCTGCTCGAGCACGATGAGTGCATCGTCGATATTCACCTCCTCGTCGCGGTTTACGTCGTAGTTGGGGTTGTTGTCGCCCTTGAGGGCGTGAATCGCGACGAGAAGCAGATCGACGAAGCCCACGCGTCCGTCGTGCGTTACGTCGCCGCAGAACTCCTCGGGTGTGGGGCTGGGCTCGGGTGTCGGGCTCGGTTCCGGTGTCGGACTTGACTCCGGCGTGGGGCTGGGCTGAGGTGCGGCGGGATAGTAGACGCTCTCGAACATGCGCCAGTCCAGACGCTCGAACGGTGAGCCCGCCGCGATTGTGGCGAGGGTGGCGGCCGCAACCACCGTGATGAACCCCGCAGCTATGCCAAACCGTAGTCTCCTATGATCCACGCGATGCCTCCTGTGCCGGCTCTTGTGCGCTGATGCGATACCAATCCTCTTCAGGCAGGAGCACGAAATCGGAGCGCAGGAAGGGGAGCGCACGCATGAGATACACGGTGCGTCCCTGCGCCAGGTTGTACTCGACCATGGCGTTCGCGTAATCCGGCGTGAGCGCCCACGCGTGGACCAGGGCCAGGTCGTCTCGCTCCCCCTCGGCCATCTGCAAATACTGGAGCGGCGCGATGTCGGTCCAGCCACCCATCACGACCGCGCTGTCATCGGCGCGCGCGAACAGCAGCTCCGCCCGATCGCGTGCGCGGTAGTCCCGGCTCACGTCGGCGAGCGGATAGTTCTGCCACACCAGCAGCAGCGCCACGCCCGCGATGACCGCGCACGACCCGGCGCGCACCACACGGGCGCTGAGCCTCGACCGGAGCAGGTCGTGCAGCCTGGCAACGCCGCATCCCGCGAGCACGGCAACGATGAAATAGACGTTGAGGAACATCGTCTGCTTGTCGACCACGGCGTAGTTGATGAAGAACGCGGCCTGCGGCACGCCGACCACGAGCAGCAGCAGCGCGACCCTCGGCTGGCGCCTGAGAAGCCAGACCAGGCCCAGCGCGCCGAGCAGTACGCCTCCCCCGAGGAACGCGTACCACAGGTCGTTCGCGAAGATGCGGGCTTCCCGCAGGCGGTCGGGCCAGTCGTAGATCTCGGTGAGCGGACGGTAGATTTTCGCCGTCACGTACCACCACAGAGTGTGCGGGTCCGTGAGGTCGATCCGTACCTCACGGCCGTCGAGGTCGTAGGAGCTGCCCCAGTGGTAGGCGCTGTCGGACGCGGACCGCAGCGGCAACAACAGGTTCAGCGCGACGCCAGGTATCGCTGCCGGGATTGCCGTCGCGATCTGTCGCCAGTTCGACCGCAGCGCGGGCGACACGAACAGCGCCAGTGCCGGGACTGACAGCGCGCCCGTCGTGCGATTCGCGAGGCTCAGCCCCAGGAACGCGCAGGCGACCACAAGGTCCAGCGTGCGACTGGTGTCCCGCCATCGCAGCAGGAACAGCAGCAGCCCGCCCAGCAGCGCCGCGTCCAGCGTGTACACCTCCGCGACCACCGCGTTCGTCCAGAACGGGTACGAGAGCCCGAGGAGCCATGCTGCGGCCACCCCTGCCGCCGGCAGGGACGTCAGCCGGACGACGATCGCGTACAGCGCGAGCAGCGCCGCCGCGGCGTAGAGCGCCGACAGCAGGTTGACCCGAAACCCAACGTCGCCGACCGGGATCGCGACGAACGCGTGGGCAAGCAGAGCGTAGAGCGGGTATCCGGGCGGGTGAGGGATGCCCCAGGTCGCCGCCGCCGTCGCCAGTTCGGCACTGTCGATGTTGTAGACCGTGGGGGCCAGCGTCTCCACGTAGAGGACGAATGGCACGCCGGCGGCCAGCAGCGGGGGCAGCGCGCGCGCCGCCGCGCGGACGGGCACCCGTCCGGGCCATGCGATGTGCGGTTCCCTGGGAGCAGGAGTCGCGTCACGCGACGTACGCGGCAAAGCCGGGGCCATGGTGGCGGGCTGCGATGGCACCTGATGGTGTCTTCCTGTGACGGGCGGTCGGGTGTTGACAGGCGAGTGTGTCGCCGAGCCGGTCCGGGGGACGATAGCAGGCGCGTCTTGAAGGACAATCAAAGCACGAACGCGCCGCATGTTGCGTGAACGTGGCGCTGTGGCGTGTGTAAACCACTGTTAACACACAGTACGGCGCCGCGCCCGCGGAGTCGCGCCGGGCGCAACAACATCGACACTGACCTCGCGATTTGTGAGAATCATTCCCACGAGTCCATCACCACTACCCGCACGAACGGAGCGAGCGCATGCCTGAGTACCAGCACATCCTGTACGAGAACCGGGGGCCGGTAGTCCTCATCACCCTGAACCGGCCCGAACGCCTGAACGCGTGGACGCAGACGATGGAGAACGAGTTCATCGACGCGATCAACACCGCATCGGCGGACTCGGGCACCGGGTGCATCGTGATCACGGGGGCGGGACGCGGCTTTTGCGCGGGTGCCGACATCGGCGGCTTTAACGAGGGCCTGGCGAGATCCGGATCACGGCCATCGAAGCTGCTATACGAGGGCGGCAGCCCGGAGGTGCCGATCACCCTCGCGCGCTCGAAGCCGACCATCTGCGCCGTAAACGGTCCCAGCGTCGGCGTGGGCCTGACCTTCACGCTTGCGTGCGATATCCGCATCGCCTCGACGGCGGCGCGGTTCTCGGCGCGATTTGTGAAAGTGGGGCTGACCCCGGAGTGCGGCAGCACCCACTACCTGCCGCTCGTCGCCGGCCTGCCGAACGCGCTGTTCATGACCCTCACGGGGCGGATCATCGACGCGGAGGAGGCGCTGCGCCGCGGTATTGTCGACCGGCTGGTCGAGCCGGACCAACTTCTGCCCGAGGCCTTCAAGCTGGCGGAGGAGATCGCCGCGAACCCGCACGACGCCGTGTGGGCCGCGAAGCGCATGCTGCACGCGCACGTCACCGAACCGGACCTGCGCAAGGTCGTCACGCAGGAGTCCTACAGCATCCGCGAACGCCAGACCGAACCGGATCACGCCGAGGCCGTCAAAGCCTTCATCGAAAAGCGCCAGCCGGCGTTCAACCGAGGAGATTAGAAACCACAGATTGCACAGATTTCACAGAATCGCGTAGGCCAGGAGCAACATCGATGCAGGATGCAGCATCCGGCGTTCACGAGCGAGACCCTGAGACCTACGCGATCATTGGCGCGGCCATTGAGGTGCACAAAGTGCTCTGTCAGGGATTCCTCGAGCCGGTGTACCAGGCTGCGCTTCAGGTGGAGTTCGATCGGCGCGGAATCGTGTATCGCCGCGAGGTCGATGTTCCGGTGCTGTACGAGGGCGAGGTGCTCGGCTGTAGCTATCGCGCCGACTTCGTGTGCAATGATGACATCATCGTTGAACTCAAGGCTATCAAGAAGCTCTCGGAGATTGAACAGGCGCAGATCATCAACTACCTTCGCGCCACCGGGTTGAAACGTGGACTCTTGCTCAACTTTGGAGCGGCCAGTCTTGAACGCCGGAGATTCGTGAACTGATTGAGATCTCCCATTCCGGCGAGGCCGCCGAAAGGAGAATCGCCATCTGTGAAATCGGTGAAATCTGTGGTTCCGTCTGAGAAGAGACTGATTGAGATCTCCCATGCCGGCGAGGCCCGCCGAATGGAGAATCGCCATCTGTGAAATCGGTGAATTCTGTGGTTCCCTCTGAAGCGCAGGTGATCAAGGAAGCGGTCGAGCGCTTTGTGCGGAATCTCGACGTGCAGCGCGTCGGCCACGACTGGTTCGTCGGCGAGCCCGACCGCTCGGAAGGCCGCCTCTTCGGCGGCCAGGTGATCGGCCAGGCCGCGCTGGCTGCCGGACGCACGGCTCCCGACCCGACGCTGCACTCGCTGCACGCGTACTTCCTGCGCGCCGGCCGCCCCGACGCCACGATCGAGTACAGCGTCGAGCGCGTGCGCGACGGCAGGACGTTCACCGCGCGTCGTGTGCTCGTGCGGCAGGAAGGCGTGCCGATCTGCGACGTCACCGCATCGTTCGTACATCCCGAGGAGGGGATCGAGCACCAGGAGCCGATGCCCGCTGCGCCCGACCCCGACACCTTGCGCGACGCCCGGATCGCGTACCCGAACAAGGACGGCACGCTGTGGCCACTCGGCCCGTTCGAGTGGCGCACCGCCGAGCATCCCGACAAGGTGGCCGGCCCCGGCGAGTCGATGGTCGTCCAGGAGTGGGGCCGGGTGCGCATGCCGCTGCCCGACGACCCGCAGCTCCACGCCGCAGCGCTCGTGTACATCAGCGACGCGGGGTCGTTCGCGGGGATCGAGCGCCGGTACGGGTGGGAGGGGGCGAGCCACAAGGCTTCGGCCAGCCTCGACCACGCGATCTGGATCCACCGCCCCATGCGCTGGGACGGCTGGCTGTTGATGGTGACGGAGAACCCCGTCGCACACGCTGCCCGTGCGCTGTCGTATCGCCAGTTCTACACGCGGGACGGCGTGCACGTCGCGTCCGTCGCTCAGGAGGCCGTCTTCCGCCGCGAACGGAAGTAGCGCCCCGCTTCTCACTTCTCCCCGCTTGTTACCCTGCCACTAATGGACTCCTTCGACCATATAGCTGAACCCGGCATCGTCGCCGCGGCGGACGAGGCGGCGCGCCGGATCGCGGCCCGCGTCGAGCATGGTGGCGCCGAAGAATCGGTGCTGCCGGCGTGCATCGAGGACCTGCGCGAGACCGGCTACCTGCGTATCGTCGTGCCGGGGCGCCTCGGCGGGCTCGGCGGCACGATCGTCGACGTCTGTATCGCCCAGGAGAAGGTGTCGCGCGCGTTCGGGTCGGCCGGGCTCGCGGCGAACATGCACCTGCAGTACCTGGGGTCGTCGCTGGTGTCGGCCATGTGGCCGCCGGAGCGCCTCGATGCGTTCATGCGCGGCGTCGTCCGGCACGGCTGGATCATCAACAACTGCCAGGCGGAGACGGAGCTGGGGTCGCCCGCGCGCGGGGGGCTGCACCACACGACGGCGACGCGCGCGGACGGCAGTTGGAGGATCGACGGGCGGAAGTCGTGGTCGACGGCGGCGCCCTACCTCACGCACTTCGCCGTGGGCGCGACCGTACGCGCGGACGGCGTGGCGGAGCACCTGGGGCAGTTCCTGGTGCGGCGTGACGCGCCCGGCGTACACATTGACCCCACGTGGGATGCGCTCTCGATGCGTGAGTCGGCAAGCCACGACATCGTGTTCGACGGCGTTGTTGTCCCGGAAGAAGACGTGATCCGCGTGTCACCGTCGGGCGACCGTTACACGCCACCGCTGGAGACAGCACCATGGCACGGGCTGCCCTTCGCGGCCACGTACATCGGGATCGCGATCGCGGCGCGCGACTTTGCGGTGCGCTTCGCGGCGACGCGCGTGCCGTCAAACCTGGGCCATCCGATCGGCGAGCTGCCCGCCGTGCGTGCGAAGCTGGGCGAGATTGAGGCGCTGCTGTTCGCCTCGCGCCGCATGATCTTCGATACGGCGCGCGACTGGGTCGAAGGCAAGGCGCCGCGGGATCAGGTCGCGGCGCAGGTGCCGCTGGTGAAGTACTGGGCGACGAACAACGCCGTGCGGGTCACCGACCTGGCGCTGCGCGTGACCGGTGGCTTCGGGCTCATGGAGTCGAATCCGGTCGAACGCTGCTTCCGCGACGTGCGCGCCGGCCTCATCCACCCGCCCCTGGACGACGTCGCTCTCGCGAACGCCGCCACCCGCGCAATGCGGGAGTTCGGCACATAGCGCGTCAGTGTCTCAGACTGTCCCCTGTCCCCTATCCCCTGTCCCCTGTCCCCTGTCCCCTATCCCTGGTCCCCTGCCAACTAGAACACGCGCTCGTAGTGCCGCTGCAGCTCGTGAACCTCTGTGAGGATCTGCATCCAGCGGAGGTTGTAGTGCCTCGGGTGCGTCAGCTCCTGCGGGTCGACCTCGCCGATGTGATCGAGGACGCTCGCGACGCTGTCGACGGGCGTGCGCTGCGGTGTGAAGCCCGTCGCCTCCGTCATGCGGTCGTTCGAGGCGCGGTAGTCGCGGATGCGGCCGGTCGCCGGGGCGGTTGAGAGCTGGATGTCGCCGACCAGCGGCTTCACGGCGTCGGCGATGATCTCGGCGAGCTGCTTCACCTGGTAGTTGTCTTGCACGACGTTCAGCACACGACCGGCGACCTTTGCGGCCGGCGCGTCGAGGCAAACGATGTGTGCCATCGCGACGTCTTGCACGTCGACGAGCGGGCGGTACATGAACCCACCCTCGTGGAGGAACAGGTGGCGCTTCAGCAATGCGTCCTTCAGGAACGTGTTCACCACAAGGTCGTACCGCATGCGCCGGCTGTACCCGCCGACCGTGCCCTGCCGCAGCAGCACGACTTCGATCCTGTCCTGCACGTCGAGCAGCGCGCGCTCGGCGGCGAACTTCGACTCCGAGTACGGGCCCAGCGGTTGGACGGCGGCGTCCTCATCGAGGATCTGCTCGGAGCCCGCGCCGTCGTAGATACTGCCGCTGGAGCCGAAGGTGATGCGGCGGACGCCCATGCGAATCGCGGCGTCGGCCAGCTCCTTCGTGGCGACCATGTTCATCTGCCAGTTGGCGCTGGGATCGAGGTCGGCCGTGGGGTCGTTCGACAGTCCCGCCAAATGACAAACAGTGTCTACGCCCTCGAGGTCGCCGTCCCGCAGTTCCCGCACGTCGCGCGACAGCAGCTCGACGCCCGGTAGCTCGTCGAGTCCAAGTTTGCCCCAGAAGAACCGGTCGATGACGCGGACGCGCTCGCCTCGGGCGACGAGCTGCTCCACCAGGTTCACGCCGATGTATCCGGCGCCACCGGTCACCGCAATCAGTCTGCTCATTCAGTCCATCCTCTCGGTTCCAAGCGCCTTGCGGCGGCCATATGCGGAGCGGGGCGCTGCTGCGTCCCTCGTGTATCCAAACGCGTCGTCCGGCGGGGTATATCGGACGCTGATCGTACCGCAGGCGTGTTACACCCGCGCTACCCTACTTGACAGCCAGCACCAGGTAGTGGCTGGCCAGGTTCCGGTGGCCGCCGCGCATGGCCCAGTTCTCGTACAGCACATAGGCGCGGGCCAGCGGGCCGAAGAACTTGAAGTAGTCCGCACCCAGGTAGAGCGGGCGTATCTCGCGCGAGGACCAGGGCTGCAGGATCCTCCCGAGCGCGCTGTTCGAGCATTTGTGATACGGCGCGGGGAACACCGATTCCTTCGACCGGCCGGTGGCCTTCTGGAGGAGCCAGACCGAGAGCCGCTGGGGGATCACCTGGTTGATCATGCCGAATACCGACCACGTCGCCGACATCTGCACGATCGCGCGGCCGCCCGGCTTCAGGTACGCGCGCATGTTCTCGAACGCCACGTCCAGCGGCTTCACGTGCTCGAACACCTGGAAGCTGACGATGAGGTCGAAGCTGCCCTCGAGTTCCGGTGCCCGGTGCGTGGCATCGGCCTGGTACATCTCGTCGTACGAGCCGGCGGGCGCGGCCTGAAGCTCCGCGAGCGATATATCCAGGCCGGCGTAGGTGGTCCCGAGCGGGCGGTCCTTCGGCCACAGCGCGGGCCCGCGGCCGGAACCGAGGTCGAGAATACGCATGCCGGGGCGGAGGGCGGCCAGCATCTCCTGGTCGAACTGCTCGCCAAGGTGCCACACGGGCCGGTGGTAGCGGGCGGGGAGATACCCGGGCATCGCCATCGTCATGAGGTGACCGTCATCGTGCCACCTCGGCGGTCTTCTTGTTCGAACCGGCGACCATGTCGCGGAACAGCGCCTCGTACTGGTCGGTGACGCCCTCCCAGCTATAGCGGGCCGCGCGGTTCATGGCGCGATCACGGTACGGCAGACGGCTTTCCGGATCATCGGCCAGCGCCTGCAGCTTTGCCCGCAGGTCGGGCACACTGTCATAGAGCATGCCACCATCACCGAGCACCTCGCGGTTCTCGGGCGTGCCATAGGCGAGCACGCAGTTGCCGTAGCCCATCGCCTCGATGAGCGCCGGATGCGTGCCCCCGACCTCGGTCGCCTGGACGTAGCAGAACGCGGTCTGCTGGAGCGCGCGGTAGCCGTCGCCGTACACGAAGCCGAGGAACTTGATGCGTGGATCCTTCGTGGACCTCAGCTTTTCGATGTAGGCATCGGCGTAGGGCGCTCCCCCGACGATGGCGAGCTGCAGGTCGGCGCGCACGCCTTCGAAGGCCTCGATAACCTTGTGCGCGTTGTTCTCCGGCTCCAGTCGCGCGACGTACAGCACGTAGCGCTCCGGCTCCAGCCCCAACGCTCGCACCGCCTCCGACTGCGGCTCGCGCCCCACTGGCGTGCCGTACGGGATCATCACGGAGTCTCTGCGGTATTGCTCGAGGTAGTAGTCGCGGATGACGGCGGCGTCGCTGACCATCACGTTGGGCACGACGGTCGAGAGGCGCTCACACAGACGATAGTAGGCGCGCCCGGCGGCGTTCCACTTCTTGCGCTGCCGCTCGATGCCGTCGACGTTGATGGTGACCTTCGTGCCGAACACGCGCGGGATCCACGCGAATGGAGCGTTGGCGCCGTTGCACACCAGGACCACGTCGTAGCGCTCTTTGATGCCGTGGAGCACGGAGAGGCCGGTGTGGGCCACGGTGTCGAAGTACTTGTGGCGGATCGTCGGCAGGACGACGAGCCGTACGCCGCGGTAGTGCGTCTGCGGGTGCTCGACGTGGTGGGAGCGGCCGTACACCGTGACGTCGTGGCCGCGGGCGGCGAGACGCCACGACAGCTCCTCGGCGAATGTCTCGAAGCCACCGTAGTTGGCGGGAATGCCGCGCGTCCCCATGATCGCGATCTTCATTCGTGGCCCTTCACCATCTGTGTCCGCGCCGCTGTGACGGGTAGCTGCGCCTCGGCCAGCACGCGCCTGTAGATCGCCGTCAGCCGTTCGAGATGCACGCTGGGCGCGAACTGCGCCGAGAACTCGCGGGCGCGCTCGCCCATCGCCGCCATCTCGGCGGCGTGGTCCCGTGCCCAGGCGAGTTTCGCGGCGAGGTCGGCAACGTCGCCGGGCATATGCAGGAGGCCGGTCTCGCCGTCGCGCACAAGCTCGGAGTTGCCACCCAGCGCGCTGGCGATGACCGGCGTGGCCCCGGCGAAAGCCTCGAGGATGACCATCGGCTGGTTCTCATACCACTCCGACGGCACCAGGACGGCCAGCGCCTCGCGCATCATGGCCTGCGTGCGCTGCGGGTCGACGCGGCCGAGGAACTCGATATTGGGCTCGTGGCCGAAGTCGCGCCGCAGTTCGGCCAACTGCGGGCCGTCGCCGACCATCTTCACGTGGGCGCCCGACCGCTGGGCGGCGCCACAGAGCGTCCGGAGCCCCTTCTCCGGCACCACGCGCCCCACGAAGAGGAAGTGCGATCCGCGCGATGAGGCCGCCGCGCCGGACCCGGCGGTCGAGGGGTTGGGCAACACTTCGATACGGTGCCGGAACCCCATCTCGCGGAACTTGTCCGCCAGAAACCGGCTGGGCGCCAGAAAGAGCGAGACGCCGTCGTACGAGCGGCGCAGCCGGTGCTGCACGTACGACTCCGCCGTGAGCAGGGCCGAGCGGACGCGGCCCCGACAGCTCGTGGTGAATGCGCGGTAGAAACGGCCGCCGGAGCAGCTCTCGCAGATGCCCCCGCCGGCGAGCAGCGTGTATGCGGGGCACACGAGCTTGTAGTCGTGCAACGTCATGACGACGGGCACCCCTTGCTCCCGCAGCACGCGGATGATCGACGGGGTGAGCTGGTGGTTGATGCTGTGCAGGTGCGCGATGTCGGGGCGCGTGTCCTCGACGAGGCCGCGCATGTTCCGGGCGGCGACGGAGGAGTCGACGAAGCGAATGGCGGCGCGCAGAGAGCTTGGAGTCGGCCTCACGGACTGCAGGTCCACGTTCGGCGCGAAGTAGGCCGCGTAGCGGCTCGGCCGGTTGCGGGGATCACGCATCGCGAAGTCGATGACCTGGTGGCCGGCGCCCTGCAACAGGTCGCGCGTGGCGAACAACACCGTCTCCGGGCCGCCGTGATCGTAGAAGAACTTGTTGGCGAGCAGGACCTTCATGCCGGGACAGCTCCCGCGACCGCGCGCTCGCCTGGCCGCTGCTCGCGCAGAGCACGGCGGTCGTCCTGTATGTGGGCGAAGCGATCGTAGGCGCCGCTCTCGACGACAATCACCGCAGCGAACGCCCAGAAGTACCACTCCAACACGGTGATGACGAGCAGGTTGTCTCCGCCCGACATGACGATGCGCGAGAGGAACACCGTCATGAAGGCGAGCATCAGGTCGCGCTTGTACGGCGTCTTCGCATCACGATAGCCGTGGCGCGTGATGAGGAAGAGGTCGCGATACAGGATGATGGTCAACGCCAGGCCGATGAACCCGGTTTCGGCCAGTAGCCGCAGGTATTCGTTGTGGGAGTACTCGCCCGCCGTGACATAGACGGCACGAAGGCCCGCACCCCCGGTCACCAGCTCGGGCGGCGAAGGGATGCGGACCGCGCGCTCCCACTGTTTGGTGCGCCAGAGCACAGAGGACTCACAGTAGGTCGCGCTCTCGCACGTGCCCGACGTTGCCTCGGCGACGCGGGCGCGAATGCTGGGGACGCCGACGTACGCGGCGGCCATGAACAGCGGGATCAGGACGAGCGCCCACCGCATCCGGTACCACATGAGGACCATGACCATCACCACGACGCCGATCCAGGCGCCGCGCGTCTGCGTGGCGTAGATGCTGAAGAGCATGACAGGCACCATCGCGGCCAGCGCGAGGCGGGCGACCCGGGACTGCGCGTGCGCGAACAAGAGGAGAGCCAGGGGTAGGATCTGTACGAGGAAGAATGCGTAAGGCGAGGGATGGACGAAGGTCGCGAGGATCCGGTTGAAGCCGGGCGTCGAGTGATCGCCGCTGTCATTCGCGAACTGGTACAGGCCGAAGCACAGGGGGACGATGGTCGAGAGCACGATGATGCGGAGCAACCAGCGCCGTTCGCGCTCCCGGCGCATCAGGTCGACGACCATGATGTAGATGAGCAGCGCGCTGAGGATGCGCAGCCAGTCCTCCACACCCTCCACGAAGCTCGGCGTGATCGCCAGCGTCAGGAACGTCATCGCGACGAAAAGCGCGAATGGCGTGACGAGCGGGATGCGCCGGATGTTGATGCGGTTGATCGCGATGTGCGTCACACCCAGCGCGATGACGAGGAGCGACATGAGGGCGTTCGGGTTGATCCCGCCGCCAGCGCTCAGCACCGGCACCGTCGCGAACACGTCGACCGTCGCGCGGACCAGGAGGAGCGCCAGCAGCGCGACGCGCGTGTCGACAAGCATGATCAACACGAAGGCGCCGACAACGGCGGTCGAGAGGGCCGCCTGCATGGGAAGCGTGAAAATGAGCAGCCCGACGAGGCCGCCCATCGCGAACGATAGCCACAGGTCCGTGTGACGGCGCAGGAGCGTGCCCGCAATGGGCGGGGCGGCGGCGCGCGCGACAGCCATCAGCCACCCGCCATCGCCGACGCCGAGGCGCCCGCGCGCGATGCCCGCTGCCCGCGCTCGCGAAGCATCGGCTCGAGGATCGCGGAAACCTGCTCGACGCGGTCGTCCCACGACTCGTGGGTGGCGGCCCGCTGGCGCGCGGCCGCCTTCTCCGGCGAGTCCGCCGCGATCGCCTCGTCCACCTTCGCGAGAAAGTCCTCGGGCGAGCGGCCGATAGCCATCTCCGCGCCTTCGTACGGCAGCATCTCCTCCATGGCGCTGGCGACGATCGGCTTGCCGGCCGCCATGTACTCGTACAGCTTCAGCGGGAAGATGTGATGCGTGTAGTCGTTGAGCACGTAGGGGATGAGACCGACGTCCATGCCCTTCACGAACGACGGCACGTCCTCCAGCCGCTGACGGCCGAAGAAGTGCACGTTGGACAGCGAGCGCAGGCGCGTCATGTCTTGCGTGTCGCCCTTCATCGGACCTACGAGGGCGAACGACCACTCCGGCCGCCGCTCTGCCATGTACGCGATCAGGTCGACGTCCAGCCGGAAGTCGATGACGCCGACGTACCCGACTACCTTACCCGCCAGCGCCGCCATCCCCTCCGGCACACGCACCGCGTCCGACGATGCGGCAAGGAACGACGCGACATCCGCACCCTCCGGCACGAAGTGGATGTTCGAGTTGAACTGCCGGCGCGACTCGACGAGCTTTCGTCCGGTGCAGATCACGGCGTCAGACTCGCGGCAGCACAGCTCCTCGAGCCGCATCTGGTTCGACGAGCTGTGCCACCAGTATGGGATCGCCGAGAAGTCGTCCACACAGTGAAAGACCGAAAGCGCCGGCTTCAGCCCACGGCCCAGGCCCGGGAGCCCCGGCTCGAAGTTCCAGTAGATCACGTCGCGGAACCCAAGCCTGCGCGCGCAACCGGCCAGCCAGCGGCGGATGATCGCCGCGTTGATCGCGTTCACGAAACGGTTCGTCCGGAAGGGCAGGATGGGCGGCGGCGCGCCCGCCCAGACGTTGTCGGCGACCTGCCGCGGCCCGCGCAGCCAGCGCCTGAACTGCCGCCAGACGGCCGAGCGCTTGCGCACGCCGGTCACCAATGACAGCGGTGAGATGGGCTGGTCCATGAAGAACACGCGGTTCTTCTTCGCCAGGCGGCTCATCTGCTGCTGCGACGTCCCCCAGTGGTCGTCCCAGGTCACGAACGAGACGCAGACGATATCACGGCCTTCGAGCATTGCGGGGCGACCTCGAGTTTCCTTGCGCTACGCCTTGGCGGCCACGCCCGCCACGGCCCCCTGGCCGTTCGACGACCGTGCGTACTTCGGGAGGGACCGCACGGCCTCGATGACCTGCTCGATCTCGCCTTCGGTAAGCGTCGGGAACATGGGCAGGCTGATGATCTGCTTCCAGAAGCTTTCGGTCACGGGCAGCAGCTCCGTCCGATAGGGCTTGTACGCCTGGTGCAGGTGCGTGGGCACGAAGTGCACGTGGCAGCCGACACCCCGCGACTTCAAGTGCGCCATCACGTCGTCCCGGTCACCGGCCGGCACCCGGATCACATACTTGTGCTGCGATGTGAAGGCGTAGTCCTTCGTCACCGGCGTCTTCACCCAGTCCAGGCCGGCGAAGGCGGCGTCGTACGTCGCGGCGATCTCGCGGCGGCGCTGGTTGTGCCGATCGAGCTTGCCGAGCTGCACGATGCCGATGGCGGCCGAGAGGTCGTTCATGTGGTGCCGGAAGCCGATCTCGACGGTCTCGTGATAGTAGTCCTGCTCGCCCGGGGCGGGCGGCGTCCCGGGCGGCCGCGCGTGGCCGAGCCAGCGCAGCCTGCGCATGCGGGCATCGAGTTCGGGATCGAGCACGGTGACCATCCCGCCGGTGCCAGTGGCCAGGTTCTTCACCGGGTCGAAGCTGAAGGTGTTGATGGGCCCGAAGGAGCCGATCATGCGGCCCTTGTACTTCGAGCCGCACGCGTGCGCGCTGTCCTGCACCACCGGCAGGTTGTGCCGGGCCGCCAACTCCATGATGGGGTCCATGTCGACCGGGTGCCCCGCGTAGTGGACGACGCAGATCGCCTTCGTGCGCGGCGTGATGCAGCGCTCGATCTCGTCGAGGCGGATGTTGCCGGTATCGTCTTCGATGTCGGCGAAGACGGGCACGCCGCCCAGGCGGACGATCGCGTGGTTCGTGGCGACGTAGGTCAGGGAGGTCGTGATCACCTCGCCCCCGTCCAGGTCGAGCACGGCGAACGCGAGGTCCAGTGCCGAGGTGCCGGAGTTGCAGCCGACGGCGTAGGGCACGCCGATGTAGGCGGCGAACTTCTCCTCGAACTCCTTCGTCTTGGGGCCAAGGCCCAGGAAGCCTTGCATGATGGGCTCCCGCAGGGCCAACCACTCCTCTTCGCCGACGGCAGGCTTAAACACCGGAATCATCAGGTTCATCCTCCTCTACTTGACAACGACGGGCGATGCCTGCCGCGTTACATCTGCGTGTGACGTTTCTGTCGCCGCCGCTTCGCCCAGCAGGCTCGCAAGCTGGGCGACCGAGCGGTCCCAGGTGAAGTTGGCCTCGACGTGCTCCCGTCCGGCGCGGCCCATCCGCTCCCGGCGCGGCCCGTCATCGAGAAGCTGAAGCAGGGCTTCGGCGAGCTGCGAGGGCTCGCGGTCCCGCAAGTAGCCGGTCTCCCCGTCGACCACCGTCTCGGCCGGGCCAGCCTCGCGGACGGCCACGACGGGCGTTCCGCTGGCCATCGCCTCCACCGCCGCCAGCCCGAAGGGCTCCAGGTGGGGGGTGTACAGGAAGGCCGACGCCGTCTGGAACAGGCGCTTCAGCTCGGGGTCCGGCAGGCGCTCGCGCATCTCCAGCGTGACCCCGCAGGCTGCGGCGACCGAGCGAAGGTACGCGGCCTCGGCGCGATGCGTGCGATTCCCGACCCAGACCAGCGGCGGGCGCTTCGCCTCCGGGATCGCGCCGATCGCGCGGATCGCCCAGTCGAAGCCCTTCGTTGGAAGCTGCTCGCCCACGGTGAGCACGAAGCGCTCGCGCGTGCCGTCGCCGGGGCGGAAGGCATCGACGTCGACGCCCGGATAGTTCACGACGGGGTCGACACCGTAGGCGCGATGCGCGTAGTCGCGGCAGTAGCGCGAGTTGGCGACGACCAGGGCCGTCCGTCGCGTGGCCTGCCGGTCCCAGCGGCGGACCAGCGTGCCGTAGAACGACATCTGCCACGCGCGGGAAATCTGGCGATCGTACGGGCGTGGCACGCGCGGCTCGTACAGGATGCGCATGGGCTCGTGACAGTAGTACGTGCTCCGCGTGCGCGTGTGGCGCAGCGGCAGCGGCGCCTCGGTGTAACCACCCACACTCGCGAACATGAGATCGTAGCCGCCCGCATCGATGCGTTCGGCCACACGGCGCGACGCGCGGTCGAACTTCAGCAGGTCGATCCACAGCGCCGGCGCCTTCAGCGGCTTGACGACGCCGCGAAACGCGGGCATGTCCTGGAACGGCTCGGTGTATGAGTGCTCGCCGAACGCGGTGACGTCGGGGTAGTGCGGCACACCGGCCTCGCGGTCGATGCAATACAGATCGAGGTCGTGATACCGGCTGAGACGGGCTACGCACTCATACAGCCAGCGGCGGCCACCGCCCCAGCCCACGTTGTAGTACGCGGCGATGCGTCGTCGGCCGCTCACCGCTGGGCCCCCACTTCCACCGTGGCCTGCTGCTGCACGACCGGCTCCTCGGCGTCGGGGTGACGATGGAGCAGCGCCCGGATGTCGGCGATGGAGATGATGCGGGTGAGCGCGATGCCGGCGCCGAAGACGACGCCCGCGAGCACGGCCTCGGACTCCCACGGGAGATGAAGGCCGTAGACGGCCACCCCGGCCACGCCCGCCACCGGCACCAGCCGGCCCGTCACCCAGAAGGAAGGCGTGGCGCCGGTTTGGCGCGCGAGGATGGCGAGCGCGGGCAGCAGCACAGCCGCTTCCGTAATGACGGTCGCGGCAGCGGCGCCTTCTTTGTCGTACAGGGGGATGAGGATCAGGTTCGCGGTGACGTTCACCACGAGCCCGGCCAGGGCGATCCAGAGCAACACTCCCTGCCGCCCGATGGCGATGAGACCGTGGTCGGCCAGGTTCGACAGCCAGATCAGCGCGATCGCCATCGAGAGCACCTGCAGGCTGGTGGTCGCCTGCGCGTACTCCCCCCCACCCACCAGCTCGACGATGGGTTTCGAGAAGAGGATGAGCATCGTGACCGCCGCCATGGCGCCGACCGACAGCAGGTCGTGGGAGCGCTGGAACACGCGGCGAAACTGCGCGTCGTCCCCGTCCTTGTGGAGGCCGCTCAGCAGCGGAAACACCGACCCGACGAAGAAGAAGCTGAGCGGGAAGGCGAGGTCCACCGCGCGATAGGCGAAGCTGTAGTACCCGACGGTCTCGCTGTCCGTGAACCACTTCAGCAGCACCATGTCGATGCGCCCGTAGGCGGTGATGACCAGGACTGCCAGCCCCAGCGGGAGCGCCTCGCGCGCCATCTGGCGCATGTAGTGTGGATCGAAGTCGAAGCGCGGGCGCACGAAGCGGTGCGCGAAGTAGAGACAGACGAGGCTGTTCGCCAGGATGCCCAGGTCGTACGCGATGATCAGCCGCAGCAAGCCGCCGCCGCTCGAGGCCACGAACACCATCGCCCCCAGGCCGATCACAGACTGCGCGATGGCGCCCAGTGTCGCGTACTCCATCCGCAGGTTCGCCGCGAACGTCGCGCTGTACGAGCCGCTGAAGATCGTCAGGGGGAACGACAGCGCGGCCAAAGCCACGGCGGCCTTCATGTACGGCTCGTAGTCGAACGCGAAGGCCATCCCGACCGCCAGGATCGCGGAGGCTACGGCCAGCATCGTGCGGATCGTGAGCACGTTGCCCATCAGCTCGTCCGGGTCGCGCTCCGTCGTCGAGAGGTGCCGGACGGCGATGGTGGCGACGCCGAGGTCGCTGATGTTGAAGAGCGTGAGGAAGGCGATGACGAGCTGGTACTGGCCGAACTTCACCGGGCCCAGGTAGCGCGACAGGATGGTCAGCGCGGCCAGTGAGATGAACACCGTGATGCCGCGTCCCGCCAGTTGGACGATGCTGTTGCGGGCCACTCTTCGTGCTTCCGTCATGCCACCCTTCCTGTGGTAATCGGCGGACTACGCTTCTGTGGCCTTGCAGTACACGAGCCCCAGCGTCTTTGCGCCCAGGCTGGCCAGCTCTCCTACCGTGTCTTCTACGCTGTTGCTGCTGGCCTGGCCCTCCGCGGCCACTAGGACCACCCCATCGACGACAGGCGCGATCACCGCCGAGCCCGCGCCCGAGTCCATCGCGGACCCGTCGATCACCACAACGTCCCACTTCGACTCGACCGCGTCGAGGAAGCTGCGCATCTCGGCCGAGGCGAGCAGCTCCGATGGGTCGTTCATCTTGGTACCAGCCGTCAGCACGCTCAGCCGCGGCACTGGCGATTCCTGGATGATGTCGTCGATCGCCTCGCCGACGGGCAGCGCCGGGCGCGCGCCGTTCTGGGAGATGAAGTTATACAGGCCGGGCGACATGGGCACGTTAAACAGCTTGTGCAGGTCCGGCCGGTTGAGGTTCGCATCGAGCAGGAGCGTCCGCAGCCCGGCCTGCGCCATCGCCATGGCCGTATAGGTGGCCACCGTCGTGTTGCCCTCTTCCGGCCGTGTGCTGGTGAAGAGCACGCTCTTGTGTTTCGCCTCCTGCAGCAGTGTGCGCAGCTTCGTCGAGAGCAGCCGGTAATCGGGCGAGACGGGCGGCGGCGGGTACTTCCAGCGCACGCCGAACGGGATCGACGCCAGCACGGGCAGCCGCGTCACACTCTCGAGGTCGCGCACGCCCCGCAGCGTCGGGTCGATGTACTCGAGCATCAGCGAGAGCGCGACGCCGGCGGCCAGGCCGGCCAGCAGGCCCGCGGCCAGGTTGAAGTACAGCCGTGGGCTCACCGGCGCCCCCGGCGGTTCGGCGGTCTCGATGACCGTAAAGGCGCGTGCCGCCTGGTCCTGGCGGATGATCGCTTCCTGCCGCTGCGTGAACAGCGCCTCATACGAGTTCCGCGCGGACTCGACGACTTGCTCTTGCACGGTGATCTCTGACTCGCTGGCGCCTGTCGAACGGAGATTCTCCAGAATCGCCTGCTCGTCTTCCAGCCGCTGGCCTGCCGCATCGACATCGCGCGTCAGGGCGGCGACAGAATCGGAGTTGAACTGGCTCATGAAGACGGGGTCGCGCAGCAGCTCGGCCACGGCGTTGGCGATGTCCGCGGCCTCGTCGGGGTCCGAGGCCTTCGCCTGGATCTCGATGAGTTCGGAGTTTGGGATCGGGATGGTCGTTACGCGGCCGTCGAGGTCGGCCGAGGCGCCCTCCAGGCCGAGCGTCGCCACCACCTGGTCGGTAAACGTCCGCCGCTTGATGATCTCCGACTGCGTCGTGAGAAAGCGGTCGGCCGCGCCCGGGTCCTGGGCGTCGATGCCGGCCTGGGCCGGGTTCACGCGGACCGTGGCGGTCGCGACGTAGACGGGATTCTGGAGATAGCTCAGCAGAGCCGCGCCCAGCACGGCGAGCACCACCGGCACCACCAGCACGAACTTGCGGCGGTTCACGAGTTGGAGGTAGCGCTCGAGCTGGAGACGGCTCTCTTCGTTCACGGGCACCCGCCTGTCAAGGCGATCACTGCCGGGTGGCTTACCCGGGACAAGATATATAACGCGTCAAGATGCTGGACGTGTCAAGTACCGGAATGGGAAATCTACCACGCGCCCTTGCCGCTGATGACCACGAGGGGCGTCCGAACGATGATGGCGAAGTCCCCCATGAGCGACCAATTGCGGATGTACTCGAGGTCCAGTTCCACCATCCGGTCGAAAGGGAGTTCGCACCGTCCGCGGACCTGCCAGAGGCCCGTCATGCCCGGCGTCGTCGAGAGGCGCTGCATGTGGTACGCGGTGTAGTGGGCGACCTCCCGGGGGAGGGGCGGCCGCGGCCCCACGATGCTCATCTCGCCACGGAGGACGTTGAACAGGTTCGGCAGTTCGTCCAGGCTGCTGCGCCGCAGGAACGAGCCGATCCTGGTCACGCGCGGGTCGTTGCGCATCTTGAAGATGAGCGGGATGTCGACGTCGTGGTCGTTGTGGTCTTCGAGGGTGTCTCGAAGGTCCTCGGCGTCGTACTGCATCGAACGGAACTTGAAGAAGTAGAACGGGCGGCCAAAACGGCCGACGCGCTCCTGCTTGATGAAGGCCGGCCCCGGCGAGGACAGCTTGATGATGGCCACAATGACGGCCATCGGGACTGCCAACACGAGAAGGGCGACGGCGGCAATCACCCGATCGACGATGCCCTTCGCCATGTACGAGAACCCACCCAATTCGTGGTACTCGACAGGCAGTGCCCCGGCCCTCGTCGAGACGAAGTCAATCTCGGCGTCTCTGGTCACCATACTGCGCATGCGCTCCCAACCAAGAAACGAATAGAACCTGGACGAACCAGAACAGGTTGTCGCGAAGCAGGCCAAGTCTTCGCTGTGGGCGGGGACGGATCTGCATCACGAACATAACAGTCGGGCCCTTCACAATCAAGAACTGACGTGCGGTTTCGTCTGTCAAATAACGCAGATTCCCGCGCGTCCGCCCCGTGAATTCACCCTCTGTCAGACCCTACAACGCGCCCGCGGGCAGGCCCGTTACCGGTCACGGCAGCGTAGCGCGAGGACACGCCTGCTGTGTAACCGGCGCGTTAAAGCTCGCGTGATTTGACGCGCTCACGGCCCGCAACCACGGAACTCGACCGCGCCCGGTGTGTCCGCGGCCACGATGCGATACACGACGGTGTCGCCCTCACGGAACGCCGTCTCGACGCGCAGACCCGGGGCCGCCTGACCCGCGGGCCACGACCGCTCGCGGTGCCCGCAGAACAGGTAGTCCGCGTCGTACGCGCGAAGGACCTCCCCCTCGCCGAGGAGCAGCGAATACTCGGCCAGCCACGGCTCCGTCTGCGCGAGGATCTCTCGCGGACGCCGGATGCCCTCGTTGAACAGGTAGTACGCCATGGACGAGTCGTAGTACCGCTCCAGTTCGTCACCAGGGACAGTCCTGTCCGACGTCGGGACATCCCGGGCCGGGTCAATGCGATAGAAGGCCGTGTCTTTGTCGATCCCGAAGGCCGCGGAGGTCCGCAGATAACGGTCCAGCAACTCGTCATTGGAGACGCGTGTGACGAAGCCATCGGCCAGGTACGTCGAGGCGGGGGTCATGACGGCGACGAGCTGATTCGTGATCCAGCTTGGCGTGACAACAGTGTCGCCGGCGGAGAGATTCGTCTCCATCCAGCCGAAGGCGGCGCGCTCGTCCGACGGCATGGCGTAGGTGTCGTCGACGGCCTGCAGCCCACGGACCTGGACAACGGCGAAGTGCAGGCTGCCCAGCAGGCCGGCGGCGGCCAGGCCCAGCGCCGCCTGGCGCCGCAGGTCCGGACGCAGCCGGTGCGCTGCCTCCACCCCGCCGGCAATGAACAGCGGCACCGAGAACACGGGCCACGCCTGGAAGAGAAAATGGTCGGTCTGGGGCAGCCAGTTCGTCGTGGAGGCGGGGAGCAGCGGCGCCGCGTACAGCGCGGCGTACAGGCGGTTGATGGGCGGGCCCTTCAGGGCGAGCCAGGCGAACGGCACACCTAGGACGACCCGCTGCAAGATGGCGCGCAGCCAGTCGGTGTGCAGCCCCAGCCCGCCGTAGGCGCCGACCCGGGCCTGGACCTCGTCGGGAAGAGCGCCATTTCGGGCGAGTAGCGCCAGTTCCGGCGAGGCGACCACAAGCGCGATGGCGATGACGGCGACGACGCGCCCGGCCGCCCGCCGTTCCCCGGCCAAGGTGAGCCACGCCGCCCACAGCGCAAGCGCCAGCGCCGCCGAAAGCCAGTAGAACATGTAGGTGTAGACGAGCAGCGCCAGCAAGCCGCCGGACAGCACGACGGCCCGGCGCCCTCCGCGGGCAGCGGCGGGCAGGCACAGCACCAGCGCAAAGAAGATCGGCAACGGGATGGCGGGCGCGAGGTAGCGCGTCCAGATGTGCAGCTCGTGCTGGGGGTCGAGGGTGAGCAGCGGCCGGAGGACGTCCCAGTGGCGCAGCGCCAGGAAGCCCGGCGAGCGATGGACGACGTGCAGGAAGGCGAGCGATAGCCCGATAGCGCTCACCGCCGCCCACCGTGACGCCGTCAGGCGCCAGGCGAGCGCGTAGTAGAGCAGGAATGCGGCGGCCGCGGCCAGCGTCGTGACGACCGCCAGCGCCTCGGCCGTGCCGCCGAAGACGTGGCCCAGCGCCCCGATGGCGGTGTTCCAGAGCGATCCCGACTGCGGCGTCGTGCGCGAGGGGTCCACGAGGAAGGGATCGCGGATCGGCACGTCGCCGTCGTAGGCGTCGCGGACCAGCGACCCGTACAGCGCCTCGTCGAGGCCGATGCTGCCGGCGCCCCAGACGCTGACCTGGATGCGCTCGCCCTCGTCGGGCGACGTCAGCAGCAGCCACCAGCGCGGCATGACCAGCAACGCGGCCAGCAACAGGACAAAGGCGACGGCGGGGGCGTGACCCCGGGCGCCGGCCCAAAGCCCTTCCGCAGTTCGCGAGGGGGCCGCCTCAGCCGGCGACAGCTCCGGCACGGTCGCCGCGCTCATGTCGAGGCCGCGAGGTTGCGGGCGCAACCGTGGTTGGTGCTGCAGGTGTGCGTGCAGATCGCTGCTCCGATCGTCGTTGGATACGCGACAGTCTACGCGATAACTCCTTCACCCCTGCCGAATCGGCGTCCCGCAACATCGATTTCACGACGCCTGCCGCCTCGTCAAATGCTCGCTCACGATGCTCCAGGTGCTTCGCCAGTTCGAGGCCCGCGGCGCGGTCGCCGCAGTCCCACAGGCGGCGCCAGATCGCGACCGCTTCCTCCCGCGGCTGATGCCGTTTGCACAGCGCCGCGTGGCGGGCAGCCGCCCAGCTCCAGTCACCTCCTCCTTCGAGCCACGGGAGCGCCGACCGGTACAGGCGCATCGCCCGGTCGGGCTCGCCCGCGCGCTCCCACCAGCGGGCGACGGCGACCGCGTCGTCAGGGTCGTGGTCCTCGCGCGAGAGCAGAGCCGTGAGCGAGGCGAGCACGCCCACAAGGGAGAGGACGTCCTCTGCGTTGTGGCGAAAGACGCCGCGGAGGGGGCTTGCCCGTCCGGCGACGACGTAGTCGCGATAGAGGGCGGGGATGAGGTAGCCGGGCACGTCGTCGGGGCGTTCGAGGCGCAGGAGCCGGCGCTCGGCCTCGGCCAGACGGCAGCCGGGCATGCGGTGCGCGTACAGCCGGCGTACCGGGTGCAGCAGGTCGAAGTGCGCCATCGCCTTATACGGCGAGGGCAGCCGCGCCAGCGTCAGGCGCGACTCCACCACCGGCACGTCGAATGCCCGGCCGTTGTAGGTCACGACGGCGTCGAACCGCGCGAGGTCCTCGGCGAGCATGCTCAGCATCGCGCGCTCGTGCTGGAGCCCCGCGAGGAAGTACTGCCGCAGCCGGAACGACGGCGGCTCGCCCGCCAGCGTGCGCTCGAACGTGCCGAGCCCCGCCAGCACCACATACGTCCCCGTCCCGCCCGAAAGGCCCGTCGTCTCGATGTCGAAGAAGGCGTACCGCTCCGGATGCGGCGCGCGCTCCGTCCGCAGGAGCGCGGCCAGCGCCCCCGGGTCCGCCTCGAGCGCCGACCCCAGCGCGTGCGTGCCGTGCTGGTGGTCCAGCGCGAACCAGTCGTCGCGTAAAAAGACCGGGCCGTGCGGTGTGGGGTGCCACTCCCCCCGCAGGATCTGTTCGATCGGCGGCAGCTCATCCTGCTCCCAATGGAGCGCAGGCGCCCTTCGTAGAGTCGCCGAGGAGACCGCCTGCGTCTGTGGCACAGCCGCCCCTCGCAGAGTCGCCGGGGAGGCCGGCTGTGCTCCCCGCTGGACAGCGATTGCGTGACGGAGGCGGTCGAGGGTGGGTGTGGCGACCATGCGTATCAGACAGCCGAGTTTGTTTTGGAAAACTCGCTGTCCGTGTTGCGCCCCGTGCCTGCTGCCGTGGCTTCGGCGACGACCCCCGCGGGCGCAACGCGCTGTGGCACAGCCGTCCTCGGCTGTGCTGCTGTCGGGGCCGCCCGCGCTCCATCCTCGTCCACGAGCCGGCGCAGCAGCGTCGCCGCCGCGCGCTTGTTCGTGTCGTGCTCACCGATCGACGGCCCCACGCAGCCGGGGCACCCCGCCTTGCACGCGCACCCGCCGAGTACGTCGAGCGCCGCCCGCATGAGCTGCGTGTGGATCTCGAACAGCCGTCGCGACATCCCGACCCCGCCGGGCTGGTTCTCGTACAGGAACAGCGTCGGCCGCTCGGTGAAGGGCGAGCGCACCTGCGCCACCGCCTGCAGGTCGCGCGGGTCGCACATCAGGAAGATCGGCGCGAGCTGGCGCAGCAGGTGCGCCATGCCCCAGAGCCCCTCTTGCACGTCCGCTCGTGACATGCCGTCGATGGCGGCGTCGCCCAGCGCGAACCAGTACCCCGTCGTGTGGCGGTTCTCCTCCGGGATGTTGATCTTCCCCCAGCCGACGTTCTCGTGCGTGTCGAGCTTGATCTTCTTGAAGATGGTGGCCACGTCGCGCACCGCCACCTCGCCGTGCTCGACCTCGCACCCGCGCGACGGCGCACGCTCGAACGACTCCATCACCTCCAGGTCCACGGCCAGGTTCGCGTCGGTGTAGTAGTCGACGTCGACGCGGTGGACGTACGCCTTCTTCTCCTCCCAGTTCAGGTGGTCGACGTGGTACATCTGCCCGCCGTGCATGTAGATCGCCTCGTCATGCACCAGCAGCGGCGCCGCCGGCCGGTCGATCTCCCCGATGACGCGCGGCTTCGTCGCCGACGGGCCCTGCTCGATGATGACGAAGTTGTCGATCGCGGCAGAACGCAGGGATACGCCTTCGGCCGGGAATACCTCGGCCATCCAGTGCCAGCGGCCGCCCGCGTGCACGAGGATGCCCTCCGCCGCGAGCAGGTCGAGGAGGTCCCGCAATCCGGGCCCGAAATCTTCGTTCGCTGTAGGGGCGCAGCCTGCTGCGCCCTCCTCGCCGGGACCGGGCGCAACAGATTGTCTCCCCGGCGAATCTGCGAGCGCCCCTGCGCCGTCCACGTCCTTCTCGTCGAACGGCAGCTCGAACGCCGCGCACTTCAGGTGGCTGATCCGCACCAGCAGGTTGTCCGGGTCGACGAGACCGGCTTCGGGCGATGTGTCGAACAGGTACTCCGGATTCGCGGCCACGTACTGGTTCAACGGCGACGACGACGCCACGATGCACGCGAACGACGGCCCCTGCCGCCGACCCGCGCGCCCCATCTGCTGCCAGGCCGACGCCAGCGTGCCCGGATAGCCCGTCAGCACCGCCGCGTCCAGCCCGCCGATGTCCACGCCAAGCTCCAGCGCGTTCGTCGCGACCACCCCGCGGATGCGCCCGTCGCGCAGCCCCCGCTCGATCCCCCGCCGTTCGTTCGGCAGGTAGCCGCTGCGATATCCCTCCACGACCGGCGTGCGCTCCGGCCCGACGGCGCGGCCCGGCTCTCGCTCCAGCGACTCACGCAGGTAGCGCAGCAGCAGCTCGACGCGCACGCGCGACGGCGCGAACACGATCGTCTGCACGCCCGCCCGCAGCAGCCGCGCGCCGATCTTGCGCGCCGCGCCGACTGCCCCCTCGCGGATGCCCAGCTCGCGGTTCACGACGGGCGGGTTGTACACGGCGACCGTCTTCGGCCCGCTCGGCGCGCCGTTGTCGTCGACCAGCGTCACCGGGGTGCGCGCGATGTTGCGCGCCAGCTCGGCCGGGTTGGCGATGGTCGCCGAGCAGCAGATGAAGACCGGATCCGAGCCGTAGAAGCGGCAGATGCGGCGCAGGCGGCGCACGACGTTCGCGACGTGCGAGCCGAAGACGCCGCGGTACTGGTGCAGCTCATCGATAACGACGTAGCGCAGGTTCTCGAACAGCTTCACCCACTTCGTGTGGTGGGGCAGGATGCCCGTGTGCAGCATGTCGGGGTTCGTCACGACGACGTGCCCCGCCTCGCGCACCTTGCGCCGCGCGTCGCCCGGCGTATCGCCGTCGTAGGTGAACGTGCGTATGTCCGCGCCGAGCTGCGTGATGAGCCCGTGCAGCTCCTGCATCTGGTCCTGCGCCAGCGCCTTCGTCGGGAAGAGGTACAGCGTCCGCGCGTCGGGGTCGGCCAGGATCGACTGCAGGACCGGCAGGTTGTAGCACAGCGTCTTCCCCGAAGCCGTCGGCGTGACGACGACCACGCTCTCGCGCCGCAGCGCCGCCTCGACCGCCTGCGCCTGGTGCGTGTACAGCCGCTCGATCCCCCGGTTCGCCAGCGCCGCCACGAGCTGCGGGTCGATCGCGTCCGGAAACGCCGCGTACCGAGCCTCCCGCGCCGGATGCTCGTGCCACGCCACGAACCCCGAGCGGTCGGCCGCATGCCCCGCCAGCTCCGGATCCGTCCGAAGCGCCTCCAGCGCGCGTCCCAGTGCCATCCTGCGCCTCCTGCGGTGGGAGGGCGCAACAGATCGCGCCCCTACGGTGGCAGAACAGGTGTACGGGTGTGGAGTATAGAATCAGAACGCAGGTTCGTCAATCCTCGACTCACCCTTGCGCTGTCTCCTAAAGGTCAAATATTCTTTGACATATAGGTGACGCTATGGCGAGGACCACACCAGCAAAAGACCGGCCCGGGCTCTTCGACGTTGCGTCCGGCCAGGGTGGCTACTTCACCACCAAACAGGCCCAGGCTTGCGGAATCAGCCGCGCGCTGCTCGCGCACCATGCCAGAAGCGGCAAATTCCTACGCGTGCGGCGAGGCCTCTATCGCTTTCGCGAGTACCCATCCTCACCGCGTGAGGACGTTCTTTCCGCGTGCATGGCCCTCGCTGAATCCGACGCCGTTGTCTCTCACGAGAGCGCGCTCGAACTGCTGGGCCTCAGCGATGTCATCCCGGACGCCGTGCACCTTACGGTGCCTCGCTCTCGCCGAAACCTGCGCTCGCTTGCCGGCACAAGAGTCCACACCAGTTCGCGGCCGATCCCTCCGAGCGACCGGACCGTCCTCAACGGCGTCACGCTGACGACGGCCACTCGCTCGATCCTCGACGCGGCCGAAACCGGCACCGCGACCGAACAGGTCGCGCTCGCGATCATCCAGGCGGTCGAAAGAGGCCTGGCAACTCGCGATGTACTGGCACGCCGGGCGAAGGAGCGCGGCCGTCGGGTGGCGGTAATCGTCACCGGGGCGCTCCGTCCGCAAACGTCATGAACACTTCGGCGGCTGTGGGAGGCCACAACGCCTCACCAGAGGGCAGCGCGCAAGGAATGTCTAGCGCCCCCTTCGCGCCCGACTCGGCTTCGAGGGGGTCGCCGCAGCCCGCTTCGGAGCCTGCCTGAGGGCGAGCTTCGAGGCATCAACTGTGAGGCTCGAAGGCTGGTCGGCACGCTGAACGCCGATTTCGAGGAGCGGAACGATCGCCGCCGGTTGAAGCGCCTCTGGTCCAGGCCCTACATTTGCCGCCGCTAGCCCGAACTTCGCATAGAACGCCCACAGTCCTTCTGTGATGCCTTGCTTCTCGAGCATCAGTTCAACGAGTTCCTTGTAGTTGAAGACGATTTGCTGAGCCTCTGCCATTAAGCACCTACTTCAGCGTGTTCCGGGTACTGATAGAACTTCAGGCTTTCCAGTGGAAGGGACTCGATTCGTTGCGAGGCGAACGCCTTTGGAGCATGAAGGCTCTGGCTAGTCCCACTACTCAACTCAATCCCGCCTGGGTAGACAACTGTCCAGTTGGTCTGCGCCATCTCCAGTCGGGCAATGGCACGGGTCAAGCTCGCACCTGCGCGCGCAGCTAGTTGTTCGGCGCCAACAGCTGCACTAACGGCAGCAACGATGAACGTGTTCAAACTGACTGCGTCGCGCTGCGCAAATACGATTGCACGTCTGTGTAGGCTCTTCGGGAGCCTGAGCGACAGAGTTCCAGAAGGTTCATCGAGGGCGAATGGTTCCGGAATGGGGTACCCCTGGGCGAGTGCGCTCTCGATCCAAGACTCTGCCACCTCCTCCAGGTTCCGATAGGCATCCTGCGGCGTTTCGCCATCGGCCACGCAGCCTGGGAATTCGAGGAGTTCGGCCGAGTAGAGTCCGGTCTCGTCCGGAATGAGCACTCGACTATAGGGGCGCCGCAGAATCTCTTCGGTGGTCATGGTCGACACTCCGTCACTGCCATGCGTCCTTGCCCAGATCCTCCTCAAGTACGTCCAAAATGCGCATCACGGTGCGGGCAGCCATCGCCCGCGGGTGATCGGGAATGGGAAGCGGCGGCCGTCCCGGCATCTCAAACACCCGATGCTTGCCGCGTTTTGCCTCCTTGCGCCCGACAGCCTTTGCGACCGACATCAACTGCCTCGCGTGGACATTGTGGCGGCCCTTCCGCAAAGCCTCGATTTCGGCCTGAATGGCCGCTTGGCCTACCATGGTATCGGATATAATACCATCTGTCTACACTCCTGCCAATCCAGTCGAGTCCAGCGGAGCTAGCAGGGTGTTGAAGAAGCGACCTACTGGCTCAGTGTAGGTGAGCCAGTAGGT
>CAYJMG010000002.1:0-182111 GCA_964371355.1 uncultured Dehalococcoidia bacterium
CGTGACTTCATGCCTATTCTGCTGTAGCGGGATCTATCTGAACTTCTTCAGCGGCTCGCGCACTGCCGACGCAAGATCGACAATAGCGGGCACGTAGGGGCGAGAGAGAGGGAGCCACCGCCATGTCGACCGTCAACACCGTCACCGGGCCCGTCGATAGCGGAAACCTGGGGTTCACGCTGATGCACGAGCACATCTACGTCCTGACCGAGGGCGTGCACCAGGCATTCCCGCACCTCTGGGACCGCGAGGCCCGCATCCGGCAGGCGGCGGAGCAGCTCGCCGAGGCGAAGGCGCACGGTGTGGACGCGATAGTGGACCTGACGGTACTCGGGCTGGGGCGAGACGTGACGCTGGTGCGGGAAGCGGCCGCGCGTTCGGGCGTGCAGGTGATCGCGGCGACGGGCCTGTATACGTACGACGAGGTACCGCGCCACTTCGAGCACCGGGACGTGGATTACATGGCGGAGCTGTTCGTGCGGGACATCGAGCAGGGGATCCAAGGGACTGAGATCAAGGCAGCGATCCTGAAGTGCGCGACGGACGAGAAGGGACTCACGCCCGGCGTGGAGAAGGTGCTGCGGGCGGTGGCGCGCGCGCACCGGCGCACGGGCGCACCGATCTCGACGCACACGCACGCGCCGACGGAGCGGGGCTTGGACCAGCAGCGCATCTTCCGGGAGGAGGGCGTCGACCTCTCGCGAGTGGTGATCGGTCACAGCGGGGACACCGAAGACGTCGCGTACTTAGAGAGACTCATCGGCGCGGGGTCGTACATAGGCATGGACCGGTTCGGGATCGACTCGTTCATGCCGACGGACAAGCGGGTCGCAGTGATTGCCGAGATGTGCCGGCGGGGGCACGCGGGGAAGATGGTGCTGGCGCACGACGCCTCATGCTACATCGACTGGTTCCCGGAGGGCGTGCCGGCGCAGGTAATGCCGCGATGGAACTTCCTGCACATCTGCGACGACGTGATCCCGGCGCTGCGCGCGGCTGGCGTGGGCGACGAGCAGATCCGGGCGATGACCGTCGGGAATCCGCGGGCGATCTTCGAGCGGCAGGGCGCGTACTAGACGGACGCGGGTAACGGCGCCCGGCCGTCCACGTTCGATGAATAGCAGGACCCGTCGTTTGTCGGGGCCATAGGCCGCGGCTATACTGCGATGCCGAATCCAGTGGGCCTTGCCGCTCGAGCGCGCAGGCCCGGAAGCAGGAACAGCGTTGCCAAGACAGGATCGACCCGTCGTCCGCGATGGCCGCTTGCAGGTCAAGAAGAAGCGGACCGACCGCAGCTATCTGAGGCCGGGTACCGCGGCCGAGCCGCAGATCTCCGAGGAGGAGCCCAACACCGAAGAGGCGCCCGCGGAGATCGCTGCTATGGCGGACCCCACGGCGGCATTCGCCCCACCCCCGCCACCCCCTCCGCCTGCAGCACCGACGGCACCCGCGCCGGCTGCGGGCCCGTCCGCGAACCTCCGCACGACCGGTGCAGCGCGGGCCCTGCAGCAGCAGGGTGTGCGCAAGCGGAGTGACGTGGACTTGCAGGCGCTGGCCACGCGCGACACGTCGTACGCGCTGCACGAGTTGCGGCGTATCGGTGTCCTGGCGGTGATGGTCGTGACGACGCTGATCGTGCTCGGGATCGTGATGCGCTAGCGCAACCGCCCCATCGCCACGAACACGGCGATCCCCGTCGCGACAATCCCGAAGACATCGACACGCAGATCCTCGAAGATCCAGTCATCGATCACGAACAGCAGCGCTACGCGGGCGGCGTAGGCGACGAGGACGCCGCCGGCGGCGATGGCCTGCAGCGGGGGTCCGGCTTTGCGATTGGCCGCAAGCGAGACCAGCTCACCGATTGCGAACCCGACGGCGAGGCCGGGGATGATGCCGAAGAAGAAGTAGCTGATGAGATTGAAGAAGCCCCAGGCGATCCCGATAGCGGCGCCGCCGGCAATCGCAGCGCCGGCCGCGCGGGCGAACGTCTGGCCCGACATGTTGTAAGTGGGAATGCGGCGGATCTGGGCGCAGTCGCGGCAGCGGGCGCCGACAGGCGTGTGGACCATGCAGCGGGAGCAGATGGGCGTCTCACAGCGGCTACAGCGCAGCTCCGTCTCGACGCCCGGGTGACGGGCGCACATCGTCGGCGCGTCGTCCATGGATTCCGATTCCGCGTCCGTTTCCACTTCCAGAGGCTCGCTCGTCATCGCTCTCGTCCAGCCGGGGAACGCCTCGTTACTGGAGAATCGGCGCTGCCTACCGGGCCAGCCACAAGCCTACCCGGAAATCGGCGAAAACGCAGCGAAGCCGGCCGTCAAGCCGGCGGTGACCGCCTACGGCACGAGCGCCTGGTTCGGGAGGGAGCGGCCCATATCGAGCAGGCGCTCGACCGAGGAGTCGGGGAGCGGGATGTCGCCCGGAAGGCGCTCGTCGTTGCCGAAGATGCCGTGGTAGTCGCTGCCGCCGAGGGGCAGGAGATCGTACTTCTCGCAGAGCAGGCGGAGCATTTCGATGGTCGCGGGCGCGTAGTCCTTGTAGAAGACCTCCATGGCCTGCATTCCCGCGGCCTTGAGGCCCTTGAGGATGGGCTCGATGCGGTCGTTGGTGATGCCCATGTCCGCGGGATGCGCCCAGCAGGCGAGGCCGCCGCGGGCGATGATGAATTCGACGGCTTCTTCGGGCGACATCTTCTTGCGCTCGACATAGGCGGATCCGTTGCGGCCGATGAGCTTGTCGAAGGCGTCGGCAACTTTCGCGACGTAGCCGCCCTCGACGAGAGCCTGGGCGATGTGCGGACGGCCAACCGCGGCGTCGCCGGCGATCTCCTGGACGCGCGACCATTCCACCATGTAACCCTGCTCCCGCAGCTTGTTCACGATGCCCTCGCCGCGGTCGAGGCGGCCATCGCGCAGCTCCTTGAGCACAGCCTGCAGTTCTGCGTCGCCGGGGTCGAGGAAGAGGCCGAGCATGTGCACCTCGGCGCCTTCGATGTCCGTGCCGAACTCGACGCCGGGGATCAGGTGATAGCCCGTGTGCTTCTTCGCGGCCTCCCGCGCTTCGGGGATACCCTCGGTGGAGTCGTGGTCCGTCAGGGCGTGGTACTGGACGCCCTGCGATGCCACGAGATCGACAAGCTCCGTCGGCGTGAGGCGCCCGTCGGAGGCGGTGCTGTGTGTGTGGAAGTCGCCCTTGCTACCCATCTACGATCCATTCCCTGTCTACGCGCTCGATGGCGCGAGCCTGGCCTGTAGTCTCGTCGAGATCGACAAGCACAGCGTTGAACTGTACCGGCCCTGCGCGCTCGATCACTTTGAAGCGGGCGGGCATGCCGGTGAGGAACTTGCGAAGGACGGGCTCGGGCTCCACGCCGATGATGCCGTCGCGGGGGCCGCACATGCCCAGGTCGCAGACGAAGGCGGTGCCCTTCGGGAGGAGGCGCTGGTCGGCGGTGGGGACGTGGGTGTGGGTGCCGACCACGGCGGTTACGCGCCCATCGAGGTACCAGCCCATCGCGATCTTCTCGCTGGTCGCCTCGCCGTGCATGTCGACGATGATTGGCGTGCCGGGGGGGACGGATTCGAGGAGGCGGTCGGCGCAGCGGAAGGGGTCGTCGATCTCGTACATAAACGTGCGGCCCATCAGGTTGATAACGGTGACAGGGCCGAACGTGCAGACGCCGCGACCGGGGACGCCGGGGGGATAGTTCGCCGGCCGCAGGACGAGGATGTCCGTGTCCAGGTGCTGGATAATCTCCTTCTCGTCCCAGATGTGATTGCCGGAGGTGATGACGTCGACTCCGGCGGCGAAAATCTCCTGCGCCGTCTTCAGCGTCAGCCCGCGGCCGGCAGCGGCGTTCTCCCCGTTCGCGATGACGGTGTCGATTGAGAGGTCCCGCTTGAGGGACGGCAGAATACCGGCCACGGCCTTGCGCCCGGGCTTGCCGACGATGTCGCCGATGCAGAGGATCTTCATGACAGGTTATAGGTTGTAGGTCGTAGGTCGTAGGCCACAAAACGGAAGGAGACGGCTGTGCCCAAGATCGAATCCCACCGCGACCTAGTTGTATGGCAGAAAGCCATGGACTTGGCGGTCCTCACATACGAAATCACGCGGGCGTTTCCTCGCTCTGAACTCTATGGCCTATCTTCGCAGCTCACGCGGGCCGCCGCCTCAGTTCCTGCGAATATCGCGGAGGGGCGGACCAGGTCAACGTCGCGCGACTACGCCCACTTCCTGCATATCGCCCGCGGCTCTTTGGCCGAGGTCGAGACGTTCATCGAGCTTGCCGTGCGGCTAGGCTATGTCACGGAAGCTCTCGCGGAAAAAGCGTTCGGACTGGCAGACGAAATCGGCCGAATGCTGCTCGCGCTCCAGCGCCGCCTAGTCCCACGATGATGGGCCTATAACCTACAACCGAAAGCCTACAACCTCACCGCGCGTACTCGGAGGCGCGGGTTTCGCGGACTACCGTTACTTTGATCTGGCCCGGGTACTCCATCGACTCTTCGATCTTCTTGCTGACGTCGCGGGCGAGGCGCATCGAATCGAGATCGTCGATCTCGTCAGGCTTGACGATGATACGGATCTCGCGTCCGGCCTGGATGGCGAACGACTTCTCGACGCCCTTGAAGCTGTTGGCGATGCTCTCCAGCGCCTCCAGCCGCTTGATGTACAGCTCCAGGGTCTCGCGGCGCGCGCCGGGACGGCTGCCGCTGATGGCGTCGGCCACCATGACGATAACGGCCTCGGTCGACTCGACCTCGATCTCCTCGTGGTGGGCCTCGATGCAGTGCACCACCTGCGGGCTGACGTTGTATCGCTTCGCGAGTTCCGCTCCGAGGGCGGCGTGGGTGCCCTCGACCTCGTGGTCGATGGCCTTGCCGATGTCGTGCATGAGGGCGCCACGACGGCAGACGTTGACGTCGGCGCCGACCTCCTCGGCGATCATGCCCGCGATGAACGATGACTCGACGGCGTGCTTGAGCTGGTTCTGGCCGTATGAGGTCCGGTACTTCAGCTTGCCCAGCGTCCGCAGGATCTCGGGGTGCAGGCCGGGGCAGCCAGCCTCGATGGCGGCCTGCTCGCCGGCGGTCTTCACGCTCGCCTCCACCTCCTGCTTCGCCTTCTCGACCACCTCCTCGATGCGGGTGGGATGGATGCGGCCATCGAGCACCAGCTTCGTCAGGGCGATCCGGGCGATCTCGCGGCGGACGGAGTCGAAGGCGGAGAGGGTGACGGCGTCGGGCGTGTCGTCGATGATGAGATCGACGCCGGTGGCCGACTCGAGCGCACGGATGTTCCGCCCCTCGCGGCCGATGATGCGGCCCTTCATGTCGTCGCTGGGGATCGGGACCACGGAGACCGTCGTCTCGCTGACGACGTCGTTCATGAGGCGCTGCATAGTGGTGGCGAGGATGCTGCGCGAGCGGCGGTCGGCCTCTTCCTTCGCCTCGGCCTCCAGCGTCCGGACGATGCGGTTGGCCTCCTCGCGGATCTCGTCCTCCAGCTCCCTGAGGAGCAGGTCGCGGGCCTCCTGGCTGGTCATGCCGGAGACGCGTTCGACCTCTGCGAGCTTCGCCTTCCGGAGTTCATCGAGCTGGGTGCGGGTCTCTTCCTGCTGGCGTTCCTTTTCGGCCAGGCCCGTTTCGCGCTTATCCAGATTGTCTAGCTTGCGATCGAGGGTTTCTTCTCGATTTGCAACACGCTGCTCAAGCCGCAGGACCTCGTCCCGCCGCGTCTTGACCTCTTGTTCGGCCTGAGCCCGGATTTGAATCGCCTCCTCTTTTGCACCGAGGAGGAGCTCCTTTTCCTTTGCCTGTGCTTCCGTCAGGAGGCGGGAGGCCTCGGCCTGGGCCGCCTGTTCCTGATCCTTGACGTTGCTACGCCGCAGGGCGTAGCCGAGAAGAGCCCCGATCGCCAGTCCAATCACGACGCCGATAACGGCGCCGATGACGATTCCGGCGACCATTGGTAGAGCCTTCCTTTCCTGTTGTACTGCTCCCTCGAACCGGCCCGACCCTTCCGTATGCGTGAAGGTCGGGCTCAGGACGCATCATACGAGTGGCCCGAAGGGGGGGTCAAGCAAACCGACGGGCTGGTCGGAAGCCGCCGGAAGCGCCGCCGCATCAGGGCGCCCAGGCGAGCTGGGCGTGGAACGCGCCTTTGCGGAGCGTCGAGACGGCGCCTGAGCGCACGTCGACATCGTAGAGGCCGGACACGCCTATGACGTACAGGTGGCTGCCGGAGCCGTCCCACGTGATGGCGGGCAGGTCCTCCTTCAGGTCGGCGACGCGGGCCGCCCGGCCGCCTGTGACGGGCACCGTCCAGATGTCCTGCGGCAGGCCGTCGAGTGCGGCATCGCGGCCGTCTAAGGGTGTGAAACGACCGTCTGTGCCGCGCTCGAGCGAGACGAGCTGGACGGGGGCGCGCGCACCTGTCTGGTCGGCGGAAGCGAAGGCGACGGTCTCGCCATCGGGGGAGAAGCGGGGGTACGAGAAAGGGGCGAGGAGTTGGTCCGCGCCGACGAGTTCGACCTCGCCTGAGCCGTCCAGCGCGGAAGCGCGGAGGGCCTCGCCGGTCTGCGGGAGGAGCTTCGCGACGACCAGGCGCTGGCCATCCGGGGACACGTCGAAGGCGAGCACGTCCTCCATCACCACCTCTCGCTGACCGGACTCGACGACGATGCGCTCCAGCGCGTAGACGACCTTCGTGATCCCGGCCTCGGTGCTGATCTCCTGGACGATAGCGAGCAGGGAGTTGCCAGTCTCCCACCGCGGGAAGCGGACAAGCTGGTTGGGCTGGGCGTGGGCGAAGACGAGGCGAAGGTCCGACCCGTCGCGGGACATGACCCACAGGTCGGAGCCTGCATCGAACTTGCCCTCTTCGACCTTCGGCGGCGGCTGCTGGATGTAGGCAATGCTTGCGCCGTCTGCTGAGACCGCGGGGTCGAGGAGGAAAGCATTAGCCGCAGGCGCCTGCAGCAGCGTCCGCTCGGCGCCCGACTCGATGTCGTACTCGATCAGCGCGTCGAGGTCGGTGATGATCAGGGCGCCCGGGCCTGTCTGGCCGTTCGAGCCGTCTGACCCCGGGGTGCTGCCGTGGAGTCCGCCATCGTCGGAGCCACCGCAGGCAGCGACGAGCGCGAGCAGGAGCACGGCGGCCAGTGAGCGTCGAATCACGCACGCAGCTTAGCGGCGGGTGGGCGTTGGCGGAGTCCGCCTTGGAAAACCGCCTGTTTCCGTCAGCCGCCGCCCTCAGTCTCCGACATCGTCGTCGCCACCACCGCCGCGTCCCAGTTCTGCCCAGCAGCGGTCGACGGTCCGGCGGGTGACGTCCCATCCAAAGCCCCGGCGCTGGAGCAGGCCGGAGAGGCGGGCACGGAAGGTCCGGTGATCCAGCCCGGCGAGCGACCGCGTGCGGCCGGTCGCGAGGCGATACGCGGCCTCGGCGTCGTCGAGCCCGGCGACGGCCTCCGTCGCGACAGCGGCATCGACCCCGTTCGCCCGCAGCTCCTGGACGATCAGCTGGCGGCCGCGCGGTGCGATGCGGCCGCGGGACTCGGCAAAGGAGCGCGCGTACTCGGCGTCGTCGAGCAGGCGGGCGGCGTGGAGGCGTTCCACCGTGCTGTCGATGACAGCGGGATCGAGCTTGCGCTGGCTCAGCCGACGGCGCACCTCGCGCTCGCTGCGCGGCCTGCGGGCCAGCATGGCGACGGCCGCGTCAAGGGCCTGGCGGCGGCGATCCTCCGCGACGATGTCCTGCAGGCGGCCGGGCGGCAGCTCGAGGCCGACGCGCAGGCCCTGCTGCTTCGCCGTGGCGCGGGAGATCTCGCCCGCGACGACGCCATCGACGTAGATGTTGCAGCGGGATTTGCGGCGGAGAGTGGGTTCGATGGCGGTGATCTGCAAGTTGTCAGTTCTCGGTGGTGAGTTTGCCGTCGTCGGTCCGTCGGTCGGCGCTTCGTGCTGGTCCCTGATGCTCATGAAAAGGGCGGGATACTCGCTCCCGCCCTTCTTCTTCTTCGTGAGCCGTAAAGGCCGGGCGGCGGTCACTCGGGCAGGTCGGGGCCCTCATCGAGGGCGGAGACGGCAGCGGGTGTGCGACCGTTCTTGCTGGGCTCGGGTGGCTGCGAGAGGGCGGCGGAGGCCGCGATGATAAGCTCCTCGATCTCCTGGGCGATGTCGGGGTTCTGGCGAAGGAAGTCCTTCGCCGCCTCGCGTCCCTGGCCCAGGCGCATGTCGCCGTAGCTGAAGAAGGCGCCCATCTTCTTGACGACATTGCTGTCGACGCCCAGGTCGACGATGTCACCCTCGCGGCTGATGCCGCGGTGCTTGCCGCTGAAGAGGATGTCGAACTCCGCGGTGCGGAATGGGGCGGCGACCTTGTTCTTCACGACCTTCGCGCGGACGCGGTTGCCGATGATGTCGGGGCCCTGCTTCAGCGACTCCGCGCGGCGCAGCTCGATGCGGACGGAGCTGTAGAACTTCAGCGCGCGGCCGCCCGGGGTAACCTCCGGGTTGCCGAAGACCACGCCGATCTTCTCGCGGAGCTGGTTGATGAAGATGACGCTGGCGCGCGACTTTGCGATGACGGAGGTGAGCTTGCGGAGGGCCTGGGACATGAGACGCGCCTGGAGGCCCGGCAGCGAATCGCCCATGTCACCCTCGATCTCGGCCCGCGGGACCAGGGCGGCGACGGAGTCGACGACGATGACGTCCACGGCGTTGCTGCGGACGAGGGCATCGCAGATCTCGAGGGCCTGCTCCCCGGTGTCGGGTTGGGAGATGAGCAGCTCGGCGACGTTGATGCCGCAGGATTCGGCGTGGTCCTTGTCGAGGGCATGCTCGACGTCGATGTATGCGGCGATGCCGCCGGCCTTCTGGGCCTGGGCGACCACGTGGTAGGCGAGGGTGGACTTGCCGGCGCCCTCCGGGCCGTAGATCTCGGTGATGCGGCCGCGGGGCAGTCCGCTGACGCCGAGGGCGAGATCGAGGGCGAGCGAGCCGGTGGAGATGACCTCCACCTCGAAATCCTTGGCGTCGCCGAGCTTCATGATGGCGCCGCGACCATAGCGCTTCTCGATATCGTCGAGCGCTTCCTGAAGAGCCTGGGACTTCTTCTCTTCGCTCATGTCCTGTGGCGCCATCTGTTGGCGCTTCTCGCTCTTGTCGTGCTTCGCCACGTCCGGCCTCCTGCCTCGAATTAGAACAAACGCTCTATAACGGGGCTATCTTAGGCGAGGCGGCCGGCCACTGTCAAGTACATTTGTTCGGTCGCTGGTATCAGGCGGACCGGGGTCATTTTACGCCCTTTTGAGGGCCGCTGCGACCGTCGGGGCCGTTGTTATGGCATCGCCACCGGGACCCGCTGCGGGCGTCACGCGGCGAAGATGCGGGCGCGCCTAGCATGCTGCAAGACCCGGCCCGGGCAGTCTCGCTCCCCCGACCTGCCCGGGCCGGCGTTCCCCGCCCCTGCCGGGAAAGTGAGGCCCGCATGGAGACACGGGAGCATGTCATCCCCGGCATGCCCATCGAATCGGCTGACGGCACCACCATCGGCACCGTAAAGGAGGTTGCGGGCGGCGTCTTCAAGGTCGATGCGCCGCTGCGCCCGGACTACTGGCTGCCGTGCAACCTGGTCGGCTCGCACACGGCGGCAGCGCTGCAGCTTCGCATCGACCGTGTCGCCGTGATGGAACACCGGCTGAAGGAAGCCGGCGATCGGCGCAGGCCGGCCGGCCGCGAGACGGCAGGGCACGAGCGAGACATGGCGGAAGCGGCGGACCGCGCGATGAGCCGGTATCGGACGGCGTTGCGCGACGAGTGCGACCGCCGAGAACGGAGAGAGCGGGCGCTACGCGTGGCGGCCATGACGGCCGGGGCGATCGTGGCGGCCGGCGGGGCCATCGCCGGCTACAAGCGGGCCGCGTCGCGCTGATCCCGATCTGACGCGCGAGCCGCGTGCGGCGCGGACCTTGTCTTCGACATGTTCGGCATGGAGGTATGACGATGCAGCAGACGCACCACCACCATCATCCGGAACCGGGCCTCGCGGTGATTAGCGGCGACGGGAAGCGGCTGGGCACGGTGAAGGAAGTGTCCGGCAGCTACTTCAAAGTCGACGCGCCGATGCGGCGGGACTACTGGCTATCAGAGGAGCTGATCCACGGCGAGGACACCAGTGCGGTGTTCCTGGAGGTACCGCGCAAGGAAGTGCCGGAGCACCGGATGACGGCGCCGGGCATCGAACCCGAGGACGACGTGTTCCGGCGGATCCCGCACATGCCGGTGATTAAGGACGAAGAGCTGGAGGCACAGCGCGTCCGGATGGAGCAGGAGATCGCGGAGCAGAGCCGCCACCTGCGACGGAAGTCGGGTAGCGGCGGACGGTAACCCCGCCTTAGTCCGACAGCAAGCGTCCAAGCGCGGACCGAAGTTCGGCGGAATCCCGTACCTCAGCGTCGGGGGCTTCTTCGTGGGAGCGGGGCGACTGCGCGATGTGGCGCCCTGTGCGGAAGAGGACGGCCCGCATGCCGAGCAGCTTCGCCGGCGCGACGTCGTTGTCGATGCGGTCGCCCACCATCACGCAAGCTTCGGGCGGGACACCCAGGTCCTCGCAGCAACGCAGGAAAAGCCGCGGATCGGGCTTGCGATAGCCGTGGGAGCCGGAGACCTCACGGTGGTGAAAGAGACGGCCGATGCCGTGGCGGTCGAGGACCTCGATCGTGGCATGCGGTTGGTTCGCGGCGAGGCCGAGGCGCAGGCCCCGGCCGTGCAGCCACCCGACGACGGCGGCCATGCCGTCGCGCAACTCAAACGGCATGGGGCGCGCGTGGGCCCGGGCGCGAAACTCGGCGAAGAGGCGGGCCGCGAGCACCGGATCGCCGTCGGTGACGTGCCAGATGATCGCGGAGTGGGCGTCGGGCGCGTAGGAGTGCACCGCGAAATCGACGGCCGCGGTGTATTGCCCGGGCGTGAGGACGATGCCGGCTTCTGCGAGCACGGCCTGGATGTCGACATCAATGAGGCGCTCGTGTTCGGCCTCGGTGTTCAGGGGGCCACCGACGTCGAAGAGGACAGCCCGGACTGTCATGCGCGCCTCAGTTCGGTAAGCAGGCGGACGTTGGGGAACGCGGGGTGCACGGCGCGATGTAGCGTTGCGTCGGCGGTCCACATGTCGCAGCCGACGATGTCGGCGAGGGCGACGTAGAAGGCGTCGTAGATCCACTTGAGGTTGAACTGGGCCGCGATTTCAAAGGCCTGGAGCGGCAGCTCTGACATGAAGACGGCTTCCGGGCATACGTCGGGCAACATCGCGAGGGCTTGTCGTGCATTTTCGGGCCGCATGGTGCCGGCGTAGTATCTCTTGTGAATCGCACTCGCCATCTCGGATGACATGTGGGGCGGAGCGATGATGCTCTTGCCCAGCATGTGGATGTCGTGCCGGAGCCGAAGAGCGACGACGGAGTCATCCTCGTGCACCAACCACTTGACGCCGACGCTGGCATCGATACAGACGGAGTCAGTCACAGGTTGGCCAGATGCTCATCGCGCTCGTCGCGGGCTTCGTGGATAAGTTCTAACGAGTCCCGGTATGGAACGCCCTCATTATCCTCGATCTGTTGCGCGTGAATTGCCTCGATCCGGGCCATCAGCTCCTCTTCGGTGAAGCGTGGCGGGGGCGATGGGAGGATGTACTTCTTCCACCAGTCGGGATCGCTGTGATCGTCGCGCGGCGCACGGTCCGGCTGTAGGGCGTGGCGGCGAATGCGGATATTGCGGCGACCGATGCGGACCACAGGGATCTGGCCGGCGCTGATGGAGCGCCGGATCGTGGCCTTGCTGACGCGGAGCAGGGCTGCGGCCTCGGCGATGGTCAGGTACTCGTGCTCCACAGTAGTCATAGGTGATCATAGAGTAGCAGAGAGTATCATAAGGCATCAATCGCGCCACAAGCGAAGGAGGCCGCCTCTGATGAGCATCGTGAAGCTGGACCAGATTCAGGTGCGGACGAAGGGGATCGGCCACTTCGCCGAGATCACGCAGGAGATCGAGGCGTGCGTGGCGCGCGCGGGGGTGCGGGAGGGGATCGCGCTGGTGCGGAGCAGGCACACGACGGCGGCGATTACCTGCAACGAGCCTGATCCGCGACTCCACGAGGACATGCGGGACGCGGTGTACGCGACATTTCCGGCCTCTCGGCGGTACCGCCACATCGAGGAGGGCGCGGAGAACGCAGTGGCGCACCTCGCGACGGCGATGCTGTTCGGGGAATCGACGTGGGTCCCTGTGCGGGGTGGGCGGCTGGACCTGGGTATGTGGCAGCACGTGTACCTGGTGGAGCTGTACGAGGCGCGCACACGGACGGTGGATGTGGCAATGCTGGGGGAGTAACGCCGTAAGTTCGCGGCTATTGGTCGTCGGCTGCCAGCCAGCGGGCCGCTTCTTTCGCGTGGTAGGTGATGATGATGTCGGCGCCGGCGCGCTTGATCGCGGTCAGCGTCTCCATGGTGGCGCGGCGCTCGTCGATCCACCCGCGCTGGCCGGCCGCCTTGATCATTGCGTACTCGCCACTGACGTTATACGCCGCCAGCGGCAGGTCGAACTCCTGCCGCGCGCGGGCCAGCACGTCGAGGTAGGGCAGGGCCGGCTTTACCATCACGATGTCGGCCCCCTCGGCGATGTCCGCCTCGATCTCGCGGAGCGCCTCGCGCGCGTTCGGCGGGTCCATCTGGTAGCCGCGGCGGTCGCCGAACTGGGGCGTGCTGTCAGCGGCGACGCGGAAGGGCCCGTAGAACGCGGAGGCGTACTTGGCGCTGTAGGCCATGATGGGCGTCTGCGCGTAGCCCGCGTCGTCCAGCTCCTCCCGGATGGCCTCGACCCGCCCATCCATCATGTCGGACGGCGCGACGATATCGGCGCCCGCCCGTGCGTGCGACACCGCCGTCCGAGCCAGGAGGTCGAGCGAGCTGTCGTTGTCGACTTCGCCATCGACGATGAGGCCGCAGTGGCCATGGTCGGTGTATTCGCAGAGGCAGACATCGGTGATGACGACGAGATCCGGGTCCGCGCGCTTGAAGGCCCGCACGGCCTCCTGCACGATGCCGGCGTCGGCGTAGGCCTCGCTGCCGGCGGCGTCCTTGGAGGCGGGAAGGCCAAAGAGCAGCACTGCCGGTATCGAGAGCGCCCGCAGATCCTCGGCCTCGCGCGCCACCTGGTCGATGGAGATGCGGTACTGGCCCGGCATCGCCTCGATCTCGTCGCGGATGCCGCTGCCATGGGTCACGAACAGCGGGTAGACGAAGTCGGCCGGCGAGAGACGGGTCTCCGCCACCAGCCGGCGCAGTCCCGCGCTGGCCCGCAGGCGGCGGTGCCGCGCGAACCCCTCCCGCGTGGTGAGCTGCGTGATCGTCATGCGGGCATTGTAGATCGCCGGAGACGCGGCGCCGGATCGGGGGGCGGGCCGGGCGACCATCCCTGGCCGAAGGGAGACGACGACGCAAGGCCGATGGTCGACGCGCACGCTCCCGATCACCCGACCGCGCGTGACTGAAGGCTAATCGTCGAAACGGTAGTCGTTATAGCCGCCCTGGCCGGTGGGGGCGGGCACCGTCGCACCGCAGATGCAGGGGAAATCACCGATGCGGACCCACATGGGGAAATTGCCCTCATAGTGGCGGGCGCACACAGGGCAGTCCGTCTCGTACAGCTTGACGTGGGGCTCGTTGATCTTCTTCTTTGGGGGCATGCTGCGTCCCGCCCCCGCCTATGCCGGCGAAACGAAGACCATGTACCGGTCGGAGTGGCCGCTGCCGGTGGCGCCGCGCTGGATCACCAGCACTTTCTTGCCGGCGGCGCGCAGCTCGCGGATCTTCTGCGGCATGGTGGCGCTGCTGCCGGCGGTAATGAAACTGCAGTCGAAGCCGTACTGGTCGCTCCCCACCTTCACGAGCGTGGGGACGTACGGGGTCTCGCCGTACAGGTCGATGTACGTGACCCACGTCTCCGCGTCCAACTCCAGCGTCCCCAACCCGGACGGGTCCAGCTCCAGCACTTCCATCGTTGTCATGGTCCTCCTCGCCGCCCAATTCCAGCGCACGCGTCTCCCTATGTCAACGCGCCATCCGGCCCGTCATCGTCGCCCCCGGGCGTCGGTTCCCGTAACGGGACGCTTCTCCCAACCGGGATCCTCGAGGTGCTGGAGCCCCTCGAACTCGGTCTGCTCCGCCAGCTCGCCGATCGTGCGGCCGAGGGCGGGATGCGTCACGTCGCCGGCGATCTCCGCCAGCGGCAGTAGCGCGAAGTTGCGATCGGCCAGCAGCGGATGTGGCACTCGCAGCTCCGGCGTATCGATGACCTCGTCGCCGAACAGCAGGATGTCGATGTCGATGGGCCGCGGCGCCCATTTCGCGTCGGGACGCCGCCCGATCGCTCGCTCGACCGCCTTCACGGCCGCGAGGAGTTGGGGCGCGTCCAGTGCGGTCTCTATGGCGCACGCGGCGTTCACGTAGTCGGGCCCTGGCGGCCCTCCCTCCAGCACGACCGCGCGCGAGCGGTACAGCGACGAGACCGCGGACACACGGCCCGCGCCCTCGAGCCAGCGCAGCGCCAGGCGCAGGGTGCCGCGGCGATTTCCGATGTTCGACCCGAGGCCCAGGTATGCACGCGTCATGGCTCCCCGCTCCAGCCGCGGACGATGGCATCGGACAACAGCGCTACGTCCTTCATTGCGCGGACATCGTGGACCCGGATCATGTCGACGCCGTACGCGATGGCGATGGCGACGGTGGCGGCGGCGCCGAAGACGCGCTCTTCAGGCGGGGCGCCACCGAGCACCGAACCGATGGTCGACTTGCGGGAGGTGCCCACGAGCAGAGGCAGGCCGAGGGCGCGCAGTTCGCCCAGGCGGCGTAGCATCTCCAGGTTCTGCTCCGGCTTCCACCCGAACCCGAAGCCGGGGTCAGCGATGAGCATGCCACGCGGGATGCCGGCCGCTTCGGCCGCGGCGACCGAGGCGCGCAGGCCCTCGGCCACATCGGCGATCACGTCACCGGACGACGGGCGGTTGCGCTGGTTGTGCATCACGCACACCGGCGCGTTGCTCTCGGCGGCGACGCGGACGAGGGCAGGATCGCCGCGAAGGCCGCAGATGTCGTTCAGCATGTGCGCACCGGCGTCGAAGGCGGCGCGGGCGACGCCGGGCTTGTAGGTGTCGACGCTGATGGGCATGCCGGGCAGGGCGGCGCTGATGGCCTCGATGGCGGGGGCGACGCGGCGGATTTCCTCTTCGGGCGAGATCTCGTCGAACCCGGACCGGGTCTTGTTCGCGCCCGGTCGCGTCGACTGGCCGCCCACGTCGAGCAGGTCGGCGCCCTCGTCGGCGAAGCGGCGCGCCAGCTCGGCGGCGGCGTCGACGGTCGCCAGGCCATCGCCGGAGAAGGAGTCGGGCGAGACGTTCACGACGCCCATCACGTACGTGCGGGCGCCCCACGCGAACACGCACGGGCCGATGCAGAGAGACGGTGCGGCGTAGGCGTTCGAGGTCACGGTTGCATTATGGCGGGAGACCGTCTGTGGTGAATTCGGTGGTGGCTGATAGGATGCGGACATGGCGCTGGAACGCATCTCGCTCGAACCCGTCGACCGTGTCGAGATCACGACGCTGGTAGACAACCAGTGGGACATGCTGCTGCCGTCCCAAGAGCGGGCCGCACGGCCGCCGCTCTCGCCCGCGGGGCGGCCTCAGGTAGAGGCGCCGTTCTTCCTCGACCCGAAGCTGCCGGAGATGCTGGTGGCGGAGCACGGCTACTCGGCGCTAGCGTCCATCACGAAGGGCGGGCGCACACGCCGGCTGCTGTTCGATGCGGGGCTGAGCGTCGGCGGCCTGGCGCACAACCTGCACGCATTGCAGATCTCGCTGGCGGACGTCGAGGGCATCGTGATGAGCCACGGGCACTTCGACCACGTCGGCGGACTGCACGGCATCGCCAAGGAGCACGGGGCGTCGCGGCTGCCGATGCTGTTACACCCGGACTTCTGGCTGCGGAGACGCGCTCGTTTTCCCGTTGGGGCGTTCGAGCTGCCCTGTCCCAGCAAGGAGGCGCTGCGCGGCGCCGGATTCCAGATCACCGAGCAGCGCCAGCCGTCGCTGCTGCTCGACGGCTCGATACTCATCACGGGCGAGGTCGACCGCACGACGGAGTTCGAGAAGGGCTTCGCCATCCACGAGGCGTGGCGCGACGGTGACTGGACGCCGGACCCGCTCATCTTCGACGACCAGGCGCTGGTCGCGCACGTGCGGGGCAAGGGGCTGGTGGTCCTGACGGGCTGCGGCCACGCCGGGATCGTGAACATCGTGCGTTACGCGAAGAAGCTGACGGGTGTCGAGCAGGTAGCGGCCATCGTCGGCGGCTTCCACCTGGGCGGGCCCCTGTTCGCGCCGATCCTGCCGCAGACAGTGGAGGCGCTGGCGGCGTTCAACCCGGGGATGATCGTGCCCGGCCACTGCACCGGCTTCGAAGCCGTGCGCGCGATCTCGCTGGCGATGCCGGAGGCCTTCGTCGTAAACAGCGTGGGCACGCGCTTCGCCGTAGCTGATCAGTAGCCGCCTGCGCCTCTAAAACGCGGCTGTGGCCGCGGCTTCTCCCCTCAGGAATGGGCACGAAGGCACTCGTTACGAAAGAGATGATCGCGGCCGCTTCCTTCTGGAGCGCTTTGCTCCGCTGGAGTTGCTCGTCCCCCACAGGCGCTCCGCCAGCGCCGCCACCGGAGCAATCTCGACCCCGGGATCGACGATGTGGTGCACCAGGAGACCATCGAGCAACGCCGAGAGCAGCGTCGCGTTCTCCGCGGCATCCTGTTCGCCGAATCCAAAGTCGACGAGCGCGGCCTTCATGTCGGCGCGGATGCCGCTAAGCGCGGCCGCCACGGGGGCTCTCGCTTTCGGCTCGCGGATTGCTTCGACGAGGAACTCCGCGAACAGCCGTACGCCCGGGTCGGTCAGGTTGAGGCCCTCGATCCACGCGATCGCAGCGCCCACACCCCGGGCAGCCGTCGGCGCTTCCCGCATGAGCCGGCCTGTCTCGGCGAGCTGGTCGGTGAACCGGCGTGTCGCCGCCTCGACAAGAAGGGCGGTCCGTGACCCAAAATGGTAGTGGACCAGGGCGTTGTTGACCCCCGCGCGCTCCGAGATCGCCCGCGTGGTCACAGACTGCAGGTCGCGCTCATCGAGGAGTTCAGCGGCCGCTGTGAGGATCTTGTCCCGTGTGGTGGACTCTGCGGAGCGTGCCATCAGGACGAGGCCATTCGCTGACTAACGAGTCCAATGTTGACGGCCGGCCCTCCCGTTCGCGGGCTTCGGAGCGAGCGTGCCGGAGCGGCGCGGTTCCGCATCATACAGGGGAGCCGACCCGGGCGTCGATGCCCTGGCTTCGAAGCTCATCGAAGAACCAATCCGGGTCGATCGCCTCCTCCGGCAGCACAACGCCCGCCGGTGTCGTACCGGTGACCAGCCGGTCGATCATCAGGGTTGCGCACGTCGCTGTGGTCGACGACTCGTCCTGCGCAGCCAGCGTCGCGGACGCGGTCCCATCCGATCCGGCGGCCGTGACGACAACCCCCAGCGGCGCCCCGGCCGTGTCAGACCGCGCCGATGTCCCAAAGGCGGAAATCATGCCCGCAAGCCGCGATCGTGTCTTTCTGCCACGCAGCAGCCGCCTGGCAGGGGAACGCACCGCCCGGCTCAGCGCGCGGCCGATGATCGGTGGTTCAACGCCTATCCAGCAATTCGCCTCGCCCACACCAAGGGTCTCAGCAAAGAAGAACTGCTCGGGTAGTGGGAAGCGGTACACAGGCCGCGTACCAATCCCCGGGAACTCGACCATCCGAACACCGTCGAAGGCAGTTACCGACGCGCGCGGCCCGTGGCGTTCGACCGCTGTCGGCGAGGCGCTGACCCCGAGAAGCCACTCGACTGCCGCCCGTCCGAAAGCATCCTTTATCGAAAGCACCAACGAGACATCGAGCAACGCCGGCGTCCCGACACCCCGGCACGCGGCGCGGGCAAGAACGTTGGTCGCGCCGGGGGAGAGCCCCACACCCACCAGCGCTCTCGTGCCTGCCGCCCACGCGAGCGGCTGGAGATCGAGCATCGCCGCGATCGCGGCCGGGTCGGCCCCGATATCCACGTAGCCGCAGCCCGCGGCGATCGCGGCTCGAAGCAACGCCGGATCACGCTGGTCGATACTGCAGTTCACGAGAACGGAATCGGCGTCGAGAAGCGCGGCCGCGCCTTCACCCGTGCGGGCGTCAACGGATGCCGCCACCGTGCCACCCGCCAACGCATGAGCGAGACTCGCAGCGGCTGTCTTGTTGCGTCCAGCGACGGTGACGCGGCCGAGGCCGCGATCGAGAATCCGCTGGCACACGAGCCTGCCTACGTGCCCGTAACCTCCGACGACGACAATCCGCCGCTCGCGGACGCTCACAATCGCTGAGCCAGCAGTTGGAGGCCCGCACAGCCGTATGTCTCAGCGAAGGCTCGGCTACGGTAGTCGGCTCGGATCTCGAAGCCGTTGCGCTCCCAGGCTCCTCGTGCCCGGTGGTTGCCGTTCAAGCAGAGAATTTGCGCGTGCTCGTGACCGCGGTGGCGCCCGTGGGAGAGGCCTTCGCTGATGAGCGCGTCGACGATGCCGCGAGAACGAAACGCGGGGACGACGGCAACGTTCTCGATCCCCCAGGAATCGGGGTAGTCGCGAGGCGTACACGCGTCGAGGACGGCCGCCCTCGTGAGAATGGCGGCGAGGTCGTGCGAAGGGGCGTCCGAGCCTGTTAGCGCACTGAGGAGGACGCGCGTGAGCGCGGGTGTCCCCTCACGGGCGACATCGAACGCGCTGAGCGCGGCGACCGGCTGCCTCTCCACTTCTGCGATGGTGAACCGGTCGACGTGGCACCAGTGCGTCTCCTCGGACGTCGCGACAGCCGCGAGGACGGCGCTTACCTCCTCACCCGGGAGGCCGAGCAGCGTCTCCCAGACGCAGCGTTCGAGATGTGAGGTAGCGGCCGTGACCATGACCCGCGTCAGGAAGGGGAGATCGTCCCGCGTGGCGGGCCGCGTCGAGAACGGTTCAGCGTGTGGTTTGGTCAGTGATTTAGTCATCGACCAAATATTATCGGACGGTCCCTGGTCGCCGCAACCCCGGGTTGACGGCAGTGAAAATCAAGGTGGAGAGCGCCGCGGCTACGGCTCGAGCGTCCAGCGGTACCAGACGGGCGTGGCGCCGCCTTCGCTCCCTGCGCCATCCAACGGCTCGGCCACGCCCGGTGCGAAGGTGTAGACCGCGTCGTCGTCGCCCGGCTTGCGGTAAACGCTCAGGTCCTCCTGGTCGATGTCGGCCTCGGTCGCGACGCCGGCCTCCTCGAAGACGCTGTCGTCGATGAGTTCGGCCTGCTGCAGCTCGACCAGCCGGTAGCGCGCCCCCTCGAAGGTAAGGAAGGTGTCCGGGGCGACGCTGGAGATGGAGGCCCCGCCGCCAGCGTCACTCGTGGGCGACGCCGGCGCCTCGTGCTGGGTGACATCGTCGCCGTCATCCCCGCATCCCGACAGGAGCACGGCCACTCCGGCCGCGAAGGCGGCGAGGGCGGCAATTCCGGTTCGTGTGAATCTGGTCGGCATGGCGATCGCTCCTCCTCCGGCGGGAAAGGGCCGCCGGTGCAGGGAAGACGACGGAATGGTCGTGAAGGTTCCCCGGTCGCGTCAGGCCCGAATTGCGAAGGCCGGGGTGTCACGACGGGGCCAGCTGGACCTGGCTCGCGGCGTCTGCCCGTGTCCACCCGCGCCGTGAGTCTCTCCACGGGTTACCGGTCCGGGCACAGCTTCGCGTACACGATTGCATTGCCCCGCGAGCCAACCTTCTCAATCAGCCCGCCGTTCCGCAGGCAGTAGGCTACCTTCTGCGCCACGTCTCGCGGTCGCCCGAGCGCGTCCGCGAGGTCCGACGTGAGGAACTCCCGGGGCAGCCCCGCCGGGATCATCGACGCGTAGTCAGCGCTGTTGTGCAGCGCCACCGTCTCGTCGATCCTGAGCAAGCGCCGCTCGAGCGTGACCCATCCCCCTCGCCGCCTGCGTGCGCGGCCGTCAAAGCTCCGCACCGTCTCCTCTTCCGTTAGTACCACATCCAGCTCGAAGTTCTCGTGAGCGATCAGTTCCGGGAAGCTCACCAGCTCACTGAAGACGTCCACCGCGTCGAAATGCTTCGGCGACTTACGGCGCGTGATGCCGTCGCCCACCCGCCGCGGCATCTTCACGATCCAACGGTCGCGCGGTATCGGGTGCACCAGCCGCACCCGGTGGCGCGTGACCAGATCTCGCAGCTTCCTCGCGATCGCGGAGAAGTTCGCGGTCTGGACTTCGACGATCATATCGCCGCGGAGAATATCGACGATATAGCCGTCCACGGCGACCTCCGTCTGATCACCGGGTTCGACGTAGGAGGCCCTGAGGGACGCGTGGAGGTGCCCTTCGTTGAGCGTGCCGACGGACGCAGAAATGGAGCCTACTCCTACTTCACCCCGCCGCCCGTGGACTCTACCACGCGCACCCCTGCTTCACCCACTTCGCCATCTGCGCCTCGCCGAGTTGGTCACCTTCGTAGATGTCGATCCAGCGCGTGTCCTGGCTCTTCGGTGTGCCACCGGACGGGACCGGTCGCAGCGATATGCCGCTGAAGAAGGTCACCTTCACGTCAGGGAGGCATGCGGTCAGCGCGCCTGAGAGATAAGGGAGTTGTCAGGGTTCGGGTGGGAGGGACGAGAGCCCCCGACCCGAAGCCTTCTTGACACCGGCCATAGCTCCGGTTGACCGCGCCCGCTCGCACCCGGTACCGTCCCGGTGCGCGGAGGGTTCTTCGGCGCAGCGCACACCCAGTCCCGTCGACGCTTTTGGGGGAGCTTCGGATTGGTCAGACGCGTCGCCACCAGCCGCTGGTACGCCGCCTTCCTCGCCGCCGCGTGCGGCTTAGGCATCGTTACCGCCCTCGCGTTACCATCGAGACCCAGCGCCGCCGGCGAGCTGACCTTCGTCGCCTTCGACGACCTCGAGGGCGGCTGCGAGATCACGATCTACGGACCCGGCGTGACGTTCATCCCGCTCGACCCGCCGTTCACCGCAAGCCTGTCCGTAAGCAGCGGCACGCTCTCGGTCACCGAGGTCTCGCTCACCCCGGCTGGCGGCCCCGGCTCCACGGTCGGCTCGTTCACATTCATCCACTACACACCCGCGCAGCCAACCGCCGTCCTCTCCGCCACGGCCTCCAACGGCTGGAGCGGCTCCACCACCATCACGGCCGACGACTGCAAGACAACCTCCGCCCAACCCTGCCAGTCGCTGCCAGTCAACTCGGCCTCCGCGAGATCCACGCAGCAGGATGGCGCCGTCGCCAACGCTGTCGGCGGAGGGGGAGAATCGACGACCACCACGACAACGTCGACCACCCATCACCAGACCCACACCACCGTCAATGGTCCCGACATCAACACCTACGTGACGCGCGTGATCGGGATGCTCGACAGCGTCCTGATCTTCGACGTCACCGTTGCGGGCGATGCCGATGATCCCGCCACGCTCGCCGCGTATGCCGACGCGACGGCCGCGTTGCAGAGTGCCGGCGGTGGTCCGGTGACGGGGCCTGCCCTCACAGCATCGTCACAGTCCAACGCGACCGCCCAGACCGGCGAGGTCTGTACCCACGAGGAGTACTCGGTCACGACCACCACCACGTTCGGGCCGGCTGTCATCCTCATCGGCGAGGACCAGTCCGAAACGTTCTTCGTGCCCGCCGGGACCGTCAACGTCAACACGAACACGCACACGGAGAGTTTCATCGACGATATCTTCCAGACGACCATGACGCACAGCGCGACGTACGCGCTCTCGGCGGCTGTCCCCACGCCGACGGCGACAGCGACGGCTACTGCAACGAGCACGACCGTGGCGGAGGCAACACTTACCTCGACTTCAACAGCCAGCGCGACGAACGCGGCGGCAACGGCCACAAAGACGCCTGCGCCATCGCCAACCAAAACCCCCCGGCCCTCCGCCACCGTGACTCAGGCGCCGCCCTCGTCGCCCACGCGCGTCAGTACCGTCCTCGCGGCAGGGCGAGACGACGCCGCGGGCACAATCGCCCTCCCCAACACCGGCTATGGCCCGGCCGCCGCCGACCATCGCCCCTCGGCCACGCTCCTATTCCCGCTCGCTGTGGCGGCAATCGCCACAGCCGGGGCCGCCGCGGCCGCGTGGAGGGCATCGGAGCGAGAGTGAACGTCTTCGTGCCGTAATCCTAGATATCCAGCAGGACACGCTCGGCGGGCGAATCAGCCGTCATGCCTCCTGCGGCCATGGAGGCCGGGTTCTTGTGCGCTCGGAGGGGTGACAGATGCTGGCGACAGGTCTCAGGCGCTGCCCCAACCCGGGATGGAGGCCGCCTGCTTCGTCCACGCGGTCATCTGGGCCTCGTCGAGGCCGTCTTCGCGGATGTCGAACCAGCGCGCGTCCTTGTCCTTGCCGCCGGGTGGGACGGGGCGCAGCGACGTGCCCCGGAAGAAGGTCACCTTCACGTAATTGGTGAAGACGTGGAACGACAGGAACCAGCCCTGGCCCTCGATGCCGTAGAACGGCGAGTTCCACTTCACGGCTTTGCGGACGCCGGGGACCGCGCGCGTGATCAGGGCGTCGAGGCGATTCCCGATGTCGCGCTTCCAGCCGGGCATCGCGGCGATGTACGCCTGCACCGGGGCCTCGCCGTCGGCCTTCGCGATCTGCGGGTTGCCGCCGGAGAGGAGGACGATGGCCTTGCCGCTTTTTCGCGCCGAGGCCGCTTTCTTGGCGCCTGGCGTGGCCTTCGCGCCGGTCTTCGGCGAGGACCGGGGGGGCAGCTTGCCCGATTTGCCGCGCGGCGCGGTCCTGGCCTTCGGCTTGTCCGGCATGCGCATGGTCCTCTGGTCTACCGCTTCCTCGCCGCCGCGCCGTTCAGAGCCACCGCGGCCTTCACGAGTGCCTTGAACGCGCGCGCGTCGAGCTTCTCGCCTTCGCGGATGTCGATCGCCCGTCGTGTGCCGGCTTCCAGGCTGGCGTTGAAGAGACCGCGCGGGTCCGGCAGCGACGCGCCCCGCATGAACGTCAGCTTGACCGCCTGCTTGTACGTCTCGCCGGTGCAGACGATCCCGGCGCGGGACCAGACGGGCACGCCCTGCGGGTTGCTGGGCTTCATCCACTTACGCTCCTCGACGATGTCCGGGTCCGCCTCGAGGATCATGCGGCGAACCTCTTCGAGAGTCTGGGCGCGCCAGTCACCTTGCGGCGGCGCCTTCGGCGAGGACGCGGCGGCCGACTTGCGTGGCCCCTTGGCGAGCGAGGTGGTCTTGGCTGGCATCTTGCGCGTGCTTCCCATGTTTGCAGCGTATCGATCTCGCCGGCATCGGCACTAGTGCTGGTGGTCGGGGAGCGCGGCCATATTCAGAACATGAGTTGGCACGCCCGGCAGGATTCGAACCTGCGTCGTTCGGCATTGGCCTTCAGAGACCGCCGAGCAGGCCTGCAATATCGATCAAATGGCCTTGTTCGATCCAGACCGTTTGATGTATTCTTGGGCCCATGACCATGGAGCGTGGCACGAAGACGGCACCCCCGAGCTTTCTGCAGCTCGCTGGGCACCCACTGCGCTGGCAGTTGCTCCGCGAACTCGCCCTCAGCGACCGGCAGGTCCGCGAACTCACGATGGCGCTGCGCAAGCCGCAGAGCCTGGTCTCCTACCACCTCGCCCGCTTGCGAGCAGGCCAGCTCGTATCGATGCGGCGAAGCTCGGCCGATGGCCGAGACGCCTACTACCACGTCGACCTCGCTCGATGCCGCGAACTGCTGGCGGCAGCCGGCGGGGCACTGCATCCAGGGCTTGCCCTCGCCCCGCCAGTCGGAGAGGGCTATGCGGCCCGGGGACGCCGCGTCCGCGTGCTGTTTCTGTGCACGGGAAACAGCACCCGCTCCCAGATCGCCGAAGCGCTGCTCCGGAAACTGGCCGGCGACGCCGTCGAGGCTTACAGCGCCGGCAGCCATCCCAAGAGCGTGCATCCGAACGCCATCAGAGTCATGCGCGAGCGGGGCATCGACATCAGCTCGAACGGTTCGAAGCCGCTGAGCCGGTTCGCGCGCCAGCGCTTCGATTACGTCGTCACCCTTTGCGACCGGGTCCGCGAGGTATGCCCCGAATTCCCAGGGGGACCCGCACGCATCCACTGGAGCATCGCGGATCCGGCGCTGGAGGGCGACACCGGCGAGGACAGCTATCCCGCGTTCCAGCGTACCGCGGCGGACATCGAGAACCGCGTCCTGTTCATGTTCCACGTCATCCGACAGCACCGTGCAAGGAGGTAGTCCCATGCCCGAAGACACCGTCAGTGTCCGCTACATGGTCGATGACGTCCCCAGCGCCGTCGATTTCTACACGAAACATTTTGGTTTCACGGTCGGTATGAACGCCCCGGCCTTCGCCGATGTCTTCCGGGGCAACCTGCGCCTGCTCCTCAGCGGGCCGCAGAGCTCAGCCGGGCGGCCCATGCCCGATGGGACGCACCCGGCCCCCGGTGGGTGGAACCGGATCCACTTCGTGGTCGATGACATCGCGGCCGAGGTTGAACGCCTGCGAGCCGAAGGCGTGCGCTTCCGCAACGACATCGTCACCGGTCCAGGAGGAAAGCAGATCCTGCTTGACGACCCCTCCGGTAACCCGATCGAGCTCTTCCAGCCGGCCGCCCGCTAGCGACGGACGTGCACCGACGACCATTGCCGTGTCGCACATATGTGCTATCCTGGTGCCTGAGCCCCTCTCATGCCCTACCTCGATCCGGAGCCCGTTCGCACCAGCCATCTGCTGACGCCGGCGTCAGGCTTTCTCCGTGCGTTCACGCACACTCTCAATCCTTACATGGGCTGCGTATTCGGCGACGGTGGCTGCGGCGTCTACTGCTACGCCGCCGAATCACCGATCGGCCTATACGCCGCGAAACCGTGGGGACACTGGCTTCGGGCGAAGACCAATGCGGCGGCAGCACTGGCACGAGACCTCGCGCGTCTACCTGAACCGTCCTCCATCCGCGCGTTCATGAGTTCGGCAACCGATCCTTACCAACCTGCCGAGCGACACCTTGGCATCACTCGTTCAGTTCTGGATGTGTTCCGAAGGCGGCCAATCGGCCTCCTCGTGGTCCAGACGAGGTCGCCAATCGTGGAGAGAGATCTGGATCTTCTCCGCGAAATGCCCTTTGCCTGGCTCTCTATGACCGTCGAAACGGATGACGACGAAATCCGTCGCGCGTTGACACCGGCGTGCCCCAGCATCGATCGAAGGCTCAGGACGATGGTACGTGCGCGGGAGGCCGGCGTGAGAGTCCAGGCCGCCGTTAGCCCGACCTTGCCTCACTCGCCGCGGTTCGCCGAACTTCTGGAGAGGGCCGCAGACAGGGTAGTCGTGGACACGTTCCTTGGAGACGGCGCGAACGGGCGCCGTACGCGCCGCCGTCCGCTCCCCGGGCGGTTCGTCGAGTTGGGGTTGGGAGACTGGGAGGACGCTACCGCCGCGCGCGATCTCTATGCGCGGCTATGCGAACGAATGGGCATGGAAAGAGTCGGATGGTCCCAGGAGGGATTCAATCATCCGGCGACCGTCGCCCGAGCGAACAAGTCGGGCGACTCAATGAGACTTAGAATCTGATGTTCGGCCAGTGGCCGCTGCAGCTCTACCTGGGCGCATCCGCCCGGGCAACTCGGCGCGCGGATTCCGACCGGAATTCGGGCACGAATCTCATGGTCGCGAACGAATCTGATTGCCGAAACGTGGATTCATGGCACCCCCGGCAGGATTCGAACCTGCGACCATCGGATTAGAAGGCGCGTATCCGATGTTTCGTGCCCGGGCGGCACCGTTGAATCTGAGTGAAGACCGAGAACGTGCAGAGCCGAAACGAGTCCTGTGGTCTCGATGCCTAGTAGGCTAGACCATCAGACTTTAGCGCGTTGACCCGAACAGCGTCTAATCGATGTTGTCGATCTCCGTCGCCGTCGGATTGACGGTCGTCCTATACTCGAAGCATGGCGTCCACCTCCGACCCAATCAAAGCGTTTCGCACGCACAGCAACTATCTCGACGCGATCGACGCGTGCATCAGATCCATTTACGCACCGGCCGGCAAGCACTACATGATGCTGACGGCCGGACACGTTCTGCCGGGATTGGATGCAGCCGTTCGAGCTACGGGCTGGTTCTCCCAATCACAGGTGAAGAAGAACGTCGACGTTGATCAGGTCGTTGCGAGTCTGCGAAATGCTTGGGGGACAGAGCTCCTGCTTGAGATGTCTGGTGGCTTCGAGAGCGACGAGATGATTTCAGTCTCAAACAACTGGGCGGTCATCTGGGTATATTACGTGCTGTACCACGCAACCCAAGCGCTGGTAGTCGCGCGAGGCCAGCCTCGGCCAGCAAGCCATCCCGCCACGCAGAATGCGTTCGCCCAGAATTGGTGCAGTAGCAAGTCGGACCTGGTTCCATGGAGCCTCGGCATCGACGCCAGTGGCTGCTTGAACGTTCCCGCCGGCAAGAGTGTCCAGAAGGTGCATGCGTGGAGCGGCTGCGATTCGTCGAGCTGTTGGAGCTTGGCCGCGAAGGCATTAGGCACCACACGTGATGACCGATTTGAAGAGAAACGCAAAGAGCTGAGACTGAAGCGTCAAGTTGAGAATCGAAAGTTGTGGGAGAAAGAGGAGGCGGCACGAGTGGCCGCAGGCCGTAAGCAGCGCAAGAAACCGAAGTTCGCGCTTCCAAATCTGGCACCTGCTGACAAGGCCGCGATCGACAAGAAGTTGCGGGTGACAACGATGATGGACTACCTGTATCGGCTGAGGATTCGATCGAACTACGTGGACACGGAGATGTTCACTGAGGGCCCCGAGAATCCCATGCATTCGCGGTCTGTTCATCGCACGCTTAGGCTGATTACCTCTACGTCACTCTTCCTCCATGAGCTGCATGTCGGCGCACTCCTCGGTAGGCAGACATTCGAGCCTATTGTGAAGAAGTGGCTCGCAGACCACGCGTATTCCAAGGGCACCGCGGGACTCCCGGCGCGTCAGCCGTTATTGTTTCCATGAGAGCGCACCTTTAAGCGCGAGGAATTGGGCTCGGGAACGCACCCCGCCAAGACGGCCGTCTGTTTCACCCAGGTCGCCATCAGGCAGAGTTGAGCGGCGACTATCACTCATGCGTTCTGTATAATCTCTCCCACCGGGTGGGGGGAGCCCGACATGAATGATCGCGGACCAACGCTCGCAGCTATCGGTCTGTTTGCTGCGCTTATAACCATCTTCGCCTTCTTCACCGGAATCGGTAGCCTCCGGGACATTCTCCCGAACCCCCTCGACGGCAAGGCGGAAGGTGAGGGCGGCGTTCCAGTTTCACCGACCGCGACCTCAGATTTTCGTTCCATGACGCCAGCGCTCCACACGAAGACGAGTTCTCCAACGAAAGTCGTTATCGCCTCGTCGACGCCCACGCCCACACAAATGCCGTTACCACCTACGTCGACTTGGACACCTGTGCCGCCGCCGACAGCAACTCCCAACGTTAACACTGCGCCCGGATCTGTCCTGGCGCCTGACCAGCCTTGGATTAAAGATGGCGTTTCCCTTTCACTGATCATCAAGCCTGACTACTTCACTCCGGGAGGCTTCGAAAGCTGGGGCGATTGCTATCACGAGCAAGACCTGCGGTTCTACATCAGGATTAAGAACGACACTGATAGTCAGATTGTTTTCGAAGTGGCGGTTGCCAACTTCGCAGTAACAGCGAGCACGGGTAAGGCGCTCACGGTCCAGGAATGGGGACTGTGCACCTTCACCGGGTCGTTCGCGGTTGGACCTGGCATAACAACACAACACGTGGGAGATGGTCCTCGCCATAGCGGGGACGTGGTCAGCGATATTCGCGTCTCGGTGCTCGGTGATTACACGTCTCCAGAGGTTGGCTATCTGGACATTCGGGTAACCAATTTGTCGCGAATCGAGGAGGCAACTTGGCGTATGCCAATTGCTCACTAATCCTTGGCCCGCGCACGTTCGCCAACACATAACGACCCAAGTCCCTAACGAGAGTCGCTACCTCGTTGACTGTCGCGCCGCGGAAGAGGCAAAACGGTAGGATGACGCAAAACGTGAGGTGCGGCCTTGCTGCCAATTCCTGCAAACGCTTTCCGCACGCCAAAGGACAGACTTGCGCTTGTGACGTCTATAGTCACCGCGCCTCCCGTAACCAGCGAACCTGAGTGGGTGGAGTGGAAAACTCACCCCGACCTAAGGGCCGTCGAGGCTCGTTTCGCCGTCGCGAAGTTCATTTTGGGAGCGGCTAACAGAGATCCATCGAAGGCAAATCGCTATGCCGAGGGATGGGCATATTTTGTACTTGGCGCGGAACCAGCTTGTGCCTCGGGAACCGCACTACGCGATTCAGCGCAAATACAGGATTGGATGGAGCCGTATGTTGGAGGATCGTCTGGCCCAGCCTGGGACGTCCACACCGTTGCTTTCAACGGCAAGTCTGTGCTGATATTCACGGTAAGTCCTCCCCGCATCGGGGTAGGTCCTTTCGTACTTCGTAAAGCCTTCAAGAACTTCCACCGTGGATCGATTTTCGTCCGCAAGTTAGGCAAGACCGAGCCAGCCACTCCGGACGACGTGGCAATGCTCGTCAGGCGAGCCGTACCCGTTGCTCAACTGGGTGTAGGAGTCCAGGCTGAAGCCAAACTTCTGAGAACGATCGATGCTTCAGACGAAGCTTTTCTAGATTGGAGAACGCGAGAGTACGAGGACATCGCACAACATTGGAATCGAAGGCCAGCGCACTCGTTCAGCGTTCTCGACAAGCGGCAGGATGAATACGTCAGCGAGGTTAATGGCTACCTGACGCGTGCGGAAGGAGCATTCCTTGGGCGCTTACAGTGCGCCTTTCTCAAGGTCAAAGGGAACTTGATCCGGCTAACAGTAGTCAACGCTACACGCGAGAACTTCAAAGACGTGGTGTTGACAATCAGCCTTCCCGCGGCCTGGATTGCAGCATTCGACAGGGACGATATACCTGGCCCGTTTTGGCCTTCGCGACCTTCGCCCCAGCGAGATCTCGTTCCGCCCGGCCTCTACGACATCCCTGAGATCCCGGCACGAACTGCTCCTCCAAAGGAGGCCCGGCAGATCGGGCGAGAGGACGATAGAGTCGTGGTTTCCTTCGCCTCATTTGACCTACGACCGGAGGCAAGGGTCGAGCTCGAGTTCTACGCGTTTCCGCCGAGAGGGGAGTCCGGGACCAGTCAACTTCAATGGAGCGCGACCGCTACGAACGTCGGAGACGTCGCACGAGATGAATTCGACGTCGAGGTGGATCCAACTCCATTGGACTGGCGAAGCCTGCTGCACAACGACTCCACGCAATAGTCAGGTGTGGTTAGCGCGGCGTTGTATCACCTGGTCAAGACGGCTCCAAGTTTCACCGTCCAAAGGAATCCAATCGTTGAAGGCATATCCATCTGGCTCACTCGCCGTTGACCTTAGCGCGAGAAAGCGGAGCTCGCCGAAGTCATCGTCGCGCCAGACGACGCGATAGGATCCACGCACCTTTGGTTCTTCGGGTGCTGCTTCGGCGAAGGCTTCGAGGAGCCGTCGTAGGAACTGCTGGTCGCCATCAGCGAACTCCTTGAGAACCTCATTGAAGTAGGCGCTTGGAGTATCCAAGGACTCAGGATTCTGTGGCTGCCCTTTGAAAACACCAGCAATGATGCGCACGCATTCGTCCCAGTTAACGAGCTTGTCGGCGAATTGGTGGGCACTTGCAACACTGAGCAAGCTCATTTGTGCGCGTGTCCGCTCGCGTCTCTCTTCCAGGAAGTCAATGCCCCAGAGAGCCTGAACTGCCAAATTGGCGGCGATGACTTCCACGTTATTGTTGAGGACGAACTCCGGCCAAGGAACTTGCTCGACGGCGGTTTGCAGTTGCTCAGCTGTGTAGAAGTAGTCCGGGTAGCGCCAATTCGGGAACAGGGTCGGTTCTGGCCGGTAGCCGGCGCCTACCAAGATCTCGTTTGCAGGCGCACCGGAAAGCTTCAAGGCAGAAAGGAGCTGTCGTAGTCGCTGCTCTGACGGGCGGCGGCTGGCGTCCTCCCAGCGTCGCAAGGTGGCCGTGGGAACCTTGACGATCGCGGCCAGCCGCTCTCGTGAGAGGTTGAGGCGCTCCCGCTCGGCGCGCAGTTTCTGGGCCCAAACGCTCATCGACTCACTGTCGCTCAGCAAATGCCGTCAAGATAGCTTAGAAGTGGCACAAGGTGTGCCACTCGCAGAATCGACGCAAGTGTCTGCCAAGCATATCGTGCGCTCAGTAGGAGCTGACGATGAAGCGAGTGTCTGCGGGCTTACTTCTTGGACTGGTGGCCGTGGCGCTTGGAGCTGGTGTGGAGGGTCGCACCCCAACCCGAGCCGGCATTGCGGCGGAATCGGGCCAAATCGCCTTCGCCGTGTGGGGAGGCGACGCGCCCGGCCTCTACACCGTCAATGACGATGGCACCAACCTGCAACTCCGCGTCGCAGGCTCCGCGCTCGGAGACCCACGTTGGTCTCCTGACGGTTCTAAGATCGCCTTCATCAACGCCGGGCCTCCGAGCTACCACACGCTCGAGTTGTGGGACGCTGCGACGCGTGACGTTCGAGTCTTGGCCGGCTGTGTGGGAATCTCATCCGGGTCCACCAACGGACCGCACATCAGTGGACAACACAACTGGTCGGCAGATTCGACCAAGATCGCCACTGATTCGTGCTCTGGCGGAATCGTGGTTGTAGATGTTGCTTCTGGCTCCACCACTTCGATTAGCACCGATCCAGTTGGATACCCTAGCTGGCACCCTTCTCGGCAAGAATTGCTCCTCGCCTGTGGTACCAACATCTGCAAGGCCGACTTGGAAGGCAATTTAGAGACGATCGCCTCGGTTACTCCGGGTATCGCTGGGACTCCCAAGTGGTCGCCCGATGGCTCTCACTTTCTGGTGCCATTCTCTGGTGGCGCCGGAAGCTGGCTCAATGTGTTCGACGCACAAGGACAATATGAGCGAACAGTTTGGGGGCCGAACCCTTTCTTCGCCTTCTGCTCTAATCCAGACTGGTCCCCGGATGGTTCTCGCATCGCCTTCTGCGGAAATGGGGCGCTACAAATCATCACCGTGGGTTCGGGTGCAGTTCAGACACTCGGAACCGTGAGGCCCACTCAAGAGCCCTGGGCTGCTGACGGCTCGCTCGCAGTGGAGGGACTTGGCGTCGCAGGTGCGCCTGGCGGTATCTATGCCGTGGCGCCTGGATCTCAACCGAGTTTGGTCGTGGAAACGAGCGGAGACGAGTGGGGCGCTACATGGACGCCCGCGAGAGGCGGGCTCACGCCCACCCCAACACCGATCGACACAGCTACACCGACAGCAACGGCTAGTCCTACGCCGACTGTCACATTGCCTGAAAAACACCCGGTCCTCGTAGTTGTGCCCGGTATTTCGGATCTCTTCAGCCTTTCCTGCTCGGACTCAGAGATGAGGAGCGATGCTGAAGAAAGCGTTGGAATATTCTCTGATGCAGTTAACGCCGCCAAGGCTCGACTCGCGGACCCAGAGACTCAAGTCGTCTATTTCAGTTACGACGCCGAGCGCCCGATGTATTCCGGCTGTGACACCTGGCAGTCGCTAGAGAAATCCGCGGATGCATTTCAATCGCAATTCAACACATGGAAAACGGATGCATCAAGAGTGGACATCTTGGCCCACAGCCTTGGTGGTGTTGTGGTCGCGCGCTGGGCCGACCAGGCCTCCGAAGAGGACCGCGCCCTTGTGCAGAGCGTTGTCGCATTCGAGAGTCCGCTGCGGGGAGTTGGCATCCTAGCGTCGTTGTTCGGACAAACGAGACTGGGTGTGTTTGGAAGCGACTTGTATAAGGACTTTTCGAATCCGGATGGCGTTTCTCCAGCCCCCATGGCGCTCGTGGCACGTGGATTGAACTTCGTGCCTTTCTATGTCGTCAATAGCAACGATGATTGCGTGGTTAATGGTGTCGCTATGCGCGGCATTGACGTGTCGCATGGCGGTCGGGTCTGGGAGAGCGATGTGCAATCGTTCGGTCCAGTCGGCGGATGCAATATCGTCGAGCATACCAAGCGTCTCCGCGCTGTGCTGATTGACCGGACAGTCCTCGCGCTTTGCAATCTGATTCCACGACGCAATTGCAGCGGTCCTCAACGGCGGCTCGACGATGACATCGAAAGGTGGCTGGAGCTTTGGAAAGGCATTGGGCCGGCCCACCTGTATCCACTGAGTCCGGCCGCCAATTCATGGAAGCTCCTTGGCGCCATGGAGCAGAGTTCGATTGAAGTAGGCGCCAACAGGCCTTTCTCCAGTGAAGGCGGGCCACGGATGGAGGTCTGTACAGGCTCAATTCTTGGCGGCGAGCGATTGATTCAAGGAAGTGGCCGGGCATTGGAGAACTCAGCCACCTGCCTCTTCAGATTTGACGGTCCAAAGAGCGTGAGGATCTGGTTCTGGACGAGGCCGTTTGCCGGCTCGCTCTTCGTACGAATTGACGGAGCAATTCCAGTTGAGGTTTCGACTGGTGGCCTGCTTTCACATCGGGGATCGGTCGTGGTCTCCACGAATGAGTTTGGAGGACACGAAATGGAGGTCCTCGGGCGCTGTATCTCTAGTTGTCTGTTCGCGCCGGTACTGGACGGCGTGCAGTTCGAACAGCCTTAGTTATGAGCCGGCCAGCAAGACGGCGAGAGCACCTAGCGTCAAAACTAACAACAGGTGCAGTCCAACAGCGGTCTTCCAGGATTGCCTTGAAAGGCCGACTACCAGAAGTACGGTGACCAGTAAGACAGCTGACGCTGAGTAGAGCACATAACCCAGAGGCGGCAGGAACGCATCGAGTGTTCGGCGGAAGATGGTAGGTGCTGGGATCAGTCCGATCGTCAGAATCATTAGAACAGCAAAAGTGAGTGTGCCTATAACAGCACTGATTAAGGGGTGTAGTTTCGTCTGGTTTCACCTCCCTTCAGTTGAACGAGAGTGGTGAAGAGGGCTGGAGCGTTAGAGACTCTTCCCTCTCGCTTGGTGTTACGAACCTCACTGAGGACCTCGAACACACGCCGTTCGGTGATTGTCGCGGCCACCTTCCGGTAGAAGTTGAGACTATGGGCATCACCGAGCTGCTCGACCATATGCTTGGCGAGCCATTCTTGCTTGGCTTTCTCCAGGGCCGATAGTGTTCGCTTCCCTCCCCTTCTCCCCTTAAAGGCTTTAGCCGCGTTAACGGTTTTGTCTTTTTCAGATTCGTCTGATTCCTCATATAGGGGGCGGACATCTGTGTCCTCCCCACCCCGGACATCCGTGTCCGGACTCATAGTCATTGTGGATAAGTACCTCTCGCATTCCTCTTTCGAGGGCTCCTCGATCCACAGTAAGCTCGGCTGGCCGGCACGTACCTCACGCCGCAGCAAGCCGGCTTCTTCCAGTGCGGCCAGATGGCGCCGCAGTGTGCGCGCGTCCACTCCCCGCAACTCTGCGAGTGTGGCCAAGCTCGGGAAAGCGTACCCCTTGCGCTTCCCTTCTCCGTTACTCCAGTCGAAGGAATCGACAGCTTGGTAGGTCAGCTTGACCGGATCGGTGAGTTGCCTGTAGCCAAAGATAAGCACGTTCGAGGTCATCGTGTAGTGATGCTTGAGCGTGCTGCGATGTTTGATGCTTGGTTGGTCCATCGCAACTATCATCTCGCGCCCGTCAATCGCCATGCATTGATGCGATCAGCGCAAGCGATGGCATGGGGTGATCAGATCGTGTGATGGTTTGAAGCGATCACCGCGCGCGATGGAATCGTGTGATGACATGGTGTGATGACACCAATGATGTTATGGAAGCAGTGATGCGATGAGGCTAGTCCTTGTGTTGGGAGAGTTGATCGAGGATCCGGTTGGCGTCCGGTTTGGCACGCCAATCTTCGTCGGCCAGCCGAAAGAGAGTGCGGATAAGTTCGTTCTGGCTCACCGTGCGATCCATCTGTTCGGAGAGCTTGAAACAAAAGCGGCGGAGCCAGCGAACCTCAGCGTCGGTCAGGCGATAGCTGTGCGACGTGTAGCCGGCATCTCCGATGTTTTCGAGCTCATCCGGAAGTTTGAGTTCGTCTCTCGGTTTTGATGCCTTCGGTTCCGTCGGCGCTGGGGGAGCGAGCTTCGGATGACTGGCGGGCTCGTCGGCGGCCTGTGTCTCCATCAGCTGAGCGAACATTCGATCGTCGCTCATGCAGCCTCCTCAGGTTCGATTCGCAGCCCACGGGCAGCCGTCTGGATGATGTCGGTTCCTATTTCCTCTTTCTTAGCGCTGAAACCGGCGAGCAATGCCATGTCGCAGACCTTGCAGACCTGGCGCGGGAGCCCCAGTGACGCCCGATACACGGCCAGCGTAGCGGCGGTCGTGAAGGGGTTTACCTTCGTGCCGGCAACCGTCATCCGGAACTGGATCATCTCGCGCGTCTCGTCGGCGTTGAGGGCCGCGAGGGCACTAGGAAACATGCGGCTCTTGAGCTCGGGAATCGCGTCGATGCGTGAGGCGAGTTCGTTCTGGCCGAACAGCACGATCTGCAAGAGCTTCTCGGTATTGGTCTCGTAGTTCAGGAGAAAGAGAATAAGGCGGAGGAGTGGTTGCCGTAGCTGTTGTGCTTCGTCGACTAGGAGAACGGGAATGCGACCGGCGTCGTTCTGCTCTCGCAGGAACGCGGCGAAGTTACGCAGGGAGCCATCGTAGGAGCGCTCAGTTTTGACGCCGAATTCTCCCGAGATCAGCCGCAGGAACGCGTTGGGCGAGCGCAGGTCAGGGGCAATAACACTAGCGACGAGGTAGGAGCCTGAGTCGGCAAGTTGTTGGGTGAGCCGGCGAATGATGGTCGTCTTGCCCGAGCCGATCGGACCGAAGACGTAAACAGGACCAATTCGGCCCTGGATCATGTATTGGCACTTGGAGAGCACCTCGTGATGTTGCGGTGCGAGGAAGAGGAAACGCGGATCTGGCGAGATGGAAAACGGCTTCTCTTTCAGGCCATAGAACTCTTCATACATACGGCTCCTTTGGATACATGATGGTTGATCGACTATCTCAAAGTTGGCCCAACTCTGTCAATAGGTAGTTGATGTGGCGCAACTTTACGCGCCGGAGGTCATTCTCTGGGAGGAAAGAAGCCCGCCATCATTGCGAAACGAGAGCGGGCTGTAATGAAGGTGGTCTTACATGAACTCCTTCAGGGTGTGATCGGTGCCGAAAAAGAGGTCGCGTTCGATGGCTAGACCGAGCGGTCCTCTGACGGACTCCAGTTCAGACAGCGAGAAGTAGCCGATCTCCTTCTCGTGTCCATCGACCAGTCCAAAGAACAGGTCTTCGCCATCAAATTCGGTGGCGTACCAGGTCCAGTTGGAGCTGGGGGTGAAGAACTTGACGACAATGGGTGCATCAAAGCCGAGCTCTTCGGTGCTCCGCAGAGGTGGGAGTGCCCTGCGGATCTCCTCGGTCAGCAAGTTCATGTGCTGCCTCCCGAGACGGTTGCTGCGCTGCGGAGCTTGCGCTTCACGGCCTGGTGACAGACACAGTCGCAGCGGATGGCGCCATCGAGTTCGATCTCCTCGCAGAGGTGATCGGCAATCTCGCCGCCAAGTTCGAGGCAGAGCAGGCCGCATTCCTCGATAGGCGCCAGGGCTTCGTCCGCCGCCGACTGCAAGCAGTCGTCGCAGACGTGTGTGGTCTGACTCATCCTTCGTCTCCTAATTGGTGCTTGAAAGAGAAGACCTAGAGTCGAGCTCGTCGCTCAACTTTGGTTCCGGGAGCGACGGCAAACTGCTCGTGCCGTAGGGCGAGCGTGATGACGACCGGATCCGGAAGCGGAGCGTCCTCCCCTCTGTGGCAGACAGCCTGCAACTGCTCGACAAGCGAGTCCGGTGGCAAGCCGATGCCGACGATAACGACGTGTGCTTTCTCGTTGAGGAGAATGCGGTAGGCAGAGGCGTCGATGTCGAGGCCGAAGACAAGGTCTCGGCTCTTCTCGTAGGCTCGACCAGCGAGTTCCCAATCGTCGAAGTGGAACGAGAGTGACCAGAACGGCCGCGGTTCAGGCTTCATGAGCGTGACTGCCGCTGGCGCCGAAACTGGGCCGGTCGTTCCTGACGGGACTCCCGTTCCTCTCCCTCCTCGTTCTTGGGGCGGACCATGGGCCGCAGGCGATAGATCGCTTGACGGGCCTGGGCGAGAGAGCGGTCGAGCTCACCTAGGAGCTGACTGGCATCCTCTCGCCATTCGGTCCAGTTGCGCGGTTCGCGCACCTCCTCTTCTTCGTTGCGATTGTTCCGTGGCAATGCTTAGGTTCCTTTCAGGAAGTTGGCGCACTCAACTGCAGCAAGTCCGCAAAGGCTTGCTGAGCTGGGGCGATGGTCACGTGGACGGGTTTTTTGATCAGGAGCAAAAAGAGAGCTGCTTCCTGAGCGGCCATTAGGGCCTCACGATTGAGGTTGGTCTGCTCCTGGCTGTACTGCTCGTACTTGGCGCTAAGAGCCTTAACGTCCTCCTCTTCGAGGAAGATGGCGCCTTCGCCTTCACAGGCTTGGCATTCTTGCCAGGGAAGTCGGTGCTCCAGACACACCAGAGCTTCGACCGCTCCGTCCGGATAACAGACCTCGCAGGAGCCGATGCTGCATTCCCGTTCCTGCTCATGGGCTTCGGCCTGGGCCTTCTTATCGGCCTTGTTGACCTTTCCGTTCTTGGCGCCATTAGCGCGCCGCAGCTGGGCTTTGGCGATCTGCTGGCGGGTCTGCCAGTCGAGTTCCGATCCCGCCCATTCGTTGAGACTGTGAACTTCGACGGGTGTTGGCAGACGGATATCGAGCGTAAGGGTGAGGACGCTCTCCCGACCGTGCTCGCTACCGCCGACCTTGGCGCTCTGAATTGTGGCTCTGCTGTTCACACAAGGGCTCCTTTCACTTAGGCAACCTGATGCTGACACCGGCCTATTGAGATGTGCCGGATATGTCCATAACCAAGACGAAAGTTGGGCTGAGAAGTGGAGAGACGGGCGTTTGCTGAAAGCAAACCCTTATAAGGAACCATGACGAGGGCGGCTTCAGGTCAAGGGCGAGGCTCTGAAAAGAGCAGAGTTCATCTTGACCCTTGAGTTGAAGAAGAGCCCTCGGCCATCATCGGCTTCGTGGTTGGGAAGGGAGGTGGGCGGTCTTGGCCTCGAGTGTTTCGATGCGCGTGCCATGGTCGTCGAGGCGATCCGTGTCGTGGGACTGCAAACGTTCGATAGTAGCGAGCTGCTGCGTGTGTCGCTGCTGCGTGTCGAGGACAGTTTTCAATGCTTCCTCGACGGTATCGAGACGCCGGTCGATTTTCACGACGTGGCCGGCGACGAGGTCAAGGCGTGTGTTCACGCCCTTGAGTTCCTTCCTTATCGGAGAGAGTTTCTTGTCAAAGAGCTTATCGAGTTGTTCGAGACTGATGTCCGCCATCGTGGACGGATTATCTCACAAGAGGAATGATGTCGGTCAATGGGGTGTTTGTAGATCAGAGGGAGTCACAGTTCGACGACGCGTAGGTCGGAAACGCCCTCAAAGTCGTGCGCGTTTCGCGTGACGAGCGTGAGGTCGTGATGCAAGGCTGTGGCCGCGATCAGAAGGTCGAAGTCGGTGCGTGACTTGCCTTGTCGGCGTAGTTGTGCGCGGAGCTCCGCAAATCGCAACAGAATCGCATCGGTGATTGGTATAAGCGCGAAGTCTTGAAGCTTCATTCTGAGATCGAAGATTGCGTCATCGGGAGAGGTGTGGTGAAACGCACCTTCGTAGAGCTCAGCCAGGGTTATGAAGCTGAGTGCGAGGCGTTGGTAGCGCAGCTCCCTCGGAAGGGCTTCCTTTGCCTTGCCAAGAACCGAGCCGATGAGAAAGCTGGTGTCGAGTAGGTATGGCATTGGCCGTTAGGCGCGGCTACCTGTCCTCCGCCAGAGACGGATGTCCTCCGCCAGCTTGTCCGTGTCGGTTGAAGCCCATGAGCCGGCGAGGCTACCCAGGGCACGCCAGGCTTCCTTAGGGCTGTAGTTGTGCCAGATGTCCTTCTCGTCGACCGGAGTCAAGTAGGACTCGACGAATGTTGAAATGCGTTTTGTCAGATGGTTTCACCTCCCATGGATCGATTATCTCATGGACGGCAAGTGCGGCGTCCGTGCCGCCGAATTAAGAGCCGATAGCACGAGCCTGCGGGCGTGCGGCTATGAGTTAGTTCAACGAGCCAGCGCCTGAGATTCCGGTGCCTAGCTGAGGCTAGAAGCAGAGGTCGCATAACGTGGATTGTGCGACGCAGTCGGAGAAGCGGAAAAGAGTATCAACCCGCTCGGTGATCACCCGAATCCCTCCGAGCGTCGTGCGTAAGAAGGACAGCGATCGCTGCGCCCACCAGTGCCGAAATTAGGTTTGGCAAGGTTGGGATCAAGTCTGTGCGCTCGCGTTTGATTTGCTCTTGGCCATTGATTTTCACACTGTCCGCAACGCCGTCTTCCAGTCGCAGGCCCTTGGCGGAGAAGAAGAACTTGCCATAGTTGCGGAAGCGTATGTCGATGGAAGACGTAGGTGCCTCAATGACCTCGTCATCTAGTGTGAACTTTGCCGTCGCGTAGTGAAGTGTCATTGCCGTCGCGCCATCAGCCAATTTGAACGAGTCATCCGCTCCATAGAGATTTATCCCGGAGTCATAGGAAAAGGGCTCGTCCTCCGGAATCTGCCCGACCGGGATCCTAAGAGTCCAGCAAAGTCTGTTACCGGCTTCAACCTCTGTTCTGCCATCAACCTGGTACGCCGTGACCCCAGCTTGCATCGTCAGCTGGAACGGCGCGCTATCGAAGACGAACGCAAAACGATAGTTGCCTCCGGATTCTAGGTCGTGGAAGGCGATTGGTCCTTGCTCGTGTGGCAACACGATTGCCTGCCGGCCCGGTGCGGGCCAGAATCGTAAGTAAAGTGGTTGATCGCTGGTAGCTTTGACTTCAAGCACGTGCGGATCGACCAATTCCAACGATCCGGCGACTTCCTTAACGGGCCAGTTGTTCTTAATCTCGTCGAAGAGTCTGTCGCCGCACAATTGGAGCTCGACGCGGCTGCCCGTTAGTGGAGGCAATCGAAGCAACGTTGTAGCACGCATCCTACCGTCGACGTAGAACAGGGGGTTCGAATCGGTTTGAGTGACCGGGACGTACTCAAGGTGTAGCGGACTTCCGAGTGTCGCATCGGACTCGAAGTTACCGGATATTTCGCGAGTCTCTTCACTCCGCTGCGCCCACAGGAACGATGCCAACATGGCAAGTAGCGCGGCCAAAAGGATCAATCCTGCGCGCACGATCGGCCGATTGAGAGTCCGAAATCGCATGAGTCACGTTGTGCTGTCGCGATGCCTCGCGGGTCCGAGAGGTGATGAAGGATACTATGAACGACGCGATCCCGATTCGCATTATGGTTTGTAGACATCGCGGGCTCGCTCTTCGGGAAGGATATCCATCGCAAGCGGCGTTATGATTTCGGCCGCTCCTGCATCAGTTGGTCGGGAAAGCTCACCTGGGGGCGCAGCGGCTGGTGAGCTCTTCTCAGTCTGGTTCACGAGGGCGGTTGAAAATCGTATTGAAAGGTATCGAGGAGATCTTCGACTTGTTCGCCAGTTGTGCAGGATCCAGTTGATCGTAGTCCGCTCATAGGCACGGAGGTCGCGACGGACAATAAGATATTGTGCGACGTGACCGTTGAAGCGCGGAGTTCTTAGCGACCACAAAGTACCCGACGAAACCTTGGAGTGGCCGATGAGCTGAGCAAGGATTCGCTTAGCAGCGAGCGGAAAAGGCAAGCCAGCCGCTCCTCTCCATAGAGGGCTTTTAGTGCTCGTGAGACGGCTTCCTCCGTCGCTCGTGATACTTCGTCCGATGTGAAGTCGAGCCTCCGGTCGACACTCTGCACATCACTAGGGGCGACGCTGACACGCTCGAGTTGCTCGGCCAGTCTCACTTCGGTGGGGTAAGTATCTATGCTCAAGAAGCTATCTGCGTCACGGATGCGCTGAAGTTGTGCCTCTAACTGTCTTCTCACGCGAGCAACGCGTACACGTCGAAAGGACTTTACCTCGAAGACCTTGTCGATGACGAGAGTGTGGATACCGCCTCGCGTTTCAATGTGCCCGAGAAACTGATCCATAACGAGGCGACCGCCGGCGGAGAACATTCCGCTAAGGAAAGCCTCTGACGCGTCGGTCTGGGGACTCTTCAACTCAAGAATCAGAAGTTCGGCGAGCAGTAGTTCGCAGACTCTACCCTTCGTCTGCCTAAGCAGCTGGCCATCGATTTGGTGCCTTATTGCAATGAGCGGCTCTCGGGCCGGGCTTTCGTCCTCTGTACACGCCGCGAATGCGACCTCAAAGCATCGCTGCGTGCGCGGACCTATGCGGACCGCCTTATTCGCTGCGTCGATAAGGCGTGAAGGGAGCAGCGAGGGATCCAAGTAGTCGGTCAACCTCTCTCGTTCGGTGTTGTCATGACTCCTGGGTGGTAAGTGCGGAATTGGCGTCCTGGAGACCGACTGAATTTCAAATCGACGCTTCGCGCACTAGCGGAACCGGTCATTGTTTCATGGGCGCTGACGTTGGCGTTCCGGGGGGACTTGTTGTGCTTACAGTCGACCGCGAGTTATCTGAAACCAGGATACCGATGCCTGTGGCAACAACTGCGACTGCGAGAAGCGCGAGTACCAGTTGTCGGAAGCGGATGCGGTTTCGAGCATTTGATTCGATCACTTCGAGTTGGGTCGCGACGCCGTCAGAAATGCCGTAGGGCCTTGTCGAGGTTCCGCGCTGCAACAGCCTTGAGCTGGCATGGAGGTCGAGCTTGTAGCTACCAAGCACGTGCCAAGAGGTCCAAACGACATAGCTTGCGACGAACAATGCCGCGAGCATTAGTGGCCAACCGCGCACGTCCTTGGCGAACACGCCCGTGATCAAGATTGCTACGAGTGCAGCGATCGTACGTGTTGCTACATCGTCCGTCGTCTTATCAATCTCTCGGACGACTTCGTTCGTTTTCGTGGAGAACTCGAGAATGTGGTTCTCGAAGCTTGCCTGTGCATCCAACGCATGGGCGACCTGGTCATCAACCGCTGCGGCATAGGCAACCTCTGAGTGGGCGGTGAGTCCCTCGCCAACGCCAGACCAACCTTCCGAAATCAGTCGTGTGCGGAGAGTTCGCCGTGCGACGATGAGCCTCGTCAGCGAGGGCTCTCGTGCGACCCAGTCTACGACGTCGCGAAGAGTGGAAGCGTGTTCCTGCGCGTCGTCCTTTGTGAGCAAGAGGCTCGGGCTGGTCTCGGGGCCGAGTCGAAATTCGTACGCTCCATCGCTGCGTTGTCGGATTACCTCACTCAGCAAATGGACGGCACCGACGCTGGCCATTCCGCACAGGGCCTCGCGCAGCTCGTCTGGCGCCAGCTGCGGATCGATAGTTGAGGCGAGCCTTTGCCATGCAGGACGTTGTTCTGGCCAGTTCAGATTCGGTGCAGGCGGCGACTCGTTAGGATCTCCCAGTACGAGAGCGGTCCCCAAGCAAACCCGGCCCGCTTCCCAATTGACCAGACCCAATCTGGCCGGGCCCTTGTCGAAGACGGCTTCTGCCGCCGTCCGCAGATTCAGTTGCCGCAGCCACCGGGAAAGCGTGGCAACGGACCAACCAATCCACGGCGTGCCCCAGGTCTCCTTCGAGAATGTCAGCACCAGCGTGCCGGTCGTGAGGTGGCTGGTTACATCGCTGTCGGTAAATCGAGATTTCGGTGGTCCCAGGATGGAGATGTCGCCGTCTGCCGACCATCCATCATCATGTGCTTCCAAGACCAGATCTGTATCGGACAAACTGATTTGCAGCTGGACGATGGCACCAAGCGTGTTAGCTTTGCGGGCGATCGGCACCACGTCTCCGAGAGCTGCCTCTGGAACGAAGACCTGCAGACGTTCGCTGTCATCGACGCGCACGGCGTCGTCAGTTCCGGTGATCCCTATCAGTTCCCTCAATGCAACAATTGTTTCGTCAGTAAGCACGAGGTCGCCCGGACCTAAGTATCGTTCTGACGCGCGGTTCGTCGTCGCTGCGAATACGCAGGACGTACCCGCCTTGCGCGGCCTCCCATTGGAATCGTCCTTCGAGCGCCTCCGCAGGCCCCTTCACTTTTACCTGCTGACCACCAGCGTGAAACGAGATCTCTGTCTCGACTCGTTCCAGGGTCACGGGAGAGATCGGAGCGTCAGCGCCAACCCGCTCGCCCAGCCGGCTTGACACTGCGTTCCAAACTGGCCCGGGTTGAGTGCCGATGTTTGTCGCTACGGCGCGGACAAGGTCACGGGGCGTGGTCTGTTTCTTCGACTTGGCCAAGGCGTCGAGCGCGCGTCCGAGAGCGGTGTGCACTGCTGGATGATCGTGCGTTTCCGACAACACGGCCGTCGTTACGTCGATCGTCTTCTTCAGCGCACGCGGTGCCGGCTGAACGACCCTTGCCCCGAGAAAGTTGAGCCAGTAAGTCGCCGTTCCTCCCGAGGCTTCATCGTCGACGACTCTCAGATCGGCCTGAGTGTTCACCGGATTCGGGACCAGCGCAGCTTTCTTTAGATCTCCAATCTTCGGAAGGACGTCCTTGAGACGCTCGTACGAGATCACTCGTTCGGCCTTTCCCGTCGATTGGAATCGATAGAGATCTTGCTCGTCGATGTCCAGCTTGAGAATTGCCAGATAGGCAGTTGGGTCTTTGTATCGGACAAGCGCGATAAGGCCGGGGGACGCTGTACCCGGCGTCGCAGCGGACAGGCGGTCGAGCGCAGGAGGCGCGGAGGAGCCGAATGCAGGTGAGGCCGGCGGAGCGAGGCTCGCGATTTGCGCTGGCGGTTTACCATCCACCCACCAACCTGGCTGTGCCTCACCGTACTCTTCACTCCGAGAGCCTAAGTCAGCGAGATGATCACCGAGATACGACCTTGCCTCAGCAGGCATGGCAGTCGTATCCGCGACACCAATGAGCCTCGCCTCGTACTGATTGGCATCGCCACGTCTCCGAAGGTCGGCGAAGGCGAGGCTGACTATCGAGATTGCCATAACTCCCCCAAGGATATGTCTGATTCGCGCCGAGCAGTTGCTCTATCGATTGATCGGATCTGTAGGGGATCTAGATGCCAGATGTCAAGCTCGCGTATTTTTCAGCTAGAGGAGTTCGCCGGCGAAGGCCTTTGACAAGAGGGACTGCGAGACTCGTACTGCTGCTGAAGAAGCGTTCTCGGCGCGCGTCGCTGTACGATCCGCGAGAGAATGAAGCGCTCTAATGCGCGCGACAATCTCATGTTGTTCCGTTAGCGACGGCAGAGGCAGGGGCATCGCCCGGAGCTTCGCTGCGTTGATGTTCGACTGACTGACTCCATCGGTTCGCACGGCGCGCGCCCACGCCCTGCCCCAAGGCGACGTTATCCAGGCATTCAGAAATCCCGGCAGAACAAGATTCTGATTGCATTGAATGCGGATGAGATACGAGGCGAAAGTCATTCGATCATCGCCGATGAAGACCGCGGCCTTGCCGACCAGTTCTGGGCTGTTCGTTCGATTGAATAAAACGTCACCCGGTTGCAAGATGAACCCGCGGACAGCGGGGGAACGAGCGTCAACATATTGCATACCGCTGAAGGCCAAGCCCGACTCTGTCACGTTGGACATGCGGAGCATGGGAATGCCACCTTCGGGGTTGGTTGTACCCTTGACTGAAACACCGTATTGGATCTTTTGGGAGACCATCCCCAGTGTAGTGCGGCTCCACGTTTCGGGAAGATCTGGCAGCGCGAGCCATTCCGCCACCTGTTGCCACTCTGTCTCAAGTAGCGAGGGCTTTTCGGCGTCTCCCGCAGCGCGCGAGTCTTCTGTCAGCCGACCCGACACGGCAGCTGCAAGCACAGACTGCCGGAACCGGCGCAGGATCCCTGGCACGCGGTCCAGCCGCTCGCGAGTCGCCGCGACGCGACCGAGCAGGTCGTCGAGCTTGGTGGCGATGCGTCGTTGTTCTTCGAGTGGAGGTAAGGGGATCTTCATCGAACGCACCACGCGGTCCGATGTCGCTGGATAGTTTGATCCGGTCTGGTGAGGTGTTACCGCGTTGATGAATGCGTCGCTAATTACATAGTGGAAGAGAAAGCGCGACGCGAGATGACAATTCGGTCTCAGGACGGTGATGCCGGTAGATGCGACCGTAGCCTCTACATCTGCCGTGACTTGGGCGATGTTTCGCAAGTACGTACGGACATTGGAGAAGAGCACGTCGCCTTCGCGAATGGGACGGCGTGCCCTAGACGGTGCATCACGTCCCAGAATTCGTTTGGGTTCGACGATGGTGAAGGAGCGGTTCGAAATGGAACCGATGTCGACGTATCCGAACTCTTCGTTGGGATGCAGCGCCGGATTGATCGAGGCAACCTCCTCGGTCACATCTCGGAGGAATGCCCAGTTCCAGCCATGAGGAATATCTTGCGCCGTCATGCCCGATTGGCTGCGCGAACAGTCTCCCGACCGTTCTCAAGTTGGGCGAGGATCTGATTGAGCTCATCGACGGCCAGTTCAAGCTCCGCGATGGCGTCCGTTGCGAGTTCCTCTGGCTCTGGTAGCTCGCCCTCGTCGTCGAGCGTGTCGTCGCGCAGCCATCGCAGGCTGTCCAGCTTGAACTCTCGTTCCCCGACCTCTTTAATGTGAAACCTGCGCCAGCGGTCGTCCGTCGAATCGGAAGGTTCGCGTCCCGATCGTCCGAAGGGGTCCTCGCCGAAGCATCGCTCGAACTCCGCGAAATGCTCTGGCGTAAGCGGCCGATCCTTCTTCGTGATTGCCGGCACGTTCGAACGGGCGTCGTAAATCCAGGTGTGCTCCGTCGGTGCGCCCTTTGTGAAGAAGATGACGTTCGTCTTCGTGCCGGGGCTGTACGGCGTGAAGGTCCCTCGCGGCAATCGAAGCACCGTGTGTAGTTCGCAGTCTTGCACGAGGATCTCGAACACCTCGCCGGCCTGATCCGCGAAGAGACAGTTGTCCGGCAAGACCACGGCCGCGCGGCCTCCTGGCTTGAGTACCGTCAGGACGTGCTGCAGGAAGTTGAGCTGCTTGTTTGACGTGTGGATCGTGAAGTCGTCGCGCTCCGGCGCCTGGCCCGCGCCCTTCGTCCCGAACGGCGGATTCGTAAGTACAACATCGAACTTCGGGCCGCTGGGCACGTCGTAAACCGAATCCCCGAGCGTGACCTCCGGCTCCAATCCGTGAAGGTACAGATTCATCAGCGCGAGCCTGCGAGGCCGCGCCACCAGATCCTGGCCGAAGTACGTGCCATGCCTGACGCGCTTGGCGACGCTACGGTCGAGAGCGCCGCCCTTCGTCTCCTCGATGAGCCACTCGTACGCGCAGACGAGAAAGCCGCCGCTCCCGCACGCCGGGTCTCCGATGGTGAAACTCGGACTCTTTCGCGGGTCAGGCTTCACGCAACGGACGATCGACTGAATGAGGATGCGTGGGGTGAAATACTGACCAGCGCCCTTCTTGCCTTCGCTCGCTGCCTTCTCCAGCAGCCCTTCGAAGGCTTCGGCCTTCACGTCCACATCGAGCGAGGTCCAGTCCGTCTCATCGATGAGGCTGATCAGTTTCTTGAGGTTGACCGGGTTGTTGAAGCGCGACTGCGCTCCGGAGAAGATGTCTCCGAGGATGCCGCCTTCGCGACCCAGCCGCCGCAGAATGTCGATGTAACCATCGGTCAGTTCCGTCCCGCTGAGCTTGGAGAGCGTTGGCCAGTCCGCCGCCTTCGGCAGCTCGATGCCGCGCTCGTCGGCCATCTTGAGGAACAGCAGGTAGGTGATCTGCTCGATGTAATCGCCGTAGTCGATGCCATCGTGCCGCAGCGTGTGGCAGAATCCCCAGAGCTTCTGGACCACGTCCGTCATGCCGCGACCGCCTCGTTGAGCTCGCGAAGCAGAACTGCGAGCTGGCCATCAAACGCCTTGTTCGCCGCACCCCACCCGCCGGCACGGTCGAGCACTTGAACGAGGTCGAAGTCGTCCTTCGAGATCGAGAGATTCTGCACGAGGTGTTCTCGGATGCGCTCGAGCCACGCGCGCTGTGTTGTTGTCAGGTCGCGTCCTGCGCTGACCTTCACGACTGCGAGCCGCACGCGCTCCTCAGCCGTGAGCAACGGATGCTTCTCGTCGGCTGCGTGTTTGACCATCGAAATAATGTCCACCAGAGCCTTACCGTAGTGCTCTTTGTGCACACGCTCAAGATTGTCAACCGTGAAGCGCTGGGGCGCACGGGTGAGCTTCATTCTTAGCTCCCCGAGGGCGTCTGTGCTCCAGTCTCCTGGTCGGTCAAGCAGCACTCGGATCGCCTCTACCTGATCCGGGTTGTCGCACACGAACCGCTCGAATGCGACGAGGTAGTCCTCGGGCTTGTACTCCTTGCCATCGGCGCCTTTGATCAAGAACTGCGATGTGACCATGTCCTCCACGTCGTAGCCGATCGTGAAGGTTCGTGGCGGCCGCGAATAGTTCACGAGCAAGTCTTGGAAGGGCTGGCTGCGCAACAGCAGCATCTCCCGCGCAAAGTCGCGACGCAGCCGCTCTGAGAGCTCCCTGGCGTATCTTCCCACGTCGCCGTCTGCGACGAACGCAGCGAATAGATCGCGGGCTTCCCCCGACATCTCCTTGTCGATGCGCTGCAGCCGCTTGACGAGGCAGCGAACGTTGTAGTCGCGGTCGCGGTTCTGCCAGATGTCCTCGATGATCTGCGCGATCGTGCGGGAGGGCTTATCCGGTGGTTCGAAGGTGATAGCCGTCGCGTTACGGAAGTACTCGATCAGCCTCCCGCCGAAGCAATCGAAGACTGTGAAATGAGACTTGTCCGGTGCGTACCAGTCGCCGGTACGGGTGCCGCGGCCCAACATCTGCTCGAAGAGGATGCGCGACTTCACGGGCCGCATGAAGACGATGTACTCGAGATCCTTGATGTCGATGCCGGTGCTCAGCAGGTCCACGGTCACGACGATGGCCGGCTTCGGCCGGTTTCGGAACTCGCGGATGTGTTGCAGCGGGCGGTCTACCTTCCCGGTGATCTTTTGAACGAAGTCATCGCCACCACCGAAGACCTCTCGGGCGAGGCGCACGATCTGTGACGCGTGGGATGTATGCGGCATGTCGTGCACGGCGAAGATGAGGGTCTTCGGAAACCGCCTATATCGCTGCTGGTGTTCGTCGGCGTACTTCTTGAGCTCCTGTAGGACCTTGCGGTTGGAGTCCGGCGAGGTGATCTTGCGCTCGACCTCGGTGGCGTCGTACTGACGCTCATCTTCGAGCCGGTCGAGCTGCTCCACACCTGTCTTCGGATCGACCTCGCCGACGTTCGCGCCGGCTTCGAGAAACACGCCATTCATCTTCACGTCGGACTCGACCGCAACCACGTTGTAGTCGACGAGGTGACCTTCGCGGACGGCCCGCTCGTACTCGTAGCGGAACACGACCTCTGTGAAGTAGGTCTTCGTGTGGGCGGCGGGCGTGGCGGTCAGTCCGATCTTGATGGCGTCGAAGTGGTCCAGCGTGTTACGCCATACAGAGAGTTCGGCTGAGGTGTAGCCACGGTGGCACTCGTCAGCCACGATCAAATCGAAGGCGTGGATCGGGATGTCGAGCTGATTCTCGTCCTCTTGTATCTCGTCCTCGTCATCACCGCCGAAGGCAGCGCCGCGGCCGAAGAGATTGATGGCCATCCTCTGGATAGTCGAGACGTAGACGAACGCCTCCTTGCCCGTGGGATCGGTGAGATAGGACTGCGGGAGAACCGACGGATCGAACTTGTCCTCCTCTCCGAAGTCGCCCGACTGGAAACGCTGGCTGTAGACCTCGTAGATGTTGGTGAACTTTAGACCCGGCTCGGCCTCGCATGAACCAAACTCCCTCACCGCCTGCGCGGCGAGAGCTCGTCGGTCTACGAGGAAGAGCACGCGCTTCGCGATGCCCGCTTTCATGAGCCGATAGATCTGGTTGACCATGAGGCGCGTCTTGCCCGTGCCGGTCGCCATGGCAACAAGCATCTGGCGTTTTCGCGCTGCTATGGCGTCCTCAATGGCCGTAACGGCTTCCCACTGATAGTCACGTAAGACGCTGGTGCCCGTCGGCAGCGTGCCCAACATGTTGAGCCCATCCTGAAGGTCGCGGGATAGCATCTCCTCGATCGCGCCGGGCGTGTGGAAGCGGGTGATCCTGCGCTGAACGTTGAGGGGGTGGCGGACATCGCGGAACCAGATGATCTCGCCGTTGGTCGAGTAGAGGAACGGAACGCCATAGCCGTTCGCGTCAAAGCCGGTGCCGTTCAACCCTCTTGCGTATCGCTCCGCCTGTTTCAGGACTTCTTGCGGCTCGGTGCCCACCTTCTTGGCCTCAGCGACACCCACGAGCCGCCCACCAACTGTGCAGGCGTAGTCGGCAGGTCCGTTGTGCGTCGGTAATTCGGTCAGCGCCGTAGGAGCCTGTGGAAGCGGTGTCCCTTGGTCGCCGCGTGCGACGGCCCAGCCCGCCGCCTTCAGCTTCGGGTCAATGCGCTCGCGCCGCGTCTTCCATTCAAGCTCGTCCCGTTCGACCAAGCTCCGTCCCCCAAAGGTTCGTCTACGCGTAAGAGAATATCCCATAGTCGCGGGGTATACCTTCCTCTCCTCACCAGCCCCGGACGGAACCTGAATCAAACCGAATCGCACCCTCAGCCCGCGCCGCTTATAGGTCGCGCGCGCTCACGCGAAGCGTGGCTATTTTGGGATTTCCCGTGACTATAGGGTTGTTTGGAGGTTCAAAGGGGGAGGGATGCCATGGGACGTGGGGGCGAACTGAGCCTTCTAAGGGGCTGCTTGGGTGGAGGGTTGGGCGAGCCGCCAGCGGCCGCCTGTGCCTGTCAGGACATTCTCTGGTCGAAGCCCTATGGCGAATAGCATGGTCCCAGCACATCGCCGTTGAGGACGAGACATGCTTCGATGATCGTTGCGGTGTTGGCGAGCTGTGCAAGCTCGTCCCAATTGGCGATGTTGCGTCGTTGCGCCTGATAGGGGCACGCGACCCAGGCAACAGTTTCTGTAAGAGCCGCGTTCGCCCTCAGAGCATCGACAGGGCATGGGGGTCGGGACGAGTAGGTGACCTCGGAACCGTCACCGAGCCTGATGCGAACATCGACACGGTACGAGACGTCGCCCCAATCGGAGTTGGCGACCGTGGCCTGGATATCGAACGCAGGAAGGTTAGTGTCGGGATCCCATGAGTTCGAGATGGGCCGGATCTCCACGTTCTCAATCTTTAGCAGCCGAGCCGTGTTGGCGGAGTTGACGACTTGTCGTGTTCGATCCGCAACGGCTCTGGTGGCGTCCCGGCTCGCTTCCGTCGTGGCATTCTGCGCTACGAAGGTCTCCAGAGACGCATTCCCCGTCGTGTCAGACTGCGCATCGGTGTAGTCGAAGACAAAGCCGTAGCGCTCGCCTTCCCAGCCGTTGCTCACGCGGTGGGCCCAGGCCCAGGACTCTTGCTCGGACTTCAATGCACCTTCAAAGATGTCCGCCACAATGTGCATCCGGATGCGTTCGTCATCGCCTTCCACCTTGCCGAGGCACTTGGCTTCGTACACCTCGCCGCTGCGCGCGAGCATGATTTCGGCAGCGGCAACCTGTTCCTTGTTCAGTTTCTCCTCAGAGGAGCAGACAGCCACATCGCTCAGATCCGGTCTCGCAACCTCACCGAAGGTTTCCTTACGCCTACTGCCACTGCCTCCACAGGCCACCAGCAGGGACACAATCAATGGGAAGGCGAACAAGGCAGCTTGGTGGGGCGATATTGAGCTCACGAGAACCTCCCCCAAATGAGACTTATAGTCTGTAGACGCATAGTATACGGGAGTTCAGCTTTGTCAAGGGGCCAGTTATGCCTCAAGGCAAGGCCGATATTAGGGTTCGCTTCGGTAGGCGCTTGCGGGAGTTGCGCCTAAAAGCCCGGCTCTCCCAAGAGGACCTCGCCCTGGCAGCGGGTCTTCATCGGACATACATCAGTTCCGTGGAGCGGGGTGAACGGAACGTCTCGATCATGAACGTAGAACGGCTAGCTAAGGCGCTTGGCATGGCGCCTCGGGAGATGCTGCCTTAACCGTTCAGTCCGCTTGGCTGACCGTTACGTCGTGAGCGGCGGGGGATTTGCCCATCGAACCCGGCGTCATAGGCGGGAGCGCTCTGGCGATTCGTCCAGAGCCTGAGGATGCGTCCCTCAACCTCACCGCGTGGCCGTCCGAGTGCTTTGGAACGCTGGCGAATCGTCTTGGCAAGAGACGCACCGGCGGGCGTGGCCACGGCGCTTGTCCGAATGCAGTACTCCGACAGCTCGCGGCCTTCAATGAACTTGCAGTAAGCCTGGTAGTTGGGCGTGTTGGTGAGATAGTTGGCCGTTTCGCGCTCCACGTCCCCATAGCTTCGCTTGGTGCCTGGCACGTAGGTCTTGTCAGCACTCGAACGATAGACGCCTTCCCGCCCCGTTCTTGTCGGTATTGACTCCAGGCGGGGCTCGGCTACTGGCGGGGAGTTGTCGAACTGCATGGCGAGCTCGCGCGCGTCCTTGCCCGTGGCGCGGAAGATGATGAAGTTACCAACATTGAGGGTCGAGCCCTTGTTGAGAATGTCGAGCTGATCGCGGTACTGGTGGGCGACGATGGTATCGATGCCAAACTTGCGCGCTTCACTCTGCAAAGTTGGAAAACTGTCGGTAGCGAAGCTGTGGTACTCATCGACAATGAGGTGAAACTGGCGGCGACTGGACTGCTCAATCTCGGCGCGGGAGAGCGCGGCAATGAGGATCTTGCCGACAAGCACCGAGCCCAGAAGCGAGGAGTTGTCCTCGCCGAGTTTTCCCTTGGAGAGATTGACAAGAAGGATCTTGCCTTCATCCATGAGTTGGCGGAAATCGAAACTACTCTTGGGTTGGGCAACGATATTGCGGATGACCGGATTGGTGAGGAAGCGGCCAATTTTGTTGAGGGTCGAGGAAATCCACTCACCCTGAGTACGTTTGTTATCCGGAAAGGCTTCGGCCCAATAGTGGCGGAGAACCGGGTCTGTAGTCCGGGAGACATACTCGGCACGAGCGTTGCTATCGGTGAGAAGCGGCAGCATGTCGAGCATGGTGCAGTCCGGCGTTGCCATCAAGGTCAGAACCGTGTGGCGGATGAGGTCCTCCATGCGCGGCCCCCAGAAGTCCTGGAAGAGCTTCTTGAAGGTCAGAACCACCTCCGAACAGACTCGATCGACCAAGCGCGGATTTGAAGGATCGGCGCACTCGAACATGTTGAGGCCGAAGGGGTAGTCGATATCGGACGGGTCAAAGAGGATGACATCGTTGACTCGACTGCTCGGAATTCGGGCCAGGGTGGCCTCGATGAGGTCACCGTGAGGGTCCATCAGACAGAGACCGTCACCGGCTTGGATGTCCTGCAGGGCGATGTTGAGCAACAGGTTGGACTTGCCGGTGCCATTGATACCGAGGACGTAGGTACCCTGGCGCCTACCGGCGGGCGAAAGCGCTACGTCGGAATGGTGGTTGACGTCCGTCCCGAGCAGAACCATCACTGACCTCCTGAACAAGGGGCAGTCCGGGCTTGAGGCTCTTCCAAGAGCCGTAGGGCACGGTGCCGGTCGTGGCTTCCGCCTTGGCACAGACTAGGTAGTTGCGCCAGTCGCGGATCTCCTCGTTGCCGCCAAAGAAGTTCGCCAGCTCGACTTGGAAGGTGCTGCCGGCTTCACCGTGGTACTCCACCACGAGCGTGAGGCGGTCCTGCTGAAGGAGTTTTGCGGTCGCTTGGCGGATGCCCGACTCGACGTTCATCGCGGCGACGAAGTTGCTGAGAAGCTCTGCCCCGGGTGAAGCGTTGTCGCCCTTGCCGGTCGAAGCGGAGGCCAGGTCAAGGAGGGGCATCGAGAAGTGGGCGACCGGTACACCCGGCTCGTCCGGAAAGCCGAGCGTTAGGTTGGGGTCTTCTCGCGTCCCTTCCAGCAAGAGATAGGCGAAGCGGCCGTGTGGCAGTTGTGGGTGTCCGCCCAGGTATTGGCAGCGCGTCGCAAGCATGACTTCGTCTTGGCTTGAAAAGCGACGCAACTGGATGTTGGTGTAGAGCCAGTCAACGACGGGATCAACCGCCCAGAAGATCCAGGGAAGGATAACGATGAGGAAGAGGAAGAAGGCGCCACCATCGCTGCCGTTGGCCGAGTAGGAGAGGAGCATGATCTGAAACCAGATGATGCCCCAGATCAGGCCGGGAACGCTGACCTGAACGAGGCGATCGAGCAGGGAGCCCGCCAGCCAACGCCGGACCATCGGTCTTATCGCCAGGGCATGACGGCTTGAGGTGAACCACCAAACCATGTGACGTCTCCTTAACCAAACAACGGGAACAAGCCGGAACGCCCGGCGACCTGCCAGATTGGAGCACTGAACATCGAGCTCGGCGTGAGCTCGGTCAGGTTCGTGAACCAGAAGAGACTCTGACCCCCTTCGGCCTCGGTCCAAGTCTTGATGCGCTCCAGCCGTCCGCGATCACGTTCGTTAGGGCCGACGATGAAGAGGACGCGCAGGCTGTCCGTGCCGAAACGGCGACTGTACGCGCCCGTCGTCTTCCATTCGCCTAGGGCTCGAATCTTGGTCTTGAACGGCTTTTCCTCGACCGTCGCGCGGTCGAGTTCGACGGCGAAGCCGAGTGGTGACGCCTCTGCGGCCAGCTGGAAGTAGCCGTCGGGGATGACGGCGAGCCTCTTCTGAGGATTCTTGGGGTCCTTCACCAAGTCGCGCATTACACTGCTTCTGAGTTCGCGTTCGTCTGTCCAGACGAGGTCGAAGCCCTGTTCGGTGGCCGCGATCGTAGCACAGATACGAGCTTGATTGGTAGCCAACAGATGTTCGAGAAAGTACAGCTCGCGGTCGTTGTCAATTGGCCGCCAGTTGATCTGGGCGAGACCGCTGCCGGTTTGCCCGTCGAGCAAGTTCTTGCCCTTCTTGTCCAGGCAATAGGCCGCGCGGTTCGCGCCGAAGCGCGATCGGAGCGGCAAGAGACGGCGGTCGAGGTAGCCGTTGTGATAGAGGAGCGTGAGCCGCCGTTTGCAGGATGATGCTGTGCTCGGCGTGAACAGCAGTTGCTGAATCTGTTCTTGCGTTGCAAACCGCAGCTCGTAGACCCAACGGATGATCTCTTGGTCGCGCGGAGTCAGCAGCATCCTTGGTGGTTGTTCCGCGCGCTTGTAGCGCGGTAGTCGGTTCTGCTTGCGGTCGGAGGACTGGATGGTCATGAGAATCCCCTGTGGGCCGCTGATAGGGTCTGTGACGGCAGAATGGCTGTGACAACGACCAAGTCCTCGGTCCGCATGCAGTCAGGCCGCCCTAGCGGCCGGTCCTGGCGCGAGAGAAGGGGGTCAAGGGGGAATTCCGAGCGCCCGCTGTTGTCGGCGTGAGCCGACCACCACCGCGAACCGGAGGAACAGCGTGACGACGGCCGGTCGCTGTGAAACAGCGAGCGGGCGGGGGTGGTCGGGTCCGTGGACGGTAGCCCGTAGGGAGGCGCCGCGAGACCGACAACAGCTGGGATCCGATTGAGGGGAGCTTGTTTGTTGGCCCAAACAGATTCCCTCGGAGAGGAGACCAGAGTTCCCCCTTGTCCGAGCGTGCAGCGAGGATCCGACTCATAGGGAGGTCCAGCTTCAGGCTTGTGAAAGCCAACCCTAGTAGCCAAGGGCGCTAACCAGAGTTTCATCGCAGTTCCTCTTGCTCTCTAAGGTGCCTCAGGTCGAGCCGAATCGTCCTTGTCTGGAAGACCGGATCGCGAGGAATGGCGATGTCTTTGGCGATGAGTGATTGGAGATGGGCTTTGAGCAGGGGCTTGAGGCGTGCGTAGGCGACACGAGCTGTGGAGGCTTGCCCGTAGATGCTGGGGAACGCGGGAGCGTAGGCGATGTAGCCCTTTGGTTGTCGAACGATGACGATGAGGTAGGTGGCTGTGTTGGTCATGGTCGATCCATATCTGGGTCGGCCGTAAGCGCATCCCTGCGGCTGGCTTGCTTCCAGGCGCGGATAAGCGCCGACTTAGCGAAGCAAGCGCTAAGTCCAATACCGTCTTTTCGCGAGACGAATACAGAGCCGACCCTAACGGAGAGTCGATTCTCTCATTCGGGATACGTTCGGTGTCAAGATGGTAATTTCAGCGGGGTGGGTGGCAGCCAGAGGAGTGACGATCGAGGAAGGGCCGCAAGTGTCCTTAGCGCAGTAGGTCGCGGACGTAGAGCACAACGGTATCGAGGCTCTGCTCCAGTTGGCGTGCCTTGTTGAGCACGTCCTGGCGTAGTCCATACAGCTGTCGGTATGACTCGCTGTAGGGCTTGCGTCGATAGGTGGTTGGGCGCTCGGTCTCAGATGTCTGCACTTCTCGTTCTTCTTCTGCCATTGGTCGGTTCACCACCTTTCGGCGGAGACGCTAGGTGTTTAATGAGGTTGCGTCTCCTCACCCGACCGCCAGCTCCTTGGCGAAATCAGCGTAGCTGACGCTAGCCAGCGTAGTCCTTGACTGCTCGTCATTGACGAGAAGTCAGGCCGGATCAAAGATAGACCTCGAAAGGAGGGCGGATGTAGTCCAGGTCGCTGCGACGGTCAGGTCAGCCTTCTGTGTGTTTGGGAGGTGACCATGAACCACGCAGCAACCAGTCGTTCGGGTGGCGCCGGGCTGAGGAGAAGTCCTCTGACAGAGCTTCTTGGCGACATCCGAGAGAAAACGAGCAAGTCGCAGGCAGAGATCGCCCGTGACAGCTGGCTGAACGAGAGCTACGTCTCTCGGCTGTTCTCGGGCGAGCGGGCCAATCCTAGCCGGGACGCGCTGATACTGCTCGGCGCGTTCGGCCTGGAGCTTCCGGTTCCGGAAGTTGATGAACTTCTGCTGGCGGCGGACTACAAGCAGCTAGTCCTGCCTCAGAGCCTCAGGTGAGGTAAGAGGGAGGCTGCCTGACACCGCCCTCCTCTTCAATCAGATGCGGGAGCCACGTCGAGAATCCGGTTCGCCAGTTGGTCGAGCGACTTGAGGATAGTCTGCTCCTCCGATGCAGGTACATCTACCTCGGCGTGATCGATCGTCATTCGATCCGACCCGAGATCGACATCCATGCGCTCGCCATTCTTTGCGAACGAGGAGTGGATCGCAGTCGCCATGATGTCGCGGTAGAGCACGTCGCGCAAAGCGCGGATGGCTTCACCAAACTCTCGTAAGGCGGGCGGGTGCCCCGGGAACGCGTTGCGAAACTGCGTCGCCAGAGCGGTCAGCGCCGCCTGATGCTCGGGAAATATATGCATCTGGGCAGCGATGCTGTTAACGTCCCTGATGACGGCATAGAGAGTCACGTCCTCGTCGTCTAGCTCGATCTGCTTGAGCTCGCCGTCTTCGAGTTCGGCAACGATGTCCACATTGGCCTGGTGACATTTCGAACAGAACTGAAAGCGCACGCCGCCGCCCGTGGCTGGCATCTGACCATGCTCCACGACTTGCGGGTCGGGCTCATGTTTGCCGCCAAGCGGGCAGACGAAGCGCTTCCAGTCGATGGGTTCGTCTTCCGGAACACCCTGGTACCAGCGATCGATCAGAACCTCGCCAGCGGAGAACAAGTGTAGGAATTGTTCGCCATCGTGGTCCCGGTACTGTTGTCGTTCGGTGTCGGCGTCACCGGCGGCTTCTAGGTCGTGGGTAGGTTTCGGGATCTGCAACCAGCGCATGGCGCTCTCTCCTGAGTAAGATCGTTCTATCGTGCAGCGTTCGTCAAGCGCTGCGCAATGGGGCGTATCCCCTACTTCACCACACGCAATCCTCGCCGCCTCCGAGGCTGCACCAGCCGCGATTGCGGGCTGGTCTTGCGCGCGCCCGCGATCAAGTCCATTGGCGATGCACGTCGTTCAAGCAGACTGCGCTGGACGTTGGCTTCGTTCACGTAGCGACGCACCATCTCCAGCGACGTGTGTCCAAGAATTTGTTGCAGCCTGAGCGGATCGCCCACCTCCTTCACCAGGTAGTTGGTGGCGAATGTGTGACGCAGCAGGTGCAGGTGCACGCGCTTGATGTCGGCTCGCTCGCCGGCTCGCCTGAGAACTCTGGTGAGCGCGTTGACCGTCATGGGTTCGCCGTTGCTGTCGAGGAAGAGGTAAGGGCTATCTCCGGTGACAAACTGCTTCCTGAAGCGGTCACGCCACCTTAGAAGGGCGTCCTGACATGTCTGTCCGATAGGGACTAACCGCTCCTTGTTCCCTTTTCCGAGCACCTTGAGGTAACCCTGCTCCAGGTGGGCGTTCTCGGTGTGGAGACCGCAGATCTCGAAAGCGCGAAGTCCGCAGTCCAGGATGGTCCAAATCATCGCGAAGCCTCGGGCACCGAAGGGTTCATCCCGGTCGAACGCGGCGAGGAGCCGCTTTACCTCCTCGTCGGTCAAGACCTCCTTGACCTTCTGGGTCGCCTTGGGAGGCTTGAGCGGCTTGAGGATGTTGGTGTCGGTGTACCCGTCCTCGTTCAGCCACGTCGAGAAGGCGCGCAGGCCACGCACGATGCCGTTGATGTACGACGATGAAAGCGGTCCTTCCATCCGCGTGTGGGGGTTGTTGGGGTTGCGTTGTGTCCGCTCCTGTAGCTCGGCGATATAGCCGCGGACGTTCAGGATGCTGACATCGGCAAGGCAAGCGTCCGGGCCCAAGTAACGCTCAAAGAGTTCGAGCTTCTGCTCGTACCACTCCACTGTGCGGGCGGACTTGCCCACGGTCTTATTGAAGACCGTGAACCGCTGCCGCAGCTTCTCGAACGAAATGGTGTCTTTCTTCATGGCTGACCAGCGAGTCCTCTTGGGCATGATGCGATGGCTCCTTGCTGTAATGCAGCGACTGGAAGGCAAGGCGACCATCGGACTCGCCTGTCTCGCGGACATGGACCAGAAAAGTCCCATGGTCGCGAAACACGAGAAAGAGCGCGTTTCCGCGCTCTCGTCCTCAAAACAGATTCAAAATGAAGGGTTGGCACCCCCGGCAGGATTCGAACCTGCGACCATCGGATTAGAAGTCCGGCGCTCTGTCCACTGAGCTACGGGGGCTCGATGCGCACAAGGTAACACGATGCCCGGCCGGGCTTCATACGGCGGTGAGGCCCGAACTCAGGCGTCGGCCGCGGATCTTCTCGTGAGGACTTTGTGGAACCTGGCGGCGCCGCGGCCGCCCTGGCGGATGTCGACGATCTCCGTGTCCGCGAGGTCGGGGCTGGTTGTGAGATAGCGCTGGACCAGGCGGCCGACCGGCTGGGCCGCAACAACGGCCAGCATCGAAGCGAGGATCGCGTTCGGGAGCTTCTCAGCGCGGTTGGGGCCGCTGCCCAGCGCGAGCGTCGCGGCCAGCGCGGTCATCGCGCCGGCGACAGCGATGTTCGTCCCGCAGAGCGGCGTGACAGCCAGATGCCCTTCTCCACCCTTCAGCCGCGCCAACGCCTCGCGCGTGGACTCCTCGAGCAGCGGCGTGGGCACGTCGGCGTAGAGAAAGTAGCCGTCGCCGGTCGCGCGGCCGACCATGCGCACGTCGTGACCGATCTTGCGGAGCAGCACCGTGATGGTGGCGTGCTCGAGCGCGTGGTTGCGGCGGACGGTTCCGATCAGCCTGTCGAGCATGTGTCCCTCTCGCGGCTCTGCCTTCCTGGTGAAGTATATCGGCGGGCGTGAGCGGACAGTGAACCGGGGGACAGCAGCGGCCTTGTCTCCGTGGCAGGGGCGAGCACCATACCACGCCCTTCCCGTGCGCTGAGGACGCATTCTGACGAATGTGATCGGGGCGCACTTGAACATCTCCCGGCCAGAAGCGCATCTTCTCCGCAAGGGAGGTGCACCCGCGCCTCAGGGGGCGCGCGTGTGTCCTGGGCTTGCTGGCGACGGTGGAACCCACCGAGCGATTTCGGACCCTGCGCAGACCCAAAACTGCCGAGCAATCTCACCCGGGCATCCGCACCGGAGACGGCTATCGGCTGGAGCTGAACGCCTCCAGGGCGGCGGCGAGGGTCTGGTCGAAGTCGCGCTGCTGGTGCGCGAGGCTGGCGAACATGACCTCGAACTGCGAAGGCGGGAGGTAGACGCCGCGGTCCAGCATGGCGCGGAAGAAGCGGCCGTAACGCCCAGTGTCCGCGCCCTTCGCGGTCTCATAATCGCGGGGCGCTTCAGGTGCGAAGAAGACCGTGAGCATGGAGCCGAGCTGCGCGACGGTGACGCCTTCGCACTCGGCCCCACGCGCGGCGTCGCGCAGACCTTCGGCGAGGCGCGCGCCCATGTCGTCCAGCGTGCGATACAGGTTGGGGTTCGAGAGCGTGCGGAGGGTGACGATGCCGGCCGCCATGGCGAGCGGATTGCCGCTGAGCGTCCCAGCCTGGTAGACGGGCCCGCTGGGCGCGACCATGTCCATGATGTCCGCACGGCCGCCGTACGCGCCGACCGGAAGTCCGCCCCCGATGATCTTGCCCAGACATGTGATGTCAGGCACGACGCCGTAGTAGAGCTGGGCGCCACCGAACGCGAGGCGAAAGCCGGTGATCACTTCGTCGAAGATGAGCAGCGCGCCGTGGGCGGCGGTGATGTCGCGGAGGAACTGCAGGAAGCCGGTCTCGGGCGGGACCAGCCCCATGTTTGCGGGCACGGGTTCGGTGATCAGCGCCGCGATCTGTGCGCCGTGTTCGGCGAAGGCGCGCTCGATCGCCGCGCGGTCGTTGAACGGCACGACCAGCGTCTCGGCAGTGAACGAGGCAGGGACACCCGCGCTGTCCGGCAGCCCGAGCGTCGCTACGCCGGAGCCGGCTTTCGCGAGCAGGCCGTCGCTGTGGCCGTGGTAGCCGCCCTCGAACTTCACGATCTTGTCGCGCCCGGTGAAGGCTCGGGCGAGTCGGATCGCCGACATCGTGGCCTCAGTGCCGCTGTTCACGAATCGCACCTTGTCGACCGATGGGACGGCGTCGCAGACGATGCGCGCCAGCTCGACCTCCAGCTCCGTCGTGGCACCGTAGCTGGTGCCACGCTCGGCGGCCTTCTGGATGATCTGCACGACGGCAGGATGCGCGTGTCCGAGGATCAGCGGACCCCACGAGCCCACCCAGTCGACGTACTCGTTGCCGTCGGCGTCCCAGATCCGCGCGCCCCGGGCGTAGGCGACGACGATGGGGTCACCCCCAACAGCGTTAAAGGCGCGGACGGGCGAATCGACGCCGCCCGGCAGGAGCTGGCGCGCGGCTTCGTGGATCTGGCGTGAGCGTTCGTGCGCGGTCACGGGTTCAGTGTAGGAGAGGCCCACAGCAGGGGCGATCAGGCGCCAACGCGGCCCACGAGGTCGAGCGGGAAGTCGTCGAGGGCGTGGATGACGCACCCTGCGCCAGTGACCGGCGCGGCGGCCGTTTCCGTCGCCCGGAGCTGGATCGTGTGGCACCCGGCGGACGTCGCCGACATCAGGCCGTTGAGGCTGTCCTCGATCGCCACGCACTCCTCAGGAGCGTACCCCAGCTTTCGTGCTGCGAGGACGTACGGCGCCGGGTCCGGCTTCGTGCGCTCGACCATGTCCGCGGTCGAGAGCGCGTCGAACAGCCCGTCGAGGCCGGCCGCGGGCAGGATGGCTTCGACCCAGCGCAGGTACGAGGCCGTGCACAGCGCGACCGGCACACCACACTCGCGCAGCGTCTCGATCAGCTCGCGCGCGCCGGGGAGCGCGGGATGCGGCTCGCTCAATCGCCGCATCAACGGCGGCTCGTAACGTTCGAGCACCTGCTCCAGCGTGTCGGCGATGCCGAAGCGCTTACGCAGCGTGTTCCAGGTGTGCGGCGTGGCGGAGCCGATGAGCGGCGCGTAGTCCTCGACGCCGATGTGGTGGCCGTACTGCGCCAGCACGTCGTTGACGGCGGCATAGAACGCCGGCTCGCTGTCCGTCAGCACGCCGTCCATATCGAAGATCACCGCGCGATAGCGGCTGTCCACAGGGCTCATGAGGCGATCCGTCACCGGTCGAACTCGGTGTGGGCGCGCGAGGGCGTCGGGCCCATCTGCCCCTGGTACTTGCTGCGCAGCGACGCGCTCCCGTACGGCCGGTCGACGGGCGTCGACATGCGCAGGAAGCTGAGCTGCCCGATCTTCATGTTGTAGTGCAGCGCGATCGGCATCTTCGCGACGTTCGACAGCTCCAGCGTCAGCTTGCCATGCCAACCCGGGTCCACGAAGCCCGCCGTCGCGTGGATGAGCAGGCCGATGCGTCCCAGCGATGACTTGCCCTCGACCTGCGCCAGGATGTCATCGGGGAGGCTGATGACCTCGCGCGTGCTGGCCAGGACGAACTCGCCCGGGTGGATGAAGAACGGGCGCTCTTCGTCGATGACGACCTCGTCCGTCAGGTCGTCCATCGGCTCGCGCACGTCGATGTACGGGCGGCTGCTGACCTTGAACACGCGAAAAGCGTTGTCGAGGTGCACGTCGATGCTGGCGGGCTGGATGTCCTCCGGGTCGAGCGGCTCGATGCGCAGGCGCCCGGCGGCCAGCTCCTCCTTTAACGTGCGGTCGCTCAGTACCATCGCGTGATCCTACCGGGCGGCGCAGGCTGGCTCTAGCGAGGAGCTGAAACCCCTCCGTCCTCGCAGCGCGGGCTTTCGGCCTGCGCTTCAGCTTCGCGAAAACGCTCTGCCGGTACTCGAGCCGCGCACAACGACGTTCGCCGGCACCCTCCAGCACTGGCCCGCCCGCGGCACGTCGCGTACGCTCCCGATGTCCCATGAAGCACATCGAGGGCTCGTTTCGCGGCCTCGGCGGCCTCAACATCTACACGCAGCAGTGGCTGCCCGACGGCCCTCCGCGCGCAGTGCTGCTGCTCGTCCACGGCTACGCCGAGCACAGTGGCCGATACGGCAACCTCGTGCAGCACCTGGTGCCCCGCGGCTACGCGATCTTCGCGCTCGACCATCGTGGGCACGGGCGGTCCGGCGGCGAGCGCGTGCACATCGACGACTTCGCCGACTACCTGGCCGACCTCGAGACATACGAGGGCATGGTGCGCGCGCAGTTCCCCGGGTCGAAGATCTTCCTGCTGGGCCACAGCATGGGCGCGATGATCGCCACCGCGTACCTGCCCGCGCACCAGCACGGCTTCACCGGCGCGATCATCTCCGGCGGAGGCATCGCGCCGGACGACGACGCGCCGCCACCAGCGCCCGTCGCCGACTTGGCCGCGACCGTAAGCCGCGACCCGGCCGTCGTGCAGGCGTACCGCGACGACCCGCTGAACTACATCGGGCCGCCGCCCGCCTCGCGCGCTGAGGCGATGCGCGGCTGGCGTTCGCGCCTCCGCGAACTGGCGGGCGAGATCACGCTGCCCATCATCATCATGGCCGGCAGTGGCTCGCCACTTGGCGACGGCCCCCGGAGCGCCGCCATGTACGACGCCGTGCGCTCGCAGGACAAGACACTGAAGCTGTACGACGGCCTCTACCACGAGATCTTCAACGAGCCCGAACGAGCGCTCGTGTTCGCGGACCTGGGGGCGTGGCTCGAAGCGAGGACGTGAGAGGTGGGAAGTGAGACTTCTCACTTCTCACTTCGCACTTCGCACTTCTCGCCTCCCACCTCTCACGTCTCCATTCCCACCACTACCGTCTCCACGCCCTTGCCCTCGAGCTTGAGCTTGCCGTCGGACTGCAGCTTGTGGAGATGCGACAGCACCTGCCCTTGCGCCATCTGCAACAGGCGCTTGTCCAGCTCGGGGTAGATCGCCTTCACGAGCGACTTCACACTGTCGCGACCATCGGCCAGCAGCCGCAGGATCTGGTCCTCGCGCTGCTGGCGGTGGTCGATCAGCTCCTGGATCTTCCGCTGCGGCTCCTTTACGCCCGGGCCGTGGCCGGGCAGCAGCAGCTCGGCGTCGACGTCCTTCATCCGGCGCAGTGACGCGACGTACTGGCCCATGTCGCCGTGCGGCGGCGGCGAGATCGCGGCGGTGCCCACACCCAGCACGTTGTCACCGGAGAACAGCACCTTCTCCTCCGGCACGTAGAAGCACAAGTGCCCCGCGGTGTGCCCGGGCGTGTGCAGGCACTGCACGTGGAACCCGCCGACCTTGATCACCGCGCCGTCCTCCACGCGCACGTCGGGTACGGCCTTCGCCGCCTCCTCGCGCCACTTCTTCGCCTGCTCGCGGGCCTCTTTCTGGTCCTCCGGGATCTCGAAGTCGCCCGTCTCCTCCTGCGGCGAGAGCAGCCACTTCTCCTCGTCGACGTGCAGCACGATCTCGGCGCCCGTGGCCTCGCGCAGCCGTTGTGCGCCCGACGAGTGGTCGTAGTGGTGGTGGGTGAGGAGGATGTACCGGAGCTTTGCGTCGCCGTGCGCCTGCAAGAACTCCATGCGCTTGTTGTAGGACTCGTCGTCGCTGAACCCCGCATCGATGAGCAGCGCCTCGCCGCCGTCCTTGATGAGGAAGACGTTGGGCGGATACGGCTGGGGGAACCACTTCAGGTCGACGTGCAGGCTGGTGATGTGAGGGGTGACTTCTGGCACGAGCGTCCGCTCCTGTCGCCGGATGCCGGTCGCCGTCCCGCGGGATGGGCGCCGCCTGGGCCACGGGATCGTACGCGACCGGACGCGCCTGCGTCGAGGGGCCTTGACGGGGGGCGTATGATCGGTGGCGGCGGGAGCGTGCGTCGCGCGTTGACGTACCTGGTTCCCGCCGGCCAGTACGAGTGCGTGTACAACAACATGCCGCCCCACGGCCCCGGCAAGTCGAGTGCACTGGTCCCCGCATCGGGCCGCTACGCCACGGCGCCCGCCCGCCTCGGCCGCGAGGAGCCTGAGTCCGAGACGATGCCTGCCGGCTCGTAACGCGGCGCTCGCCAGCCGATCGCCGTCCATCCAGCAGGGTGATGAAAAAGGAGCCCGCGAGGCGTTAACTGCGTCGATGACCCAACATCGCAAGGCTGATCGCGCGGGCGGTCTCCCGCGGCGACCCTTCGAGAAAGCCCGCGCTGCGGCGCCGCGGCGGGGGCTGGTCTGCGGAAAGCGCAGGCCGGTGAAGGGAAATTGTTTCGCAGAACTGCACTTACTGGCATGGATGGTGGTCACTCCTGCGTTTTCGTGAGCCAGTGCGACTGGAGCGGACAACGTTTGTGCGGACGCCTCCCTTCGGTGGGTGGAGAGCCTGGAGCGCGCCGGGTGGTCCTCCATCCAGGGAGGTGGAGTTTGGGGCGTCGGGGAAGGGATCTCCAAGGGGGCGGGATCATATTGGGCAAAAAAAGGGAGGGCTCCAGCAGTGCGTTGAAGGAGGAACGCGCGAGGCTCCGTCTGTTGAGAAAACGCGGCGTCGCGAAGCTGATCGCGCGGGCTGAAGGCCCGCTCCGCGAGAGGAAAGCGACTTCTCGAACATCCTGCTAAAGAAGTGCGTGGAGCGCCTGAGCGACATCCCGGCCGAGGTGCGGCGCTGCAAGTACTGCACGGCTCTGGTCGCGGCGGCCTGATCGGAGATCAGTCGAAGTCCGGCGCCGGCTGCCCGCGTTCGGCCAGCAGGCCCGCGTACCGGCGCGTGGCGTCGAGATCGCGCGGGCTTGCGCCGTGGCGGTGGCGGTTCATCGCGTCCAGCATCTTGTCGGCGATGATGCCCATCGGCAGGCCCGTGATGTAGCGCTCGCTCATCTCGTTCAGCGCGTCGGCGTAGATCTCAAAGTTCGCACCCAGCTTCTCCAGCGTCTCGGGTTGGTGCGTGCACTCGCGATGATGGTGCTGGGCGGCCATGTGGTACATGGCCTTCCCCGTCGAGACGTAATAACTGGCGTCGATCGCCGGGGCCGCGCGGCGCCGCATCGGGGTCCGGCCGCGGGGCCGCGAGCGCACGCTCGACGGGAACACGCCGGCCACGAACAGCGCGCTGTCGGCGTAACGGCGATACGACTCGTACACGTCGGGCTCGTCCAGTGGGTGCTTCTCGCGCTCCAGCATGTCGCTGAAGTACAGGCGGCGCGGCCGGCCCGCCTCGTCGGGCGGGAATAGCCGGCGCACGTCCACGTATGCCTCCAGCATGGCCGCGATATATTCGACGACCGCGGCGTCGCGGCTGTGCCGGCCCACGTACAGCACCTTGATGACGAAGAGGTCGAACAGCGTGCGGGCGGGCAGCGCGCTCACCTCGCCGATGTCGTCGTAGACAGCGGCGATCAACTCATCGACGGCGCGGGAGAACCGGCCATCGGCGGCGTTGCGGCCGTCGTTGCCGGCGATGATGCCCTTTAGCTCCTGCACGCGCTGCTCGATCAGCATGAGTGCGCCTCACGATCGTGCCCGTACGCCGCCTGCCCCGATTGTAGCCTTCCGGCGTAACGCCCGTCTTGCGCCCGTCAACGAGCGGGCAACGGGCGAGCCGCTCTTGCCATGAGCATCGGCCTCCGGCGGGGGGCGCTGGAGCGGTGTCAACGCCCCCAAACCTCAGGGGGTGATCTCCACGTTTGCGAAACACGCCGGAAACAGGCCGATCACCCGCTCTTAATGGCGCCGACACGGGCACGCAACGCTTTGCCCTCAAGATGCAGCCATCAACGCCGGGGGATCCCGTATTTGCATCCCGGTACATCCGCGAAGCGGGCCGGTCACACGCCCGGACTGGCTCATAGTTGGCGCCGGGAGACCCGGCGCGAGTAGGAGGCAGCCTTGCTCAAACGTATCTTCCAGTTAAGGCGGCTACTGGCGGTGTGCGCCGGGATCTTCCTCGCCATGGCGTTCATCTCGACCGCCGGCGCTCAGGAGGAACCCTTCGACGCCGCCGCGGCCGTCGAAGACCTCACCGCGGGCCTCGACCAGGCGTGGCTCATGATCGCGGCCTTCCTCGTGTTCTTCATGCAGCTTGGATTCGCCATGGTCGAGGCGGGATTCGTCCGGGCGAAGAACACGACGAACATCCTGATGAAGAACGTGCTGGACGCCTGTATCGGCGGCCTCGTCTTCTTCGCCATCGGCTTCGGGCTGGCCTATGGCGTCGATGATTCCGGCGATGCCAACAAGCTGTTCGGGTTCGGCAACTTCTTCCTGGCCGACTTCGACAGCTACGCCTTCTGGATTTTCCAGTTCGCGTTTGCCGCCACGGCCGCCACGATCGTGTCCGGCTCGATGGCGGAACGCACGAAGTTCAGCGCGTACCTCATCTACACCACGTTCATCTCCGCGTTGATCTACCCCATCGTCGTGCACTGGGCGTGGGACGCGAACGGCTGGCTGGCCAACGCGTTCCTGTCGGAGGACGCGCTGGGCGCAAACGGCTACATGGACTTTGCCGGCTCCGGCGTCGTCCACATGGTCGGCGGCACGGCCGGTCTCGTCGGTGCGATGATCGTCGGCCCGCGCATCGGAAGGTTCACGGGCGGCAAGATCAACGTCATCCCCGGGCACAGCATGGCCATGGGCACGCTGGGCATGTTCGTGCTCTGGGTGGGCTGGTACGGGTTCAACCCCGGCTCGACGCTCGCCCTCAGCGGCGGGTTCGCCGCGCTGGCGGCGAAGGTCGCGGTCACGACGACGCTCGCGGCGGCTGCCGGGGCCGTCACTGCCACCCTGGTCTCGAAGGCACGCAGCGGAGTCTACGACTTCGGCCTGACGATTAACGGCATCCTCGGCGGCCTTGTCGGTATCACCGCCGGCTGCGCGGTCGTCGACCCCTGGGCGGCCATCGTCATCGGAGCTGTCGCGGCGCTGGTCGTCATGGGCGCGATCGAACTCCTGGACCGCCTGCACATCGACGACCCCGTGGGCGCGGCGCCCGTCCACCTCGGGGCCGGCCTCTGGGGCGTGCTCGCGGTCGGCCTGTTCGCGACGAACGACGGCATCACCGCCGCGTTCACCGGCCCGACGGAGCAGTACGGCCTGCTGGTGGGCGGCGGCGCGGAACAGCTCGGCATCCAGGCGCTGGGCGCGGCGGCCATTATCGGCTGGACCGCGGCGACGTCGGGTGTCCTGTTCCTCGCCATCAAGTTCACCATCGGCCTCCGCGTGGACGAGCACGAAGAGCTGATGGGCCTGGACCTGGGCGAGCACGGCATGCCGGCCTACAACTTCGGCGACGTGCTGGGCATCGACAGCACGGGCGGCGCGCCCGGCGCGGTCCCGGCGGCGCGGCTGGCCGGCGCCTCGCACCCCGCGAGTCCGGCGCAGTAACGGAAGTAGCCCCGTCAGCTTTTCCGGCTGACGTGACTGCGAGAGCAGCGGGGCGGCCCCCTCCTCCCCTGGCGATGGGCCGCCCCGCGTGCTCTTTCACGAACCCCCTTCATCCGAGCGGAAGCCGGGGGAAACACGCCCGTAACACGGCGGTCATCTGGACGACATCGGCCTCCGCCATCATCAACCAACGACGCCAGGGGGAATCTGCCATGCCGTTGGATGATTCACCGATGATGAGGTTGGGCCATGGGCAACAGTGACCTGCTGCTGACGATCGCGCTGGTGCTGGTGGCCGCCAAGCTGGGCGGCACGGCCTCGCGGCGGTTCGGCCTGCCCGCCGTGTTCGGCAAGCTCGTCGTCGGCATCGCCCTGGGGCCCGCGCTGCTCGGCTTCATCCACGACGACGAGACGCTGAACGCGCTGGGCGAGATCGGCATCATCCTGCTGATGTTCATCGCCGGTCTGGAGACCGACCTGGAACAGATGCGCAAGGTCGGGGTCGCGGCGTTGCTCGCGGCGTGCGGGGGCGTGGCGCTTCCGATGGCGGCGGGAATCGGGCTGGGGCTCGCGTTCGGCATGGGGACGGCAGAGTCGTTCTTCCTGGGGACGATCCTGACGGCCACCAGCGTGGGCATCACGGCCCAGACGCTGTCCGAGCTGGGCCGGATGCAGTCGCGCGAAGGCAGCGCGATCCTGGCAGCCGCAATCATCGACGACGTGCTCGGCGTCATCGTGCTATCGCTGGTGCTGGGCTTCAGCGGCGGCGGTGACCCCGTGCTGCCGATCGTGAAGATAGCGGCGTTCATCCCGCTTGCTCTGGCGGTCGGATTGCTCGCGGTGCCGCTGGTGATCAACCGCATCCTGCAGCTCCACGAAGGCGAGACGCGCACCGCAATCGTGCTGGGTATCGCGCTGGCGTATGCGTGGGCGGCACAGCACTGGGGCGGGCTGGCGGCCATTACGGGCGCGTACATCGCCGGGCTGGTCGTGGCGCGCACGGAGATCGGCGAGGACGCCACGGAGTCGTTCAACCGCATCGGCTACGCTCTCTTCATCCCCGTGTTCTTCGTCGTGGTGGGCCTGCAGATGGACGCGTCGGCGCTGAGGGAGGCGCCGTTGTTCGCCGTGCTGCTGGTCGCCCTCGCCATCGTCACAAAAGTCATCGGATCGGCGGGCGGAGCCCTGGCCGGCGGATTCAACATGCGCGACGCCACGCGCGTCGGCTACGGCATGGTTAGCCGCGGCGAGGTCGCGCTTGTGGTCGCGGTCGTCGGCCTCAACGAAGGCCTGGTCAGCGACCGCACCTTCTCCGCATCGATCCTGATGACGCTGGCCACAACGCTCGCCGCGCCCCTTCTGCTGAAGTGGGCCTATCGCGAGCGCACGGTCCGTGCCCACCAGGCCGCACCGGTCCCGGTGGGCGGCGGGCTCTTGCTGGCCGAGCAGGCGGAAGCCTGATCGGCGTATAACATCAACACTCAACCATAGAGGAGGAAGCCGTGAAGAAGATCGAGGCAGTCATCCGCGAGGAACAGCTGCCCCTTGTCCGAAAAGCACTCGAAGATGTCGGCTATCCCGGCATCACCATCTCGCAAGTCCGCGGCCACGGACGGCAGAAGGGCGTGACGCAGACGTGGCGAGGCCGCGAGTTCACCGTCGACCTGCTGAACAAGGCCAAGCTCGAACTCATCGTGTCTGACGCGGACGCCCCGCGCATTGCGCAGACGATCGTCGAGAACGCGCGGACGGGCGCCGTCGGCGACGGCAAGATCTGGATCTCGAACATCGAGACCATCATTCGCGTCCGCACGGGAGAAAGCGGCGACGTGGCGATCTGAGGGGCGAACGCGGGCGCATATCCCGCAGCAAGTTGATTCAATAGGACGGGACCGGACCCTCGCGAGGCGCCGGTCCTGGTCCTGTCTCGCTCCGGCAGCGGTCCGTTGGGCGAGATCCCGTTGCTGTCGCGTCCGGCCTGCTCGCCAGTCGCCGTAGAGGATCAGCGCCCCTTGTAGTCCGGCTTGCGCTTCTGGGCGAAGGCCAGCGGCCCCTCGCGCGCGTCCTCGGAGGCCAGCACCCTGCGCGACTGTTCGTTTTCGAGCTTCAGGCCCTCGTCGAACGGCATGCCCAGCCCGCGGACTGCGGCCTCTTTCGCCAGGCGGACGGCCAGCGGCCCGTTCTCGCAGATCCGCTCCGCCATTTCCAGCGCCTTCGGCATCACCTGGTCGGCCGGGACGACGTGATTCACGAGCCCATAGCGGTAGGCCCACTGCACGTCGAAACGGCCTCCCGTCATGATCAGCTCCAGCGCCAGGCCGAAGGGGATGAGCCGTGGCAGCCGCTGCGTCCCGCTGGCGCCGGGGATGATGGCGCGCGTGACCTCGGGCAGGCCGAACGTCGCGTGCTCGGCGGCGACCCGCACGTCGCAGGAGAGGGCGATCTCCAGGCCGCCCGCCAGGCAGTAGCCGTTGATCGCGGCGATGATGGGCTTCCAGCACTCGTAGTTGCGGGTGATGCCCCCGAAGGGCGCGCGGGAGTAGGCGGCGCTCACCGCGTTCAGCCCCTGCTGCTGCATCTGGGACATGGCGACCAGGTCGTTGCCGGCGGAGAACGCGCGTTCGCCGGCGCCGGTAAGGATCGCGACCCAGAGGCCCTCGTCGTCGCGGAAGTCGCAGAACGCCTGGTGCATCTCGCCCGAGGTCTGCGGGTCGATGGCGTTCATGCGCTCGGGCCGGTTCATGGTGATGATCGCGATGCGGCCACGCTTTTCATACAACACCTTCTCAAAGTTGAACTCTGTCATGACCGACTCCTCGCTGAGATGGATTTGCGATGGCCAACGTAGCACCGACCGCCTGGTTTGATCCAGCGCGCGGGCCAGGACGCGCGCTGAGGTGATTACTCTCGATCTCGCATACTTGCCGGTTGGCGTTAGAAACGAAGATCCTGCCGGTGCGCATAGACAATGTCACGGCTTATTCATTGCTCACCCAACTCACCGGTGATAGACTCGCCGCAACGGCTGGAGCAGATCGATCATCGCCTGCGCGCACAAGCGATGACGGATACTTGGCTGAGGTGTCCTCGATGGCTGCAACGAAATCCGCACGTGGTGCCGACAGCGACGCGGCGCTTCACCAGAAGATGATGCCCTGGTTGCTCATCACGGAGCTGTACTGGATGTCGTACAAGCTCCTGGAGCGGCGCTTCTACCATCTGGGCGTCTCCGCTTCGCAGGCACGCGTACTGGCCGTCCTGCACTTCTCGAAGGACCCCATCAAGCCCAGCCTGGTCGCGACCCTGCTGTTCCAGGAGACGCAGAGCATCACCGGCATCCTCCACCGCATCGAATCCCGCGGCTGGGTTGAGCGATTGCCGGATCCCAATGACCGCCGCGCCGTCGGCCTGCAGCTCACCCCTAAGGGCAAGCAGATTACCGAGGAGATCGTAAAGATCGCCGATGAGCTGTTCGACGACCTGTTCAGCACCGTCCTGAACGCCTCCGACAAGAAGCAGATCGAGGCGATCCTGAAGAAAGTCCGGACGCACGGCTTCAAGCTGCCGGAGACCGACTTCAAGCTCCGCCGCGCGCAGCAGTACGCCATCTGGAAGGACTGAGCCGCCTGCCCTTGCAGACTCTCGAAGGCCAGCAACAGACGCTGGCCTTCGTGCTTGGCCCCTGTGCCCGTCTCGAGTGCCCGCGCTACCCCGCCGCCTGCGCGCGCAGCGTGGCGAGCGCCTCCCGCACGGCCAGGTAGGCGATTTCCGGCGTCTCGTCCGTCTCGCTCACGCGAAACCAGCGCACCTCATCGACGATGTCGGCCGCGCGCGGCGCGCCGGAGGCGACCCGGCAGACGTACACGATCGAGATGATCGGCGAGCCTGCGAACACGTCCTCGAACACACCCAGCAGATCGCCGACAGAGACCTCGACGCCCACTTCCCGCAGGCACTCCCGCCGCAGCGCCTCGCGCAGATGGTCGCCGGCGTTCAGGAACCCGCCCGGGATGTCCCACCGCCCCTTCCCCGCCCCCATGCCGAGCCGTCCGAGCAGCACGTCCATCGCGGCGCCATCGCCCCGCACGATCACCGCCTCGACGGACGGCTTCAGGTTCTGCCACAGGACGAATCCGCACGCCGAGCAGACGGGCTGTCGTGACGGCGGGTGGCCGGCTTCGCGCCACTCCAGCGCACCGGCGCAGGACGGGCAGAACTTCAGGCTCGATTCAGGATCCATCGCGTTCGGCGATACGCTCGGCCATCGCCAGCAACCGCCGGGCGCGCTCGATGATCGGCGCATCGATCATACGTCCGTCCAGCGCGACGCTGCCCTTGCGCTGCTTCTCGGCGCGGCGGCCCGCCTCAACGATGCGGCGCGCGGCCTCGACTTCAGCCTGCGTGGGCGAGAAGACCTTGTTCACGGCGCCGGCCTGGCCCGGATGGATGACATACTTGCCGCGGAATCCCATGGCCGCCGCCAGCTTCGCCTCGCGCACCATTGCGCGCTCATCGTCGATCGCCGGGAACGGCGTGTCGATCGCCACGATGCCCGTGGCCGCCGCCACGGTGACAATGACGCCGCGCGCATACGCGAACGCCTCATCGCTGCGTGCGACCCCGAGTCCGGCCGTGTAGTCCTCGCCGCCAAACGACAACGCCGCGACGCGGTCGATGGCCCGTGCGATCTCCTCACAGCGGAGGACGGCGCGCGGCGTCTCGATGAGCGGCACGACGGCGACGTCGCCTGGCCGGACCTTGTTGCGCACCTCAGCCTCGCGCAGCAGCACGTCCAGGTCGCGCAGATCCTGCGGATGCTCCGTCTTCGGAAGCACCACGCCGGCCAGGCCCGGGCGCACGACCTCCATCAGGTCGCCGCGGGCCAGGCCGCTGCGCACGCTGTTCACGCGCACGAACACCTGCGGGCCGCCGGCCGCGGCGAGCGACATCACCAACGCCCGGACCATGCGGCGCGCCTCCCGCTTTTCGCCCGCCGGCACGGCGTCCTCCAGGTCGGCGACGATGATATCCGCGGCGGAGCGCGGCGCCCGCTCCAGCATGCGCTGGCGGTTACCGGGGACGAAGAGCAGCGTGCGGCAGAGGTCCAACTGGTGCTCCGGTGCTGGAATGAAGGAAGTGCGGCCAGTATCACGCCGCGTTGCGGATCGAGCAATGTGACGGGCCGTAACATCGCGGACCGGCGACGGATCGATGCCGCCTCGAGCAACGCGCGCGTCGCTGGCGCGGTATTTCGTCGTCAACAAAAATGCGGGACACCACCCATACAGCGCGGCGATGTCGGGCCGACTGTTACGGTACGGACGCACCGTCCGGCGTGCCCATCCCGGTCTTCTCTCACGTCATCGAGGACCGGCAGCCCGCCAACCCGCGCCATCCTCTTGACAGACTCCAATGCATGAGGTACGAAGGGATCGCAGATTCATCAATCCGCACCCAGGCGTCATTCTCCCGGCGCCAAACGACTCCCCTTGAACCCGGCAGATTTCGGCGCGCCGGTACGCAGGCCGAAACCCACCGTGGCCCTGCTTGTTCAGCTGGAGCCGTCCCCACTGGGAGCACCCACACGCGCGCGTAGTCTGGGCAGGTACGCAGCAGGCGCGTACGCCCGCAGAGGTCCACCATGGCTGTACGAGAACGACGCCGGTCCGGCGGCCGCGCTATGCGCGACCAACGCAAGCAGCAACAGCAGCAAGATCTCCCCGAGGACATCGAGGAGGATGCCAAAGGCGAACGCGAGCAGGGCCTCGACACAGGAGGCATCCTCGAGATCGTCGATGACGGCTACGGTTTCCTGCGTGGGGAATCGCTGCTGCCGGGACGCAACGACGTCTACGTCAGCCAGTCGCAGATCCGCCGCTTCGGCCTCCGCACCGGCGACTACGTGCGAGGCCAGGTGCGGGCGCCGAAGGAGAGCGAGAAATACTACGGCCTCTTGCGGGTCGATGACGTTAACGGTCTCGACCCGGAAGCAGCGAAAGCCCGCCCCCACTTCGAAAACCTCACCGCCATCTTCCCCAACGAACTCGTCGACCTGGAGACCCCGACCCCCGACCTCTCGGGCCGGCTGATCAACCTCATCGCGCCCATCGGCCGCGGCCAGCGTGGCCTCATCGTGTCGCCGCCGAAAGCAGGCAAGACGTTCCTGCTGAAGGCGATCGCAGCCGGCGTCGCGGCCAACTACCCCGACATCCACCTCATGGTCGCGCTCATCGGCGAGCGCCCGGAAGAGGTCACCGACATGAAGCGCTCGGTGAAGGGCGAGGTCGTTGCCTCCACCTTCGACGAGCCGGTCGAAGACCACACGCGCGTCGCCGAGATGGCGCTGGAGCGCGCGAAGCGCCTCGTCGAAGGCGGCAAAGACGTCGTCATCCTGCTCGATTCCATCACCCGTCTGACCAGGGCGTACAACCTGGCGATGCCGCCCAGCGGCCGCACGCTCACCGGCGGTATGGACCCCGTCGCGCTGTACCCGCCCAAGCGCTTCTTCGGCGCCGCCCGTAACTGCGAGGAGGGCGGCAGCCTCACCGTCATCGCCACCTGCCTCGTCGACACGGGCAGCCGCATGGACGATGTGGTGTTCGAGGAGTTCAAGGGCACCGGCAACCAGGAGCTGCGGCTTGACCGCCGCCTGGCCGAGCGCCGCACCTTCCCCGCGATCGACATCAACGCATCCAGCACGCGGCGCGAGGAGTTGCTGATGGATGAGGCGACGTTGCGGCAGGTGTGGCTGATGCGCCGCATGACGTCGATGCTCGCCGCGAACGCTCAGAGCCCGTCGGAGGCCACGGAGCGGCTGCTGGAACGGCTGGCCCGCACCAGCACCAACGCCGAGTTCCTGGCCACGCTCAACAAGGCCGACATGTAGCGGCCCGGCCCCCCACGGCCGGTGTGCCAGCGACTCCTCCCGCCTACAATGCGGCCCGGAGGTGACGCCGCATGGGCGCACTCGACGGCATCCGCGTCGTGGACTTCGGGCACTACGTCGCCGGCCCTCTGCTGGGCATGCTGCTGGCCGATCAGGGCGCCGACGTCACGAAGGTCGACCCGCCCGGGGGGCCGCGCTTTCACACACCCTCGAACACGACCTGGAACCGCGGCAAGCGCCTGCTCGCGCTCGACCTGAAGGCCGCGGCCGATGGCGCACGAGCGCGGAACCTCATCGCCGGGGCCGACGTCGTGATCGAAAACTTCCGGCCCGGTGTCATGGACCGGCTCGGCCTAGGCGCCAGGGAGTTGCTCCACACGCATCCGACGCTCGTCTACTGCTCGCTGCCGGGGTTCGCGCCCGACGACCCACGTGCGGCGGTGCCCGCGTGGGAGGGCGTGGTGTCCGCAGCCACCGCGGTATACCGGCGATCGGTCTTCGACGAGCGCGGCGGCCCGCCCGTCCACACCGCCGAACCCATCGCGTCGTCGTACGCTGCGTTTGTGGCAGCCGGCGCCATCGCCGCAGCGCTGCACGCGCGCGAGCGTCACGGCCACGGCCAGCTCGTGCAGGTCCCGCTGTTCGAGGCGATGTACCAGGCGATCGGCTTTGTCGGCCTGCGCATCGAGCGCTCGGGCGCGGGCGTGCACGCCGTCCCGGCTTGGGATGGGCAGTATCGCTGCGGGGACGGCCGGTGGCTGCACATCGTCGGCACCACCCAGGACCGCGGCGAGCGCTTCGTCGACGCGGCCGGTCTCGCGGCATGGCGCGACGAGGGCCTCATCGACCAGGAGCGCCTGGTCCGCGAACCCGAACTCAACGACGAGCTGACGCGACGGCTGGTCGCCCTCTTCGCGACCCGCACGGCGCAGGAATGGGAGGACTTCCTCGCGGGGATCAACTTTCCAGCCGCCATGTGCCGCACGTCACAGGAATGGCTGCGCCATCCGCATGCGTCCACCGCCGGCCTGATCGTGCCCATCGTGCCCGTAGACGACCCCGCGCTGGGCCCAACGAAGCAGCCCGGCCCGGCCATCGTCCTGACATCATCGCCATCGCCATCGCGACCTCCGCTCGCCGCCGCACCCGCTCCGTCGTCACGCGCCATCCCCCTGCCACTCGAGGGCATCCGCGTCCTCGACCTCTGCATCGTCCTCGCCGGCCCCGTTGCTGCGCGCACGCTCGCCGAGTACGGCGCCGACGTCATCAAGATCGACAGCCCGCGGCGCGAGCGGAACATGTACCACCTCGACATCAACCGCGGGAAGCGGAGCATCTTCCTCGATCTGCGCACGCCGGAGGGGCTGGAGGTCTTCTGGCAGCTCGTCGACACTGCCGACGTCATCGTCCAGAACTTCCGCCAGGGCGTCGTCGAGCGCCTGGGTATCGACTACGAGTCCGTCCGCAAGCGGAAGCCCGGCATCGTGTACGGCTCGATCACTGCGTACGGCCACGCTGGCGGCCACGCTGGCGGCCACGCTGGCGGCCACGACGGCCCGTGGGCTGGCCGAGGCGGCTACGAAGAGACGGTGCAGGCGCTCACCGGCATGCAGGTTCGCTTCGGCGGCCCGGACAGCCCCGCGCTGTTGCCCTACGCCGTCAACGACTACGGCACCGGCCTCCTCTGTGCCTACGGCCTCGCGCTCGCCCTCTGGCGCCGCCAGCGGACGGGCGACGGCGCGCACGTCGAGGCCGCGCTGGCCCGCACCGCCGGCGCCATCCAGTCGCTGCACCTCATCGACCACGAAGGCAAGACCTGGGACGAACCGCATGGGCAACAATCACGCGGCTGGAGCCCCTTCCAGCGCCTCTACCACGCCGGTGACGGCTGGCTGTTCGTGGGTGGCGGCCCCGATACGCCGGCGCGGCTGGCGCGCGTCCCCGGCCTCGAGGAAGCGTCGCGTCTCGACCCGCCCGCCATCGAAGCGCTGCTCGAGCGCGTGCTGCCGGAGCGCCCCGTCGACCTGTGGGTCGACGCCTTCCGCGCCCGGGGCCTCGGTGCCCACCGCGCGAACCGCGTGTCACAGACGATGGCCGATCCGGTCGCACAGGCGCACGGCCTCAGCCTGCTGCGCGAGCACGACGGCCACGGCCCCGTGCGCCACAACGGCCCGGGCCCCTGGCTGCCCGCGACGCCGCCCGTCCCCGGCTGCCCCGCACCGCTGCCCGGCGCCGACGCCATGTCGGTGCTGGCCGACATCGGCCGCGCGTTAGACCTCGATGCGCTCATCGCCGCGGGGGCCGTTCGCCCGGCGGATCCGCCTTCTACGGCCATCTGACATCCGCCGCCGCAACGCCTATCATGCTCGCATGACCGTCGCGCAGACGCAGCCAACCACGGGCCTCGAAGATCTGCCGGCCCGCGTCGCCAAGATCCCCCAGAGCATCTGGCGCCGGCAGACGTCGTTTGAGGCGTTGCCCGGCGGCATCCGCCTCGCCGTGCTCACCTCGCCGTTCATCGTGCGGTGGGCGACGTGGCTCATCGCGCTGCTCGTCGTCGCGCTGGCCGACCTGCCGAGCGAGAACACGACGTTCGAGCCGTACCTGCTCATCGGCACCTTCATCCAGCTCGTGCTGTTGACCACGTACGTGCCCGTCATCCGCCCGTACGTGCTGCCGCGGCTGCGGCGTTTTACCGACACGCCGGAGCAGTATGACGTGCTCTTCGTCGGCCTCATCGACCTCGCGTTCGCGATGGCGGCCGTGTACCTCAGCGGCGGATGGCGCAGCCCGTACTTCCACTTCGCGCTGACCGCGCTCCTCATCCCGACGTTCTTCCTCAGCTTTCGCGGCGTAATGGCGCTGAGCGTGAGCTACGTCTTCCTCTACCTCGCCGGCCTCGCGGCCACGGGCGAGGGGCTGGGCGGCTCGTGGACGGACCGCAACCTCAACAGCTTCATCGGCGCCATGGTGACGCCGCTGCTCGTCGCGCTGGTCCCCAACTACCTGGGCAACCTGCTGCGCGAGCTGGAGGAGGCCCGGCGCGACGCCGTCGAAGCGTTGGGCGACAGCGACCTGCTGTTCCGCGTGGCACGCGCGTTCCTCGAGGGCGGCCGCGAGATCGACGCGACCATGCCACACGTCACGAGCGCGGTCCTCGACTCCGGCCGCTTCGACCGGGTCGCGCTGCTGGTACCCGACGACCTGCAGGCTGGCGCCGAGACGCACGCCTTTGGCATGGACCTGCGGGACCTGCCGGAGCCTCCCGAGCTTGCGGTGGCCTTCGCTGGCGACGCGGCGCGCACGATTGCCGTCGCGACGCTGCCGGCGCCACTGCGCCGTCCGTTCGAGACCTGCGGGTGGGTGGGCCTGGTCCCGCTGCGCACCGCCGGAGCCGTCGAAGGCTGGCTGCTGGCGGGCGCGTTCGAGCGCCCGGGGGCGATCCTGCACGAGGTACGCTTGCTGGATGCCATCGCCGGCCAGGTGTCGCTCGGCATCCGCAACATCCGGCTGACGGAGCAGGTCGGCCGGCTGGCCGCCGAGGGCGAGCGCATCCGCATGGCGCGCGAGATCCACGACGGCATCGCCCAGATGGTGTACATGCTCTCCCTGAGCCTGGAGACGGCGATCGACCGCGTCGGCAGCGATCCGGACGAGCAGCGCCAGCGGCTGAAGGACCTGACGGCACTGGCCAAGAACGCCCTGTGGGAAGTCCGGCAGTACATCTTCGACCTGCGGCCGCTCCTCAGCGGCGACGAGGGACTGGGCGGCGCCGTGCAGGGACAGGTGAAGGAGTTCCAGGCCGTTGCCGATCTCCCCGTCGAGCTGCAGATCACCGGCGAGCCTCACCGCCTGCCGCTGGCGACGAGCGCCGCGCTCTACCGCATCGTGCAAGAGGGGCTGGGCAACATTTTCCGCCACGCCCGCGCCTCGAAGGTGGACATCGCCCTCGCCTTCAGCGACGGGACCGTGTCGCTGAGCATCGCCGACGACGGCGTCGGCATCATGGAGCAGGATCCCGCGGGCCGCGTCGGGTACGGTATGGGCAACCTGCGCCGCCGCGTAGAAGACCTGCAGGGCACGGTCGAGGTGCACAGCGAGGCCGGCGCCGGTACGCGTATCCAGGTCACGGTGCCGGTTGGAGGTGACGAGTGAAAACGCGCCTGATGATCGTCGACGACCACGAGGTCGTGCGGATGGGCCTGCGCGCCGCTCTGGAGGTCGAGCCCGACTTCACCGTCGTCGCTGAGGCTGGCAACGGCAAGGAGGCCATCGAGAAGGCGCGCGCGCACCAACCCGACATCGTGCTGATGGACGTGCGGATGGACGGCATGGACGGCATCGAGGCCTGCCGCGAGATCCGCAGCGAGTATCCCGACACGAAAGTGCTGATGCTTACCTCCTTCGCCGAGGAGGAGACCGTCGTGTCCGCGCTGCTGGCGGGCGCCGCGGGCTACGTACTGAAGAACGTCGCGCGCTCGCGGCTGCTCGAGGCGCTCCGTTCCGTCGCCCGGGGAGAGTCGCTGCTCGACTCGAAGGTGACCAAGGGCGTCCTCGAGAAGCTCGTCGCGGGCAAGGACAAGGCCGCGCCGGACGACGAGCTGACGCCGCGCGAGCGCGAGGTGCTGATCCTGATCGCGGAGGGCGCAACAAACAAGGAGATCGCCCAGAAGCTGGTGGTGAGCGAGAACACCGCCCGCAACCACGTCAGCCACATCCTGGGCAAGTTGGGCTTCAGTCGCCGCAGCGAAGCCGCCGCCTACGCCGCCAAGAAGGGCCTGGTGAAGGAGTAGCGTCCCGCTATTTGCGCGGGCTCCTCAATCGAGAACTCGCAGCGCGGGCTTTCAGCCCGCGCGGTGTGGGAGTTTCGGGCGGTGCGCTGGCAGGATGCGTCGACGCGCTCAGCCGAAGGGCACGGGCGGGTCGAGCGGGGGCTGCGCGGGCACCGGCGCCTGGCACGTCGACCCCACCCGCCCGAACACCTTCTGGATGTCCTTGATGTCGATGTCCAGGTCGTGCAGCTCCGGCTCCAGGTCCAGCCACTTCTGGTACAAAAGCCCACCGAAGAACGCCCCGTAGTGCCCCGCGATCGCCTGCGCGTCCGTCACGTCCACGTCGCAGTCCAGGTCCAGGTCGCCCTCCAGGATCCGCACGGTGACGGCGAGGTCTCCGCACTCCGGCGTCAGCCCGCCGTTCACGGAGCCGGTCGCCGGGTGGCCGAAGACGTCGACCAGCTCGCACCCGTTGTCCTTCACCACCGTGAGGACGCCGTTGTTGTTCCCGGGGAAGAGGTCGTTCGCCAGGTCCTCGTGCGGGATGAGGTTCAGCGACGCAAGGTCGAAGTCCCCGGTGGGTCCGGGCGTCTGGCCTCCGGTCACGCAGCCGAAGTGCACCAGGTTCTCCAGGATCAGGCTCATCACGCAGGAGCCGTTGTTCAGCGCGCCCGGGTCGGGCTGGCAGTCCGGGTTGTCGGAGCTGTCGAGCTCGTCCACCGGCCCGCGGCTGCTGCCCGCGCCGCCGGGCCCGAACACCAGGTCGCAGGGGTTGACCGAGGCGATGACGAAGTTGTCGTACTCGACGGTAAACTCGTACGCCCCCAGCCCGTCCTCGACGGTGTCCGCATTCTCATCGCCGGTGTGGACATTCTCCGCCCGCTCGACCACGTGCAGGCTCCCCTCTCCCGGCCCCGCGCACGGCGCCGGCTGTGCGCACAGCCAGAGGTTCGCCTTCGGGACGCCGGCGTCGGCGTTGGCGGCGTTGCCTTCGGGCACCTTGTGCACGCTCGGCGGCGGGTCGATCAGGGTGATGGTGGCGGGGAGGCAGGGTATTTCCGCTTCTTGTGGAGGCGCAAAACCGGGGCAGTACCCGAGATAGGAGGTCCCTCCGCCGACCAGTAGGCCGAAGCTTTGCGTGAGCTCGACGGTTCCTTCTTGTGCAGCTGGCGGGACATCGTAATGCACGGTCGCCAGAAGGGCCGAAGATCCGGCCGGAAGCGGGATGGCAGGCCCGCTGGGTGACGTGGCGCAGCCGATCCTTGAACGCGCCGCACTCTGCAGCGGATCATCATCGTTACTTGCGTAGCAATTCAGATTAGCTAGGTACTCTTCATCGTTCGCGTCCGGATTCTGATCGACGGAGTAGCCCGGGATGTTAGGTGGGTCGAGCCGGGACGTGTCCGGATCAATGATGTTGGCTTCCCATGATTGGACTTCATTGGAAGCAGTGCCCGGATTGAAGGCCACGATACCAATGTCGATCCGATCTGCGTCCGTGTGGTAGGTGCAGTCGTCCTGCAGTCCTGGCACGCTGAGCGCGCAGTCAAGGGCAAGGAAGAAGCCCGTTGGTGTGCCGGCGAGTGTCGAGGCGACGATGGGCGTTGCGGGAACGATGGGAGGTGGCGCGGGTGAACCGGTCGGCGATGGCGTCGCCGTGGGCGTAGCAGTTGATCCCGGAGGTGGCTCGAACAGATTGACCGTGGCGTTGACGCAGGTTCCCGGCGTGAAGATCACAGGACTACAACTCATGATCTCGTTCAGGTCAGAGCTGTAGGCCACCACATAGTTGAGCGTCAGTGGGGCAGTCCCGGCGCTCGCACTCGATGGTATACCGTAGGTAATGCGTGCAAGCCTGGTCGTGGTTGATACGCCGATGATCTGCGTGTCGACCACGTCAGCAAGGCATGAAGCGAATGACTGGTCGCCTGGAATCGACCAATTGTCCTCGTCAATGGGAGCGCAATGCCATGAGAATCCTGTGATGCTCGCCTGATCGAAGTCCGGGTTGCAGTCAAGACCAGGTGAGGGACATGCCACACTCAACGCTTTCAGACGACTGACATCTAGGTTCTCCACGACGAAATCGAAAGCTTCCATATCCGTGGCCGGGCCATTGTTGATCAGCACCACATCGACCTGCGTGCTGGCCGATCCCAGCGGCACGTCGCATGAAGACTGCACGCCCGCCGTGTTCACGTCGCAGTCGATGGCCATCGTGAGGTCGGTCGTGAAAGGCGTCGCCGTGGGTGTGGCCGTGGGCACCAACGTGTTTGAGAACGTATACCCGAGCGTGACACCGTCCAGCGGGCCATAAGAGACGGCGCCGGGGAATCCAAGTACGACCGCTTCTCCCGGGTCAACGCAGGGCGACGCCCACTGAGCCTCGAAGGAGACGATGTAGATGTTGATGCCAAGCGGGTGGCCAATCGTAGGTGGCAAAGTCGTTGCGAACGAACTGGTCGATTGGAACGCGGGCGCATCACAGCCCGGAGCGTTCACGTCAAGCGTCGCACTGCCCCCGACCTCCACCTGGAACATGCCACCGACAAGCCGGTCCGCCGCCAGCCCTGTGCTATTCGTCGCTATCAGGGTTGATGACGAGGCGGCCGCGTCGTCCGCCCGGGCAAGCCAGGCTCCCGCCAGCACCATCCCGGCTACGATGCCGATCGTCAGGCACAGGTACACGCGGCGCATGGTGGCGGCCTTTCAGGCGGGGAGTGTGCCTAGGCTACGCCGGTTACGAGGAAGTGTCAATAGCCATCCGCCGGGTTCAGGCGCCACCCGACTTGTCGATCTTCCGGCCCTGCTTCTCCTCCAGCCGCCCCAGCGCGCGGCCCTTTTCCGGCATGGGGTCCTTCACCACGCCGTAGATCTCGCGCCCCTCGTGGTCCTCCGGCAGGTGCTCGGTAATCGGCAGGCCGTCCTCGTTCACGAACAGAAGGCAGTGGCAGTACTTGTACTTCTGCATCTCCTCGCAGGCGCAGATCCAGGTGCTCTTCTTCGCTTCCGCTTCCTTGTCCTCGTAGAAGTTGCAGGGGCACAGCGGCCGCCCCAGGTCGTCGATGTGCTTCGCCAGCCCGATCACGAGGAACTCCGTGATCTCCGGGTGGGGGTGGAGGAAGCTCCCGCTCTTCTCGGCGAATTTCCGCGCGTACTTCCACATCTTCTCGGTGTTCTGAGGCGAGGCCTGCGCGCGGTGCTCTTCGGTCACCTCGTCCAATTTGAAGGCGGGGTCGTCGATCTCGCTCATCGGATCCTCATCAACGGCTACTTCGGCGGCGAATGGACCAGGTCGCCCTTGAGGTAGAAGGTCATCGACTGCAGCGACAGCACCGGGTCGATGTCCTTCACGTGCACGTGCTTCGGCACGTGCGGGGCGATCGGCGCGTAGTTGAGGATCGCGCGCACGCCGCACTCCACCAGCGCGTCGATCACCTGCTGGGCCGCGGCGGCGGGCGTGGCCACGATGCCGATGTCGATGTGCTGCCCGGCCAGCGTCTCGCGCATCTGCGACACGGGCTTGATGACCAGATGACCGATCTCCTGGCCCACCACGTTCGGGTCGGCGTCGAACGCCTCGACGATGTCGAACCCCTGCGGTGCGAACCCGCCATAGCTCAGCACGGCGTGGCCCAACTGGCCGACACCCACAACCACCATGCGCCATTCGCGGTCGAGCCCCAGGATCTGGTGCAACTCTTCCAGCAGGCGCTTCACGTTGTAGCCGCGACCTTGCTTGCCGAACCGGCCGAAATAGCTCAGGTCCTTCCGGATCTGCGCCGGCGTCACGCCAAGCTGCGCCCCCAGGTCTTGCGAGCTGACGACGTCGCGCCCCTGACGCTCGAGTGACGCCAGCGCCCTCGCGTAGACGGGCAGGCGGTCAATGACAACGTCGGGGATCTCGATCGGCATATCTCTCCGGGGCGCAGGCTTCACATCGGGGCGCGAGGACGTGCGCGCGAGGGGACGAAGCCTCGATTGCGCAATTTTTCGCAAATGTAGCACCGGCCTCCGATGCGGTCAACGCTTGACCGCTTACGGGGCGGATTTTCGCCCATGCGCCGCCAGCTACAGCTTCAGCGCCAGGATGTCCCGGTAGACGTCGCCGTTGCCTTTCACGTGGACCTGCACGCCGATGATCCGCACCTTTAGCCGGCCCGGTTCGTCATCGAAGAAGATCTCGTCGCCCTTTTCGAACCGGTGCTCGGTCGAGAGGCTCGCGATCAGCCGCCCCTTTCGGGGCGAGAACGGGTCCGACTCAAAGATCTCGGTCTTCACGTGTCCTCCCCTTCCTATTCGTATCGCAGCGCTTCCGCCGGCGGGATGCCCGACGCCTGGCGCGACGGTATCACGGTCGTGAGCACCGACGCGACGAAGACGCCGCCCGCCATGAGCCCTATCTGCAGCCAGGGGACGTAGAACGTCGAGAACCCGGCCGTGCTGAACTCGTCGCTGGCCAGTAGCCGGTTGGCCAGCAGGAGCGCGGGCCAGATGCCGTTCAGGATGCCCAGCGCCGCCACGAAGGCCGACTCCAGTACGAACGAAAGCGCGATGCTGCCGCGCGTGAAGCCGATCGCGCGCATCAGGCCGATCTGCTGACGGCGCTCGACCACGGTGCGCAGCGCGATCACCGACAGAGCCACCAGGCCCACGCCCAGGCCGATGGCCAGGAACCCCTGTACCAGGAGGAAGAAGGCGTTGTTCAGCGCCTGGTCGTCCTCTACCTGCTGGCGGATCGAGTCCGCCGAGACGCCGTACTGCGCCAGCGTCTGCTCGATCTCGGTCGCCGCGGCTCCGGGGTCTTCGCCCTCTCCTAACCGCAGGTAATACTGCTGGTGCTGCGCGGCGAACTGCCCGCCCAACCCCACCTCATTCATCCAGAGTCCGCGGTAGGTCGCACTGGAGCCTCGCTTCATGATCCCGATGACACGGACCACCTTCACTTCGCCGGTTGCCGTGTCCGCAATCCCCACCTCGATCGGCGCGAAGGAGGTGGTGCCGCTCTCGAAGCCCTGGAATGCGAACCGCGTCTCGTCCAGGCTTCCGTAGTTAATCCCCGGCACCACGCTCCCGTCGATCACGGCGTTGGCCGGGTCGTCCTTCAGCGCCTGCCACACCTGGCGGTCGCTCGTGTAGTCCGTCGCGCGCGCCTGCAGCTCGATCTTGTTCTCGTCGAGGAACTCTTCGTCCACACCGTAAAATAGGTACGCCTGCGGCCTCTTCAGCGCGCGTCCGTCCTGCGCGAGCTGTGCGATCGTCGTGGTCCGCGGGTTCACGACCTGCACCTCAGCCACGGTATCGATGCGACGCGTATCATAGAACGCGCGGTCCAGCGCCTCGCCCAGCGGGCCCAGGCGGTTCCCCTGGTCATCCTGCGAGAACGGGTTCGCGGGCTGCGCCGTCACGACCACGTCCCATCCGCCGCGGGCGTCCGGATCCAGGAACAGACGCCGGAAGTTCAGGTTCATCGTCGAGATCATCACCAGGGCAAACACCACCAGCGAGAGCATCGCGATCGTCGTGCCCGTTCGGAAGCGGTTCGATATCGGATAAGCCACAGACGTGCGGACGGCAGGCGCCGCGCGTGCGAACACCGCACCGACCGCGCGCACGGCACCCAGGAGCACGTCCGCGTTGTAAATGATGGCGATGGTCGCGGCCGCCACCATGACCATGCCCCCGACGAAGAACGTCGCCAGACCCGTGGTCAGCCGTCCGGTGATGGGATCCAGGTTGCCGCCCGCCAGCAGCACCCAGAAGACGAGCACGGCGACGCTCGCCAGCGTGAAGACGGGGCGCTCGCCCTGTCCCAGCGCGCGGCCGGTGACGGCGAAGCCCAGGACCGCCAGCGAAGCGCCTCCCCCCACGATCGCCGCCTCGCCCGCGCTCAGTCCCCATGCCAGCAAACCGGCTCCGGCCGCGGCTACCACCGCTCCCGCGGCGCCGGAAGCGAATCCCGTCGAGCGGGCGGCCGCCTCGTTGGTCTCGCGGATCGCCGCCACGATGCTCAGCCGGCTCACCCGCCAGGCCGAGACCACCACCGTTACGAACGTCAGCACGACACCGATCGCGTACGCGATCATGATGCTCCACGGCCGCACGTGAAACGCGATCCCCACGTCCGACTCCGAGAAGATGTACTGCATCGCCCGCGCCATCCCCACGGACACCGCGATCCCCAACACCACACCCAGCGCGGCCGAGGTCAGGCTGTATGCCATCCCCTCCGCCATAAACGCCTGGATGAGCTGCATCCGCCTCATGCCAACCGCACGCGACATCCCCATCTCCGTCCGGCGTTCCGCCGCCAGCATCACGAGGATGAGGAAGACGAGCAGCATGCCGGCCGCGACGGTAAAGAGCCCCAGCATCACGAAGATCGTCGTCAGGCTGGCGCCCTCCGCTTCCGCTTGCTCGATGCGGTCGGCCTTCAGCGAGACGACCTGCAGGCGCGACGTGCCGAGCGTGTCGATCGCCGCCTGCGTGACACCCTTCGAAAGACCCAGCGTGTCGCGCACGCCGCCGCGGTTCGAGATGGCGACGAAGCTGACCCCGGCCAGCACGTTGTAACCCGGAGGCAGACTGAACAGGAACTGGGCCGTGTCCAGGTTCATCACGATCCCCGCCGGCTCCTGCAGCGTCCACCCCGTGATGTACCGGTCTTTCACCACGCCCACCACGCGCACCGTACGCGGCGCCCCGTTTACCCAGATGTCGATGCGCTGGTTCATCTGGAGGTGCAACGCCTGGGCTGCCGACTCGTTCGCGACGACTTCCGCACGCGCGAGTTGGGAGAGATCGACCGGAAGTCCATCCGTCGTGACGATGTCCTCCTGGAACCCCAGCAGTTGCGCCGGATCCAGACCCATGATCACGACCGACGGCTCCGTCAGCTCGTCGATGGGGTTGCTGACCGGAGCGGGGAAGCGAAGCGCCGGCAGCACGCCGTCCACCTGCTCGCTCCCGTTGAACTCCGCGATGAGATTGTCGATGTCGTCGGTCCTGACGATCCCGACGGGCGCGATCTGCTCGTCATCGAAGCTGGGCTTCAGGGAGTTAGACCGCGCCTGCACGATCTCGTCGACCCGCCCCAGCTTCTCGTAAGTGTCGTTCGTGATGCTGTACGTCACGGTGTCGCCCGTGGCCAGCGCCGCCGCGAAGATGACAGTCGAGAGCATCAGGCCCAGCACGATGAGAATAGACTGCGCGCGACGGCGCGGAATGTTGCGCACGCCGATCTCGAACAGGATGGGCTGGCGATACCGCACGAAGGCGACCAACCCCACCACCAGGGCGAGCAGCGCCAGCGTAGCCACGGCCACCGCGGCCATCGGGATGCCCAGGAAGTCATTCATCGAGCGGCTCGTGCGGCGCGATTGGCAGCGTGGAGGGCCAGCATGCGGCACGCCTCGTTCTCACGGACATCAGTCCCGGCATGGCGTTAGAATGGGCCATCTTATGGCATGCGCGGCCGCTCGGCCAACGGCCACCTCGGCTCCCGGTCCCATCTCCGTCAGTATTTCAACACAGGCGGTAACCTGGCGCGTTACGAATCTGCGTCGGACGTTGACATCCTTGCCCGGCCCGTAATATCGTAGATCTGTCGAAGGAGGGTGCCCCTTGGCCACGCCCCTCGTCCCCGGATCACATCCGCCGAATCTGGCGCAGACACCGCGTGCGATCGCAGGCGGTGTTTTTGTCTCCCCGCAACGAAGCCCGCAGAGCAGAGTGAAAGGACGCGCCCGTGAACTCCGGACTCATCGGCAAGGTGGACAAGGCGAAGAAGTACGCGCAGGAACGCCACCGCATGCACGTTTCCGCTCTGCAGGTCGAGTTCGACGGTGAGAACGACACCCACCGCGTGGCCCTGGATGGCGACGCCTGGCGCTGCTCCTGCGACTTCTTCGCCGGCTGGGGCGCCTGCGCTCACACCATGGCGCTCGAGCGAGTCCTCGACGGCATGATCCCCACCGCCGCACTCTCCGCGCCCGCCTACGCCTGAGCCGGCATTGCCTCGGAGACGCCCTTCACTCTTGAGATCGCGACCCCCGCGAGCTAAGATTCCCGGTGGGCGGCATCCCCCGAAGGTGCCGCCATTCGTTTTGTGGCGGTCCCCCAGCCCTGCCAGGAGCGTATGCCAAAGTACATCTTCGTGACCGGGGGGGTTGTCAGCTCCGTCGGCAAGGGCATCACCACAGCGGCGCTCGGCCGCATCCTCAAATCCCGCAGCGTCTCCGTCACCCTCCAGAAACTCGACCCCTACCTCAACGTCGATCCCGGCACCATGTCGCCGTATCAGCATGGCGAGGTCTTCGTCACCACCGACGGCGCCGAGACCGACCTCGATCTGGGCCACTACGAGCGCTTCATCGACGAAGAGCTGACGAAGTCCGCCAGCGTCACCACCGGCCAGATCTACCAGGCCGTCATCGCCAAGGAGCGCAAAGGCGAGTTCCTCGGCGGCACCATCCAGGCCATCCCCCACGTCACCAACGAGATCAAGGCCCGCGTCCGTCAGATCGGCCGAGAGACCGGCGCCCAGGTGGTGATCGTCGAGGTCGGCGGCACCGTCGGCGACATCGAGGGCCAGCCCTTCCTCGAGGCCATCCGTCAGATCCGCCGCGAGGAGCGGCCCGAAGACACGCTGTCCATCCACGTCACCTTCCTGCCCCACGTCGGCTCCACCAACGAGCTGAAGACCAAGCCCACCCAGCACTCCGTCCGCGAGCTTCGCAGCATGGGCATCCAGCCCGATGTCATCCTCTGCCGCGCCGACCACGAAGTCACGGCCGAGATCCGCCGCAAGATCGCGCTCTTCGGTGACGTCGATGAGCGCGGTGTTATCTCGCTTCCCACGATGGACAGCATCTATCAGGTGCCCATCATGCTCGAGGACGAGAACCTGGGCGACTATGTCATCGAACTCCTGAAGCTCGACGCCGCCCCGCGCGACCTCGCCCAGTGGCGCGAGATGGTCGATCGCCTGCAAAACCCCACCAACGAGGTCGACATCGCCGTCGTCGGCAAGTACGTCGAGCTGCACGACGCCTATCTCTCCATCAAGGAAGCCCTGATCCACGCCGGCATCGCCCAGCGCGCCCGCGTGAACATCCGCTGGGTGCACTCCGAGCGACTCGAGCAGGAACCCGTCGGCGCACTGCTCGACGGCGTCGACGGCATCCTCGTCTGCCCGGGCTTCGGCGAGCGCGGCATCGAGGGCAAGCTGGAGGCCGCGCGGTTCGCCCGCGAAAACAAGATCCCGTACCTGGGCGTCTGCCTCGGCATGCAGATCATGGTCATCGAGTACGCGCGCAACGTGCTGGGCCTCATCGGCGCGAACTCGACCGAGTTCAACTCGCAGGCGCCGCATCCGGTGATTTCACTGCTGAGCGAGCAGATGGGCATCGAGGACAAGGGCGGGACCATGCGCCTGGGCGGCTACACCTGCAAGCTCATCCCCGGCACGAAGGCGGCCGCCGCCTACGCCACGGAAGAGGTCATCGAGCGCCATCGCCACCGCTACGAGTTCAACAACAAGTACCGCGATCAGCTCGCTGCCGCCGGCCTCGTGGCCAGCGGCACCCTGCCCGATGGCAGCCTCGTCGAGATCAGCGAGCTGGTCGACCACCCGTTCATGCTGGGGTCGCAGTTCCACCCGGAGTTCCGCAGCCGGCCCGACCGGCCACAGCCGCTGTTCCGGGAGTTCGTCGCCGCCGCGGTGCTTCTTCGTCAAGGCCGGGACGGGGGGCTGATCGCCCAGCAACGCGAGCGCGTCGCGGCGGGCGGCGCCTGACCACCTTGAACGGACACCACACCCCATGACGTCGCTGGAAATCCTGCTGGCGCTGCACATGCTGTCGCTCTTCCTCATGATGGCGGGGTTGGGCGCCGTCATCGTCGCCCTGTGGCGCGGCTGGACGGAAGAGGACCCGGAACGCGCGCTTATTGCCTTCGAGGATGCCAGCACGGGCCACAAGACCGGCCTGCTCCCCGGCGCGATCGCCGTCGGCGCGACGGGCGTCTTCCTGGCCGGCGATGCCGGCTACAACTTCATCACCACCGGCTGGCTGCTGGCGCTCGAGCTGGTCTACTTGTTCGTGCTGCTCATCTGCGTACCGCTCCTGGGCCACGCGCTGAACCGCGTGCAGATCGAGGTGCTGAAGTCGAAGAAGAAGGGCGCCCCCACCGAGGCCCTGCGAGAGCTGCTCAACGACAACGTCCCCATTGTCCTCTGCATCCTCATCGTCCTCACCATCCCCATCATGGTCTGGCTCCCCGTCTTCCACCCCTTCTAGCGTCCGAGCGTCGCTGTCGGCGTGATGGACGCGCCATGCAACAGCACCGCAGCAGCCTCTTCCGGATCCCGAAAGCAGGCCCGCGACCAGCTCCTCCTCGCGCTCGTAGGGCCTCTGCGCGGTCATGCCGCGCTCGCTCATCATGCGGACGTCCAGTCGTGCCAGCACTCAATCAGAAACCTCCGGATCGCGCCCTCAAAGTTACGGGCGCGGCTCTCAATAGAACGTCAAGTTGGCCTGGAGCGGCCGCGCGGACGCTGCCCGACGTTTACGTCCTCGTGCCCGGCCCGCCGCAGGCGCATGGGACACAGCAATGAATTTCACCAAAGTGATCTCGCGCGCTTGGAGATCGCCTCCCTCGACCCCCACCGTGGCCTCAAGGCCCGGCATGCACCTCGGCCGATAGAGCGCCCGTGGCCCGTATGGGCGCGTCGGCGATGTCGCATCCCAGGGTCGTTGCCGGCGCCGAGCTGTTCGTCCACCCGGGAGTCGGCGCGTCGGCGGAAACCGAAAACTGCCGAGCAATGTCCGGCACCGGCAGAAAGGGAAAATTCCAAAACAAACTCCCCGCGACGAACTGCCGGAACCGAAAACTGCCGAGCAATGTCCGGCGCCGGCCGCCTGGGCGAAGACCGAAAACTGCCGAACAAACGAATTCTGCAAAGGGGAGCTTCGAATGTGCGATGTAACGACTTTGGGGCCTAGTAGCGGCGCCCGGCCCGCATCAGGTCGCCGGTAGACGCGGACCCGGCCCGGCGATGGGGAGGCCGGGCCGGGTGCGCTCGACGATGGGGGTCTAAGGACAGAGGGAGCTCCGGTCGATGGGGGTGGCCCGGAGCCCCACTCTGTCCGCCCTGTCTAACCGCGATGGTGACGGAAAGGAGACGCCCTCCCGCTCCGACGCCAAAACCGGCATCCGGGTATGTGGGTGGCGGTGTCGTGCACCCCGTCTCCCTTAAGGCGTCAGGGCGGTTAGACCGTAGGAAAGCGCCAGTTGCGGCCGGCGGCTCGCCCTGCGTTTCAACGGGGTACAGGTTTGGGGGTGGACATGAGGCGTCGATTCGATCGCTGCCGTGAGCGTGGCCAGAGCCTGGCCGAGTTCTCGCTCATCCTGCCCGTCTTCATCATCCTGGTCTTCGGCATCATCGACTTCGGCATGGGCCTCCGCGCCTACATCACCGTCGCCCAGGCCACCCGCGAAGGCGCTCGCTACGCCGCCGTCGGCAACCCCGCCGGGACCTTCACCTCCGGCGGAAGCGGCGACTGCGATGGCAACACGAGTACGTCAGCCGTCGGCAAGGTCTGCTCCACGATGAACGGCCTGAACCTGTCGAACATCGAGAGCGTGAGCGTCACCTACCCGCAGGGCAACGAGCCGGGCAAACCGGTCCGCGTGTCGGCCAGCTACGACTACCACTACATCACACCGCTGAAGGCAATCGTCAATTTCATCTCCGCCGGCTCGCTGGATGAGACGATCAGCGTCTCTTCCGCGACGGACATGCGTCTGGAGTAGCGTCCCATGCTGGTCTTTCTTCGTTCCAGGCTCCGCTGCATGCTGAATGAGCGCGGGCAAGTGATCATGGTCGCCGCCGTCACCCTGCCCGTCCTTCTGGGTATGGCCGGCATGGCCATCGACATCGGCACCTACGCCAGCGATCGGCGCCAGCTCCAGAATGCCGCCGACAGCATCGCCCTGGCTGCCGCGCAGGAGCTGCCTGATGAGAGCGCCGCTCTGGAGAAGGGGCGCGAGTGGGCCACCCGCAACGGCATCTCGCTGGGCGACCTGACACTGACCATCAACACCTCGACGGGCAGCGGCACGGCGCCCTACGCCCGTGCGACCATCACCCGAGACCACCAGTTCGCCTTCATGCCGATGGTGGGTATCGACGAGAAGAGCGTAAGCAGCCGCGCGACAGCCCAGAAGGTCTCCTTCGGCGGCAGCAGCGGCATCGTGCCGTGGACCATCACGCAGGCCACGCAGGACGCCGCCGTGATGGGCGCGGAGGTCGTCATGAAGTACGACGCCGATGGCGCGAACATCGGCAACTTCGGCGCCATCCGCATCGACGGCCCCGGCGCGAACACGTACAACAGCTCCGTCAAGTTCGGCAGCACCGCATACGCCTGCGCCGTCACCGCGCCCAACTGCACCGCCGGCGCCTGTCCGGGCGTGTATCCGGAGCAGTGCGCTGAAACCGCCCCGGAGTGCGACGGGCCGGAATGCACGCCGCAGACCGGTAACCTGATCGGCCCCACCGCCACCGGCGTCGATTTCCGCATGGACAATACGATGCCAGAGTGCGACACGTTCGATGAGGTCTTCTCGACGCCCGACCCAATCACGGGCAAGAGTACCCTCGACCCGGACTGCAACCCATGGACCGACGGCCCCGGCAAGTGCACGTCGAACACCGACATCTGCAGCCGCCGCGTCATCATCATCCCCGTCGTCGACACCTTCGGTAGCGGAGCATCCGATCCGGCCACCATCCAGCGGTTCGCCCTGATGTTCCTCGAGGGGTACGACGACGGGAAGTGCCAGGGCAACGCCTGCGAGATTAAAGGCCGGTTCGTGAGCGCCGATATCAACACTCGCGCCCTGGCCGGCGAGTACGACGAGGACGCCCTCATCCACTTCACGCGCCTGAGCGAGTAGCTCCGCCTTCCGTGGCATCCTTATGGCCGGGGACCGTGGGTGCTTGCGCCCGGCCCGCAAGGCTGGGCTAGCGCCCCCGGATTGCCGATCATTCCTACGGGTCTGCGACCCAGTGTGGCCAGCTTTGCGCCACATTCACCGGACAGGGCGTATCGCTTTGCTCTTGAATCGCGATAAGCAGCGTAGGGAGATGCCCGACCCGGGCCCGCCTGCAACGGCAGGCGATCCCGGCGAGCAGGCGCTCGTCGACGCCGCCCGCGAGCTGCGCGACGAGGCCTGGGCCGAGATCTATCGCCGCCACGCGGAGCAGGTGTACGCCTACATCTACTACCGCACCGGCGACAGGGCCGCGGCCGAGGACCTGGCGGCGGACGTGTTCGTCAGGGCCATCGCGGGCATCCGGAACTACGAGTGGCGCGGCACGCCCCTGCTGGCATGGCTGTACCGCATCGCTCACAACGTCACCGCCGACTACCGGAAGGCGCTCGCCAGGCGCTCGGTCCGGGAATCGGCGGAGCCACCGGAGGAGATCGAGGAACGCGTGGACCGGCTCCAGGCGCTCGATGAACGAAACGACATGATGGAAGCGATCCGGTCGCTCACCGAAGACCAGCAGCAGGTGCTCATCCTGCGCTTCTACGGAGGCATGAGCAACGCGCAGGTCGCGGAAGCCGTCGGGAAGCCGGAGACCGCAGTGAAGGCGCTCCAGGCCCGGGGGCTGCGATCGCTGCGGCGCATTCTGACGGACGGAGACAGGCAGACCGCATGAGCAGGCGAGAGACCTTCGACGACGCGCTCGACGCGGCCATCAACGCCGTCCAGCATGGCGATTCGATCGACGCCGTCCTCGCGAGGTTCCCACGCCACGCCCCTGCCCTTCGACCGTTGCTCGAGACCGCGTCCGCCGCCAATCCGTCCCGGGCCTACCTCTCACCCACCTCGCGCCTGACCGAGAACTTCGCTCGCGTCGAGTCCGCACTCGGTCGAGCGCGCTGGGAGCGTGACAACGTCCATCCGGGGAGGGCCACGGCGAGTGCGCCGTGGTGGACCAGGCGCGTGGCGTTCGCCTCGCTCTCACTGCCGGCCGGCATATTCGCCTTCGCCCTGCTGGGTGCGGGCGGCGCCGCGGCCGCCACCCTGGCCGTGACGACGGACTTGCCTGAACAGATCGGCGAAAGGGTCGAGAGTTTGACACCCTCGTGGACACACGGTGTGATCCCGGGCGGAGCTGGCGACAGCGCCGGGCCGATCGCTTCTGCGACGCCGGCGGGCGCGGCCGCAGACACAGCGACGCCCGCCTCCTCACCCACGGCCGGCGCCGGTGGTGATGAGACGCCTGTGCCGTCCGAGACGCCGCGCGGATCCCAGCCCCTCACTGTGAGCGGCACCATCACCAACGTCCGAGGCAACACCTTCGAACTCACCACCGGCGGCATGACCTACAAAGTGCAGACCGACACCAACACGTCTGTTTCCGGCCAGATCGTCGAGGGCGCGCCAGCTACGGTGCAGGGCGAGCTGACGGCGACCGACCGGCTCCACGCGACGAGCGTCGTGGCGTCGGCGCCGCCTGCCGTAGACCCCGAGGACACACCGCCGCAGAGTTCGCCCGAGAACCCGGGCCAGGGCGGGCCGCCCGAGACGCCGCCGGGGCAAGGCGGACCACCCGCCACGCCGCCGGGACAGGGAGATCCGCCCGCCACGCCGCCCGGGCAGGGGCAGAAGACGAAGACGCCCGGCCCGCCCGCCACGCCACCGGGCCAGGGTAGTGGCGGCGGCGGCTCCAGCGAGAACGAGAACGGGAATGGCGGCGGCAACAACGGCAACGGTGGCGGCAACGGCAACAACTAACGCCGCCAGCCGCTGATTTGTGCATTGCGCCGGGTCACACGATACTTCCGCCCGCATGCAGGCCCGCGATCTCTCTGACTTCAACTTTCGTACGCTGCGCACGTCCGAGCTGACGCCGGCCGACCGCGACCTCATGCAGGGCCTCTTCGCCTCCAACTACCGCCAGGCCAACGCGGCCTATCTCGACAAGTCCTTCAGTGTCCTGCACTACGCGGCGATCGCCACGCACGGTGACGCACCGGCGGGGTTCGCGCTGGGCGAGCTGCGCGTGATGGACCTCCCCCGCCTGCCGCAACAGCTCGTCGCCATGGCAGGCATCTGCTGCGTGGCCCCGGACTTTCGCCGGCGCGGGCTCTTCGGCGGGCTCGAGCAGGCGGCGATGCGCGCGTCGGGCATCGTCCCGGCCGGCCGCTTCCTCAGCACTGGCCGCATGGCGCATCCCGCCAGCATGCGGACGATGGCGCGCAACGCGTCGGTAGTCCCCAGGCCCGGCGTGCCCGCCACGCCCTGGCAGCGCGAGGTAGGCCGCGCCATCGCCGCCGCCTACGGCACACAGAGGTTCGATGATGAGACGTTCGTCTGCATCGGCAGCGGCACGCCCATCGGATACCCGATCATGGAGATCGAGGTCGAGCCGGAAGAGTGGCGCGTGTTCGAGCACGTCGACCGCGACCGCGGCGACTCTCTGCTTGGCCTCTGCTGGCAGCCGGACGGACCTGACGGCTGGCTGGTAGCTGACAGCGAACCGTGAACGGCGGATAGTTCTCTGTCTCCTGCCCTTCTAGAAGGGCAGCCCCTTGAGACCGTGTACGCCCTTCAGCGCCGCTATCTCGCCCGCGTGGCCGGGCACGTGCGTCGTGAGCAGCATGCTCACGATCCACCCGATGGTCTGCTCCCCGAACGGCGTCTGCGTCTTCCGATCCAGCTCCGCGTCCGCCACGGTCGCCAGGTAGGCGTCCGTCGCCGCGTACACGGTCTTCGCATACTCCTGGAACACGGGCAGGCTCATCTTTACCGACGCCGCCCACTCGGGCGTCATCTCCGGGGGGACGCCCGGGAACGCCACGCCAGTCTTCGCCTCCCACGCCGAGGTCTGGTACAGCGGCGGCTTTCCCTGCAGGAACGTGTGGCCGATGACGTCCTCGGCGATCACGGTATGCGCGTACGTCGCCGCGATGGAGTTCGTCGTCGAGCCTTCGAGGCCCCTGTGCAGGATGTCCCCGCACTCCCCCATCATCTGCTCCAGCGTGCCATGCCAGAACTCCAATTGCGTCCGGATGCTGTCCTGTACCTTCACGTCTCGCTCCTTCAGGTTGCTTCGCTCCCGCGAGGCTTCGCTCATCGCTCTCGCGCGGTGTTCGTGCACGCCGGGGGGCCGGATCACACCCGTGTCCCCTTTCTTTCGACGGTCCTCCCGCGACGGTCCTCCCGCGCGGGAAGGAGCGCCGTCCGGCGGCGGCGTGGGATCGGACTGTCTCCTATCCCCAGTCTGCTGTCTACTACCAACCATGTACGAACCCACGCTCGAATCACTCAGCCGCCACCCGGTCCCCGCGTGGTTCCATGACGCCAAGTTTGGCATCTTCATCCACTGGGGCCCCTACTCGGTGCCCGCCTGGGCCCCCCGCACGAAGGTCGACTTCACCAGCCCCACCTGGTTAGCCGATAACGCCTACGCCGAGTGGTACCAGAACACCCTGAGCATCCCCGGTAGCCAGACCGAACGGTATCACCACGAGACCTACGGCGCGGAATACCCGTACGAGCGCTTCGGCGTCACCCTGCGCGAGGGCGTGGCCGGCTGGGATCCCGAATCGTGGGCCGAGCTGTTCGCGGCGGCCGGGGCGCGTTACGTCGTCCCCGGCACGAAGCACCACGACGGGTTCCTCATGTGGCCCAGCCGGACGCCGAATCCGCACCTTCAGCAGTGGGGCCTCCAGCGCGACGCGATCGGCGAACTCGCCACCGCCGTGCGGGCGCGCGACATGCGTTACGGCCTCTACTACTCGGGCGGCCTCGACTGGACCTTCGGGGGCCTCCCCATCGACAGCATCCCCGCCATGATCCGTGCCATCCACCAGACCGAAGACTACGCGCGCTACGTCGACGCCCACTGGCGCGAGCTGATCGAGTGCTACCAGCCGGACGTGCTGTGGAACGACATCGGCTACCCGCAGGCGGCGGAGTTCAACCGCCTGTTCGCCGACTACTACAACGCCCACCCCGACGGCGTCGTCAACAACCGCTTCGACGCCATCGGCGCTCACCAGGGCCGCGTCCACCACGATTTCTTCACGCCCGAATACGACACGTCGAAGGAGATCAAGGAGAAGAAGTGGGAGGCCTGCCGCGGCGTTGGCAACTCGTTCGGCTTCAACCGCAACGAGACCGGCGACGACTACGCCTCCGGCCGCGAGTTGATCCAGAGCCTGTGCGACATCGTCAGCAAGAACGGCAATCTGCTGCTCAACGTCGGGCCCACCGCCGGCGGCGCTATCCCCTGGCCTCAGGCCAGCCGGCTGCTTGAGATCGGCCATTGGCTGCGTATGAACGGCGAGGCCATCTACGGTACGCGGCCCTGGCGCACGGCCGACGCCACCTCGCCCGAGGGCCTCGCGCTGCGTTTTACCAGCACCGACCGGGCGCTGTTCGCGATCGTCTTCGACCCCGGCGATGCGCCGTCCGTCACGCTACCCGGCGTCCAGCCACCGGAAGCCGCGACGGTCACGCAGCTGGGCCGCACGAGCCGGCCAGCCTTCGAACGCACACCGCAGGGCCTCCGTGTGGCGCTGCCGCCCGGACCGGAGACGGGGCCCGCGATCGCGTTGAAGATCGAGCCGAAGCCCTAGTATCGGAACCAGGCCTTACCCACTACCAGGCCTACCGGCACGGGACCGAATTCGCGCGAGTCCCGGCTCGCCTGCGCATTGTCGCCCAGTACGTACACCGAGGTCGCGCCCGCGTCCACATCGAACGCCACCCGCTTCAGCAGCACGTGGCCGTCGCGGTCGGGGTCACGCAGGACGACGACGTCTCCTGCGGCCGGACTCCGCCGCACGTACGCCAGGCGGTTCACCACGATCCGCTCGCCGTCCCGGTACGCCGGCTCCATGCTCCCGCCTTCGACCGCATAACGGCCGAGCGGCCACCGCAGCCACGGGCGGCGCAGCGTAGCGAACAGCGAGACCAGCGCGGCCAAGCCAGCGACGACAGCGAGCGTCGTCGTTGCCGGCCGCGCCAGCCCCACCGGCACGCGCACGACCCTACGCCGGGACGACCAGCTCGCCCCCGACCGCCTGGTTCGAGGGCTGCTTCCTGGTTGCGACGCCCTTGGTGTCCCAGAAGATCTCGGCGAAGCGCTGTGTCGCCGCCAGCAGATCCTGCGCGGCCTGCATGCTGATCTCCTGCTTGTTCTTCCCGCCCAGCTTCATGATGTCCCACGTGACCTGGTGCAGGTCCTTGTGCTTCTCCACGTGCTCCGGCTTGAAGTAGTCGCCCCAGATGACGCGAGCCTCGCGCTTCGCCAGCTCGGCGTGCTCCTCTTTCACCAGCAGGTACCGGCTCAGGTTCGCCTTCGTCTTCGCCGCGTCGTCGCCCAGCGCCTCGATGAGCTGGTTCATGCGCACGACCGTGAGGGCGGCGACCTGCATCAGGTGCGGGTCGTAGATGCCGCAAGGGATGTCGCAGTGCGCTTCCACCGTCGTTGGTGCGGATACGCCATCGAGCGTGCGGAGAGCGCGGGAGATGATGGACTGCAAGGTTGGTCGGGACATGGTCGACTCCTTCTGCCTGTCTGGTCTGAGATGCGATTGGTTAATCCAGTCTAAACCTGCTCTATCCAACGGCAAATGGGAAGCTGCCAGACCAGGCCAGCGGCGGCCGTCCCGCCCACATCCGGACCCGGGCGGGCCACAAACCGAGGGTGTTCCCCGATACACCAGGAGGTGCAGACACCCCTACGATGAACCCGATGAGTAGCTGGGAGATCGTCCACAAGTGGTACATGCCCTTCCTGTGGCTCGCACTCTCGTGCGTCGGGACCATCGTCTGGGCCATCTATAGCCAGCTCGGCATCGCCACGGCATCAGGACAGGCGCTGGGCTTGCCGTACGGCGACGAATGGATGCCACGCGACAAATACCTCGAGACGATCGTGCCGTATCTGTTCAGCCTCGTCGCCGGTGTCTGGCTTATCGACGGCGACGGCACGACGCGTTGGGCGGCGTTCTGGGCTCTGCTGGCGGCCATCGCCCGCATCGCCGTGCCGCTCTGGATCGTGACCGGCCCCGACGTGACCGCGGTTACCGGGCAACACTACGTCGACTGGACGACGCTGCGTCCGCTCATCTGGTTCTCCGATGTGCAGATGACGCTGCTGGGCGTCACGCTCTGGGCCATCTTCGGGCACTTTGCCGGCAACAGCCGCGGCTTCCACGCCTCGCACGAACCCGCCTATTGACGCGCACACCTCATCGCCACACCGCCCGCCGCCGTCCGCGATCCCGCCTCCCGGACGGCGGCTTTGTTGTCATTCACGGACGGTGCTCAGAAGTGGCAGCAGATCGTTGCACCCGGCGTGCATTCGCGGGATTGCGATGGGAGGCGCAGGCGGGTCAAGCTGGTTGCGTGGGCGTACGACGCAGGGGAGGTTCACGATGACGCTTCAGAGCGACGGCTCGACGGCCGAACTCATGCGGATGGTGAATGGGTACCAGATCTCGGCCGCGTTAAGCGTTGCCGTCGAGCTGGGGATCCCGGACCTCATCGGCGACACGGAGGTGAGCACGGTCGAACTCGCGGCCGCGGCGGGCGCAGACGAGCGGGCGTTGTACCGGCTGCTACGCGCGCTGGCGAGCGTAGGCGTGCTGCGAGAGCACCCGGGGCGGCGGTTCACGCTGGGTCAGGCGGGCCAGGTCCTGCGGACCGATGTGCCGGGGTCGCTCGCGGGCTGGGTGCGACACGTGGGAGCACCATATTACTGGAACACCTGGGCGAACTTGCTGCACAGCGTGCGGACCGGCGAGAACGCGTTCAAGGCGCTGTACGGCACCGACGTGTGGTCGTACCGCGCAGAGCGGCCGCGCGAGAATGAGCTGTTCAACGCGGCAATGAAGGCGCTGACCGGCGCGCAGACGATGGCGCTGCTCTCGACGTATGACTTCGCGCGGTTCGGGACGATCGCGGACGTCGGAGGAGGGACGGGCGCATTGCTGGGGGCGATCCTGAACCGGTGTCCGCACTCGAAGGGGATCCTCTTCGACCTGGAGCACGTGGTGGCGGGGGCGTCGGAGGAACTGGAACACGCGGGCGTCGCCGGGCGCTGCGCAATCGTGGCGGGGAGCTTCTTCGAGACCGTCCCGCCGGGAGCGGACGCCTACGTCATGAAGAGCATCCTTCACGATTACACCGACGACCGGGCGACCGAAATCCTGCGCAACTGCCGAAAGGCGGCTTCGTCCGGTGTGATGCTTCTGGTGATCGAGCGGGTGGTGGGGCCACCCAACGAGGACCCGCAGACGAAGTTCAGCGACCTGAACATGCTGGTCGCTCCCGACGGGCGCGAGCGGACGGAAGCAGAATGGCGGGAGCTGTTCTCGGCCGGAGGCTTCCGGCTGGAGCGGGCCATCCCGACGCCATCGGGGTTCCGGGTGATCGAGGGGACGCCGGCGTAGGTGGGGGGATAGGGAGTGGGGAACAGAGAATAGTGGGGCCGAGGCGCAAGCGGGCGGGGGACACTGACCACCCTTGGTCATGTCAGCGCCCACGGGCACGCCGCGGCGTGCCTCTACGAACGCCGGATCGCCTACCCGCGGTGGGAGAGGATGGCGATGAGGACGAGGAGGACGCCGAGGACGGTGGTGAGGCCGAGGACGGGGACGGCGAGGCGGGCGGCGGTCTTCGGGAGGAACAGCTCGAAGAACGTGCTGTCGTCGCCCACGCGCTCGTGGACGGCGCCGAGCGGGCAGACGCCATCGTTGAGCACGACAACGGCGCCTTCGACGGCGAGCGCGCCGATGGCGAACGCCAGGATCCAGGGGTGCCAGGCCTGGGCCAGGCCGGCGTAGTAGATGTAGGCCATGCAAGAAAGGAAGAAGACCGAGATCGCGCCGTGCATCGCGCGCACGGCGAAGATCTTCCATCGCGATGTGGCGACGGCCTCCGTGGCGGCCCCTGTAGCGGCTTCGGTTGCTTCGGTCGTCACGGCGCGCCTCAGCGTCGAGAACGGGCCGCCGCCGCACGTTTCCGACGCGGGCTCGCGCTCGGGCTCGGGCGCGGCAGTCGCGCCGGCGTTCGTGCCGCGGACTTCTTGCCGGCGGCCTTCTTCGCGCCGGGCTTCGGCCGCGCGCCCGCGCCGTCGAGGGAGAGGCGCGACTCGATCTTCGCCAGCCGGTCCTTCAGCGTACGGTTCTCCTCCTGGAGCTTCTCGACGTCGTCGCGAAGGTTCTTCACCTCCTGACCCTTGTCGGCGCCCTCGCGCAGGCGCTGGATCGCCTCGCGCGCGGAGCGGATCACGCGACCATCGAGGTCGCGGGAGCGGGCGCGTTCCAGCTCGGCGATGGCCTTCGTCTGCTTCAGCTCTACGAGGGCGGCGATGGCGTTGAGGCGCACGCGCAGCCAGTCGTCGGCGAGCAGCTCGACGAGGCGGTCGTAGGCCTGGTCCTTTGCTTTGTCGCTGAGTTGACCGAGGCGGCCGAGGACGATCGTGGCGGCGCCGCGCACGGGGTTCGACTTGCCGCGCTTCGTCCACTCGAGGGCGATGGGCAGCGCGCGTTCGTCCTTCAGGTCGGCGAAACCCAGCAGGGCCTGCGCGCGGATGGCGTCGTTCTGCGACTCCTTCTTCATCGCGACCTTCGCGAGGACATCGAAGGCGCGCGGCGATCGCGTCTGGCCGAGCGACTGGGCGGCGTTGGCCTCGACGTAGTACGAGGGGTCGCCCTTGCGGAGGATGGATTCGAGCGCGGCGGCGACCGTCTCGTCGTGGCGGAACTGGCCGAGGCCGGCGACGACACCGCGGCGGGCCTTCGGGTGCTTCACGGTGACGCAGGCGAGGAGCGCGTCGCGGGCGATCTCGCTGCGGATGCCGCCGAGGGCGCGGGCGGCCTCGCTCTGGACGCCCCAGAACTTGTCCTTCAGCACCGCCTGCTTGAGCGCGTCGACGGCCTCTTGCGTCGCGAGCTTCGCCAGCTCCTTCGCGGCGTCGATGCGGCCGGCAGCGTCATCGTCGTGCTGGAGCTGGTACAGGAGGAGGTCCTTGCCGCGCTTGAAGTCGACGGTCTTGAGGAAGTTGTGCCCGGGGTCGAAGCGCACCATCTGGGGTTTGCCGGGCAGCGTAAAGTAAAAGTTGTGCACCTTCTCGGCGATCTGGACGTTGAAGGCGTGCTGCTTGCCATCGACGGTGAAGTCGATGACGACGGGCAGCCGGAAGACCGACGACTCCTTCTCGTCCTGCGTCTGCTGGACGTTGAGCTTCGCCTGCTTCGCGGCCTCGTCCCACTCAAACGCGAGCTTGAAGGCGGGGTGGCCGCCCTTGAACACGTACTCGTCGAAGAGCCAGTCGATGTTGCGGCCGGTGGCCTGCTCGATCGCGCGCTGGAGATCGGGCGTCGTGACGTTCGTGTGCCTGCGGGTGGCGACGTAGTGGTGGATGGCCTTGCGCCAGAGGTCGTCGCCGAGGACGGTGCGGATCATGTGCAGGACCAGCGAGCCCTTCTCGTACAGGTGACGGTCGAAGAGGTCGATGGGCTCGTGGTAGACGTTGTGCACGATGGGGCGGCGGTAGCGTGAGCTGTCCTCGCCCATGTAGATCTGCGTGTTCTGGTACAGCTCGTACCGGAACTCGTCGTCGCCCTTGGCGGCCTCGGTGAAGAGCGCCTCGAAATAGGTGGCGAAGCCCTCGTTGAGCCAGGCGTGCGCCCACTCGCGACAGGTAAGCAGGTCGCCGAACCACTGGTGCGCCAGCTCGTGGGCCAGCAGGCCATCGGCGTCGGAATCGAGCCAAGCGCGCTTGTCGAGCAGCGAGGTGTCGGTGAGGGTGGTGGCGGTGATGTTCTCCATGCCACCGAAGATGAAGTCGGCGACGAAGGTCTGGGCGTAGCGAGGGTAGGGGTACTTGAGGCCAGTGGCGTCGCTGAGGACCTCGAGCATCTTCGGCGTGCGCTGCAGTGTGCGCTCGAGGTCGGCCTCACGGCCCTTCGGGCCGTAGTACTGGACCTTCACGCCCTTCCAGTCGTGCACGATCTCGGCGAAGGCGCCGACGATCTGGCTGAGCAAGTAGGTGACGTGGGGGGTCGAGCAGTACCAGTGGTAGGTCTTCGTGCCGTTCTTGTTCGTGCGGACGGAACGCAGCTCGCCGTTGCCGATGCTGATCATGCGCGGCGGGACGGTGACGACGACCTCGGTGGTCTGCTGGTGGTTGGGGAAGTCGACGCAGGGGTACCAGTGGCGCGAGTCCTCGTCCTGGCCCTGGGTCCAGGCCTGCAGCGGCTTCTTCGGGTAGTCCTTGTCGGGCGCGGTGAACCAGAGGCCGCGCCTCGGGTTGGCGGCGTATGTGATGGCGACCTGCGTCTGTGCCCCCGCCTTCATGCGCGGGAGGTCGACGCGCAGGATCGGGTCGGAGTAGTCGAACTTGGCGGGTTTGCCGGAGACGGTCACCTTTTTGATGGTCATTTCGGCCGCGTCGAAGGTGACCTGCCGGACTCCATCGTTGATGGCGACGATCGTGTGCGTGGCCGTCCCCGCGACGGACTTCGCCTTCGGGTCGATGGCGATATCGAGCTTGATGTGCCGCACGTCGACGACGAGGTCGGGCGCGTAGTGGGGCTGGTCGCCGGCGAGCGGGTGCGGTCGCTGTGCGGCGGCCGCAGCGGCGACGGTGAGGGCGCGGGAGCAGTGTTCGCGCTCGAGGGTGAGGTCAGTGGTATTGGGCATCTTGGCCTCTCGCGGGAGGGCGCAGCCAGGCCGCGCCCCTACGGATTCGTGGTGTTCGGAGCATGGTAGCGACGGAGATGTGCACGGGCGAGGCGTCGCGGGCGGGGGCGCCTGCACCCGTCCAGGGCCCGAAATGCGTCTGGAGTGACGCTACATCGCAGGGTTCAGAACGGAGTGGATGAAGTCGTGGTCGCCGAGGAGGGGTTCTTCGGGGAGGTAGAGCTTCCAGTAGCGCTCGAGGTAGACGAGCTGCTTGGCGGCGAGGAAGGCTGCGCGCTGCGTCGGGTCCTCCGGCACCCCGTCCCGGATCTTCATCCGGTTCGTCCGCGCCACCCGCCGGTTCATCCGCACGCGATCCGTCAGCGAGCGCTTCACCGGCCGCTCACCCGTCGCGAGCAGCACGGCGTCGTCGGCGGTCCCGAAGAGCGACGACATGCTGACCTCGCCGACAGGCTGCGTGATGATGGGCTCGATGAGGTTGCGGAGCAGGCGCCGGAGCTGCTCGTCGGTGAGGCCGAAGCCGTCGCGCAGCGAGTCGCCCTGGATTCGCATGAAGTGGGTGGTCATGTCGTCCCAGGCGGCCTCGTCGCCGATGGCGCAGCGCAGGATGGTGTGCACGAGGCCATGATTGATGGGGTCGAGCCGGCAGACGATACCCCAATCGAGCATGCCCAGGCGGCCTTCGCGCAGCATCAACAGGTTGCCGGCGTGGATATCGGCGTGGAAGGCGCGGAAGCGATCGGCGGTGAGGATCCACGCTTGCATGAGCTGCTTCACGTACGGCCGCGGGTCGTGGCCCATCGCCTCGATGTCGTCTAGCGCGTCCAGTGGCACGCCGTCCAGGTACTCCATGGTGAGGACGCGGCGGGAGGACAGCTCTTCGTACACGCGGGGGACGACGAGCAGGTCGAGATCGAGTTCCGCCAGCACCACGCTGAAGGCGCGCATCGAGCGGGCCTCGTTGCGGAGGTCCAGCTCTTCGGCGACCTGCTCGCGCAAGCCGACGAGGAACCCGAGGAGGTCCATCGCGCGGTCGACGCCCTGTTGGGCGGCGATGCGGACGGGCAGCGTCATCACGCCGAGATCGGCGGCGACAAGGCGCTCCATTCCGGGGCGGAGCACCTTCACAGCCACGTCCTCGCCGGACCGCAGGCGCGCGCGGTGGACGGCGGCGATGGACGCGGCGGCCAGCGGCGTCTCGTCGAAATCGGCGTAGAGTTCGCGTAGGGGACGACCAAAGTCGCGCTCGATAGTGCGACGCACGTCGTCGAAGGGGATGGGCGGGCCGGAGTCGAGGCAACTGCGGAACTCGGCCGCGATTGATTCGCCGACGATATCGGGTGCGGAGCCGACGAACTGGCCGAACTTCACATAGGTCGCGCCAAGGTCGCCACAGGCGAGGCGCAGGGCGCGGGCGACGGGGTTGTAGCCGTTGCGGCGCCCGGTCGCGAGGCGGGCCGCTTCGGGGGCCGTATACCGGGCCAGGGCGAAGGCGCCGCGGAGGAAGCGGCTGGCGCTCTCGCGCGGCCCGGGAGTGGGCAGGACGATGGGGGCCGGCGGCCGGTAGCCGAGATGGTCGAAGGCGCCGTGTGGGGGCGCCGGGGGACGGGAGAGTTCTTGTGTCATCGCTCCGGGCCAAGTCTAGCAGCGGCGCGTTGGCGGCGGCGGCAGGCGATGTTGAGGATGCATGACAGTGGCCCCCGCGTTGCCGCGAGCACAGTTCCGCAAAAGACGCGCAGCGGCGGCCACCACCTGTGGTCGTTCGCTCAGGGCCGCCGGAGCGACCCGCTCAAGGATGGCGGGCCGGGTGCTAGCGGGCGCGAGGGGAGTGGAGGGCGCCGCTTGCGATGGGCTCATCGATGTAGAGGTCGCCGTTGCGGATCTTGATGTTGAAGCCGCAGTGGGGGTTGGTGCAGGCCCAGGCCTTGAAGTGGATCGCGGCGCCCTGCGAGCCGAAGTCGGACAGGGGGACGAGGTCGCCCTCCTTGCATTTTTGACACAACGGGAAACTGGAGATTTCCATCCTCGACCGCCTCCACCACCCGCAGCATCGTTTCTACGGGTTCATGGCCCTCCCCGGGCCGGGCACACGGCAGGGCAGCCTTTCGCCCCGCCTGAAAGTGCCGCGAGTATAAACCGTGGTTTTAACATTTGGCAATTGACACCGGCGGAATCTCACCAGTGAAGCGCAGTGGACACGGAAGCGGTCCGAATCCGACAGAAGTATCGCGGTCGCCGTCGCTTGGGGCGATGAGAGGTAGACGGGCGCTGCTCAGGGTGTGCCTTCGGGAGCGTTAAGCGCCTCGGTGGCGATGACGGCGACCGTGTGGCCTTCGGGAGTGGAGGCCAGGAAACCCGCGCCCTGAGCCCAGGGGAGATCGCGCACGGCGCAACCACGCTCGAGAAAGTGCTCGGCGGCCTCTACGACGTCGTCCGTGCTGAACAGGAGGTAGGGGGGCGCGCCGGACTCCCGACCCGTGGCGTCGACCATGAGGGTGGTGCCTTCCCCGAGCTGGTAGAAGCGGACGCCGGCATCCTCGGCGCCCAGGGCGAGGCCCAGCGCGTGCTCGAAGAAGTGGGCGGCCTCCTCGCCACCCGCGGTGCTGTAAGCAATGATGGATTCGAATCTCAGGTCCACGGTTATCAGTCGCCAGTCGTCAGTCGTCAGCAGTCGAGGCCATAGTAGCCCGAGGGGAGGTTGGCGGAAGGGGCCGTCGTCACTCAGTTCGGGCGTGACAACTCAGACCGGAAGTTGTCGCGCAGGGTGGAGGACGATGACTTCCTGTTGCTCCTCGTTTATCCGTAGCGCGCGCGTACTCGGGAAAAAGGAGGTTACCGATAGAGGCCGTGGTCCTTGATGTAAGCGGCGACTGGAGCAGGGACCATGGCGTCGAGCGCCTCGCCGGATTCGGCACGGCGCCGGATCTCCGTCGAGGACACGTCGACCGCGGGCATGGGGAAGGGCTGGATGCGACCTGCGAGCACGGGCACTGCCGCGATCGCGCGATCGACCGCGGCGCCGCTGCGGGGCGCCACCGCGATGGTCGCGTGCCGGACGATACGCTCCGGATCCTTCCAGTTCGGCAGGTCGGCCAGGGCATCCGCACCGATGATGAACCAGAACTCGTCGTCCAGGCGTTCTGCCGCCAACGCGTCGAGCGTATCGGCGGTATACGTAGGCCCCGCACGGCGCAACTCAATATCACTGATGCCGAAGGTGTCGTCCCCGGCGATGGCGATGCGGAGCATGGCAAGCCGGTGCTCGCCAGCCGTGATCTCTCGCGTCTTCCGCCAGGGTTGGCCGGCAGGGACGAAGAGCACGAGGTCGAGCGCGCACTGGTCTCGTGCGGCGGCAGCGAGTGCGAGATGGCCGTTGTGGACGGGGTCGAAGGTGCCGCCGAGGACGCCGATCTTCATGGGGAGTCCAGTGTTGTCAATTTCGCGATCCATCGCACGGGGCCCGGCCCAAACCGTGGACCTGTTGAGGCTCTGATCTGCGGGCTCGTGCCTCCCACCTGCAACCCGCCGCTATGGTTCTTCCCAGCGGAGTTCGATGTCTCCGAAGCGGACAGGGTCGCCCTGCTTGACCCCGGCACGGCGGAGGGCACTCACGACGCCCATGCGGCCCAGCCGGCGCATGGCTTCCGCCCGCGACTCATCGGACTGTAGCGCAAGCATCTCGACCAGCACGACCGGGCCCTCCCCGATCACACGCCAGGCGCCATCCTCGCGCTCGATCGTAAAGCGGGGGCCGCGGGGACGGGGACGAAGGATCTCGACGCCGGTCTCCACCGTTGCCGGCGCAGGCTCTTCCTCACGAATGCGTTCCAGCATCTGAAACGAGAGGTTCGCGAGTTCGCGCGTACCCTGGCGGGCCGCGGCGCTAATGAAGGCACAGGGACGATCCAGCTCGCGCGCCAGCGATTCGAGTTGTTGCCTGCGAGCCGCCGCCTCGGGAACATCCATCTTGTTGAAGGCGAGGATTTGCGGGCGGTTCGCCAGGGCCTCGGCGTAGGAGCGGAGTTCGTGGTCGATGACGGCGATATCGTGCGCCGGGTCGGGGCGAGCGGCGTCGACCACGTGGACGAGGAGGCGAGTACGCTCGACGTGGCGGAGGAACTCAAGGCCGAGGCCGTGGCCCTCGTGTGCGCCCTCGATGAGGCCCGGAAGATCAGCCATGACGTAGGAGTCGTACCCGGCCTCGACGACGCCGAGGACAGGCTCCAGCGTGGTGAAGGGATAGTCCGCGATCTTCGGCTGCGCGCGCGAGACCGCGGTGAGCAGCGTCGACTTGCCAGCATTGGGCAGACCGACAAGGCCGACGTCGGAGAGCAACTTCAACTCGAGATCGACCCGGATCTCCTCGCCGCGTTGGCCGCTCTCGGAGATGTGCGGCGCCTGGTTGCTGGGCGTGGCGAAGTGCGTGTTCCCGCGGCCGCCCTTACCGCCCACGGCGATCCTCAGCCGCACGCCTTCCTCCGTGAGTTCACCGACGACCTCACCTGTTGCGCTGTCTCGCACGACGGTGCCCGGAGGTACACGCAATTCGAGGTCGGCGCCGTTGCGACCATGCTTCTTGGCCGCAGCACCGTTACCGCCATGATCAGCCCGGTGCTGTTTCTTGTACCGGAACTGCCCGAGGCCGTTGACCGCGCGATCAACCACGAGCACGACATTGCCCCCGCGGCCACCATCACCGCCGTCGGGGCCGCCCCGGGGTACGTACTTCTCCCGGCGGAAGCTGATAAGCCCATGCCCACCATCTCCGGCTCGGACTTCGATATGTGCAGAATCGATCACGAGCTAGGTGTCCTATCAGGGATTTCCATGATCAGTATAGAGAGGGGGAATTCGTGGGAATTGGGGGAATCGAATCTGGGCGACGAGGATCAAGCAGACGTACACGGTCTTGAGATGACATATGTTAAGCAGATGAGGTCGGTTGTCTTGACTCACTGGGGTAGAATAGCGGACGTGCCGACCGCAGAAGAGCGGTAATCGACGAAGCCCACTACGCGTGGGTTTTGTAACGAGTGGGATGTGGGGACGGGGTTCCCGCCGGTAGTAGGAGGCAGGGAGCAATCAAGGGCACGCTCAGCCCGCGCTCGTTTCAGGACAGACGAACGCGACTCCAGGGCAGGAAACTGCACTCCCCGCACCACGCGCGGCACCGAAACAGGCCATACATTCATGGTCTGGTACTCCTGTTTATCGCAGCCGCTGTCGTCTACGGCTCTCTCTCCAACGCACCGTTCCGGTCCGATCGCAAAGCTTTTGCCGCTCCTGTGAGCGGCCTTTCGATGCCCGCGGCCAGCAGCAGTGCGCAGGCGCCGGCACAACAGCAGGCAGTGCTGCGCGCAGCGACCATCAACAAGACGATCCGTCAGGAGCAGCCCGCGCTCGTTATCCCACCATCACCGGAGCTGCAGGCATTCGCCGCTCCGCTGGAACCGACCCCGACGGCAACCCCGGATCCCATTGCGAACCAGGAGGACGCTGTGGTGCGCGCGGCCGCCGAGGCTCCGACCCCTGTGGCGCCCGCGTATCAGGTGTATCAGGCGCAGGAAGGCGACTCCGTGTACGCGGTAGCGGACAGGTTCGGGATCCTGCCGGAGTACATCCTGGCGAACAACGCGGAGTTAGCCGCGACGGAGTTCCTCAGCCTGGGACAGTCGATCATCATCCCGGCCGGCAACGGAATCCTGCACGAGGTGCGCTTTGGCGAGACCCTGAGCGACATCGCGGCGCGCTACGACGTGAGCGTCGAGGAGATCACGGGCTTCGAAGGCAACGGGATCAGCGACCCGGACAGCGTGGTAGAGACGCAGACGGTGTTCGTGCCCAACGGCCAGATTCCCGAGGCGGCGCCGTTTGAGGAACCTGCCGCTGACGCCGACTCGGGCGACGGGAGTGAGGACTCCGGCGAAGGGTCGGAAGACTCGGGCGGTGGCATCGTAGATACGGGGCCGGCTTCGGGTGCCGGGCTGGTGTGGCCCATCGTGGGGCCCATCTCGAGTTCGTACGGTCCGTCGCATCCGCTCGGCATCGACATCGACGGCTACAACCTGGGTGGCGCGCCAGTGGTGGCTGCGACCAACGGGACGGTGATCTTCGCGGGCGGGAACGCCTGCTGCTCGTACGGCCTGTACGTGGTGATCATCAGTCCGGAGGGGATCGAGACGCTGTACGCGCACCTAAGCTCGATAAGCGTGGTCGAGGGACAGACAGTGTCGCAGGGTGAGGTGCTCGGGCTCATCGGCGACACGGGGTACTCGACCGGCGTGCACCTGCACTTCGAGGTCATCGACAACGGAGTCCGGCAGAACCCACTGAACTACCTTCCGTAGTAGCGACAAGAACTCAGGGGCAAAGCACAAGGGCGGACCAGGGGTCCGCCCTTTGTACTTGTGGTTCGGCAGTGGAATCAGCGCTTGTGGTCGAGGACGAGAACCTGCGTCTCATCGGGGAGGGAGCTGCGCGTGACGGCGAGCTTCGCGTGACGCTCATCAGCCTTCAGGCTCATCTCCTTCAGGAAGCGGTCAACCGGGTCGAGGGTCTGCTTGTCGGCGTCAGTCTTGAAGTGCATCGGGATTACGAGGCGGGGCTCCAGCAGGTTCACGGTCTCCGCAGCGGTCGCGGCATCCAGGGCATCCCCACCGCCGACGGGCACGAGCAGGATGTCGATCGCACCCATCTCTTCGACCTGGTCGGACGTGGGGACGTGACCCAGACCACCCAGGTGCCCGATGCGGACATCCTCGAGTTCGATGACGAACGAGACGTTGCGGCCCGCAGCCTTATCCTTCCCGCGCCAGGTGGTGACACCAACGACTGAGGCGCCCGCGATCTCGAACTCGCCGGGACCATCGATGACTCGCGGCTCACCGGCGATGGCGCCCACCGCGTTGTGGGCCGGGTGGTCGCAGCTGACGGTGACGAGGTCGGCAGTGGGGCGCCCGAGGCTGTAGCCGGAGGTCTTATCGACGGGGTCGGTGACGACGGTGGCTTCCTTCGCGCGGATGCGGAAGCAGCCATGTCCAAGCCAGGTAATCTCCATTGGGGATCACTTTAGCAGTTCAGGGGACAGGAGACAGGGGCCTACAACAGTTCATGGACGTGTCGGGCGATGGCGAGGGCGGCGGTCATACCGGGAGATTCGATGCCACCCAGGTGGACGTAGGAGCCATCGCGCCAGATAAGGAAGTCGGCCTGGGGGCCACCGGGCGATTGGAGTTTCGGACGATAGCCGACCTGTCCGGGGGCGAGGTCGCCCGTTTCGAGTGACGGGAGGTAGCGGCTGGCGGCGGCGTGGAACGCGGTGCGGCGCGCGTCGTCATTGCGGTAGTCCAGCACGGCGCCATCTTCGAGCCACTCGGTGTCCGGGCCCAGGTGGACGCCTCCGTCGATATCGAGCGTGACGTGCACGCCCAGGCCACCCTTCGCGTGCTCGGGCACGGGGTAGACCAGATGGCGCAGTGCCCGGGCCTTCTCCGGCGTGATGATGTCGTAGTACCGGCCTTTGTTCACGGTCTGCCGCAGCCGCGGTGTCGCGGCGTCCCCGTCGAGGGGATAGCCGAGCATGCCGGCCACGGCGGGCGCACCGAGTCCGGCGCTGTTGATGAGGACTTCGGCGGTGACGGCGGTCTCGGCGCCATCGGGGCCCCGCATGGCGAGCTGGAAGCCGCCCTTCACGCGGGTAATCGTGGTGACCTCGTGCTTGAGAGCGATCCAGGCGCCATGCGACTGGGCGTCGGCCGCGAACGACGCCATCAGGCCGAGTTGGTCGACGACGCTGCTCGAACTGGACCAGAGGGCGGCGACGCACCTGACAGCGGGCTCGAGTTCGCGAAGGCGGTCCACGTCGTCGACGCGCTCGATGCCTGGCACGCCGTTGGCAGCGGCCTGGGCCGCGACCGAGTCGAGAGCGTCAAGCTCCGTCTCGTCGACGGCGACGATGAGCTTGCCGATCGGACGAAGACGGACGTTGTGGGCGGCGCACCATTCGCGGGTGAGGGCGTTGCCTTCGAGGCAGAGCGTGTGCTTGAGGGAGCCGGTGGGGTAGTAGATGCCGGCGTGGACGACGCCGCTGTTGTGGGAGCTGGTCTCGTAGCCGTAACCCGGGTGGCGGTCGATGACGGCGACCTGCCGCGACGGTGCGAGTTGCCGGGCTATGGCGACGCCGACGACGCCGGCGCCGATGATGGCGATCTCGGTATCCACGTCGGGAGGGTAGCGGAGGGGGTAGGAAGTGGGGAGTGGGGAATACACGAAGGGGAAGCCGAGGGCACGGGACACCGAATAGCCGGCGAGGGGGTTTGTTTGGGGCCGGGTGCTGTGCCAGAGTGCGCGGCAGGAGGTTCTTGACGATGGCACAGACGCAGTCGTTCGATGTGACTTCGGGCGTGGACCTGCAGGAGGTCGATAACGCCGTCAACCAGGCGAAGAAGGAGATCGGCCAGCGGTACGACTTCAAGGGACAGAAGGCAGAGCTGGAGTACGACCGCAAGGAGGCGAAGCTGACGCTCTCGGCCTCGGACGAGTACTACCTGAACGCGATGTGGCAGGTGATCCGGGAGCGGATGGTAAGCCGCAAGGTGCCGATCAAGAACCTGGAGCGAGGAAAGCTGGAACCGGCGACCGGCGGGACGGTGCGGCAGGAAGTGAAGTTGAAGCAGGGGATCTCGCAGGAGACCTGCCGCGCCATCGTGAAGCTGCTGAAGGACCAGAAGATGAGGAAGATCCAGGCGGCGATTCAGGGGGACGCGGTGCGGATCTCGTCGCCGTCACGGGACGAGCTACAGGACGTGATCACCCTGCTGAAGCAGCAGGACTACGACGTCGAGCTGCAGTTCGGGAACTACCGTGGTTAGGGCGGTGGTACGCGGGGTTAGCTCGGTTCGTCGCGCTGTTCGCGGAGCAGGGACTCGATGTCTTCGATGATCGAGCCAGCCTCGGGCAGATCGGCCGGGGGCTGCTGCCCGATCTGGGCGCCCCCCTGCGCGTCGTAGCGCTCTTCCAGTGTCCGGATCTGGTGCTGGACCTCGGCGTTGTCGCGCACGGCGAGCGAGACCTGGCGCTCAAACTCGTCGGCGACCAGCCGCAGTTCGCCGAGGTTGAGGCGAAGCTCGAGGGCTTCGTCCAGCGCGTCCAGGAGACCAAGGGCCGTCTTCGGGTTGGGGGTCGAGCCCAGGTAGTAGGGCGTGGCGGCCCAGACGCTGGCGGTCGGGATCTCGGCGCGGCGGGCGGCGTCGTGGAGGACACCGACGATACCCGTTGGCCCTTCGTAGCTGGAGCGGCCGATATTGCGTGAGGCCAGCTTTGACTGGACGCCGTCATCGGTGCTGAAGCCGGTGAGCGGTACGGGGCGTGTGTGCACGGCGTCCGTCACCAGCGAGCCGAGCGTCACGAGCCGGCGCGCGCCGAGCGAGCGGGCCAGCCGCACAATCTCGCCGCAGTAGCTGCGCCACTTCAGGTTGGGCTCGATGCCGAGCATGAGGACGGCGGCGGGTGATGAACCGCTGCCCGCGAAACCGAAGAACTCATTCTTGGGCCAGGCCAGCTCGCGCTCGCTGCCGTTGACGATGCGGATCGTGGGACGCGTGTCGGTAAAGCTGTAGTACTCCTCCGGATCGAGGCGCGCGAAGGGCTGGGCCTTCCACGAGTCGACGAGGTAGCGGACGGCCGTGGTCGCCGATTGCCCGGCGTCGTTCCAGCCGGAGAAGGCGGCGATGACGTTGGGGCGGTCAAGCTCGGGGAGCTGTTCGATCTCCATAGATCCAGCCTAGTCGCATGGGCGAACGAAGTCCAACGGGAGTGTCACCAGGGGCGGAGGTCGCCGTCGTCGAAGCAGCTCGATGGCGAAAGTTGCATCCGGAGGAACATATCGCTGTAGCTGGCGACGGGTGCGGCGTGCGCGGACCAGTGGTCGCGTTCGGCTTCCGGGAGGGCGTGCATGAGGCCGTGCCAGGAGGCGTGGAGGGTGGCTTCCCCGGGGGAGATGCCGAAGTCGATGGTGAAGCCACCCTGCTTGCGGACGCGGCCGACGGTGTTGGTGCGCATGACCTGGCAGGAGGCGTCGGCGCGGTAGCGGTCGAGGACCGCGGCATCGAAGCCGACCTGCAGGAGGGCGGGATCGGCGGCCTTGAGGGCGCGCTGCTGCGTGACGCGGAGGAAATCGGACATCGTGTAGTGGTTAGCGCTTAGTGGTCAGTCGTCAGTCGTTGCGATCACCTACTTCTCGATGGGGACGTCGATCAGGGACCCGTACTCGGTCCAGGAGCCGTCGTAGTTCCTAACGTTCGGGAAGTCGAGCAGGTGTCTTAGCGCGAACCATGTGTGCGAGGATCGCTCGCCGATGCGACAGTACGCGATGACATCCTTGTCCTTCGAGACCCCCTTGGTGCCGTAGAGCTGCTCCAGCTCCTCCTTCGACTTGAAGGTGCCGTCCTCGCGTACCGCCTGGGCCCAGGGGACGTTGGCTGCGCCGGGGATATGGCCCATGCGCTGGGCGGTCTCCGGCAGGCCGGGCGGCGCCATGATCTCGCCGTTGTACTCCGCGGGGGAGCGGACGTCGACAAGCGCGTTCTTGCTGTTGCCCAGCGCCTGGAGGACGTCGTCGCGGCGGGCGCGGAGCCCCTTGTTCGGCGCCTGGGCCTTGTAGGCGGCCTTCGCGGGTGAGGGGACGTCCTTCGTCATGGGACGACCCTCTTCGGCCCACTTCTTGCGGCCACCGTCCATGAGCCTCGCGCTGGTGTTGCCGTACATCTCGAGGACCCAGAAGGCGTAGGCGGCGAACCAGTTGTTATTGTCGCCATACAGGATGATGGTGTCGCCGTTGGAAATGCCGGCGCTGCCGAGTAGTTGCTCGAGATCCTGCTGGCTGATGATGTCGCGGCGTACCTGATCCTGGAGCTGGCTGGTCCAGTTGAAGCCCACGGCCCCGGCGATGTGCCCTTCGTCGTAGGCCGTCGTATCGACGTCCACCTCGACCAGCTTCACCTTCGCGTTATTGAGGTTGTCGGCCACCCACTGGGTGGTCACGAGTACATCGGAGGCCATGATGCATGCTCCTTATTATGTGCGCTCCGTGGGAGTGCGCGTCCACCTGCGGTGCAGCGCGCGGTCAAGGGGACGCGCAGCAGGTCTCGGCTCTATTGTAGAGGCCGTTGCTTAACGCGGTCTAGAGCATTTTTCAGCGGAGGCCACCCTCGAACGACCAGCTGGAGGCGAGGAGCGCCGCGAGCAGCAGGATGACGACGGAGAGGCCGAGCGTGGCGATGGAGGCCATCATGGAGTACTGGCGCGCCTGTGCGATCTCCGCCTCCGGGGCGTTGCGCTCCTGCAGCTCCTGAAGGCGGCGTCCCAGGACGAAGCCGTGGATGGCCGTGAGCAGCACGACAACGATGGCCAGCGTCATCTTGATGTTGAGGACCCAGAAGTAGCGCTTGAAGTCCATCAGGCCGTCGTCCTGGGCCTGGGCGAAGTTGTAGAAGCCGGTGAGGATGACGAGCGCCAGCGCGCCACCGCCCAGATAGCCGAAGCCGCGGGTGATGCGGCGGGTGAGGTCCTGCCGCAGCTTCGCGTCGCCGATCTCGCGGACGGCGGGCATGGCGACGGCAGCGAGGAAGATCTGGGGCCCGACGAAGACGACGGCGCCGAGGATGTGCAGCCAGAGGACGATCGCGTTGAACATCTTCTGGAGTGTACGCCGGGGGGCGGGTAGCGCCAATCGGTTGGTTGTTGGTGGACTGGTGCCGGGGAGTCTGGTCGGCAGAATTGCGTGTTTCACAGAGGCAAGCCCTGCGGGCGTTTCGCGAGGGCGTCGTTTTCGGCGACGCGGCCTACGTTTTTCGAAGAACCGGACGCTGGTGTCTCCAGCAACCGGCGTCTCCTGGGGCAACACGCAGGACGTGGGGGATGTACTTCACGGGCCCGAGCGTAGGCGCTTTCGGCCGGATCTCCCAGGCGCGCCGGATCACATTGGGCGAGTCTTGTTGCCCGTGGACCGGCTGCAGGCTGGTGTGCGTCCGAGCACGTCCATCGGTGGCCGTCGGCGGCTGCGGCTGAGGCCGGTATGCTGAGGGCACTCCCGGGACCGAGGTCGTTGTGGCTCAATTGCGCCGTCCATCGCTTCTGCTATCGCTTCTGATTCTGTGCGGCGCCGCCGTTGCGGCGGCGGGATGCGGCTCTGTGTTCGGGGGGTCGAATCCGACGCCGACGGCGACGGCTATCCCGCCCAGCCCGACGCCGGCGCCGCCGGACCTGACGGTGTTCCGGGGGTTCTCGTACCCGCTGGAGGGCGCGTGCTTGCCGGAGGGCGACCAACTGATGCCGAACGCACCCCGGGAGTATCGCGGTGGAGTGCACGAGGGCGTGGACTTCTACGCGTACGACAACTGCGGCGAAATCGTGGAAGGGACGCCGGTGCTGGCGGCGAAGGACGGCGTCGTGATCCGGGTAGACGGCGACTATCACGCGCTGACGCAGGAGGAGCTGGATGCGGCCGACGCGCGCATAGCAGCGGGTGAAACGGACGCGCCTGACATTCTGGACCTGTTCCGCGGGCGTCAGGTGTGGGTCGACCACGGGAAAGGGATCGTGACGCGGTACGCGCACCTGGCGGGCGTTGCGGCCGACATCGCCGAGGGGCAGCGTGTCGCGGCGGGGACGGTGGTCGGGTACGTGGGGGACAGCGGTACGCCGGAGTCGATTTCGAATCCGGGGACGGAGATCCACCTGCACTGGGAGCTGCGGACGGGGGACACGTTCCTGGGGGTGGGTCTGCCCCCGGAAGAAGTGCGGGCGATGTATCTGCGGCTCTTCGAAGAGTTGCCGTGACGGGGCGAGGAGAAGCTGGATCGGTGTCAGTGTCGGAGACAGATCGTGCCTGAGGACGAGGCGCCGGTGGATGAGGTATCGGGCGTGGAGGAGCGGCCCCAGAACGCGCGTGAGTGGTCGGGGGCGCTGCGGAGCCTGGTGCTGCCGCTGCTGATCGTGGCGACGATCGTGGGGGTGTTGTTCTACGTCGAGCGGCGGCGGGACGGTGGCGGTGACGCGGCCACCGGCGCTTACGGGACGGTGGAGCTTCCCGCGGATCTGAACACGGCGGGCAAGGGGCCATCGAGTGACGTGGGGCGGGCGGCGCCGGACTTCTTGCTGGAGACGCCGGATGGCGCGGAGCTGCGCCTGAGTGGCCTGCGTGGGACGCCTGTGCTGGTGAACTTCTGGGCGTCGTGGTGCACGCCGTGCCGCGAGGAGATGCCACGCATCGTGAAGGCGTACGACGACGGAGGCGGCGCGTTCACGGTCGTGGCGGTTGACCTGCAGGAGAACGACGACGCTGTGGCGTCGTTCGCGCGGGAGTTCGGGATGACGTTCCCGGTGGTGATCGATCGTTCGGGCGAGGTGGGGCGTACGTGGCGGATCGGGGGCCCCGTGGAGGGGATCCCGTCGTCGTACTTCATCGACGTGGACGGCGTCGTGCGGGGGCGGGTGTTCGGGCCGATGTCCGACGAGGTGCTGCAGGAGAACCTGGGGCTGATCGGCGTGGAGTAGGACGCGCGTCTGTCACGGACGCAGCGAGCGATTCACGGGTCGCGCGAGGCAGCGACGCCGTTACGAGTTCGTAGGAATGATCGACCCACTCCCGGACGAGGGCGTCGGGAATCGCGCCGTCGACGTGGACGGTGTTCCAGTGGCGTTTGCTCATGTGGTAGCCGGGCTGCACGCCGGGGAACTGCTCTCGCAGGATCTCGGCCAGGGCCGGGTCGCACTTCAGGCTGATGCGCAGGGTCGCGTCGTCGGGGATGAGCGCGAACATCCTCCCGGCGACCTTGTACACGCGGGCGCCCGGGCCGAACGGGTACTCAGCCACCGCGCCCGGTTTCGCCAGGCAGTACCGCCGCAACGCCGTCCCTGTCATGTCCGCAGCGTACCGGGGATCCGCGGGAAGTGGCGGAGCTGTGTCATGGCGGGCCCGCATCCGGCCGGCGGTTCATGACGCCCCGAACCCGATATCCTTCAACCAGATGACGGATACGCGCTACAGAATCTCCGGTGGGCGGCGGCTCGAGGGCCAGGTGCGCATCAGCGGCTCCAAGAACGGGGCCGACTACGCAATCGCCGCCGCGCTTCTCACCGACGACGACGTCGTCCTGCACAACGTCCCCGAGATCGGCGACGTGCGGCAGATGGTGGAGATCCTCGCGCATCTCGGCGCGCGGGTGGCCCGCCCGTCACAACACACCTTGCGCATCAATTGTGCGGAACTCACGCGGTCGGAGGTGCCGCCGCGGCTGGCGGCGCCGCTGCGCGCGTCGTTCCTGGTGATGGGGCCGCTGCTGGCGCGTATGGGTCATGCGTCTTGTCCGCCGCCTGGCGGCGACGCGATCGGCATCCGGCCCCTGGACGTACACCTCGCGGGCTTCCGTTCGCTGGGCGCCACCGTCGAGCAGCACGGCGACATCTTCGACATCAAGCAGACCAGCGCGTTCCGTGGACAGCGCGTCGTGCTGGACTACCCGAGCGTGATGGGCACGCTGAACGTGATGCTGGCGGCGACGCTTGCCGACGGCACGACGACGATCATCAACGCCGCGTGCGAGCCCGAGATCGAGTCTCTGGCCGTGATGCTGAACGGCATGGGCGCGAAGATCGCGGCGGCGGGCACGCCCATCATGCGCATCGAGGGCGTGCGGTCGCTGGGCGGTGTCGAACACCGGATCATTCCGGACCGGTTGGAGGCGGGGACGTTCGCGCTGGCGGCGGCGATAACGGGCGGGAGGATCGAGATCGAAGAGGCGGTGCCGGAGCACCTGGACGCGTTAATCTGGAAGATGCGCGAGGCGGGGGCGCGGGTGGAGAGCACAGACGGGGGCATGCGGGTCACGGGCGCGGCGGAGTACGAGGCCGTGAACGCGCAGGCGCTTCCGTACCCGGGTCTGGCGACCGACCTGCAGCCGCAGCTCGCCACGTTCCTGACGCAGGCGCGCGGGGCCAGCACCATCCACGAGCGCGTGTTCGACAACCGCCTGCTGTACATCACCGAACTCCGCAAGATGGGCGCCAACGTGGTGGCGACGGGGCAGACAGCCATCATCGCAGGCCCGACGAAGCTGACGGCCGCGCCCGTCCAGGCGCTTGACGTGCGGGCGGGAAGCGCGTGCGTGCTGGCCGCGCTGGTTGCGGACGGCACCACGGAGATCAGCGACGTCTATCACATTGAGCGCGCGCACGAGGACCTGCATGGTAAACTGCGCGCGCTCGGCGCCGAGATCGAGCGCGCCTGATCGTCGTTCAGGTTCCAGCTCCTGGTACCGGGTTCTCGGTCCTACATCGCGAGGGCGGCTTGCTTCCAAAGAGAATCGGTATCGACCTCGGTACGGCGAACGTGCTGGTGTACGTCAAGGGCCGCGGGATCGTCGTCAACGAGCCTTCGGTCGTCGCCCTGGCGAACCGCGACAACACGGTCGTTGCTGTGGGGCGCAGCGCCCAGGAGATGATGGGGCGCGTGCCGCAGAGCATCAGCGTCATCCGCCCGATGCGCGACGGCGTCATCGCCGACTACCTGATCACGGAAGCGATGCTGCGGTACTTCATCAACCGCGTGGTGGGGCGCTTCAACCTCATCAAGCCGGAGGTCATGGTCTGCATTCCCGCCGGCGTCACCAGCGTCGAGCAACGCGCGGTGCGCGACGCCGCTGAGCAGGCCGGAGGGCGGAGGCCGGTGCACCTGGTGCCGGAGCCGCTGGCGGCCGCCATCGGCGCGCGTATCCCGGTGAACTCCCCCAGCGGCAACATGGTGGTGGACATCGGCGGCGGCCGCACCGAAGCGGCGGTGATCTCGATGTACGGGATCGTCGTCAGCGAGAGCGTGCGCGTCGCGGGCGACAGGCTGGACGACGCGATCACGGCGTACGTGAAGCGCCGGTACAACCTGGTGATTGGCGAGCGAACGGCGGAGGAGATGAAAGTGGCGATCGGCGCCGCCGTGCCGCTGGACCCGGAGCTGAAGATGGAAGTGCGAGGGCGCGACCAGATCAGCGGCCTGCCGAAGACGATCACGGTCACGTCGAGCGACATCACGGCCGCGATCCAGGATTCGCTGGCGACGATCTGCTCCGTCGTGCGCAGCGTGCTGGAGCGCACGCCGCCGGAGCTGGCCTCGGACGTCATCGACCGAGGGATCGTGCTGACGGGCGGCGGCGCGTGCCTGCGTCACATTGACGTGCTGCTGGCGCAGGAGACGGGCGTGCCGGTACACATCGCCGAGAACCCGCTGGACTGCGTGGCGATCGGCGCGGGGGTGGCGCTGGAGTACCTCGAAGTGATCAAACGCAGCCTGCCGACCGAGGAAGAGACTCTGGTCGCCAGCTACTGAGCCTGAAGGCGTCGGCATGCGGGGACGCCGATCGGCTACCATACCTGCGTGGTCGCCCGAATTGGCCTGGAATTGCCCCGGGAACCCATCGCTCAGTTCTGTGCGCGGTGGCACATCCGCGAACTCGCGCTGTTCGGTTCCGTGCTGCGGGATGATTTCACGCCGCAAAGCGACGTGGACGTTCTCGTGGCGTTCGAGCCGGCCGCACGCGTCGGTCTAGTCGCGTTGTCTCAGATGGAGCGCGAGCTTGCCGGGCTGCTGGGACGGCCGGTGGACCTCATCCCGCGTGATGCTGTCGAGCACAGCGAGAATGCGGCGCGCCGCCGGCGGATCCTGGAGAGCGCACACGTTGTCTACGCGGCCTGACGAGGATCTCCTCAACGATATCCTCCGCGCCGCCCAACGCATTGAGCGGCGGCTTCAAGGTGTTGAGCGTGAGCAGTTTATGGACGACGACGTCCTACAGGACGCGATCGTGCTGCAATTGCCGTGATTGACGAGGCCGCCAGGAACCTCGCGGACGAGTTCAAGCAGGCCTTTCCTGACGTGCCATGGCCGGACATCGGAAACATGCGCAACCGGCTCGTCCACGCGTACCACCTCGTGTCGCTGCCGATTGTGTGGGATACAGCGACGATGGACATACCGGATCTGGCACGACGTCTCACGGTTCGGGGTGAGGCAGGGGAAGAGCACGCCTAGTTAGCCGCCGGTGTGGCGGCTAACTCCACCGCCACTACTGTCGCGATGTCATCGATCGCGGACGGCGGGACGGTGATCGTCAGCTCGCCCAGGGGGTCCGGGTTGAACAGCGTGTCCGCGATCGACGTCCGCTTCGTGAACGGCAGAGCCTCCCCCGTACCCAGCGCGCGGACTGATTTCACGTGCTTCACGTGTATGCCGCGGACCGAGACAACGTCGTAAGGCCGCATGAGCAGGTGCAGGTAGACGGTCTCGCCACGGCGCGTGGACGGGCCGTAGAACTGCCAGGGCTCGAGGCCGGCGGTTGTCCCGACGATGCTCTCGCCGTGCTTCGCCATCCACGACGCGATCGCCTCGAGCCGGTCGGACTGCTCGGGCGGGAGTGCGCCGTCGCCGCGGGGGGCGACGTTGAGGAGGAGGTTACCGCCCTTTCCGGCGATCTCGCACAGGCTGTGGACCAGCGCACGCGCGCTCTTGTAGTGCGTATCGTGGGGGTTGTAGGCCCACGTCTCGTTCATGGTCAGGCAGGTCTCCCACGGGCCGGCTGGTGGCTGGGCGGGGACGAACTGCTCCGGCGTGGCGTAGCCGCCCTGGCCGGGCAGTCGGTCGTTGATCACGATGCCGGGCTGCAGCGAAAGGATCATCTCACGCAGCTCCTTCGCCCGCCACTGGTCGATCGAGCGCTCCCACTGGCCGTCGAACCAGAGCACGCTGATCTCGCCATAGGCCGTCAGCAGCTCGCGGACCTGCGCGAACATCACGTCGAGGAACGCCGGCCAACGGTCGGGGTCCAGTGGCTTGCCGACGGGGAACTTGTACGGCGCGTCGTCCTGCGTGAAGGCCGGGTAGTCGGGATGATGCCAGTCGGCGAGCGAGAAGTAGAAGCCGGGGCGCACACCCTCGGCGCGGAAGGCGTCGACGTACTGGCGGACGATATCGCGGCCGTACGGCGACCGCATGACGCTGAAGTCCGTCGTCTGCGTGTCCCACATGCAGTAGCCGTCGTGGTGCTTGGTGGTGAAGACGGCGTACTGCATGCCGCAGGCCTTCGCGAGGCGCGCCCAGGCGCGGGGATCGCAGGCCTGTGGGTCGAAGGTAGCGGCGGAGGCGTGGTACTGGTCGACGGTTACGTTCGCGCCGGCGCCGGCGGTGACGCCCCAGCCGGTCAGGGGCCACGACAGCTCGATCCCCTGCTGGGAGCTGTGGCCCCAGTGGATGAACATCCCGAAACGCGCCGCGTCGAACCAGGAGGAATCATGCATGCGGGAAGAGTATTCGACGCGCTCGTAGGCGCGAGGGCGGCGGTCGCATCACCAGAACCCCCGCCGCGGGCCGAGATCATAGGCAGGGGTCGTGATTCATGCGGACAGTCACGCGGACCGTCGTCGTCGCTCTGCTCGCGCTGCTCGTCTTTTCGGCGTGCACCGGCGGCGGCCGCAGGCCGGCGAGCGGGGAGGCACCTGGCGCCGGACATGAGGCGGACGCCGGATCGCGGAATCCGCCGGCCGAGGCGACCGAAGGAGTCACCACGGCGGGTTCAAGCGTCGGGGGCGCGGGCGCGGGCGCGGGTGCGCGAGAGGGTGCGCCACGGATGGCTGGACCTGATCCTGAGTCAACCGCGGATGCCGGGAGTCCCCGCGCCGGCGGCGCGCGGGCGCGGGGCGCCCCCGGCGAAGACTCGATCGGCGAGGTCGCGACAAATGCAGGCGAGGGCGGATCGGCCAGCGGCGAGCCCGTTGCCAGCGGGGACTCGGGGATCGCGGCGATCACAGTGACGGGGACGCCCGTGTATCGCATCCCGGCGGGCGAGGCGCTGACCGCGCTGGGGACGCCGACGCCCACGCGCACGCCGACCCGCACGCCAACAGCGACACCGACATCGACGCGCACGCCGACGCCAACGTCCGGATCGGCGCCGGTGGTCGGGGGATGCCAAGTGCTGCCGGCGGACAATCCGTGGAACACGGACATCTCGGCGTACCCGGTGCATCCCAACAGCGCGAACTACATCGCCAGCATGAACGCCGGCGGCAAGACGAAGCTGCATCCCGACTGGGGCGGCAGCGGCGAGTACGGCATCCCGTTCATCGTCGTGCCCGCGGACCAGCCACTGGTGCCGCTGAACTTCACGGCGTACGGCGACGAGAGCGATCCGGGCCCGTACCCGATCCCGCTGAGCGCGCCCATCGAGGGCGGCCCGGCATCCGATGGCGACCGCCACGTGCTCGCCATCCGCCAGGGCGAGTGCGTGCTGTACGAGCTGGGGCGCGCTTTTCCGCAAGACGGGTATTGGGATGCCGACGTGGGGGCGAAGTGGCCGCTGAACACGAACGCGTTGCGGCCGATGTACTGGACGTCCGTGGACGCGGCCGGGCTGCCCATCCTCCCCGGGCTGGTGCGGTACGACGAGGTAGCGGCGGGGCAGATCAACCACGCGGTGCGTTTCACGGCCTGGCGCACGCAGCGCGGGTTCATCCTGCCGGCGACCCACTACGCAAGCAGCTACACAGACCCGAACCTGCCGCCGATGGGGTTGCGGCTGCGGCTGAAGTCGTCCTACGACATCTCGGCGTACACGGGGGAGTCCCGCGTCGTGCTGGAGGCGCTGAAGAAGTACGGGATGATGCTCGCGGACAACGGGTCGAGCTGGTACGTCACGGGCGCCGCGGACCCCCGGTGGGACGACGAGGACCTCAACCAGCTCAAGAACGTCCCTTCGAGCGCGTTCGAAGCCGTCTACACAGGCGACGTCATCCACTAGCCTTTGATGGCCTGGCGCGACTGGCTCCCGGCGACGGCGGCCGACCATGCCGTGCTGGAGTCGTTACGCTAACCACTTCCGCGGCAGGGTACTCCTGACTCGACTCGGCCGAGGCGCACGCCCGTTCTGGCCAGTGCATGCCTCTCCGCCACTCCTGACGCTCGATCGATAGACGATCTCCTCCAGGTCCGTCCAAGGCCGGGCCTTCCTCTGCCGATACTGATCCTGACATGGGGTTCAGGGGCCCGCCCGTCGCCGTGCCGCTCCGCGCGCTCGCCGTTTCCGGCGGGCTGCTGCTGCTCGTGCTCCTCACCCCGGCCGGGCGCGGGCACCAGGCGTTCGCCGCCGGCGACTGCACCGTCACGGCGTCCGAGGCCGGGCTGGACAGCGAGGAGCAGGCATTCCTCACGCTGATCAACGACTACCGCGTCGCGAACGGGCTCGCGCCGCTGACGGCCTCGTACCCGCTCACCCGCGCGTCGGCGTGGAAGTCGAAGGACATGGGCGTGCAGAGCTACTTCGCGCACGACGACACGCCGATCTCACGCACGTGGGTCCAGCGGATCCGCGACTGCGGGTACGGCTACAACACCTACCTCGGCGAGAACATCGCTGCCGGGTACACGACGGCATCGGCCGTCTTCAACGGCTGGAAGAACAGCCCGGGCCACAACGCGAACATGCTGGGCACCAACTACACGACCATTGGCATCGGACGGCACTATGTCGGCGGCAGCCCCTACGGCTGGTACTGGACAACCGACTTCGGCGGCTACGACGACGGCTGGATGCGCGCGCCGGAGACCGTGACGCCGCTGGGCGAGATCACGCCGATCGGCGATCCGGACGTCGTGCCGACGGTGGAGCAGAGCCCGGTGTCGGCCGGGCCGCTGGTCTCGGTCGCGCCCGGTGGTGGTGGAGGCGGGTTGGAGGGCAAGCTCGACTTCTCGGCAACCTGCGCGACACTGCGCGAGCGCAAGCACCCGCTGGCGGACCGCTTCTGCGGCAAAGACGAGTGACAGCTAGCGAGTGGCCTCAGCGCTGACGTCGTCGCCATAGGTCGCCGCCTTCGCGCTCTTCTCGGCGTGGTGGTCGAGCGCGTAGCGCAGGTCGGCGAGGAACTCATCGACGTTGTTCATGTGCGTGGGGCTGGCCATCAGGTGCAACGCCGCCGGCTGGTCCTGGCGGTCGAAGTGCCAACCCTTTTCGTTCAGCGTGTCGCCCACGGCGAGGATGTCGTGCACGCGAGAGCCGATGGCGACGACGGTCATGTCGGGCTCGCCCCAGACGTGGGCGTCGGGCATGGCGTTGACGCCTTCGGTGAGGCGGCGGGCCACCTCCATCGTCTGTCCGGCGAGGCGCACGTACCCGTCTTCCCCAAGCAGATGCAGGACGGCCCAGGCAGCGGCGATGGGTGGGGCCGGCTTCGTCCCCTGGAACGCCTGCGTGCCGTAGATGCCGCCGGGCCAGTCGGAGAACATGAACACCTGGTACCGCAGGTTGCCCCTGGGCCGGTGCAGCACCACGGAGGCGCCCTTCGTCGCGTAGCCGTACTTGTGCAGGTCGGCCGACATCGAGGTCACGCCGGGCACGCGGAAGTCCCACGCGGGCAGCCTTCGGCCCAGCCGTTCGACGAACGGCAGCATGAAGCCCCCCAGGCAGGCGTCGACGTGGAAGGGGATGCCCTTCGCCGAGGCGATCGCGGCCATCTCTTCGATGGGGTCGATCATGCCGAATGGGTAGTTGGGTGCGCTGCCGACGGCGAGCACCGTGTTGTCGTCCAGCAGGGGTTCCATGTCGGCGGCGTAGGTGCGCAGATCCTCGCGCAGGGGTATGTGCACCCACTCGATGTCGAGCAGCTCGGCAGCCTTGATGAACGCCGGGTGCGCCGTGCGAGGAATCACCAGCCTGCCGCGGCGGATGCTACGCTCGGCGCGGCCCTTGTCGCGCGCCGTCTTCACGGCCTCGAAGATCGATTCGGTGCCTCCGGAGGTCATGGCGCCGCCGCAGTCATCGCCGCCGTGGAAGAGATCGGCGGCGATGGACACGACGTCGCGTTGCATCTCTTTGAGGCTGGGGAAGACGAAGGGGTTGAGCGCGTTCTCCTTCAGCGTGTGGTCGACGGCGGCGTGAAGGACCGCGTCGACTTCGGGCCCCGCGTTGTAGATCAGGCCCCAGGTACGCGAGCCGCGATAGTCGCCGTCGTGCGTCTGCAACGCGCGCATCTCGCGCATCACGTCATCCACGGTCGAGGAGGATTTGGGCAGCGTCTTGGACATCGTTTGCTCCGTGCGGCTGGGATCGTGCTGGTGGGTGATCCTATCCGCCGGACGTGTCCGGCGAAAAGGGCCGCTTAGCCCCGCTCGATTCGTGGCGCGCCGAGCAGGAGCCATGCCCGCCGCTGCGCGATCTCCGCCGCGTGGACGCGCTGGTGCGAGAGGCTGCGGCGCAGGGCCTTTCGTACAGTCCACTCTTCGGCGACGGGCGTTGTCCGCGAGGGGTGGATGGGGCGCCACACGACAGCGATCGCGCGTCGATCTCCGTCGCGACGCGCCAGTCCGTCCCCGGCGATGGTGCTTCTCCGTGCTCGCGCAGCCACGCCAGGTGTTCGGCAATGGCGAGCGGAAGCCTGCGATCGAGTTCCGTGCGGTCGGCGCCGGAGGCGATGCAGCCGGGCAGATCGAGCACCCACGCGAGGACCTCGCGCTCGTACGTGACAAGACCGACGTCATGCATGATGAGCGGCACCCGCCCGTACGAAGTCCCGTGGTGCGGTCAGCTGATCTTCGTGATCTTGTATGTCACGAGGCCCTTCGGCGCATTGACCTGCACCTCGTCGTTCAGCTTCTTGCCGATGAGCGCCCGCCCGACCGGCGACTCGTTGCTGATCTTGCCTTCACGCGGGTCGGCCTCGGCGGGGCCGACGATCGTGTACTCGACCGACTTGCCTTCCGCGGTCTTCATCTTCACGTTGCTGCCCAGCATGATGGTCTTCGACTTGTGGGCGCCGTCCTTGTCGATGATCGTGGCATTCTGGATCAGGCTCTGGAGCTGCAGGATGCGGCCCTCCACCATCGCCTGCTCGTTCTTGGCGTCCTCGTACTCGGCGTTGTTCTGGCTGCTGGCCAGCTCCTTCGCCTGGTGGATCTTGTCCGCGACCTCGCGGCGGCGCACGGTCTCCAGATGACCAAGCTCCTCCTCGATCCGCGCGAGGCCTTCCTTCGTGATCGGCTGCGGTTTGTCGACCATGACGACCCCCTTATCGATGCTCGCGCCGGCCGCCTGGCGACGGCCGGATGCGTGTTCAGGGTTGAATTTGTGAAAAAAAGAACTGAGGCGACCGCCTCAGCACCTGAGCGATGCGAAGTATACCCGCACCGCCAGAGGCCTGTAAAGCATCCTCCACCTCGATTTCGAATCTGTGGGCCCCGCGAGCGGGCACCTCGCCCTTCATCCTCGGCCGGTGGACGCGGGCGCTGAACGAGACGCTGGTTGATCTTCCCCCGCCTCGCGGCGACACTTCGGGCTGACGCTACACCGGAACGAGGTCCGGCCCCCACAATGCAGAGTAACGACGACGGTCGCCGAGGCGACGGCACGCGGCGCGGCGGCATGCGCCCCACCATGACGCCCGATCGGCAGGGCGATCGCCGCGGCCCCTTCGACCGCATCCTCCGCACCACCGAGCCCTCCGGCCCGGAAGGGCCCGACCGCGCGGCGATCTATGTCGCCGGCGCGATCCTGGGGTTGGCGATCCTGCTGCTGGTGCTCCTGCTGCCGCCTGTCTCGATCCTCTCGGGCGACGACGACGGGGGTCCGCCCCAGGCCGGTCCCGGCACCGCAGACAAGTACACGTCCACAGTCCGCGGAAGCATGCCCAAGCTGCCGGAGGGGCTGGTCGCCGCATCGGCGATGTTCGATCTGGCTGCCCCGGAAGACGAGCAGGGAGCATCGCGCGTCACGGTGCCGCTGAAGGACAAGCAGACCGAAGCGCGGAACCTCGGCCTGTACACCTACGTCGATGGCGGCTGGCAGCGGCTCTCTGACATTACGCTCGTCGTCGGGGGAGAGGCGGCGCGCGGCGACGTGAGCGCGCTGCCGGGCAACGTGGCGGTGCTGAAACGCAGCAAGTCGACGCTGCAGGTCGCGGGGATCCTGCCCGCCGGCGCGACGGTCGACCCGAACGCCGAATCCTCGCTCACCGTGGTGCACCCCATCGTATTCCTGACCACACCCGACGGGAAGCTCGCCGGTACGCCGCCGGCCGTGCCGCCCGCCGGATATAAGGTCGTGCCCGGCGTGGTGACGCTCGATCCGAACATCATCGATGACATCCTGCGGTCATCGGAGTTGCAGGCGGTGCACGCGACGCAGATCGCGGATGCGGTGCGCAGCGGCAACTACGAGGGCATCAACATCGACTACCGCTCGGTGAACCCGCAGCTTCGCAGCCAGTTCACCAGTTTCATCGAGCTGGTGTCGAAGGCGCTGAAGGCCGACAGCCGTACGCTGACGCTCACGCTGCCCATGCCAACCGCGACGGATGGCGAGATGGACACGGGCGCGTACGACTGGGACACGCTGGGCACGCTGGTGGACACGATTGAGGTGGCGCCCGCGGACCTGGACCAGGAGCTGTATTTCCAGCGGGCGGAGACGGCGCTGGACTACATCACCGAGCGCGTGGACAAGACGAAGATCTCGCTGGTCATCAGCTCGCTCAGCGTCGAGCGTGGCAGCGACGGGCTGCAGGCGATCTCGCTCGACGAGGCCCTGGCGATTGCGGCCGCTGTCGACGTGAAGTCAACGGACGGCATTACGCCGAGCGAGCAGGTGCAGATTGTCGCCCGGAACCTGGCTCCTTCGGAAGGCGCCAGCGGCCTGGCGTGGGACGACACCGCGCGCGCCGTGACCTTCAGCTATAACGGCGCCGGCGGCAAACGGACGGTCTGGATCGCGAACGCCTTCAGCGTCGCTTTCCGGCTGGAGCTGGCGCAGCGGTACGAGCTGGGCGGCGTCGTCATCAACGACGTGTCGCTGCAGGGCGGCCCGGCCGACGTCTGGGCGCCGGTGCAGCAGATCGCTGATACGGGGCAGCTCTCGCTTTCGAAGCCGAATGGCGAGCTGCTGGTGCCGGCGTGGACGGTGGCCGACGGGGCGGGGAGCATCACGCCGTCGACGGGCACGTCGGTCGCGTGGACGGCGCCGAATGAAGCCGGCTCGTACACCATCACGATTATCGTCAGCGACGGCATCGACCGGGCGGGGCAGACCATACCGCTCGACGTTTCGGCGCCAGAGGCTCCCGCGGAGCCGGCCGAGTAAGAAAAAAGCAACGCAGGGAGCAAAACGCGAAAGGGGGGCAGTGTGCTTCTCAGCCGGTGGGCTTCTGCCACCGCATCACGTTGAAGTACGGCACGCGAAACCAGTTCTCGAACTCCGGGTCCGACCGCAACGACTCGTCCTCCGGCACCGGTTCGTCGAAGGAACGCAGTGCCAGGCCAGCCGCGAGGTACGCCTGCATGTAGGCCGACAGCGGCCGGTGGTAGTTCTTGATGCGGATGCCGCGCCACTCGTACCACTCCGCGCGTTCGTCCGCGTAGTGGTCCAGGGCGAAGTACAGGCGCCGGCCGTCGGCGTGGCGCAGCCAACCCGAGTTCGGGAATGCGTTGGCGCTTGTGAAGCCCAGGTTCGCGGCGACGATGGAGCCACCCGGCTTCAACACACGCGCGCACTCGCCGATCGCACCGCGATAGTCCGGGATGTCGACGAGCGTGATGTAGCTGACGACCACGTCGAACGTCCCATCCTGAAACGGAAGCCGTGCGGCATCGGAGAGCGCAAAGTCGCCCGGATTCCGCTCGTGCGCGGTCGACACCATCTCCGGGGTAACGTCGATACCTACACAACTCGCGCCGCGCTCAGCCAGCATGCGGCAGAAGCGGCCATCGCCACAGCCGAGGTCCAGCACGCGTTTGCCCGCGATGTCGCCGCACAGGCGGAGCATGATCGGATCGAGGAGTACGATGCGGCTCGGGTCGCCTCCGTCCTGGAAATCGATGAACGCGCGAGCCGACGCGATCCAGCCTCCGAGGTTGTCGGGCATGTGATGCTCCCGTGGATCCAGTCTGGTGGCCAGCCATTCTACCCTGCGCGGCTCCGGCCGCGACCGGCTGGAACTGTCCACTGTTCCCCCTTCGCCACGCCCTCCACGTATCCTGCACGGGATGCTGCGCATTATCGGGGGATCGGCGCGGGGACGAAGGCTGAAGGGCCCGCCGGAGCGGCGCGCCTCCCGGCACCCACGCCCCGGCCTCACCCGCACGGCCATCCACGCCGAGACGCGGCCGACGTCCGACCTCATCCGCGGGGTCATCTTCGACATGCTGGACGCGATGGGCGCCGACTACGCCCGCGTCCTCGACCTGTACGCCGGCACCGGTGCGCTGGGCATCGAAGCGCTGAGCCGGGGCGAAGGGACGGCCGACTTCGTGGAACGCGATCCAGCGACAGCGGGCATTATCGGGGAGAACCTGCGGACCTGCGGATTCGAGTCGCGCGGAGGCGTGCACCGCTTGACAACGGAGCGGGCGGCGGTGCGACTGTCAGATTCGGGCCCGTACACCCTTATTCTCGCCGACCCGCCGTATTACGATGAGGGCGCGCCGGAGGCCGTGCGGGCCGTCGCCGCTTCGCTGCTGGCGGGCCCGGAGACTGTGTTCGTGTACGAGCACCATCGCCGGACACCGCCGCCCGCGATGCTGGGCAGCCTGCCGCTCTACCGGTCGCGCCGTCACGGCGACACCGTCGTGTCGATTTATGCGGCGGGAGGCCCGGAAGGAGAGGAGCCAACGTGAACATCGCGCTCTTTCCCGGGCGGTTCGACCCGGTCACCAACGGCCACCGCGACATCGCCCGCCGCGCTGCCCGCATGTTCGACCGGCTCATCATCGCCGCCGCCGAGCTCCGATCTAACTACCTGTTCACCACGGACGAGCGTGTCGCCCTGCTGAAGGAGGCGCTGCGGGATCTCCCAAACGTCGAGGTCACGTCGTTCTCTGGGCTGACCGTCGAGTTTGCCCGCAAGGTGGGAGCCACCGTGATAGTGCGCTCGATGCGCGGGAACACGGACTTCGAGGCCGAGTTCGATATGGCCCTGATGAACAAGAAAATGGCCCCGGAGATCGAATCCGTCTACATGATGGCCAGCCTCGAGCACCTGTTCATCAGCGGCACGCGTATCCGTGAGGTGTCCGGGCTGGGATATGATGTGAGCGACCTCGTGCCGCCCCACGTGTTCGAGGCGTTGCAGAAGAAGAACGCCGCGCGCGGGCGGTGAAGGTGCGGAAGCAGGCGCGGCCGCCCGGGACGCGCGCGCAGGGAGGTGGGCCATCGATTCACTGCATCTGATCGACCGCCTGGAGGAAATGATCGCCGAGGGGCGCCGCATGCCCATCGGCGCCGGGATCGTCGTCGACCGCCGCCGCCTGCTCGACCTCGTCGACCAGATGCGGGCGGCGCTTCCCAACGAGATCCGCGAGGCGGAAGAGATCCTTACCCGCCGCGACGAGATGATGGAGCGCGCCGACGAAGAGGCGCAGATCAAGCTGCGCCGCGCGCAGGATCAGGTCGACCAGATCCTCGAGAACGACGCCATCGTGAAGGAGGCGCAGGCCCGCGCCGATATGCTGGTGCGCGAAGCCGACGCGCGGTGCGACGGCATGCTGCAGGACGCCGCGGTGCAGGCGAAGTCGCGCCTGGCCGAGGCAGAGAAGCTGGCCGGAGAGCAGATGGACGAGGCCGACCGCTACGCGATGGAGATCCTCCAGCGCCTCGATGAACAACTCGGCCAGTTCACGCAGAACGTCCGGATCGCGCTGGACTCCATGGACACCCGGCCCGAGGAAGTCTCAGCTCGCGTCTAGGCCCCGGTGGCCTCGCGGCCCGGCGGCTGGCTTTGCTCTTTGGTGGTCGCAAATGGCTACCGAGAAGGGCCCGAGCACGGGATTCGACCAATCAAGCAAGGCGGCACTCGGGCCCTTCCGGCGCCAGTAGTTCGGTGGCGGGGTTAGGGGCGAAGATACTCCTCAGCGCGCCGCGATATCAAGCCCACATAGGATGTAACCGTCCTCTCCGTCAAGATTCCCGCCGGTTGGTACGCTGGCGGCGTGAACCGGCAGCCGTTCGTCTCCATCCTCGTCCCGGTGCGCAACGAAGAGCGCTACATCGAGCGCTGCCTCTACTCGATCGCCGCGCAAGACTACCCCCGCGACCGCCTCGAGGTGCTGGTCATAGACGGCCAGTCCACCGATAGCACGCGTCAGGTCGTCTCGAGGTTCGCCGCCGAGTCCACGCTCGACCTGCGGCTGCTGCAGAACCCGCGGCAGCGCACCGCGCCCGCCCTCAACATCGGCCTGCGGGCGGCGCGCGGCGAAGTCATCACGCACGTCGATGGCCACGCCTCCGTCGCCCACGACTTCATCCGCCGCAGTGTTGAGGCGCTGGAGCAGACGGGGGCTGACGCCGTGGGCGGTGTGATCGACAGCGAGGGGGACACGCCCCTGGGTGAAGCGATCGCGCTTGCCATGTCCTCCCGCTTCGGCGTGGGTGGCGCGGCGTTCCGCGTCGGGGGCGAAGGGGCCGCCGATACGGTGGCGTTCGGCGCCTACCGCCGGGAGGTGTTCGACCGTATTGGCGGCTTCGCAGAGGACATCGACAAGGGGGAGGACGACGAGTTCAACTACCGCCTGCTCGACGCTGGCGGGACCATCGTCATCGTGCCAGGTATCCGCGCCACGTACACCGCCCGGGGCGACCTGCGCGGACTCTGGCATCAGTACTTCGGCTACGGCCGCGCGAAGGTGCAGGTGCTGCGGCGGCATCCGGCGCAGGCCCGCCTGCGCCAGCTCGTGCCCGGCCTCTTCGCTGGCGCGCTGGGAGTCTCGGCAATTCTCGCGCTCTTTGGCGAGAAACGTGCGTTTCGGTACCTCGTGCGGGTGTATACTCTGGCTGCCACCACAGCATCCTTCGCCTTGGCCAGACGGCACGGTTGGCGGCACCTCCCCGTGTTGCCGCCGATCTTTGCCTGTCTGCATGTAGCCTACGGGCTGGGATTTCTGGCCGGCCTCCTGGGGCTCGCCGGCAGGGTCCTGACTCGTACTGCGCGGCCGCCGGGCGCTCGCCAGAGCACGGAAGCACCGACGTAAGCGCAGGGGGGAGCACCGAAGACCGTCGGGACGCGGACGCCACCAGACTAGCGCCATCCACGATTCCAGGCGGCACTTTGGGCAGCGGGACGCGCAGCCGAGGCAACCGGCGCCGTCCTCGTGGGCAGCGCGCACACCGGCGCGAACCAAGCCGGGCGTCATCCGGGCCACCGATGACGCCCGGTTCTGCGTCCCGGCGCCGGAGAGGCCGATTCGAATCTGCGTTGACATGGCGTCAGATTCGAATCCTGTGGCCTTGCCGATTCGGAATGGCCCAGTTGCTACCATACGTCGCGGATGTACTTCACCCGCTTCGGCTACTTCGTCATCGTCTCCATCATCGTCGTCGCCATCGCGGCAGTCTTCTTCGTCGTCTGGCCCTTCGATGACAGCGGTGGAGGCGGGAGCGGCACGTCGACGGCGCCGACCCCGACAGCGGCGGCGGGTGCGACTCCCACCGGCGACCCGATCCCGGAGATGGCCTTCGAGCGGGTGATCGACTTCGCGACGTACGGCGCCGTGGTCAGCATCGAAGTGACGGGAGGCGAGATCCTGGTGAACCTCAACCCCGGCTTCGATGTCAGCGGCCTCGGCACGTCTTCGCACACATTCCGCACCGCGCTGCCCGAAGGCGCGAACAGCGTGGAAGAAGCCCTCCAGGCCTCCGGCATCGAGGTCAACGGCGAGACCGGCGTCCCGGTCGTCCGGCGATGAACGAGCACGAAGACTTCCTGCCCTACAACCTCCCCGACATCTCCGATGCGGAGATCGATGCCGTCGTCGAGACGCTGAAGTCCGGGTGGCTTGCGCCGGGGCCCCGCGTGAAGGCGTTCGAGGAAGACTTCGCCGCGCTCGCCGGCACGAAGCACGCGATTGCACTCGACTCGGCCACCGCCGGCATGCACCTGGCGCTCATCGCCCTCGGCATCGGGCCCGGCGACGAGGTGATCACGACGCCGACAACCTTCGCGGCCAGCGTCAACGTCATCATCCATGCGGGCGCCACGCCGGTGTTGGCGGACGTGCGACTGGACGATTACTGCTTGGATCCGGAGGCCGTGACGCGGGCGATCACCCCGCGGACGAAGGCGATCCTGCCGGTGCACCACGCGGGGTCGGCGTGTCGGATGCGAGAGCTGCTCGCGATCGCGAAGGAGCACAACCTCCGCATCGTCGAGGACGCTGCGCACGGCCTCGGCACGTACATCGATGCCCGGCACATCGGCGCCTTCGGCGACGCCACCGTCTTCAGCTTCTATCCGACCAAGAACGTGACCACGGGCCGCGGCGGCATGCTGACCACAAATGACGACGCGCTTGCCGAACGTTGCCGGTTGCTGGCCCTGCACGGCATGAACAACGACGCGTGGGACCGATACACCGCGCGCGGCTCCTGGGCGTACCAGGTGCTGGCGGCGGGCTACAACTACACGATGTCGGATTTCCAGGCGGCGCTGGGTCACGCGCAGTTCCGCCGGCTGGACGAGTTCCAACGCCGGCGCACCGACACCGCGCTGGAGTTCAACCGCCGCTTCGGCGCGATGCCGGAGCTTGTACTGCCTGTTGAGCGCGAGGGCAGTACGCACGCCTGGCACCTGTACGTCGTGCGGCTGCGGCCGGAGAGGCTTACAATTTCACGAGACCAGTTCATCATCGATATGAAAGAGCGGGGCATCGGCACGTCGGTCCACTTCATCCCGATCCACCACCACCCGTACTACCGCGAGACGTTCGGGTGGGCCCCCGGCGACTTCCCCGTCGCCGACGAGGCGTTCGAGACCATGGTGTCGCTGCCGCTCTACACCCGCATGACCGATAGCGCCGTCGACCGCGTCATCACCGCCGTCGAGGAGATCGTTCGAGGCCACCGGACCTGAAACCCATGCTCACCCGTCTTCGAGACATCATCGTCGCCGTTCTCGGCCTGGCGCTCTTCATCGCGACGTATCCGATCATCGCCATCGCCATCAAGATCGATTCGCGGGGGCCCGTCATCTATACGCAGACCCGCGTCGGCCTCCGCGGGAAGCGGTTCACGATGTACAAGTACCGTTCGATGTCGCACGAGGGGCACAAGCCGTACGAGACCCCGAAGCTGGAGCCGATCCACTTCAAGACGTTCATCTTCACGACGCCGACCTCGCGCCTGACCCGGGTGGGCAGGTTCTTGCGATCCACCAGCCTGGACGAACTCCCGAACCTCTGGAACGTTCTGTTGGGCGACATGTCGCTGGTCGGTCCGCGGCCCGAGATCCCGGAGCTGGTCGAGCAGTACCCGGCGGAGTACCATCGCCGCCACGAGGTGAAGCCCGGTATCACCGGTCTTGCGCAGGTCAACGGCCGCGCCGACCTCTCCTACGACGACACCATGCGGTACGACATCGAGTACGTGAACAGCCACTCGTTCGCGGGCGATCTGAAGATCCTCTGGCGCACGATCACCGTCGTGGTGTCGCGCCAGGGCGCCCGCTGAAGAAACGTGTATACTTCCTATCGAGGTTGCCATGGTGACAACAACACGACGTACCACGGCTCGGGCGAAGGCCGCACGCCGTCCACCGCCCAGGACCGAGCATCTTGAATCCACCGCACGGCGAAGCGAGGTCATCGCCGAGATTCTCGCTACGCAGCCTGCATTCGACCCCAAGAAGTGGGCCCTGGAAGTACGGGCGATGCGCGCGCGCGCCAAGCTGAAGAGTCCCGCGCCGCGGCAACCGTGGACTCGCGAGGATCTGTATGAAGACCGACTCTCGCGATACGCTCGTTGACACCAACATCCTTGGATACTGTTACGACAACACAGCTCCCACCAAGCAGGAGCGTGCGATTCATATTGTCGATCGCATCGCGCGCAGTCAGACCGGATTGATCAGCACGCAGGTGCTCTCCGAGTTCTACAACACGCTCACGCGGAAGCTCTCGCCTCGAATGACCGCCACCGAGGCCGAACGCGCGTGCAGGGAGATGCTGGCCGCCTTCTGGGTGTGGCCGACAGGCATGAGCGTCATCCAAGGCGCGTGGCGCGGCGTACGGCAGCACGGGTTCAACTACTGGGATGCACTGATCTGGGCCGCAGCCCGCGAGGCAGGTGCCACAACGGTGCTCACGGAGGATTTCACCAGCGGCTCCGCCATCGAAGGCGTCACGTTCCTTAATCCCTTCATCGAATCCTTCGACATCGACGCCTTCCTGGCCCGCTGATCACCGCTTTTCAGCGCACACCTGCCCTTCCGCACCTCTGATAAGCTACTGCCGATGGATCGCCGCCTCCCGCCGGCCCTCACGGACTTTGCGCGCCTGCTGCTCGTCCTCGCGCTCGACGCGGCCGTCGTGCTGGCTGCCTACGTTGCCGCCCTGGCCCTCCGCTTCGATGGTGACGTCCCGTCGGAGTCCTGGCGCTTCTTCGCGCAGGTCTCCTGGTTCATCGCCATTGCGTACCTGGTGGCCAACTTCGCTGCCGGCGTGTACCGCACCCAATGGAAGTACGCCGGCGCGGCCGATGCCTTCAACCTGGTGCTCGCCATCGGTCTCACATCGATCTTCCTGTTCGCTATCAACGCCTTTCTCAGCCCGCGTCACATCCCGTTGACGGTGAACGTCGTGGCGCCCTCGCTGATGCTGCTCGCGATGGGTGGGCTGAAGTTCGGCCCGCGGATCATCGCCTCGCGCAACCCCTTCGCCGGATACGACGCCGGCGTCAAGAACGTGCTCATCATCGGCGCCGGCCACACGGGCCAGCTTCTGGCGCGCGAGTTCATCAACAACCGCCGCTGGCAATACCGCCCCCTCGGTTTCATCGACGATGACCGCCGGCTCCGCGGCGTCCGCATGCATTCGGTCACAGTCCTGGGCGATCGCTTCGACATTCCCGATATCTGCGCGAAGAAGCGCGTCGACCTCATCGCCCTCGCCATCCCGTCGGCGCCCGGCAACGTCATGCGCGACATCGTCGGCATCTGTCAGCGCACGCGCGTGCCCCTCCGCACCGTCCCCGGGCTGCAGAACATCGTCCGCAACGAGGCCGCCGCCACGGAGCTGCGGGAGCTGACTGCGGATGACCTGCTGGGCCGGGAGCAGGTGGAGATCGATGCGGAGATGTGCGCCGCCGCCATCCGGGGCAAGTCGGTGCTCATCACCGGCGCGGCGGGGTTCATCGCGTCGGAGCTGGCCCGCCAGGTGTATGAGTTCCAGCCCGGGACTCTGCACCTGCTCGACGTCAACGAGACGGGCCTGTACGACCTCGAGCGTGATCTCGCGCCCGACGAGGCGCGGTCGAACGTGAAGATCTGGCTCTGCGACGTCTCCGACCGCGCGCAGGTGGAGACGACGTTCGAGCAGGCGCGCCCGGACATCGTCTTCCACGCGGCGGCGTACAAGCACATCCCGGTGATGGAGGAGCACCCGCACGCGGCGTTGCGCGCGAATGTCGCCGGCACGCTGAACGTGTGCCTCGCCGCGGCGAAGGCCGGCGCCGCGAAGGTCGTGTTCGTCTCGACCGACAAGGCCGTGAACCCGGACAACGTGTACGGCGCGACGAAACGCATCGGCGAGCTGCTGGTCACCGCGCTCGGCCAGTCCGGGCCCACGACGTTTGCCGCCGTGCGCTTTGGCAACGTCATGGGCAGCCGCGGCAGCGTCGTCCCGCTCTTCCTGAGGCAGATCGAGCGTGGCGGTCCGGTCCTGATCACCGACCCGGAGACGACGCGCTTCCAGATGGCCGTCGAAGAGGCGGCGGCACTCGTCATCCAGGCCGCCTCGTTTGCTGGCCAGGGCCAGGTCTACATCCTCGACATGGGCGAGCCCTTGAAAACGGCCGATCTCGCCGAGAAGATGATCCGCCTGAAGGGCCTCGAGCCCGGCCGGGACATACCCATCGTCTACACAGGTCTGCGCCCCGGTGAGAAGCTGCACGAGGAGCTGGTGGGGCCGCACGAGAAGGTGCTGCACACGCACCACAAGAAGATCATGTTGGTGGAGGGCCAGCCGGCCGTCGCGCGCGACGAGCTGGTCGCGAAGATCGAGGAACTTGCCGCGAACCCGCCGCGTTCGCGGGAGGAGGTGGCCACGCGGCTGATCGCGCTTTCGCGGCTGGACCTGCGGGACACCGGCATGCCGGTCACCTCGGCCGAGACCGCCGCACCCGACGCAACGGCGTAGCAGCGCAGCCTGCCGTACCCAACCGGCGTTCACCCCACCGCAACCCCCGTCAACAACATCCGCCTGGCCCGATCACCCGCGACGCTTGGCCCGTGGCATCGCCGCCGCCCTCCGCGATCATGAGGCGAAGGAGGCATCACGTGGCCGTCACCGCACCGCACCCCGCACACCTGCGCACGCGGCCGAACGCCCGCGCGACGTGGACGAAGATCCTGCTCGCCTGCGGAGCGGGCGCGACCCTGCTGTACGCCGGCATGGATGCGCTCGCTGCGGTCCGCTACGACGGCTACAGCTACACCGGTCAGACCATCAGCGAGCTCTCAGCGGTCGATGCGCCGACGCGCTCGCTCTGGATCCCGTTCGGCGCCGTATACGGACTGCTCGTCATCGCGGGAGGGTTCGGCATCTGGCGCGCCGCCGGATCCAGCCGCCGCCTTCGCGTCGTTGCGGCGCTCGTCGCCGCCATGGGCGTGCTGGCTCTGGTCGCGTGGCCACTCGCGCCGATGCACCAGCGCGAGGTCCTCGCGGCCGGCGGCGACACGCTGTCCGATACGGTGCACATCATCCTCGGCGCGATCGACTCGGCGCTCTTCGTGCTCTCGATAGCGATCGGCGCGTCCGCGGCCGGCAGGCGATTCCGGACGTACTCGATCGTCACGATCGTGGCGGTGCTCGTTGCGGGCTCGCTGACCTTCCTGGCCAGCCCCGGCGTCGCCGACAACGAATCCACTCCCTGGATCGGCATCACCGAGCGCGTCGCCGTCTTCGGCTCGATGCTCTGGATCTCCAGCCTCTCCCTCGCGCTCTGGCGCCGCCCGCATCAGGCCGAACGCTAGCCCTCGGGCAGCGCCGCGCCGGAATCCACCCGCTATCCTGACGTGGCCAACCCGATCACAAGCCAGGCATCCATTGCGTCCTCCGCGGCTCCGCGGTGAGTTGAGAGCATGAAGATAGTAACCATCGTCGGCGCCCGGCCCCAGTTCATCAAGGCTGCGCCGTTCTCCCGCGCCGTCCGCCGCCGCCACACCGAGATCCTGGTCCACACGGGTCAGCACTACGACCCGCTGCTCTCCGACGTCTTCTTCGACGAGCTGGCGCTACCCCGCCCGGACTACCACCTCGGCGCCGGGTCGGGCTCGCACGGGCGCCAGACGGGACAGATCCTCGAGCGGGCGGAAGAGGTGATGTGGAAGGAGCAGCCCGACGCCGTCGTCATCTACGGCGACACTAACAGCACGCTCGCGGGCGCGCTGGCCGCGGCCAAGCTCGCCATCCCCGTCGCGCACGTCGAGGCCGGCCTGCGCAGCTTCGTCCGCGACATGCCGGAGGAGATCAACCGCGTCCTCGCCGACCGCATCAGCACCTGGCTCTTCGCTCCGACCGAAACGGCTGTCGAGAACCTGCGTGCGGAGGGTGTGCCGCTTGCCAATGCGGACGAGGCAATCGCGGATCCGGCCACCAATACCCTGAAACCCGCAACCTACTTGACCGGCGACATCATGTGCGACGCGCTCCAGCAGAACGCCGCCATCGCCGAGCAGAAGTCGCGCGTCCTCGATCAGCTCGCACTGCGACCGGGCGAGTACGTCCTCGCGACGATCCATCGCGCGGCGAACACCGACGACGTCGCCCGCCTGGGCGAGATCTTCGACGCGCTGGCGCTGCTGCATGAGACAGTGATCCTGCCGCTGCACCCGCGCACCAGGGCCGCGCTGCTGGGCACCGACATCGAGGTCGAGCCTTCGGTGCGCGTCGTCGATCCTGTCGGCTACCTCGACATGCTCCAGCTTCAGCGGCACGCCCGCACGGTGCTCACCGATTCCGGCGGGGTACAGAAAGAGGCATACCTGCTCGGGGTGCCCTGCGTCACGCTCCGCGACGAGACGGAATGGCCCGAGACACTCGCCGCGGAGTGGAACGTGCTCGCCGGCGCCGACTGCGAGCGCATCCTGCGCGCCGCCCGCCGCCCTCGTCCGGCGACGGCTCCACCGCCCGTCTTCGGCGACGGGCACGCCGCCGAACGGATGGTGGCCATCCTTGAGCGCACCGTCGGCTAAGATGCTCCGGGGAGCCGGAATCTGACCCGGGAGCGACACCAGCCCATGACCACCACCACCGCCTACATCCATCCCACCGCCGATGTCTCATCCGACGCGCAGGTCGGCGAGGGCACGAAGGTCTGGCACGAAGCCCAGGTCCGCGAGGGCGCCCGTATCGGCCGCGACTGCGTCCTCGGCAAGGGCGTCTACATCGACAAGGGCGTCGTCATTGGCGACCGCTGCAAGGTCCAGAACCGCGCCTCCATCTTCCACGGCGTCACGCTGGAGGACGGCGTGTTCGTCGGCCCCCACGCCGTCTTCGCGAACGACCGCTTCCCCCGCGCCGTGACGCCGGAGGGCGTCCTGAAGTCTGACGACGACTGGGAGGAGGGGCCGGTGCTGGTCGCGCACGGTGCGTCGGTCGGGGCAGGCGCGGTCGTCCTGCCCGGCGTCACCATCGGCGCCTGGGCGCTCGTTGCCGCGGGCGCGGTGGTCACGTCCGACGTCCCCGCGCACGCCATCGTGAAGGGCAACCCCGCGCGCATCGCCGGCTGGGCCTGCACCTGCGGCCGCCCGCTGCGCATGGAGCGCCCGGACCACTACCACTGCGATACCTGCGGCCGCACCTTCGATGCCGCCTCGATGCACGACTAGGCGGGATCCCGTCATGCTGAGCGCAGCGAAACATCTTGCCGCTGGTGCCGAGGGCGCCGCTTTCTCAGGCAGGACTGCCGTGCGTGGCTCCATCGGGCGCGGCAGGTAAGGTGTCCCGCGACAGCATGATCAAACTCGCCCACCCGCTGATTGAAGACGACGAACAGCAGGCTGTCCTCGACGCCCTCCGCTCAGGGCAACTCGCGCAGGGACCGCGTGTCGCCGACTTCGAGCGCGCGTTCGCCGAGTACACCGGCGCGACGCACGCGATCGCGGTCAACAGCGGCACCGCCGCCCTTCACACCGCGCTCCTCGCCCACGGCATCGGCGCGATGTCTGATACCGGCGCGGCCGACGACGAGGTCATCGTCCCCGCGTTCTCGTTCGCGGCGACGGCCAACACCGTCCTGCAGGCCGGTGCTCGCCCCGTCTTCGTCGACGTCCGCGACCACGACTTCAACGTCGACCCCACCGTCGTCGGCGCCGCGATCACCCCGCGCACGCGCGCGATCGTCGCCGTGCACCTCTACGGCCGCATGTGCGATGCCCCGGCCCTTAAGGCGCTCTGCGATGAGCGCGGCTTCGTGTTCATCGAGGACGCGGCGCAGGCCGTCGGCGCCTCCATCGGCGGACAGCACGCCGGCACGTTCGGCACCGGTTGCTTCTCCTTCTACGCCACCAAGAACCTCACCACCGGCGAAGGCGGCATGATCACCACCGCCGATCCCGCCGTCGCCGAGCGCGCCCGCGCGGTCCGCTCGCAGGGCGAGCGCACCCGCTACGTCACCGATCTTCTGGGCTGGAACTACCGCATGACCGAGCCCGCGGCGGCGCTTGGCCTCGCGCAGCTCGCGAAGCTCAACGCGCGCAATCAACAGCGGCGTGAGAACGCCGCGCGGCTGAACCAGCTCCTCGCCGGCAACACCCGCATCGTGCTGCCGACCGAGGACGCCGGCCAGGTGCACGCGTGGCACCAGTACACCATCCGCGTCCGGGCCGGACGCGAGGCGCGCGACGCCCTGCAGGCCGCCCTTCGTGACCGCGGCATCGAGTCCGCCGTCTTCTATCCTGCGCCCATCCACCAGCAGCCCCACTACCGGCGCCTCGGCTATGGCGACCTCGAGCTGCCCGTCGCCACGCGCCTCGCGGCTGAGGTGCTCTCCCTCCCCATCCACCCGTCGCTGACGGACACCGACCTGCAGACCATCGCCACCGCGGTCAACGATCTGACCCGGTAGTCCTGCTCCCGCTTTCCGCTTCTCACTACTTCTCACTACCCATCTCTCACCTCCGAACAGCTATCCTTCCTCCATGACAGAACTCCGCGCGGCCGTCATCGGCCTCGGCGCCATGGGTGCGAACCATGCCCGCCTCTATGCCTCGATACCCGGCGTCCGTCTCGCCGCCGTAGCCGACACCGACCCCGCGCGCGCGGCTGGCGCAGCTCACGGCGCAGCCGTGTACGACGATCCCGCCCGCATGCTCCACGAGGCGCGACCGGAGCTGGTGAGCGTCTGCGTGCCCACCCGGGCGCATTTCGCAGTGGCGAGCGCCGCCATCGAGCGCGGCATCCCCCTGCTCGTCGAGAAGCCGCTGGCCGCCACGATCGATGAGGGCGAGCGCCTGCGCGACCTCGCCGCCGATCTCGGCGTGCCGCTGACCGTCGGGCACATCGAGCGCTTCAATCCGGCCGTGCTCGAGCTGAAGCGCCGGCTCGGCGAGGGCGAACTCGGCCGCGTGTACCAGGTCCACGCCCGTAGGCTGGGGCCGTTCCCCCACCGCGTCCGCGACGTCGGAGTCGTGCTCGACCTAGCTCCGCACGATATCGACGTCATGCGCTTCCTGCTGGGGTCGGAAATCGTGCGCGTGCAGGCCGAGACGGAGCGCCGCCTTGCCACCGAGCACGAGGACATGCTGGCCGGCGTCCTGCGTTTCGCGAACGGCGTCGTCGGCGTACTGGACGTGAACTGGCTCACCCCGACGAAGATCCGCGAGCTTACCGTCCTCGGCGAGCGCGGCATGTTCGTCGTCGACTACCTGGCGCGCGAGCTGGCGTTCTACGCCAACCCGCAGGCCGCGCCCTCGGGCGATCCCGAGTGGGCCGCGCACCACGGCAAGGGCGTGACGGAGGGCCCGCGCCGCGACATCGCTATCGAAAAGCGTGAACCGCTGCGAGCCGAGCTGGAAGCCTTCGCACGCGCCGTCCGCGAGCGTACGCCGGTCGCCGTCACTGCGGACGACGGGCTCGCCGCCATGCGGGCCGCGCAGGCCCTGATCGAGGCCGCGAACACCGGCCGGCCGGTGGCCGTGCCCGCCGGGGCGGCATCGTGAGCGCGACATGAACGTCACAATCGCCGGCCTGGGCAAGATCGGTCTGCCGCTCGCGGTGCAATTCGGCGCGAAGGGCGCGCAGGTGACGGGGTACGACATCAACCCCGAACGCTGCGCCATCATCAACGACGGGCGGAACCCGCTACCGTCGGAGCCCGGCCTCAGCGAGAAGATCCCCGGCCTCGTCGTCAGCGAGCACCTGCGGGCGACGACCGACGCGCGGGAGGCCGCATCGCACGCGGACACCGTCGTCCTTATCGTCCCCGTCGACATCGACGCGGCCCAGCAGCCCGACTTCACCGCGCTCGACGCCGCCGTGGACGCGCTTGCCTCGCACCTGAAGCGCGGTGTGCTCGTCATCGTCGAGACCACCGTCCCCGCCGGCGCCACACGCAACCGCGTGGGCGCGCGCATCGCCGCGGCGACGGGCATGACGCCCGGCGCGGACTTCGCGCTTGCCTTCAGCCCCGAGCGCGTTTCGTCGGGCACCGTGCTCCATGACCTGCAGCAGTACCCGAAGATCGTCGGCGGCGTCGACGCCCACAGCACGGCGCGAGCTGCGGAGTTCTACGCGGCGATGCTCGACGCGGAGATCCTGACCGTGCGCGACGCGGAGACGGCGGAGTTCAGCAAGCTGGTGGAGACGACCTACCGCGACGTGAACATCGCGCTGGCAAACGAGTTCGCTCGGATCGGCGACGCCCTCGGCCTCGATACGCTGGGCGCCATTGCCGCCGCGAACACACAACCGTACTCCCATGTCCACGCGCCCGGCCCGGGCGTCGGCGGACACTGCATCCCCGTATACCCGTACTTCCTCCTGCACCCTCAGATGCCGGGCGCCGCACAGCCTCCCGCCCTGGAGACGGAGCTGGTCGCGACGGCCCGCCGGGTTAACGACGGCATGGCGCACTACGCCATCGACCGGCTGGCGCAGGCGTTGGGCACCCTTGAGGGGACGACCGTGGCCGTCATGGGGCTCGCTTACCGCGCGGGCGTGAAGGAGTCGCGCCACAGCAGCGCCTTCCCGCTGGCGCACGCGCTGATCGCAGCCGGCGCGGTGGCGTACGTGCACGACCCGCTGTTTAGCGACGCGGAGGTCCGCGCGCTGGGACTCGAGCCGCCGCCGGCATGGCCGTTGGCGTGCGATGCGCTGGTGATCCAGGCGTGGCACAGGCAGTATCACGGGCTGGACTTCGCAGGCTTCAAGGGGCTGCGGGCCGTGCTGGACACGCGGGCGTCGCTGGATGCGGCGGACATGCTGTCACTGGGGATCGCCTACGTCGGTCTCGGACGGTGATTGGAGGATATCGTTCCGGGTCTTATGTAGGCGCAGCAATCGCACCAGCTCTGGTACGTCGGAGGTCAGCGCCTCCCACACAATCTCACGCTGAATATCCCAGTACACGTGCACGAGGATGTTCCGCATTCGCGAGATGGCGGCCCACGCGATATCCGGATGCGCCGCTCTGAACTCCGTGCTCAGGCCTCGGCTCGCTTCGCCGATGATCTCGAGCTCGCGAACGACGTTGTTATAGAAGGAGCGGTCATCGAGCGCCGCCTCGTGCACGCCTTCAATCGACCGCGCGATATGCTCCGCCGCATCGAAGATGTCCGCCAGGTATTGCTCGTCTCGCTGGGCGTTACGCGGCATAGACCGTCACGGAGGAATCCAGGATTTCCTTCCGACGCGCGCCATTGCGGCTCTGTTCGACGCCGCGTTTGGTAAGCAGGTCCACCGGCCGTCCCAGTAGTTGCTCAAGCTCCATTTCGGCTTGTGCGAATGCCACCAAGCCGATCCGTACGCCGGGCTCGAACGTGACGAGCACATCGATGTCGCTATCCGGCCGGAAATCATCGCGGAGCACCGAGCCGAACACGGACATCTCGCGGATTCTCCACCGCTTGCAGAAGTCCGCGATCGCCTCCATCGGCAGGTCGATCCTCAGTTCCTTGACCATACCGGGATCTTAGCCGATCGTGCCCTGCGCTTTCCCGGCCCTCGTCAGGCCGGCTGGCCGAGGCGCCGCGACACGTACGACCACTGCGCGCGCGAAGACGAGTTGAGCCAGTCGCGGTAGGTATCCCGCGGCACGGGCCGCCCGCCTGGCACAGGCTGGCCATCCTCGACCATCGGCACCGTGCGCACCCCGTGGAGGGTCGCGCAGAAGCCGCAGTAGCATCCGCCGATCATCGTGTTGCCGTTCATCGCTACCTCCTTCGGCGGCCGATGGCGTCGCGCCGCCGTCCTTCAAGAGCAACATCGGAGGCCGGGTGTAAAGTCGCGCCGAGTGTGGTAAGGGGCATGTAAACGCGTGGGAAATTCAGGATTCGGCTGTCTGGCGGGCGCGATCAGCCCTGAGTCCATGTAGACAGCAGGCGGGACCGGCGGGAACAAATCGCCCTGACGCGGCGTCCTCTCATCATCCCCGGGCGGGACCGGGGGCAAGTGGAGGACGGACATGCATACATATCTCAACGGACATCGGTGGTTGTTTGCGGGCGTGGCCGCCGCCGTGCTGCTGCTCGGGGCGGCGTGCGCGGAAGGCGTCGCCGACAAGGATGCGCCGCCCGGCGAGCCAGGTGGGACCACGTCTGGCCCCGGTCCGGCGGCCGATGAATCCATGGGAGATGTCGACTACCGCGGAGAGGACGACGGTTCGAAGGTGGGAGCGCCCCTCGAAGGTAGCATCGCGACGGACACGAGCAGCGGGGGGTTCGAGAGCGGCGGCACGGGCTCCGCACCGAGCACGCTGCCGTCGACCCTGGACCGCAAGATCATCATGACGGCAACCCTGAGCCTGGAGACGGACGAGGTGTCGAAGCGGTTCGAAGACGTGGGGAACATCGCCGCGCAGTACGGCGGGTTCATCTCCAGCTCGGCGTTCGGGAACGACGAGGATCTGCAGACGGCGTCGATCACGGTTCGCCTGCCTACCGAGAGCTACCAGAACGCGCTCATCGCGCTGCGCAAGCTGGGGGACGTGACGGCGGAGCAGTCGAACGCCAGCGACGTTACGGAGGAGTACACGGATCTCGACTCACGGCTGCGCAGCCTGCGGGCGGTAGAGGCGCAATACATCGAGTTCCTGACGCGCGCGACGACCATCGACGAGATCCTCACGGTGCAGGACCGCCTCAACGCAACGCGCATCGAGATCGAGCAGGTGCAGGGGCGGATCAACCTGCTGGACAACCAGGCCGACCTGGCGACGATCACGGTGCACCTGGAGCAGCCGGTCGTGGAGCCGGCGCCGAAGACCGACGATGGCAAGACCACGCCGGTGGAAGCCCTGGAGAACGGCTGGGAGGCGTCGCTAGAGCTGCTGGCGGGCACCGCGGCGGTGGTGCTGGTGGTCGTGGCGTTCTCGTGGTGGCTCGTCCCGGTGGCCGCTGTCGCACTGTACTTCGTGCGGCGCCAGTCGAAAGCGATGAGAGAGCGACAGGCGGCCTTGCCGCCGCCACCGGCGCCGGCGTGACGGTTCTGGCCGAGGCATGCAGGAGAAGGCGCGGAGCACACCGCGCCTTCTCGATTTCCATGAGCCTGGGCTAATTCAAAAGGTGTCAGAGGCCCAGCCGGACTGCCCGGGAGCCTCCTCGACGCCGACGGTGATCGACGTCAGGTTCTTGACGCCGTCGAGCCCGAGATCGGCCTTCAGCCGCGCGACGAAGTACTCCGCGAGCCGCTCGGCCGTCGTGTTGTCGATGGGGAGAGGCAGCACGTCGGCCTTGGGGAAGACGAAGCCGCGCTCGCCGAGGCGCACCTTCCAGTTGCTGGCGCCCTCGTCGATCTCGAGCAAGGCGCTCTCCCGCTGGAGCAGGAACTTGTGGTCCAGCTCGTCGCAGACGGTCCGGCCGGCCTTCTTGAGGGCGGCGAAGTCGATGACCCAGGCGTCCTCGGTGAGCGTGCCGGCGACCTCGATGGTGACCGCGTAGTTGTGCCCGTGCAGGGGCTCCATCCGGCCGGCGAACGTGGCCATGTGGGCGGCGGCGAATCTGAGCCGGACCTTTTCGACGCGGACACGGTACTCCACACGCGAAGCCTAGCGAGCCAACCGGTGAGGGCATAGCGAAAAAGGCCGGCACATATGGCGCATATCCTCTTGACACGGTGTCATCTCAGGACAAAGATAGGCCCCTGAAACACTGGTAGCGTGCCGAACCCTGGATACACGGGTTAGGTGAAGTGTGCTGGGGGGAGCCGGCCCGCATGGGGTCGGCTTGCGTGTTTTCCGGCCGTTCGCGCACTATCCCCGCCGAAGGAAGGCAGGTGGATCATGCGCAGACTCTTACAGTCCGTGGTCGTCGTCGGCGTGGCGGCCGCCGGGATGTTCGCCGCGGCGACGCCCGTCGTGGGCGAGCCGAGCTTCGGCTCAGACGCGGCCTTGCCCATTCCCGGGACGGCCTCGGACACGATCCTCGAGCCGGCGCCGGGGTCGCCCGTCCTCGGGCCGGTCCTGCCGCCTCCGGCAACCGTGTACCCGAGCCTGCTGGCGCCGCTGGTGCCCCCGGGCGCGGGCGAAGTCGACGACTTCTCGTACGGCGATGAGTTCATTTTCGGCGGGCCGCCGTCAATGATCGAGTTCTCGGTTGGCCCCGGGGCCTTCGGCGCCTCGATCGGGCACCCGGGAGCGCCCGCGCCGCCTCCGCCGCTGTTCGATGTGCGGATCGAAGCGGGCGTAGTTGGACCACCGCCGTTTGGCGATGGCAGCGTCGACACGGACATCTTCGCGACCTGGCCCGGCCCAATCCCGGGGCCGACGCCCTGCGCGCCGCTTGGGTTCTCCGCCAACGTCCAAATCCTCGATGGCGATGGCGCGGCGGGGCCGCCGTACGGGCCGCCGCGGCTGGGCATCAACGCCGCGGAGCCAGGCAGCAACGTCGACGCCTATGACCGGGGCGACGACACGGTGGTGAATATGGTGCCGGGCGTGCCACTGGAGGCCCCGGTCTTCTTCACGATCGACGCCGCGACGGCGGCCGGCTGGCCGGCGGGACCGATTCCCGCTCCGGGCGGCGGCGCCGCCGTCCCCGGGCCGGGCGACATCCTTGCCTTCAACCCCGCGTTCGGCGGCCCGGTGATCTGGGCGACCGCCGGTGCGCTGGGTCTGATCGTGGGCGACGACGTCGACGCGCTCGCCGTGACCTACGTGAGCGGCACGCCCCTGCCGCCGTTCGGGCCCGGCTGGGACTTCTTGCCCGCGGGCGACGGAATCATGTTCTCGCTGGCCCCTGGCTCACCCTCGCTGGCCCCGACGAGCGGCGGCGCCGCGGCTACGCCCTTGGCCGGCTGCGCCCCGGGTCCCGTGGCCGGGACTGGCACCGCCGCGGATCTGTGGTTCGTCATGGCGCCGGTGCCGGTCGGCGGCGCCGCGATGTACATCAACGCCGAGGCGATTGGGCTGGACACCGTGCGCAGCGGAGGCCCCGGCGACGACAACATCGACGCGATCGACATGTGCAACACGATGGTGTTCTCGGACATCGACGGCGACTTCATCGACGACGGCTGCGACATGGATATGGACGGCGACGGTACCGGCAACGGGATAGACCCCGACGACGACGGCGATGGGTTCGGGGATCCGCAGCAGACGCTGCACCGCGGTCCATCGAACGCCGACGCGACGAAGGACAACTGCCCCGCGGTGCCGAACCCGGCGCAGACGAACACCGACGGCAACTTCGTCGACAACTCGCCGCCGCTGCTGGCCAGCAACGACGATAAGACGTGGCCCAACAGCGACATGTTCGGTGACGCCTGCGACAGCGATGACGACAACGATGGCATCTCGGACACGGACGAAGGGTCGGGCGCGGCCTGCGCGGGGTTCGTGACGAATCCGCTGGTACGCGACACAGATCTCGACCGCGCGCTCGACGGCGCGGAGTGCTCCCTGGGCACGGACCCCACGCTGTCGACCAGCAAGCCCACGCAGGCGGCGTGCGGCGCGAACGTTGACTCGGACGGCGACAAGGTGAAGGACTGGAGCGAGTTCTGCGGGTACAACACCAGCAACGGCAGCACCGACACCGACGGAGACATCGCGCTGGACGGTGCGAAGGACGGCTGTGAGGCGACATCGCTGAACGGCGACCGCGTCGTGAACTCCGGCGATCAGCTCTTGATGGTGCTGGAGTTCTTGCGGGAACCGTCACCATCACTGCGGTTGCACAGCTACGACATCAACAAGGATGGTGCCGTGAACTCCGGCGACCAGCTCATCATCGTCGGGTTCATCAGTCCTTCGGGACAGTGCCCGTGAGCTAGGAGGACACGTGGCCCGCGGCTCGCGGGCGCTCACATCGGGCTGAGCGGAGAGGGGCGCGTTGGAGGAGCAGCGTCCCTCTCTTTGTGTGTCCCGTTGTGTGTCCGGTTGTGTGTCCGGGACGGACGGCGTGTCCGTCCTGTGCGCGGCTGCGGTCGCGGCTGCAATAATGAAGCCGTGGCTGTGCACATCTCCGTCCCGATCCTTCCTTCGGCCTCCGCCCGGCCGCGCTCGCTGCTGATCTACGGCGCGCCGCTTGCCGCGCTGCTGGCCGGGATGGCGGCGGAGTGGTTGGGCTTCCGCGCCCTGCGCCTGCCGCTACTGCTCATGGTGGGCTTCGGCGTGCTGGCGACGTTGCTGGCGGCGGGTCGGGGCCAGCGCGGCTGGCCGACGTTCGTCGCGGGTGTGGGCATCGGATTCCTGACGTGGGCCGGGGCGGAGCTGGTGTACGCGATTATCCACCTGGCGACGGGCCAGCGCTTCGATGCCGGGCGCTTCGGGCCGCAGTGGTCGCAGGGCGTGATGCTCGTGCTGGCGCACGGGCTGTTCCTGGGAGCCCCGACCGGCGTCGTGGCTGGCCTGCTGGCGCATGCGCCGGGTGTGCGTGGACTCGCGGGCGAGCGATGATCGAGTTTGAGGAGCGGCCGCAGCTTCCGCTTACGACGCGCCGGAAGGTCCTGGTGGGGATTGGCGCCGCGATGTTCGTCGCACAGCTCGTGGCGGCGGGGATCCTGGCGGAGCCGACGACCGGCGAAGGCGACGCGAGCGTGGCGATGCTGGCCATGCTGTGGGCCGGGTGCGTGGGCTGGTCCGCGCTCGCGACACTGCTGCTGGTCCGGCAGGCGGATATCCCGGACGTGTTCACGGCGGCGCTGCTGGTGACGGTATCACCGCTCGCGTTATACGCGCTGGTGGCGGCCATGGCCGTGCGCGGGACGGAGCAGGAGATGGACGTCGTGAGTGCGATGTTCATGGGGATCACGGCGGGCGCGTTGACCGCTGTGCTGGTGTGGGGCATCGCGATGGGGATCGCGCGGGCCCTGAAGCTGCCGACGACGGCAGGCCTCGTTGGCGACGCTACGGATGATGCGCGTCCGTGATGCCGCGGGGGGTTCATGAAGCCGAAACGTAATGATGCCGTGTGATGATTGACAGGCCGGAACCGAGCGATCTAGCCTGAACCCACACCCGTTGCGCCCCCGCGCAACCTTTCCTGCTCAGTACCGTACTCGTGCCCGGGCGGACGCCGCCCCTTCTGCTCCTGGAGGCCCCGCATGTACGGCACCCTCGCCCTCTCCCACCGCGCGCTGGACGACCTCTCGGAGGCCGCTGGTCGTGAGTCCATCGACGAGCTGCGGCGGATGGCGCGGCCGCTGGAAGGGCTCCGCGTGCTGAACCTCAGCGTGACAGGCTTCGGGACGGGGACGGCCGAGCTGTTGAACTCGTCGGTGCCGCTGCTGAACGACCTGGGGCTGGACGTCCACTGGCAGGTCGTACGCGCATCCGAGGACGCGGCCGCGATGTCCCGCGCGATGTACCAGGCGTTGGGCGGCACGCCGGTGCAGTGGACTCACGAAATGACGGAGACCTGGCTGCGATACGCGTCGATGAATGCCGAGCTGCTGACGGAGGACTTCGACTTCATCGTCGTGCACGACCCACAACCGCTCGCCATCCGCTCGTACAGCTCGCCGGAGCTGCGGGCGCGGTGGATCGCGCACTGCCACCTGGACCTGTCGTCGGCGCAGGACGACGTCTGGATGCTCCTGCGGTCGCATGTCGAGAAATACGACGCGGCCATCTTCGACGCCGCTACGTTCTCGCGTGGCGATATCTCCGTCCCGACCCACATCGTCCCGCCCGCGATCGACCCGAACAACGGCCGCAATATGCCGCTGCCGGACGACGTCGTACGGTCCGTGCTCGAGCAATACGGCATCGATCCGGAGAAGCCGCTTATCTGCCAGGTCACCCCGTGCGACGCGGCGTGCGACCTCGTGGGGGTATACGAGGCGTGGCGGATGGTCCACGAGCGCCACCCCGACGTCCAACTGCTGATCGTGCTGTTCACCGAGCCGCAGGATTCCAACGCCCGCGCGTGCTTCGACGAGCTGGTGCGGCTCTCGCTGGCCGATCCCGACGCGTTCGTCGTCACGCCCGGAAACGAGATCGGCAACGTGGAGATCAACGTCTTCCAGACCGCGGCCTCCGTGGTCATGCAGAAGGGACTTCGGAAGGGCTACGGGATGTGGATCTCGGACGCCCTGTGGAAGCGGCGGCCGTGCGTGGTTGCGGCGGAGCCGGGGCTGCAGGAGCAGGTGATCCACGGGAAGACGGGCGCGGTGGCGCGGACCACGGAGGAATTCGCGGCGGAGGTCTCGCGGCTGCTGGAAAACCGGGATCTGGCGGCGGAATATGGGGAGAATGGCCACCGCCACGTCGCTGAGCGGTTCCTCATCACCCGATACTTACGCGACTATCTGGGCATCCTCGACCAGTTGCACAGGAAGAGCGACGGCTAGTGCTTGGTTCGGTCCCGACTACACCCAAGTCCCTGGAGTCCTACCGTCCCGTTATCGGAGACGAGGCCGCCGATGAGATCCGGCGGCTGGGCGCCTCTCTTCGTGGCGCGCGCGTCCTGCACGTAAACGCGACTGCCTTCGGTGGCGGTGTGGCGGAGATCCTGGGCACGCTGGTGCCGCTGATGAACGACCTTGGCCTGCAGGCCGACTGGCAGGTCATCAAGGGCGCGGACGAGTTCTTCCACGTCACCAAGGCCATGCACAACAGCCTCCAGGGCATGTACTACGACTGGACGCCCGAGATGCGGGAAATCTGGTTGAACTACAACCGGCTGAACGCGGACCTGTTCGACGAGTCGTACGACTACGTCGTGATCCACGACCCGCAGCCGGCCGCGATGCCTTCGTTCATCGAGGAGCGGACGGGCAAGCGCGACGGCAAGTGGATCTGGCGCTGTCACATCGACCTCACGGACGCGCAGGTGCAGGTCTGGGACATGCTGCGGCCGCATGTCCAGCAATACGACGGCGCTATCTTCACGCTGGACCGCTACGTGAAGGACGACCTCTCGGGCCCCCAGGTGTTCGCCGTCCCGCCGGCCATCGACCCGCTGAGCCCGAAGAACGCCGAGCTGCCGCAGGAGACCGTCGAGGCGATTCTGCGGCGTTACGGCGTCGATCCGGCACGCCCGATGATCACCCAGATCTCGCGCTTCGACCCCTGGAAGGATCCGCTGGGTGTCATTGACGTCTACCGCGCGGCGAAAAACGAGTTCCCCGACCTGCAGCTGGTGATGATCGCCTCGATGGCGACCGACGACCCGGAGGGCTGGGACTGGTACGAGCGCACCGTGCGGCGCGCGGGGGAGGATTGGGACATCCATATCCTCTCGAACCTGAACGGCGTGGGTAACGTCGAGGTCAACGCGTTTCAGCGGGCGGCGCGCGTGGTGATCCAGAAATCGGTGCGCGAAGGATTCGGGCTCGTAGTATCGGAGGCCCTATGGAAGGGACGTCCAGTGGTGGCCGGCAACGTGGGCGGCATTCCGCTGCAGATTACCGACGGCGAGACCGGGTTCCTGGTGAACACGGCGGAGGAGTGCGCCGAGAAGCTGCTGTTCCTGCTGCATCACTCGCAGGAGGGGGACCGGATGGGGGCGAAAGGCGTGGAGTACGTGCGCCACAATTTCCTGACGACGCGCTATCTGCGAGACTACCTGCGGATCTTCTGCCAGCTCGACGGCGTGACGGCCCAGCTCGAAGCGCCAGCGCATCCGGCGTCCCGTTAGACCGGGGTTATTCCATGAAGCGAGTCGTCGCGCTGATCCTCGCAGGCGGCCAGGGCGACCGGCTGAGCGTCCTCAGTGAAGAGCGCGCGAAGCCTGCCGTGATCTTTGGTGGCCGCTACCGCATCATCGACTTCGCCCTCAGCAACTGCGTAAACAGCGGGATCACGCGGGTCGGCGTCATGACGCAGTACCGCCCCCGCTCCCTCAACGACCACATCGGCATCGGCCGGCCGTGGGATCTGGACCGCCAGGGCGGGGGCGTGTCCCTGCTCCAGCCGTACCTCGGGCGCGATAGCAGCGACTGGTACCGCGGTACCGCCGACGCGATCACGCAGAACCTGTACTTCCTGGAGGAGACCAAGGCGGAGATGATCCTGGTCCTCGCCGGCGACCACGTCTACAAGATGAACTACGACGACCTGATCTCCTACCACCTGGCACACGAGGCTGACGTGACGGTGCCCCTGTACGAGGTGCCGATGCAGGAGGCGCACCGCTACGGCGTGCTGGGCGTCGACGACGATGGGCGCATCACGGAGTTCGACGAGAAACCTGATCACCCGAAGAGCAACCTCATCTCGATGGGGATCTACTGCTTCAACCGGCAGGCGCTCGTGGACGCGCTGGTCGCGGATTCGCGAGACGTGAACTCCAGCCACGATTTCGGGCACGACGTCATCCCGCGGATGGTGGAGCAAGCGGGATCCCGGGTGTTCGGCTGGAAGTTCGACGGGTACTGGCGGGACGTGGGGACAATCGAGGCGTACTACGACGGGAACATGGACCTGCTGGAGGACCTGCCGAAGCTGAATATGTACGACCCGGACACGCGGATCCGGACGCGCGTGACGGGCTATCCGCCCGCGAAGGTGGGGTGGCGCGCGTACCTGCAGAGGTCGCTGCTCGATCTCGGGTGCATCGTGAATGGCCACGTCGAGCACTCGGTCCTATCGCCCGGCGTGTACGTCGAGGAGGGCGCCGTCGTGCGCGACTCCATCATCTTCGATGACTGCCGCATCGAGGCGGGGGCGATCGTCGAGCGGTCGATCCTCGACAAGGAAGTGACGGTCGGCAAGAACGCCTATGTCGGCTATGGCGATGACTTCGCGCCGAACGGCGAGCGTCCGGACATCGTGAACACGGGCGTCACGATCGTGGGGAAACGGGCGGAGATCATGCCGTACGTGCGGGTGGGCAGGAACTGCGTCATCGGCCCGACAGTGAAGATCGACGCCCGGAACGCCGACGGCTACCTGCCGAGCGGCAAGACGATCCGTGCCGAAGTGAAGGAATACCCGTACAGGGTTTAGGCGTTGGGCGTTGGTCATTAGTCGTTAGGGGCGGCCGAAAGCACAGGCCAAGTGGAGCAAGCGCCATGGACAGCCGGGTGGCCACGCCAATCGTTGTGAGTTATCGCACAAGAACTGGACTGTAGACTGTGAACTGTCAACTGTGAACTACTCCGGCGCCTTCACCTTTGTCCTGCACTCGCACCTTCCGTATGCCCGCATGGCCGGGCGGTGGCCGCACGGCGAGGAGTGGATCCACGAGGCGGCCGTCGATACGTACCTCCCGCTGCTGTCGGCGTTGCACGACCTTGCCGCGGAGGGCGTACCCTACCGGCTGACCATCGGCATCACGCCGGTGCTGGCCGAGCAGCTCGCCGACCCCGACGTGCTGCGTAACCTCGACGACTACCTCGACGACCTGCGCCAGCGGGCGGAGCGCGACGTCACGCGGTTCGAACGCGACGGCGACGGCGGACGCGCCCTGGTGGCGCGGTTCCTTCGCGACCGGTACGGCTGGCTTCTGGACCAGTTCCGGGCGCGGTTCGGCCGCGACATCATCGGCGGGTTCCGGTGGCTGCAAGACAACGGGTACGCCGAGTTGGCGACGAGCGCGGCCACGCACGGCTACCTGCCCCTGTTCGAGCGCGACTCCTCGATCCACGGCCAGGTGGCGACGGGCGTGCGGACGTACAAGCGTCACTTCGGGCGCGCGCCGGAGTCGTTCTGGCTGCCGGAGTGCGCATACCGGTCCGCGACGGACGGGCGGCCGGGCATCGAGTCATTCCTTGCCGGGCAGGGCGTGACCACGTTCTTCGTGGAGACGCACACCATCCTCGGCGGCGATCCCGTCGGAAAGGCGGCAGGCGATGCTGTGGGGCCGTATGGCGAGGTGGGCAGGCGGTACACGGTGCCCCGCGCGGACGGCCCGGCGCCCGCGGATCGGACGACGTTCCAGCCCTACTGGGTGCACGAGCCCCGCGTGGCGGCGATCGGCCGGAACCTGGCGACGGGCCTGCAGGTGTGGTCGGCCGACCACGGCTATCCCGGCGACTTCTGGTACCGCGAGTTCCACAGGAAGGACGGTGAGTCCGGCCTGCACTACTGGCGAGTGTCGGGCGCCCGCGTCGGGCTGGGCGACAAGGCGCTCTACCACCCGGGCCAGGCGTTCGACCGCGTACACGACCACGCCGCGCACTTCGTGAGGCTGGTCGAGGACCAGGTGGCGCAGTACGCCGCGTCGAGCGGAAAGTACGGGCTCGTGAGCGCGGCGTACGACACCGAGCTGTTCGGCCACTGGTGGTTCGAGGGCGTGTCGTGGCTGCAGGAGGTGCTGCGCCGGCTGGCGGCCAGCGAGACGGTCGCGCTGACCGGCGCCGCGCAGTTCGTGCGCGAGCACCCGCCGGAGGACGTCGTGGAGCTGCCGGATGGGTCGTGGGGCCAGCAGGGCACGCACTTCACGTGGCTGAACGCGGACACGGAGTGGATGTGGCCGCTCATCAACGCGGCCCAGCGGCGTATCGAGGAGATCGTCGCCCGGCACGGCGTATCGGCGCCGCCGGAGGCGCTGGCGCAGCTAGCACGCGAGCTGCTGCTGCTGGAGTCCAGCGACTGGCCATTCCTGGTGACAACGGGACAGGCGCGACAATACGCGGAGCTGCGGTTCTCGCAGCACCTGGAGCGGTTCCACCAGCTCGCAGGCCAGATCGAGGCGGGGGCCGTGGATGCGGCGTTCGTGGCCGACCTGACGGAACGCGACAAGCTCTTTCCGGACATCGATGCGCGCGACTTCGCCGAGCGGCAGGGTGCGGCAGCGGGCCCCCGGCATGCCCGCGTCGGATGAGTTCCGCGCCCAGCGAGCGACAGGCCAGAGGGACGACTTGGGACTGACATCGCGCGTGGCTCCGCGTCGCGATGGGCTTTCGCACGTGTGCTGGATCGGGGGTCCCGGCGGAGCGGGCAAGAGCACGGCTACCACGCTGCTGGCGGAAAGACACCGGCTGCAGATCTACCACTTCGACGACGCCAGCTCGCGTCACGCCGCGAAGGCCACGCCGGACCGGCACCCGGCGTTCCTGGCATTCGTGGCGATGACCATGGATCAGCGTTGGCTGTTGCGCTCGCCTGAGGAGATGGCGGACAACGCGATCCGGAGCTGGGTCGAACGGTTCGACATGGTGGTCGACGACCTGATGACGATGCCTGCGCAGCCGGGGATCATCGCCGAAGGCATCGGCCTGCTGCCCGAGTGCGTGGACGAGATCGCGGACGTCGCCGCGCGGTCCGTCTGGCTCGTGCACACGCCGGCGTTCCTCCGGGAGACGGAAGGCCCCAGGATGGGCCTCACCGCCATGACGGCGCGGACGAGCGATCCGGACCGCGCGCTGGCGAAGCTCCTGCGGCGCAACGAGCTGATCGCCCAGCACATCAGGACCGAAGCCGCCCGGCGCGGCCTGCGAGTGATCGACGTCGACGAGGGACTGGCGCCGGACCGCGCCGGCGAGCTGGTGGCGGCGCAGTTCGGGCTGGCGGGCCGAGCCGGACGGTAGTGCGCCACCGAAGGCCGCCACCTGCGCCTCGACGCCCGGTACCATCTCCACAGATACGGGCTCACCGATACGGGTGCCGTCGCCACGCCTGTGGACACTGGCCCGGGACGTGGCGGCGGCCGATCCTCATAGTGGAGGACGCCTGAGGCGGCGAATCGATGGCGAAGATCTACTGGGCCAACCTGTTGCACTTCTACCAGCCTCCGATCCAGATCCCGGAGGTGCTGCGGAAGGTTGTCGACGAATCGTACCGGCCACTGATCGAGGTGCTCGGCCAGAACCCGCACGCGAAGGTCACCGTGAACGTCAACGGCGTCCTGACCGAGATGCTCTTCGAGAGCGGCTATCAGGACGTGCTCGATGGCCTGCGCGACCTCGCGCTGCGCGGCCAGCTCGAATTCGTGGGCTCCGGTAAGTATCACCCGATCCTGCCGCTCATCAACCCCGACGAGCAGCGGCGCCAGATCCGCCGCAACCACCTCACGAACAAGCACTTCTTCGGCGACGCGTACCAGCCGCGCGGCTTCTTCCCGCCGGAGATGTGCTTCGACCGCTCGTTCCTGGACGCCGTCCTGGACGTGGGGCACGAGTGGGTGATCATGAGCGGCGTCGGGTGCCCGGCGCCCTGGCCCACGAAGACGATCTACCGCGCAAAGTCGCCCGAGGGCCACGACGTTGGCATCGTGTTTCGAGACGATGTGCTGAGCAACAAGATCTCGTTCCAGGACCTGGACGGGAAGGGATTCGTCGACCACCTGCAGTCCGCGTACGGCGACGACGGCGACATGTACATCGTGACGGCCATGGACGCCGAGACGTTCGGCCATCACATCGAAAACTGGGATCAGCTGTTCCTGGCGGAGGCGTACGAGGCGGTGCGTCCGTACGCGGACGTGGTGGAGGCCCGGCCGCTGGCGGCCAGCACCCGTACGCTGCTGGCCACGATGCCGCACGACGCCGCGGCGAAAGACCAGATCATCGCCACGACGATCAGCGAGCTGTTCGACCTGTTCCCGGAGGGCGACACGATCGAGCCGCGGCCGTCGTCGTGGAGCACGACGCACGACGACCTGGACGCCGGCGTGCCGTACCCGCTGTGGAAGGCGCCGGGCAACTACATCCACAAGCTGCAGTGGGAGCATGTCGCCCTGTGCGAGGATCTGGTGACGCGCGCGCAGCGGCTGGCCGATACGGCCGTCAGCAAGCGGCACGCGGAGATCGCCCGTGGGCTGATGGACCCGTCGCTGCATTCGTGCCAGTTTTGGTGGGCCAGCCGGCGGCCCCACTGGGACGTGAACATGATCTCACGGGGGCTCTCCCAGCAGGGCGAGGTCGTGCTGAATGCGTTCCGGTCGATCAACCTGTCCCACGCCTCCGAAGAGGAGAAGCGCGAGGCCTACTACAAAGTGGTGGCCGCCCGCGACCTGCGAGCAAAGATCCACGACCAGCTCTTCTGGGATTAGCGGGCCGCTGCGCCCTGGGCGGCGGCCGCGCCGGCGGTTTCCTCGCCCGCGCCTGCGGGCGGCAGCAGCGACCGCAGCAGCTCGCGCACCTCGGCGGGGTCGGACAGGCGGTACGCCGCGACGCTGGGCCCATCGCCCACGCGTACGCAGTAGGCATTCGCCGACAGCGCGGCGAAGAGGTCCTCGTCCGTCCGGTCGTCGCCGATAGCAAGCACGCGCGCGCCGGCGCCGGCATCCGCCAGTAGCAGGGGCACGACCGTGCCCTTGTTCACGCCCATCGGCCGCACTTCCACCACCTTCGAGCCGGAGATGACCTGCATCGGCTCGTTGCTCAGCAGCTCGCCCAGCAGGAGGCGCAGCTCCTTGGCCTGTTGCTCGCCGAAGTCGTTGTCATCGGCCAGGTCCGCGTTCGCGAGCCGGTAGTGCCAGGCGATGGAGGCCGTCTTCTCCTCGATGAAGCTGCCGCGGGTGGTGGACGTGAAGTGTTCGAAGATGGGCCGCACCTTGTCCCTGAGGCGCGGCAGCACCGGGCGCAGCAGCGTCCATGGCTCGTCGGGCCGCATGCGTGACCAGAGCCCGTGCTCGGTGTGCAGGCCGACGGGGAGGTGGCCCAGCCAGCGTTCCATCGACTGGCGCGACCGGCCGGAGACGATGTGGACGCGGGTCCCCTTGCGCCCGGCAAGGGCCGTGAGTAGGTCCAGCAGCTCTTCGTCGGGCTGCGCGGCGTCCGGCGTCTCCGCGAACGGCATCAACGTGCCGTCGTAGTCCAGGATCAGCAGCAGCTCGGGCTGGGCCCGCAGCCGCTCGGCCAGGTCGAACGCGTTCGCGGCCTGCGTGCTCTCCCGTGCGCGAGACTCGCGCGCGATGCGCTGCATGGCGTCGAGGAACGACTGCGACCAGCGGTCGGCGTCGTGGCTCATGACGCGAAGGCGGAGGGCGCGCATGCGAGAGCGGCGCTCCATCGCCGGCATGAGCAGCGCCTGCCGTATCCGCGTCGCCATATGCTCGACGTCGTACGGGTTCACGTGCAGCGCCTCGCCCAGCTCGGAGGCGGCGCCCGCGAACTCGCTCAGCACCAGCACGCCGTCGCGGTCCGTGCGCGCCGCCACGAACTCCTTGGCGACGAGGTTCATCCCGTCGCGCAGGGGTGTCACGAGCATCACATCGGCGGCGAGGTACAGGGCCGCGATCTCATCCTCCGAGAGCGACCGGTGGAGCGAATGGATCGGGGCCCAGCCGGCCGTGGCGTACGTGCTGTTGATCCGGCCGACGAGTTCGTCGATCCGCTTGCGGAACTCCGCATAGGGGCTGGTCTTCTCCCGCGAGGGGACCGTCACCTGCACCACACGGACCTTTTCCCGCAGGTCGGGGTCCGTCTCGAACAGCTGCTCGATGGCCAGCAGGCGCCGCGGGATGCCTTTCGTGTAGTCCAGGCGGTCGATACCGACGAGGAGCTTCTTGCCACCGCCTTCGTCGCGGATCTCTTGCGCGCGCTGCAGCACGGCGGGGTCACGCGACCGCTTCTCCCAGGCGTCGGCGTCGATACCCATGGGGAAGACGCCCAATCGCACCTCGCGCCCCTGTCGCAGCACCCGATCCACGTCGACGTCGACGCCCAGCACGCGGCGGAGTGAGGTCGCGAAGTGGCGGAGGTAGGGCGGCGTGTGGAAACCGATCAGGTCGGCGCCCAGCAGCCCCTCCAGGATCTCCTCGCGCCAGGGGAGCACGCTGAAGACTTCGGACGAGGGGAAGGGGATGTGCAGGAAGAACCCGATCTGCGCATCGGGCAGCCGCTCGCGCAGCATCCGCGGGACGAGCATGAGTTGGTAGTCGTGGATCCAGACCACGTCGCCCGGGCGATAGCGGGAGACGATCTCGTCGGTGAACTTCTCATTCACCTGACGGTAGATCTCCCAGCCCTGCGCCTGCTGCGGAAGCTGATCCAGCAGGTAGTGGAACAACGGCCACAGCACGCCGTTCGAGATGTCGTCGTAGAAACGCCGTACCTCCGTGCGCGAGAGGTGCACGGGCACGCAGCGCAGCTCGGCGAGCTTCTCGTCCAGCTCCGCCCGCCGGCGTGATCGCAGCTTCGGCAGGTCGCCCGGCCAGCCGATCCAGAGGCTGCCGGACCGCTGGTGGGGGCCGCGGAGGCCCGTCGCCAGGCCACCGGCCGAGGGCTCCACGTGGATCCCGGAGGCGTCAACCACTGCCGTGACGGGCAGGCGGTTCGCGACGAGCAGCAGGCGGCCTCCGGTACTGTCCGGCGCTCCGCCATTGGCGCGGTTCGCGTGGTCCATGTTGCGCACGGCTCCAATAGTCCGGCCCGAACCGGCCGGCTTGACACGCCCTGAATCGTGGGCGTCACCCTCTCACGTGCCTGCGAGGTTAGCTGTCGGGTTCGGTCTGAGAAGGCTGACCTACTCGCCGTGGCGAGATTCACCCCGCGTGTGGTTCCCCCGCTCCGCAGGTGCGGATTCGGCCATGTGCCTTGTATGGTACCAAACCGCCACAGACCCCATTCCCGCTCCTTCCCGGCGGCCATAGGCCTTGCAACGCCATCGTGAGATAATCGGCACGTGGCCGATGCAGCTCGGGCGATGGTTCAGCATGACGTGCGCGACGTGCGGATGGGCGAGTTCCCCTTGCCCCGCATCGGGTCCGACGACGCGCTGCTGCGTGTCGAGGCTTGCGGCATCTGCGGCAGCGACTACGAGCAGTACGACGGCGCGGTCCGCGTGCCGTACCCGCTCATCCCCGGCCACGAGCCGCTCGGCATCATCGAGGAGATCGGCGAACAGGCGGCGCGGCGGTGGAAGCTGCGCGTCGGCGACCGCGTCGCGGTAGAGGCCTTGCTGCCCTGCGGATACTGCGCCTCCTGCGCGCAGGGCGCGTACACCCGGTGCCGCGGCGATGGCGCCATGCCCGCGTACGGGTACCGGCCGGTCTCGCTGGCGCCGTCGCTGTGGGGCGGATACGCCACGCACCTGTACCTGGCGCCCCACGCGCTCCTCCACCCGGTCTCGAAGGAGGTGCCGGCCGAACTCGCGGTGCTGTTCAACCCGCTGGGCGCAGGGTTCCGCTGGACGGTCGACCTGCCCCGCCTCGCCGTGGGCGAGACGGTGGTGGTCCTGGGTCCGGGGCAGCGCGGGCTGGCCGCCGTCATCGCCGCGAAGACGGCCGGAGCGGGCTGCGTCATCGTCACCGGCCTCTCGCGCGATGAACACAAGCTGGCGCTGGCACGCCGCTTCGGCGCGGACCACACGGTCGATGTCGAGCGAGACGACCTGGTACGCCGCGTGCGCGAGGTCACGGACGGCCGGATGGCCGATGTCGTGATCGACGTGACGGCGTACGCGGTGGATGCGGTTACGCAGGCCGTGGAGGTCGCCCGGCGCGGCGGGCGCATCGTGCTGGCCGGGATCAAGGGCCCCAAGCCGGTGCCCAACTTCCTCAGCGACCGCGTCGTGACGAAGGAGCTGACGATGATCGGCGCGTTCGGAGTCGACTGGTCGTCGTACGAACAGGGGATCCGGACAGTGGAGTCGCGCTGGCAGGAGCTGGCCGCGATGCACACGCACACGCTGCCGCTTGCCGAGGCCGAGCACGGACTGCGGCTGCTGGCCGGCCAGGTGCCGGGTGAGGATGCGGTGCACATCGCACTGATCCCGTAACGGACGTGGGACAGGAGTACGCATGACGGCGGAGACGGAAGCGGCGAACATCAAGCGCATGGCGCGGGTCATCGAGATGATGCCGTACGCAAAGCACCTGGGAATGGTGTTCGAGGACGGAGGTGAGGGCTGGGCACGGCTCCGCATGCGCTACCAGGACGAGAACAGCACGGCGATGAAGGCGCTGCACGGTGGCGCGATCTCGTCGCTGATCGACACCACGGGCGCGATGGCGGCATGGACGACGGCGGAGATTGCGACGCCGAAGTACTTCGGCTCGACGGTGGGAATCAACGTGAACTACCTGTCGGGCGCCATCGGCGAGGACATCATCGCCGAGGGCCGGATCCTGAAGCGCGGCAAGGAGATCATCTATACAGACGTGCGCGTGACGAACGAAGAGGGGAAGCTGCTCGCGCAGGGCAGCGTGACCTACCGTATCGTCCAGCGATCATGAGCCTCGTCGCCGTCAGGGCCGCGCCTCGAAGATGAACTCCGCCTCGACGCTGGCTCCCAGCGGAAGCTCGGCCACGCCGACGGCCGCGCGCGCCCCCAGGCCGGCGTCACCGAACACGTCGCGCAGCAGGTCAGAGGCGCCGTTGGCGACGGTGGGCTGGTCGCCGAAGCCCTCGGCTGATGCGACGAATACCGTGGACTTCACCACCCGCGCCACGAGGTCGAGCGAGCCCAGCTCGCGGCGGACGACGGCGAGGGCCTGGATGGCGCAGCCGCGTGCGGCCTCCTGCCCCCGGTCGACGTCCACGTCGCGGCCCAGCTTGCCCGGGTGCATCACCTTGCCCTCCGCAATGCCGATCTGGCCTGAGACGAAGATGAGGTTGCCGCTGCGCACGCAGGGGACGTAGGCCCAGCGCGGCGCCGGCACCTCGGGGAGCGCGATCGCCAGTTCCCGGATCCGGGTTTCAGGCGTGGTCATGGGGTGTCCTTTCGGTGCAGGATGCAGGTATCGGCGCGATACGCTCGTTCGCCGGACCGCGATGTGAATGAGCGGATCTTTAACAGATTGCCCGAAACGGCTTAATAGCGCCGCCGTATCCTTGCCTCGTAGACAACAGCGCTGCGACCATGCTCCCCCGGTCGTAGCGCTGTTTTCTTTTCTTCGCTTCCTGCTCTGCCCCCGGCCCTTTACTTCACGACGATCGTCATCGAGAACACGCGCTCGAAGGTCCCCTCGAGGTTGGCGCCGATCTCGTACTCGCCCTCCCGCGTGAACCGTACCAGGATGGCCCTGGAGCGGGCCGGGGCCACATCGATGGCCGCTGAGGAGCGAATCTCGCTGATCGTGGCCTCCTCGTGGATCGTGGAAAGCTGGGGAAGCACCTCCACGCCCTCGCCCCCGATGATGATCGTCCGCAGCTCCGCCGACTGGTTGTCGAAGCGCAGGTCGATGATCTGGTCCCGCTCGACCTCGACGGTGGACGGCGCGAACTCGTCGTCGTGAATGACGGCGATGACAGGAATCGCCGGACCGGTGCCGGCGTCGCCTTCCGTCACCTGTGCGATGATCACAAACGCCGTCGCGATGACGATGGTCAGGGCGGCGAGCGCGCCGAGCGTGTATTTCAGCACTGCTGTGTGCCTGCTCCAGTCGAGGCGTATGGGGTGACGGCGGGTATCGTAGCCCGAGCACCCCCTTCAGCACAAACGCGCGCGCCGGGGGGGCATGTCGCCCGCCGTCAAGCATGTGCCGCGTTAGAATGCTTGACGCGCGCACCTGGCTCTTGACAGCGTCCGCCAAATAGCGAGGATCCTTCGCATGCAGGAAGAACAGGGCCCTGTCCACGCACCCGAGTTCCCGTCGGGCGTCACCTGGCTGCAGGGCGGCCCCCTCACCATCGCGGGCCTTCGCGGCCGGCCCGCGCTGCTGGACTTCTGGGACTACACCTGCGTGAACTGCTTGCGCACGCTGCCGTACGTGAAGGAGTGGCACCGCCGCTATCACTCGCTGGGCCTGACGGTCGTCGGCGTCCACGCACCCGAGTTTTCGTTCGCGCGGGAGTACAACAACGTGCTGCGGGCCGTGCGTGACCACGCAATCGAATACCCTGTGGTGCTCGACAACGACTACGCGATCTGGCAGGCGTACGCGAACCGCTACTGGCCCGCGAAGTACCTGATCGACGGAAACGGCTACCTGCGCGGTTATCACCACGGTGAGGGCGCGTATCGGGAGACGGAGGAGGCGCTGCAGGCGCTGCTCCGCGAGGCGTTCCCGCAGATCCTGCTGCCAGGCCTCATGGAGGCGGTGCGCGATGAGGACCGTGAAGGCGCAGTGTGCTACCGCGTGACGCCGGAGCTGTACCTGGGCTACCTGCGGGGCAACTACGGCACAGCGGCGATCGAGCCCGACAAGCCGGCGACCTACGCCGATCCGGGCAAGCACACCGACGGCTTCGTGTACCTGCAAGGCGATTGGCTGCTCTCGGGCGAGTACCTGGCGCGGCCAGCCGGCGCCCAGGGCGAGAGCCGGCTGGTGGTGCCGTACATGGCGAAAGACGTGAACCTGGTGATCCACCCACCCACGTTCGGCGCCAGTGCGACGATCAGCGTGCTGCAGGACGGGAAGCCACTGGCACCAGAGGACGCGGGCGCGGACGTCATTGTCGACGGTGGCACGTCGGTCGTGACCGTGGATGCACCGCGCATGTACAGGCTCGCGAGCAACCGCGAGATCGACCGCCACGAGCTGACGCTGGTCACCACGTCCGACGGCATCGCGATGTACGCCTTCACGTTCACGTCGTGCGTGATGCCGGCGTAGTCGTGCTAACGGGGGCGAGCGGCTTTGGGCGTCATGATGTGGAGGCGCGAAGGCCGGTGCGTGATAGTGAACGAGCTTCACGTCGTTTGCAATCCGCGACGGTCAATACATAGAATGCCCTCATGAAAACGGCGAAGGAAGAGACGCTAGAGCGAGTCGCCGGGTTGCCAGACGACGCGACCACCGAACAGATCCTTTCCGAACTGCACTTTCAGGCGAAGATCTCTCGCGGTCTCGCGCAGTTCGAGCGCGGGGAGACGGCTAGCCACGAAGAGGTCATGGCGAAAGTGTCGCGTGGCCTTGAGCAAGCGGAGCGTGGAGAGATCGTGACACAGGGAGAGGCCAGGAACCGGCTCAACCGTTGGCTCTCTGATGCCGGCGCATGAAGCGCAGTCGCCCCGTGGTTACGACACGAGCCGTTTTAGCAGCGCGCGGAGGCGGGGCGCTCCCTTGAGGGCCTGGCGGAGACCCTCAATCGCTTCTGCATCGATGATGAGCGCCCCGCGCTGGAACTGGCCGCCGCCGCTGTAGAAGCAGAAGCGCACGCTGGCCGTGCCCGCCGCCTCCCCGTCCTCGTACTGCATGAGCTGGATCGCGGGCTCGTGGTGCGGGCCAGTCCACGCCGCTTCCTCGACGATCCGGCCGCCGCCCCAGTGCATCTCGAACGGACGAGGGACAGCGCGGCGCTTCCGTGTGGATGTGGTCTTCGTTGTCGACTTCGCGGATCGCATGAGGACCTCCCGGGCCGGCCGCGACGCGTGCTGTGTCGCGGCGGCTGTGATGCGGTGAGGGTACACTTGGTCATCCTGCGCCGGCGAGATGGAGTCCATGGGCAGCACAGTCGACCTGATCACGCGAAATCTCGATGAAGTCCTCACGCGCGAGGATCTCGAGCGTCTCGTCGCGACGGGCACGCCCCTGCGCCACTACATCGGCTTCGAGATCTCCGGCAAGATCCACCTGGGCACCGGCCTCGTCTGCATGGGCAAGATCAAGGATTTCGTCGACGCGGGCGTGGAGTGCACGATCTTCCTGGCCGATTGGCACTCGTGGATCAACGACAAGCTGGGCGGTGACCGCGAGACCATCCGGCGCATGGCGACCGCCTACTTCGCGGAGGGGCTGAAGGCCTCGTTCCGCTGCCTGGGTGGCGATCCGTCGAAGCTGCGATTCGTGCTGGGCACGGATCTGTACCACCACAACGACGAGTACTGGGCATCGCTCATCGACGTCGCGAAGGAGACGAGCCTGGCCCGGATGCAGCGCAGCATCACCATCCTCGGCCGCAAGGAAGGCGAGTCAGTCGACTTCGCAAAGCTGCTGTATCCCGCCATGCAGGTCGCCGATATCTTCCAGCTGGGCGTGAACATCGCGCACGCCGGCATCGATCAGCGCAAGGCCCACGTCATCGCCCGCGATGTCGCCAGCAAGTTGCGCGTGAAACCGCTGCGCGACGCAAAGGGCGAGCAGATCAAGCCCGTCTGCGTGCATCACCCGCTCCTGCTCGGCCTCAACAAGCCGGCGGCCTGGCCGCCACAGGAGGACCAGGACGTCACCGAGATCTTCGCCTCGATGAAGATGGCGAAGTCGGTGAAGTCGTCGGCCCTGTTTGTGCACGACACCGAGGACGAGGTCCGCTCGAAGGTGAAGAAGGCCTTCTGCCCACCAGACTACGCGCGCTTCAACCCCATGCTCGACTGGGCCCGCAAGCTGATCTTCGCGCGCGAGGGCGAGTTCCGCGTGGCCCGCAGCGAGACGCACGGCGGCGACCTGCGGTTCTCCTCACCCGAGGAACTGGAGCAGGCCTACGCAGCCGCCACCCTTCACCCCGCCGACCTGAAAAACGGCGTCGCCGACTGGTTGGTGGACACACTGGCCCCTGCGCGCGAGGCGTTCGCGTCGGACGACGCCCGGGCCCTCATCGCCGAGCTGGAGACCCTGATTACGCGGTAGATGCTCTGAGCTCGAGCTCAGTTCTTCCGTTGTCGTGCGTGATAGTCGCGGCGAATGAAGGCCGGCGCGTACGGCAGGTAGGCCTGCTGCTCTTCACCCCAGCGTCCCTCACCTCGACGTCGCTGATCATTATCCCCTCAACGCCATTCATGTCGTGGAAGTCGGTGCTTAAAAGGGAAACCGGCCGCACATGCGATAGCGCGCGCAGCCTCACAAGAGATCCCAACCGATCCTCTGTGTCCTCTGCGTCTCTGTGGTGAAACACTGACGCAGCTCACAGCAGCCTCGGCGTCCCGGCCCGCTCCCGATCCTGCGCCGGCTCCAGGCACGCCGCGTCGTCGTTCTTCACGCTGTTCACCCGCGGCGAGACCTCCGTCGCGATCAGCGCGCCGGCGTCGGCGGGGACGAGCAGCCCGCGGACGTCCTTCGCCCTTAAGGGGCGCTGCTTCTCGTCGGCGGGGACGTAGAGCCAGTCGTCGAGGTGCTCGCGTCGCAGGATCACCGGCATGCGGTCATGCACGGGGGCCACGGTCTCGTTCGCGTCCGTCGTCAGGATCGTGAACGTCCGCATCCACTCCTCCGTCTTCGGGTCCCGCCACGATTCGTACAGCCCCGCGAACAGCAGGAGCTGCCCTTCGGGCGCGTGAAACCACACCGGCTTCCTGGCCTCCTTCGCGCCTACCCACTCGAAGAACCCGTCGGCCGGCACCACGCACCGCCGCGCCTCGAACGCCTCTCGAAACGCCCGCGACGTCGGCGCCGACTCGCTCCGCGCGTTGATCTGGCGGGCGGCGCCCTTCGCGTCGGGCGCCCAGCTGTTCACCAGGCCCCACCTCGCGGCCAGGAGCTGCCGCTGCTCGGCCTTCGTGCGCACGATCCAGTGCTGGTCCGTCGGGGCGATGTTGTACCGCGCGCGATACAGGCCGCGCTCGCCGGGCCGCGGCTCGGCGTCCAGCTCCTCGGCCAGGCCGTCGTAGTCGTCACGGGTCAGGGTGAAGCGGCCGCACATGGCCCGCCCAGTGTAGCCCGCGTGGGCCGTCCCAGATTCGAAATGGGGCTGTTGTAAGGATTCCGGGCCTCCCCGGTCTAACACCTGAAACCGGAAGGACAACACCAGCAGGAGGACCAGGACCATGACGACCCAGAACGACGGCATCAACCTTTTCGACCAGGGACCGGAGCAGGACAAGAAGGACGGCAAGCGCACGGCGTTCGCGCTGGGCGCGCTGGCGGCGTTGGGCGTCGCCGGGGCGCTGGGCGTGGGCTTCGTGCTCGGCGGCGGCGGCAACAGCAACGACGGCAGCGAGCAGGGCGAGAAGAGCGAGCCCACCCGTGTCGTGCGCGTCAGCCCCACCGCAGCCAACCCGCAGACCGGCGGCCAGACGCAGCCGCAGGCCCCCGCCGGCAACACGCAGCCCGGCGGCTCGGACTCCGGCAATACCTCGCCCGGCGGCGGCAGCGGCTCGGGCGACAGCGGGAGCAGTGGCAGCGGCGGTGAGCCGCCGGCGCCGCCGACGAACACGCCGGAGCCACCGGCCCCGACAGAGACGCCCATCCCGCCGACGGAGACCCCGACGGAGACGCCGACGGAGACGCCGACGGAGACGCCGACCTCGACCCCCACGGCGACGGCGACCCCCGGCGGCGGCTGCCTGTGGTGCCCGGACCTCGACCTCATCGACCCCGGCGTCATCGTCATCGACATCTGGGCGCCCGTGTTCGACTACGCGAACTCGATGAACTGCCCCGGCGGTACGCTCGTCGGCGCCCGCGTGAACGAAGAGTCGGAGATGTGGGTGACCTACTCCTTCCTCGGGCTGGTCGAGGTGGAGACCGCCCACGAGTTCGACGCGACGGTGCTGTTGACCAACATCGGCGGCGGCCCGTTCATCTTCCCGGCGAGTGACATCGTCGTCCATGCGAAGGACGCGGCGGGTAACGAATCGTCGATGGCCGCCAACTGGCTTGGCTGCGCCTAAGGCCACGACCAACAAGCTCGGCCAGCGGGGAGGGCCGCCGTAAGGCGGCCTTCTTCGCGTTCGCGGCGTTCGCGATCAGGTACTCCGGCTAGAGCCCGCGGAACTCGCGCACGTTCGGCTCGGTGGTGCGCAGCATCGTGTCCGTGACGTCGCTTCCGTTGATCGCCAACGTAATGTTGCCGTCCCGGCGCACGCGCACGGTGCCGATCTCGCCCGTAGCCTCGATCAGCACGGCGCCGGTGCGGTCATCGAGTTCGATGCGCCCGAACCCGAGGGCGTCGCACTCGACCACGGTATCGGGCGTCTCGAGCCAGATCGGCGCCTGTTCGTCGCTCGGGTTCACGAAGACGTAGTGCTGCGCATCGTCGTCCGCCACGAGCCACTTGGGCGTCGTGCCGGCGAGCAGCCGGGCCCGGCCAAGCGCGACCAGCGAGTCGCGTGACTGTAGGAACTGTGGCCCGCTCCCATCGAGCGCGCCCGCGCGGCCCATCGGCGGCTGGTAGTCCACGCCGTCAAACCGCCGGCCGGCGGGCGACATGTCCCACAAGCTGTAGCGCAGGGCGATGCTGCGCGGGCCCGACCCGTAGGCGATCTCGCGCACGTAATCGTCGTCGGCGCTATCGGCCAGCATGGCGACGGCGATGTACGAGGCGAAGGCATCCAGATCCGCGTGCTCGCCACGTTCCGCGACCTCGAGCGCGAACGCGCTGCGGATGTTCCCTTTGTAGAACGGACCCGCCTGCGACCGGTGCTCCCAGAACTGCTTCGCGAAGCCTCGGTAGTTGTAGATGTCCAGCGTCAGCTTCTCGCCGTCCAGGTGCAGCTCGATCGGCGCGTCGGAGCCCATGTCCGACGGCTCGAGCGGGATGATCGCCACGTAAACGTCGCCGGCCGCGATGCAGACGGCCTCCCCTCCGCGCACGGTGATGGCGCTGTGCGCGGTGGGATCGACGGGGGCGCCCCCGACGCGGACGTCGGCGCCGGCCGCGCCCAGCATGTTGACGCTGAGCTTGTAGCTGCGCGTAGGCCGCAGCCGCGGACGCAGGCCGTACGCCACGACCGCGCGGTTGTGGCTCTGGGCGCCAACGAACACGCCGTCGTCGGTCCAGTCCTCGGCCTCGCGCGGCGATGCGTCTCCGGCGCCGTGCCCGCGGTCATCGATGACGTAGCGCGCGAAGAGCGTGCCATAGCCCGGCTCAGCGTCGCGCCGGAACTGCAGCAGGACGTTGTTCGGCGATTCCCACACCTCGACCGGGTCGCCCACGCCGAAAGAACGCGAAGCCGTGCCCAGCGCGTAGCTCTCGGTCATGTAAGTGCTGATGTCCAGCTCGCGCTCGCTGTCGGTCGTCTCGTCGCAGGCGAACGGATAGCGCTTCTCCCGCAACCAGCGCTCGACGTAGGCGGGGCAGTGGAACGTGGCGTCGGCGACGCCGGTTTGGCCCTCTTCGCGGTCGCGCGCGTACGGAGTCTGACGGCGAAGGGTCTCGTCGCCGAGGACGCGCCACAGGATGAGCTTCAGGTAGCCACCGTCGCCCGTCCAGCCGTCGTGATAGGAACGCGAGTGCGGGCCGGCGAGCTGGGCGAGCGCGGGGTGGTAGTGCGTGGCGACGTGCAACCACAGGCGCTCTTCGGCGACCCGCGCCTTCAGCGCGATGTCGAGGTCGGACGTCTGTTCGGCCAGGAAGGCCATCCGCGCGAGATCGACGGCAAGGTACGTGGGGCTGTTGTACTCGTGGGGCGCGCCGCTGCGGTTCGTGAACTCGAACCACTCGTCCAGGCGGCGCGCGCCGCGGTCGACGTACTCGTCCTCGCCCAGCGTCTCGCCGCCCAGGACTGTGTTGCAGATGTCGCTGAGGGCGATGTTCGTGTAGCCCGGGTGCACGTCCAGCCGGTCGATCTCCGCCAGCCCCAGCGCGACCGCCTCGCGCATCTCGGCCTCCAGGTCGCCGGGGATGAGGCCGGCGTGGTCGCGCAGCAGGTCGTTCAGGCCGTCGAGCATGAACTCGACGCCGTTCAGGTCGCGGACACCCTCCTCCTCCAGCATCCAGCGGAAGTTGCCGCGATGGGCGTCCTGCTCGCGCGTCTCCTGCAGTGCCAGCACGGCACGGATAGCGCGCGCAGCCCGCTCGACGTGCTCCGTGGCCCCTTCGCGGAGGAGGACGCCCGCATACGCCAGCGTGCCGCGCGGGTCGTGAAACTGCGGGCGGCCCGGATAGTGCACCATGGCGACGGCGTCGTCCCACCGCGCGGCGAGAGAGGCGGCGCCTTCGTCGAAGAGCTGCTGTGCGCGAACGTCCGCGGGGTCATTGGTCATGAGTCATAGGTTGTCATACATCATAGTAGGGCGGCGTCGTCGCGCGCGGCCGGCGCCGGCGCATCCTGTTCCACGTCCCAGGTCCGGAGGCCGATGAAGGCCAGCGCCAGTGCCCCCGCGCACATCACGACGAACTCGGAGATATCGACCAGCCGCGAGGGCTGACCCAGCGCGCTGGTGAATATGGTACCCAACGCCCCGTAGAAGGAGCTGAGGGGGTCGGTGCTGTCGCCGGTGCTGCTCATGCCGGCGCCGAACACGACAAGGAGGACGCCACCCAGCGCCACACCCAGCCCGGTCACCGGCGCCCGGCGGAGAGCCGACAGTCCGAGGACAAGTGCGGCAATACCGGCGGCGAAGTCGATCATCCGCCGGAGCGAAGCGCGGTCGACCATGTCCTCCAGCGCCTCGTACTGCTCTTCCTCGGCGGATTCGTCGAACCCGGATTCGAGGATGGCAGACGCCTCGTCAAAGCCGGGGCTGCGGATGAACGCTTCGGCGCCGCCGATGGTGGCGAATGCGATCGCAACGGCCAGCCCAACCTGAAACAGGCGCTTGCCGACCTCGTCGCTCCCGCCCAGTCGCCCCGCCGCCAGCACCGCCGCCAGGATCACCGCCAGCACGAACCCCGATTGCAGTCCCACGATGCGCCTCCGCTCTTCGATCCGCGCCCGGCGCGGGAGTCTCCGCAGGGGCGTTGTCTCACAACTTCTCGCCGAATACAAGCCTGCGCGTGGCCCTAAGTGTCCGGCGCGCTAGGATCGAAGCTCCAGCAGGTTCAACGATGCAGTGGAGGCAGGTGCAGGATGGCGAAGAAGTTCCGGTTCGGGGTGCAGGCGTCGAAGGCGCGGTCGGGCGAGGACTGGGTCGAGAAGGCGCGGAAGATCGAGAGCCTGGGCTACTCCTCGCTGTTGATCCCGGACCACTTCGACGACCAGTTCGCGCCGATGCCGGCGATGGCCGTGGCCGCCGCCGCGACCACGACCTTGCGCGTCGGCGGGCTGGTGCTGGACAACGACTACAAGCACCCGCTCGTGCTGGCGAAGGAAGTCGCGACCCTGGACGTGCTGACGGGCGGGCGTGTAGAGCTGGGGATTGGCGCCGGATGGATGCAGACCGACTACGCGGCGTCGGGCATCCCCTACGACCGCCCCGGCGTGCGCATCAGCCGCTTTGCCGAGGGCTTGCAGGTCATCAAGGGCCTGCTCTCGGGCGAGCCCGTCGACTTCAAGGGCACGTACTACACGATCACGAACCACACCGGCACGCCGAAGCCCGTACAGCAGCCTGTGCCCGTCCTGATCGGCGGCGGCGGCAAGCGCGTCCTTTCACTCGCGGCCCGCGAGGCCAACATCATCAGCGTGAACTTCAACCTGGCGCCGGGCGCGGTGAACCGTGAGGTGATGAACACAGGCGACCAGACCTCGACGGCGGAAAAGATCGGTTGGATCCGCGCAGCCGCCGGCAGCCGGTTCGACGACATCGAGCTGAGCGTGACGGTCTTCGTCTGCATCGTGACCGACGACCAGAAGGGGATGGCCGAGCGTGTCTCAGGCGGGTTCGGGATGTCACCGGAAGAGGTGCTGCAGACGCCGCACGTCGTCGTCGGCTCCGTCGACCAGATCGTCGACGCACTGCAGGAGCGCCGCGAGAAGTTCGGCTTCAGCTACATCGTGTTCTCGGGCGACGGGTTCCAGGCGCTGGCGCCCGTGGTGAAGAAGCTGGCCGGCACGTAGACGCCATCCCGGGCGGCCACGCGCCGCCCCCTCCAGTGACGATGGTCACACGGGATCGACGCGCTGCATCTGCGGGCGTTCGGGTTCGGGCTGGAACTCGCGCCACATGTCCCGCGCCAGCAGGTCGAGGTCGCTCAGCTCGCCGAAGACATAGCCGTCGGCGGCGTCGAAGTGCAGCAGCACTTTGTCGACGAGCCAATCGCCCTTCTCCTCCCACCAGGCCTTCGGGATGTCGCGCGAGGAGTGGCCGCGGGCGTGCGTATAGGGGCTGGTCTCCAGCGCGAACCGCGCGAACTCCAGCGGCCCGCCCTGGTCGAAGGTCCAGCGCACGTGCCGGCAGTAGCGCATAGGCTCGTTCGGCTGCGCGCAGATCGGGCAACGGACGGGCGTACCCGCCTCCGCCCCGCCAGGTTGCGAGATGATCGTCCCCATCGTGTGCCTCCACCCGTCCCCATCTGACGAGCTTCTTCACCGATCCCAACGGGAACGTAACGCGCGCCGTTTCCAGCGCCCGTCAACATGCGAGCACCCATGCCGTCAAGGGGCGCCCCGGGGCGGCTACGACTGCAGAGCGGGCAGGTGGCGCGCGAACGCCTCCAGCACCGGGCGCGGCTCGGCCATGTGACGCGGGTGCATGCCCAGGATGGCGTGGTGCACCCCCAGCTCCTTGAGCCGGCCCAGGTGCTCGGCCGTCTTCTCCAGGTTGTCCGCCTTCAGCATCCCGCCGCCCTCCACCGCGAGCTGGAGCTGTCCGGGATCGCGGCCCGCGTTCGACGCCGCCTCGCGCGCGATGTCGAAGTCGCGCTGAAGCGTGGGGAGCGACTTCGCCGTCGCCAGCCAGCCGTCGCCATACTTGCCCGCCCGCTCGAGCTGCTTCGCGCTTTCGCCGCCGAGCCAGATGGGGATGCCGCCCGGCTGCGCGGGCTTTGGGTTGCAGGCCCAGTCCACGCACTCGTAGAACTCGCCACGGAACTCGACAAACTCCTGCGTCCACAGCGCGCGCACGATCTGGAGGCACTCGTCCATGCGCTTCCCCCGCTTCTCGAACGGGACACCCAGCACCTCGAACTCCTGCTTCCACCACCCAACCCCCGCCCCCAGCACGAACCTCCCGCCCGAGAGGTGGTCGATCGTCGCCATGATCTTGGCGTGCAGCACCGGCTGCCGCATGGGCAGCACGAGCACCGACGTGCCGATGCGGGCCCGCTTCGTGATCCCTGCCAGCCAGGCGGCCAGCGCCAACGGCTCGAGGAAGTCCATCGTCGGCGGGAAGCCCAGGCTGCCGTCCGGCGAATACGGGTACTTCGACTGCTGCTCCTTCTGCAGGACCACGTGGTCGAAGACCCACAGCCCGTCGAAGCCGGCCTCATCGGCGGCGCGGGCGAAGCCGCCGACCGACTCGCGCGAGGCCAGGGGCCCCACCTGGGGTACGTGCAGACCGATCTCCATGAGGCGCTCCTCCTCTGGCTTCAGACACAACGGGATGAATGGCGGGGAGACAATATCGGTTCCGGCCCGTATGATCGATACAGCAACGCACCGCCATAGCAGGGGGACGGCGTACATGGCCACGGCGATCATCAACGGCATCGAGATGTACTACGAGCGCCGCGGGGACGACGGCGAGCCCCTCGTGTTCGTACACGGCTACACCGGCGACGTGGGCGACTGGGCGCACCAGGTCCCCGAGTTCTCTCGCACCCACCGCGTGCTGGTCATGGATCACCGCGGCCACGGCCGCAGCGAGGCCCCGTCCGACCGCGACACCTACACCATCAAGGAGATGGCCCGCGACATCATGGGCCTCGCCGAACATGTCGGCTTCGAGCGATACCACCTCGTGGGCCACTCGATGGGCGGCAGCGTCGCACAGGAGATCGCGCTGCATAGCCCCGGCCGTCTCATCTCGTTGACCCTGGAGGACACGGGCCCCGCCTTCGACATCCACAAGAACCCCACGATCCTGAAGTACATCGAGAACCGCTTCAAGCTGGCCCAGGAACAGGGCATGGCCGCCGTCGCCGAGATGGCCGGCATGCCCGACCCGCCCCACCTGCCGCCCGGCCGCCGCGACTACGAGAAGAAGCGGATGTCCGCCATGTCGATCGATGGCTTCATTGGCGCCTGGAATGCGCTCGCCCGCTGGGACGGCACGCGCGACCGCGCGCACACCATCGCTGTGCCGACGCTCGTAATCTACGGCGTCCTCGACGCGGGCATCGTCGACGGCATGAAGTTCCTCGGCGCGGCCATCCCCGGCGCGGTCGTCGAAGAGGTGGCCGAGGCCGCCCACTGCCCCCAGTTCGAGCGCCCGGAGATCTTCAACGCCGCCGTACGCAGGCACGTCGAGCGCCACGCTGGCCAGGCCGCCAAGTAGCGGCTACTCCTCCAGCACCCGCCTGGCGGCTGACGCGATCTGCTCGCGGTGCCGGGACACCCGCTCTTCGCCCAGCGCCTCGCGAATGGCGCTCCCGGTCGCGTCGTCGTGGGGGACGTACGTGAAGGGGTCGGGCCCGCGCTTCACCAGCCGCGCGTCGACGGCTTCGCCCAACACCTCGATCATGCCCTCTTCGGCCACGCGCAGCAGGTGCCGCAGCACTTCGTACTGCAGCGGCGCCTCCGAAGCGGCCACCAGGTCGGATACACGGCGCGCGCCGCTCGAGAGCGTCAGGAGCTGTTCGGCCCGAAGGCGCGACTCGTCCATGACGCCAGTGTACCGGTAGAGTAGGCGCGTAGTTCACGAGCCCCCGGGTCACGAAGCGCGAGGGACGTATGGGCGAGACGCGGACCGGACCGGCATACGCCGTTGTCGTGGCGGCAGGCCGCAGCGAGCGCATGGGCGGCGCCGACAAAGTATTCACCCAGCTCATGGGCCGGCCGCTGCTCGCGTGGACGCTCGGCGCGTTCAAACGCTGCGCTTCGATCGATAGCATCATCGTCGTGACGGCAGCGCCATCGCTGGAGCGCATGGCCGAATTCCTGCGCGAGTGGCGGTTCGACGCCAACGTGAGCGCGGTGGTGGCCGGCGGCCCCACGCGGCAGGAGAGCGTGCGCGCGGGCCTGGAGGCCGCGAACGGTGCCGCGATCGTGGCCGTGCACGATGGGGCGCGACCGCTCGTAACACCGGAGATCATCGACCGGGGCATCGCGCTGGCGCGTGAGACCGGCGCGGCGTTGTGCGCGGTGCCGACGCGCGACACGGTGAAGATCGCCGAGGGCGACCCTCCCTTCGTCCGCGAGACGCCGGATCGCGGCGCGGTGTGGCTGGCGCAGACGCCCCAGTGCTTCGACCGCGAGCTGCTGCTGCGCGCGCAACGTGAGGCCGCGGCCGACGCGACCGATGACGCGGCCCTCGTGGAGGCGCTCGGTCACCCCGTGCGCGTGTACGAGGGTGCGTGGTCCAACCTGAAGGTCACCACCCCGGAGGACCTGATCGTCGCCGAGGCGCTCCTCCGCGAGCGGTTCGGTGGCGCCGTGTAGGCACGCCGCTCAGGGCAGCGCTCAGGGCAGGATGATTGTCTGGCCGGGCTGCAGGTTGTTCGGGTCCACACCCGGGTTCGCGTCGATGAGCTGCTGCTCCGTGTAACCGAAGCGTGCCGCGATGCTGGCCATGGAGTCCCCCGGCTCGACCGTGTACGTCCGGCCCAACGACTGCGCCGTCGGCGTCACCTCGGGCGCCGGCGTATCGACCGGCGGCGGGAGCGGCGTGTCCGTGGGAAGCGCCTCTTCTTCGATGGGCGTGTCCTCGGCTTCCGGCTCGTCCGGCTCCGGCGTGCTGGTGGCGTCGTCGGGCGTTGCCGTCGCGCCGTTGGCGGGCTGGCCGCTCACCGTCTCCGGCAGGTTAATCACGTCGCCGTCGTGCAGCGTGGCGGGGTCGATGTCGGGGTTCGCGGCCACCAGCTCTTCCAGCGTGATGCCGAAGCGTTCGGCCACGCCCGACAGCGTGTCGCCGCTGCGGATCGTGTACGTGCGCCGGCCTCCTGTGGAGACGATGCTCTCGCCCAGGATGCGCACCTGCGGCAGCTCGGCCGGCAGCGTCGCCGTCGGGATCTTGCTGCTGTCCGGCGCTTTGCCGCCCGACCCGCCGTCGCCGCCGCCGAAGCACGCCGCGAGCCCCACCGCCGCCAGGCAGCACACGATCGCGGACAGGACTCGCTGGAGCCTCAAACTGCTACCTCCCGGAGGTCTGCTGGGACCGCCGGGATCGTATCGGACGCCGTGGAGGGCGGCAATTTGACCCCGGTTCCGAAGGCGGACGCTCACTCCCCCAGCTCGGCGAGGAGCCCGATGGCGACGTCGACCGTCTGCTCCAGCGACTCCGCGCTGATCCGGGCGAGGGCGTCCTCCGGCGTGTGGATCAGCTCGTCGTTGCGGTACAGGAACACCGCCGGGATACCCGCGTCGAGGAAGCTCAGGTGGTCGCTCCCGGCGCCGCCGGGCACAAACGACGGGCGGGAGGCCAGCCCCAGGCTGTCGGCGATGATGCCCGCCTGCCGCACCAGGTCCTCCGACCCGATGAGTTCCAGATCCTGCGCCAGGCCGACGACGTCGAGATTGATCATCATCCGGAGCGCGTTCAGCTCCTCGTCCGTCAGGCCATCCACGAAGTCCTCGCTGCCCAGCAGTCCCGACTCCTCGGCGCTGAACAACACGAAGCAGTTCGCGCCCGGCAGATTCCGCGCGGCGGCGACGCGCGCGCTTTCGAGCACAGCGGCGGTGCCCGATGCGTTGTCGTCCGCCCCGCTCGTCGTTGGCACGCTGTCGTAGTGCCCGCCGGTCACCGTCGTGCACGTCGTGACGCCCTCCGGCTTCGCGACCACGTTGTACGCCGTCGTCTGAGGCCGTTCGATGGTGACCGTCCCCTCCACCGGGCCGCCGGCCAGTCGCGCGGCCAGCGCCTCGCCGTCCTCCCTGCTGATGCCGGCGACCGGGATCGTCACCGGCCCGCCCAGGTCGCCGATGATCGCACCATCCTCGTTGTTGAAGACGATGACGGCGGCAGCCCCGGCCGCGATCGCGTTCTCCACCTTCTGCTCGAAGGTAAGGTCGCCGCGCTGCACCAGGGCGATCGCGCCCTTCAGCCCCTCGGACGGGAACTCGCCCGCCTGCCCGATGCCCGCGCTCACGATCGGCGCTGTGACGCTGCCGTCACCTGTGCCCTGCAGCCCCGCACCGACGATGAGCGTGTCCCCGACGGCGACGCTGGCCGGCAGGAACAGGCTCGCGTCGAAGTCGAATTGCGGGGTGGTGACGTCGTAGCCGTAGCGCTCCAGCTCCGCGCGGATGTAGTCGCGCGCAGCGATCTCGCCGTCGGTGCCGGCAACCCGCGGCCCGATCTCGACCGAAAGCACGCGCACGTGCTCGAGCGCCCGCCCGCCGTCGGCCTCCGCCGGCCCGATCTCGTCGATGGGGCTCGGTGTGAGCGTGGGTGTAGCCGTGCGCTCCGGCGTCGTTGTGGATGGCGGCGGCGTGGCCGTGATGGCCGCCTTGCCGCCGCTGGAACACGACGCGAGCACTGGGAAAAGGGCGAGCAAGAAGACGACGACAAGCGGGCGCGGGGACTTCAGCGGGGTGCTCCGTTTCTGAGGCGTGCCGTCTGTGGCCTACCGGTGGCCACGTCTGCGGAACCAGTCCCGCACGCGGTTAGGGGTGGTGGGCGTTTCGTAGTCGATGACCTGTCCGCGCCAGCGCCTCTCGACGCGCCCGCCCGCGATCGTGCGGCGCGCGTCCCACCCCATCAGCGACATGATGATGGCAATCGCCGTTAGCGCCAGCCCCACGATCGATGCGAGACGCGCGTAGTCGCCGTACAGGCCCGGCGCCAGCCAGGAGGTGACGATGAGCGCGATGCCGGCCAGCATGACGTGGCCGAGGGTGACGCGCCGGAATGGCCGCGTCAGCGACGTCCACAGGCGCGACAGCAACCCCGGGCCGTTCTGTTGGCGCTTGCGGCTCTTCACCTTCGAGATGAAGCGCTCTTCAGGCACGAAGTTATCAAGCTTGTCGAGCAGGTCCTCGATCTCGCGCTGGACTCGGTCGCCTTGTCGGGGCATGTCGGGGGTACTCCCGGGGGTGTGCCTCTCCATTCTACGGATCGGGGACGCACGCCGTCCAGATTCGGCATCGGTCGCTCGTCACGAGATCAACAGCCGGTTTTACCCAGAGAATCCGGACGATAGGCGAGGAAGGGGGGGAGGTGACGGCGGCAGAAAGAAGCCCCGGGGTTGAGCCGGGGCGCAGCGGCCAAAGGAGGTTCCCTCATGGCCACCGAAGCGAAGTCTACGACAATCCCCAACCCGACGCACGAGACGATGATGGACGTCTGTCCCCGCTGTGGCGGGGCGACGGTGCTGGCGCACCCCGGCGACGTCTGTGACGGCTGCCGGCTGACGGAGACGCAGACCTACCCGCGGTGTGCGGACTGCGGCCACATCGCGCGGGCCCACGACAAGAACGCCTGCTGGAGCTGCGCGCGTGCGTCGCGGTCTACGCAAGAACGGCAGTGTGACGGCTACCGGCTGCCCGAACCGAAGCCCACGAAAAGCGAGGCTATGGAGCGCCCTGTGGAGGTGACGAGGCGTCCGCTGTTTGCGGCGTACCACCCGAGGCCCGTCCTCCGCATGCAGGGCCGCCAGCCGGTCTTAGGCGACTGCGAGACGTGCGGGCCGAATTGCTTTGCGCAGGAAGTGGAGCCGGAACACGATCCGGTCGAGGACGCGATGCGGCGGGACGAGGCGCGGGCGTACGACCGGTCAGACGGGCGGGTGCCGTGACCCCGGTACAGGCCGTTGTGGTGACGGTACTGCTGTTCATTGTGAGCGCGCGGCTCCTGTGGGAGTTCTGGCTGGCGCTGAACGAGGCCGAGGACGAGGTGCTACATGGTTAGCGACCCGTCCACCGTTCACGAACTATCGCAGGCCTGGTATCCGGGCACGCCCGAAGGCATCGCGGACGAGCTGTACGTGCTTCTCGGCGAACTGCGGACGCTCCCGGCAGGCGTGATGAACCCCAAGCACAACGAGCTGGCGAAGCGCCGCGACCATCTGGAGTCCGTGCTGCTGGCCCACATGAAGGCGACGGGGGAGGTAGTGAAGGGCCGCACGGCGCCACCGTGCCGCATCGTGCAGCGCGTGCAGTTCGACCGGAGGGCGCGATGACGACGAAGAGGAACACCGAGGGTTGGGCGTTCCCTGGTCACGGACAGCGGACGAAGGCGCACTACTTCGTAGACGGGCGCTCGCTCTGCGGCAAGTGGGGCTTCTACTCCGGCCCGTTGGGTCTGGACGACTATGCATCGCCAGATGATTGCCCAACGTGCCGGCGAAGGTTCGAGAAACGCCAAGCCGAGGCAGCGGGGAAGCGATGAACGACACCCCACGGACGACAGGATTCGACTGGTACGGCAAGTCACCGAACAACATCGAGATCGCCTTGCACGTGGAGCTGGCGGACCTCCCCCACTTGGAGCAGATCGTCGCTGGCATCACGGAGCTTGACGCGAAACTCGCCGTAAAGAAGTTCACACGTTCGGACCGTCTGGACAAGCCCACCTATACAGGCGGTGGATGGCGGGGCGCCGCACAACGGCAAGAGGACCCGGTGCCGGCGGGGCTGCATGTTCCGTCGCACGACGGACAACCGATGCGCTTCATTGCGGCTGGGGCCCGGCAAGACGGCACCCGATACAGCGCGCGCTTCGTCTGCCGTGCCGACAAGCTCTGCACGAAGAAGGACAAAGACGGCCGTCCGTTTGCGGACTGGACGATGCACGACGAGGAGGGTAAGGCGTTCAAGTTCCCGGACGCGAAGGCCAAGGCGTCCGAGGGTGGTCCCGCCGAGAAGGGGACGGAGACGAACGGCGCAACACCGCCGCGGCCGGACTTCAGCGGCTTTTGGTTCGCGCTAGGGCCGATGGACGAACAGGCGAAGAAGGCGCTCAAGGACCAGGCGGCGTTGCGGTTCGGCAAGCCGTTCACGCAACTGAGCCAGGCCGAGTTAGACGAAGTGCTGAAGTGCTGAAGCTCGTCACAGACGGAGTCCGAGAAGAGGCGCCGGCATGACGCTGCGCGAGTTCCTGAGCCGTCATGGACGGGTCTGTGCTTACTGCGGAGGAACAGCGGAGCACCGGGACCACATCATCCCGAAAGCGATGCGCCGCAGGCACCACATCAAGGACAGCGACGAACGCTATCACGTGGCCGCCTGTGGGCCGTGCAACTGGCGTAAGGCCACCAGACGATACGCACCGCCGTCGTGGGCTGATCGTCTCGGTGAACTGCCGGGGCGCGGATGGCAGGTGTGGTCAGGTGGGCCGCATCTGGAGCCGGTGAGGTAGCGATGGCAGCAGCGGAACCGGAAGGACGAATCAGGATCCAGGAGGCAGGGAATGTCACTGACCGGGGCAGAGTTGGCCGAAGAGGCGCGCCAGGCGCAGCGGGAGGTGAAGTACACGCCGCTGATGCGGGTGGTGTCGGAGCCGTACCGGAACGGGGCGGCCGTCCACTACATGACGGTGGACGCCGTGAGCACGGTGACGATCTGCGGGGCGTCGCGGGGTGATGACGACCCGCTGTCGTTCTCGCGCACGTCGAGGCTGGTGACGTGCAAGGACTGCAGGAGCATCCGGCTGTGGGCGTACCCCATGTCGCCGGTGGAGTGAGGAACCCGTGGAACGGATGGGTCTGAAGAACGGGATCGGCTATCTGGTGGCGGCTCTCGTGTTCGCCATCGGTGCGTCGCTCGCGGATGGCGAACTTCCCAACTTCGCGCTGGGTCTTGGTGCAGGGATGATGGTGACCTTCGCAGCGTTGGAGTTCGTGGGCGTCGGCGACGAATGGCGCAGAGGCAAGTAAGCAGACACGCGGGCGCGGGTGCGTCCGGTGGAACGTCAGGAGGACGCACAGATGGTCAGGTACAACACGGACGGAAGTCCTCGCACGTCGGGGACGGACGTCGAAGAGCAGGCCCAGGGCCATGCCCGATTCGGGATGGAGCAGGCTGACATCGACACGACGAAGGTGGTGCAGCTGGAGTACAGCCCGCCTCCCGAGCACCCGGAGATCGATGAGGATGCGGTCGAGCTGCGGACGTACGACATCATCCAGTCGACGCCGGGGTACATCGTGCTGATGTACCCGCGAGGGTTCGACGAGAACCCGACAGCGAACGTGCTGATCATCGGCAAGAGCCTGTCGGTGATCGCTGACTGGATGAAGACGACGCCGGGCTCGGAGACGGCCTACCAACGGTCCTAGAAGGGGATTCCGTCGCGCGGTGCGGGCTGGGTGTCGGAGCCCTGGGAACCCCCGCATCGTGAGGCTGATTCTACGCTGGTGTGGCGCCAGCAAGCCGGCAACAGCGGCCAGGGGCACGACCCGTACACCCCCCTGGCCCGCCGGTGCGGGTCCTCGCTGCGGAGTTTCCCTCCCACGGAACTGCCAGAACCGCACGAGGCCCGGCACCGGCGAAGCGAGGAAGTAGCAAGGAGGCACAGAGTGGAAGTCCGATTGGAAAGCGAAAACACCATCGCCATCGGCCCGAAGAGTCCCGCCATCGCGTTGTACGCGCACATTCGCTTCCAGAACGGGACCGTGGCCGAAGTCGGCGAGAACGGCTGCCAGGTCGAGGACGTGCTGGAGGCGGCGCTGTTGCGGCTGCAGCAGCTGAACGAGCGGTTCCCGTGCCGGGAGAACGCCCTGGCCATCACGAACGCGCAGCAGGCGGTGTTCTGGCTGCGGGAGCGGACGCGGGTGCGCCAGGCGCAGGGCGTCGAGGGGCAGTACGAGCCGCATCAGTCGACGGTCGCGGGTGTGGCCAGCTCAGGCGTCAACGCGGCGGGTGTCAAGACGCCGGCGGCGGCGCCTCCGTGACCGGCGGAGAGGGAGGGGCGATCGCGCGCGCGTTCTTCGCAGCGCGGGGCGGGTCGACCTTCCCTCTCTGGTGGTCGCAACGATGAGCGGCGACGTACGCGTCCCGCTCACTGCTCACGGATGAGAGCCGGGGCGCCAAGCTCCCCCGGTGCCCCGTCCGTCCGTGAGTGGTGAGGGTGGCGTGTGCTGAGGAGCCTCCACCTCCTGCTTGGCGGCGGGTAGTCAGGAAACAGGTGTCCAAGAGCCGGGCAGCTCAACCGCGCCAGCGAGATCCGTATCTCCGTGCCTGGGTGAAAGTGCCGACCGACACATTCACCCGGGAGGGGTTCAGTGACCTGTCCCCCGCCGAGCTCGGCGTGTTGGTGCGGGCCATGATCGGCCTCTCCGTCCCCAAGAGCTACGACATCGGCTACTTCACGGACAAGGCCACAGACGAGCCCTGGACGCGTGCGCACATCGTCAAGCAGATACGGCCGACCGACGGCGATCCACAGCGACACGACGCCGAGGCGTTCCGGGCGCTGCAGCGGTTCCTCGACATGGAGCCCCCGCTCGCCCACGAGGACGCGGTGAACGGCTACTTCTTCGACCCAGACCTCTTCGAGCCGTGGCTGCACGAGAACAACCGAATCGCGAAGCGTGAGGCGGACGCTTGTCGCAAGCGTCGATCGCGGGCGGCGCAGGCGGCGAACGAGAAGGCCCCGGGGAAGACGAGAACGGCCAAGAAACCGATTCCGCTGCGGGCGGCGGCGATGCGAAGTCAAACGGGGGACTAGATGGCCGAGCTTCTATTTCTTTCTCATAGGCCTGTGACATCGCCTCGTCACACTCCCCCGGGCGTGACGGTGTGTGACAGCGTGACAGTCACGGGGCGTCACCCGGCGTCACGCGTGACAGGGGGTGAGCGATGGTGAGCGCCATCGAGCCGGCGTTGACATGCGAGATCTGCAACCGGACCCGCGAAGGGCACGGGGGTCTGCTGCACGAGTTCCTGCCAGGGCGAGCCGTGCGTAGGCCAGCGCCTCCGGCGAACGTTCCGAGCGTCAACCTCAGCCAGGGACGGGCATGTGGCTGTGGGGTACGGGGGCGGCATCTGCGGGGTTGCGGGCTGTTCAAGGAGGCGAAGAAGTGTGGTGAGTGCACGGCGTCGGGAGGCAGGCACCTGAAGACGTGTTCGAAGGCGACGAAGTGTGCGCAGTGCACGGCGTCGGGAGGCAGGCACCTGAAGACGTGTTCGAAGGCGACGAAGTGTGCGCAGTGCACGGCGTCGGGAGGCAGTCACCTGAAGACGTGTTCGAAGGCGACGAAGTGTGCGCAGTGCACGGCGTCGGGAGGCAG
>CAYJMG010000002.1:182325-183596 GCA_964371355.1 uncultured Dehalococcoidia bacterium
ACCTGAAGACGTGTTCGAAGGCGACGAAGTGTGCGCAGTGCGGGTCGGTGAGCAGTCACCTGAAGACGTGTTCGAAGGCGACGAAGTGTGCGCAGTGCGGGTCGGTGAGCAGGCACCTGAAGACGTGTTCGAAGGCGACGAACCTTCCCCAGCACTGCGGCGGCTGCGGTGAGGTGGGGCACAACGCGCGGACGTGCGCGCGTGGGAAGGCGGCGGCGTGAGGGAGAGGCTGTAGGTGTGGTTGTACGTGCCATCAGCATATGCGCCGGAGCGGGGGGACTGGACCGAGCCCTCAGCCTCGCTGTGCGAGATGCTCGAACGGTCTGTTACGTGGAACACGAAGTCACTGCGGCCGCAGTCCTGGCGGCGCGTATTGCGGACGGTGCGCTGGACGACGCTCCTGTGTGGTCTGACCTGCGAACCTTCGAGCCTGGACGCTGGCGTGGATGCGTGGATCTCCTCATGGGCGGGATCCCCTGTCAGCCGTGGTCTGTGGCGGGGAAGCGGGAAGGGGCGGACGACCCGCGGCACCTCTGGCCCGACGCGCTCAGGGTCTCCCTCGCGCTCGATGTCGAGTGGATCTTCATCGAGAACGTTGGTGGATTTGTTCGGGACGGTTATTTCCAGCTCATCCGACCCGACCTTGAGAGCGCAGGTTACGGGGTTGAGGCGCTCCTCCTCGAGGCTGCGGACGTTGGTGCGAGCCATCGCCGGGAACGCCTCTTCATCCTCGCGAGACGCGACAGCGTGGCCCACCGCGACGGCGGAGGACGCCGAGAGCTCGCAGGCGCGGAGGCCAACGGGCATCACCCTCACCAAAGCCGCGCGACAGTGGTCGACGACCACGGCAGCGGACGGGAGCCGGCAGAGCGCGAACTACGCGCGGGGCAACAGCACACTGCGCGGTGCCGCGTTGCGGGACGACGTGCTGAACTGGCCGACGCCGCAGGCCAACGAACTGCCGAACAAGAATGCGAACCAGACGAACATGCCGCCCGCCCGAGGGCGGGCGGCGGAAGCCTGGCAAACGCCGAGCTCTCCGAGGAACACGAGCCGCCGCCAGCAGGGGAGCGGCGATCGCGAGCCGTTGCTGGGACAACAGGCGGAACTGTGGCAGACACCGGGAGCGGCGCACGGCGGACACGCGTCGCGGGGAAAGGACAGGATCGACGAACCGCTGTTAGCGGGGCAGGCGGGCGGGGGGGGGGGGGCCCGCCGGCGGGGGGGGGGCGGGGGGGGGGGGGGGGGGGGGGGGGGGGGGGGGGGGGGGG
>CAYJMG010000003.1:0-54973 GCA_964371355.1 uncultured Dehalococcoidia bacterium
CACGAGGGTGTGCGAGCCACCGTTCAGGAAGAGCAGGTCGCCGTCCGGGTCGTCGATGGCGCCACCGCCGCCGCCGTTCTTCGGCTGGGCACAGCCGTCGGCGTCGACCGGTGCCGTCGTGCAGGACGCGGTGGCCCTGATCGCCAGGTCCGGGCGGGCCCGGAACGTGCACTCACGGCCATCAAGCACGAGGTCGGCGTCCATGTCGCCGTCCCACGGGCCGTCAGCGGCCCACGAAACGTGGCCCGTCGGCACGAGCGGCGCGGAGCCGATGCCGGGGCCTGCACACACAGCGCTGTCGGGCAGGTCGGCCCCACCCGGGTCGCTGGTACCCGACCACGGGACGATCGTGAACGAGGCCTCGGTCGCGTCAGGCATCTCGTCGTTGTCGTCGTCCGCGTCGCACGCGTCGCCCTCGATGTCCTCGTCCGGGTTGGACTTGTCAGCGAACAGGCTCGCTGTCGAGCCATCGGCGTTCAGCGTGTGGCCGTGGTACTGGTACAGAGAGTCCGTGTTCAGTTGGTTCGCCTGCGTGCCAGGGCGCGACGGGTCGCCATCGGCGGAGCCGTTCGCGTGGGCCGGGCAGTTGTCGTCCGTCGTGTCCGTACCGTCCGCCGTCTCCGAGCCGTTGGTCGGCGTCAGGTCCGCCTTGTCCAACTGCAGGTCGTCGTCGGAGTCGGTGTCCGTCGGGTCGGTGAAGTTCACCATCTCCTCGAAGTCGTCGGCAGCGTCGCCGTCGCTGTTCGCGGAGGTGGGGCTGGAACCGAGAGCAAGCTCCACGCCGTCAGGCAGGAGGTCGCCGTCGATGTCCTTGTTGCCGTCGTCGCTGTCGGTCGCATCGGGGTCGCAGTCGCCGTCAGCGTCGGCCTCGCCGGCGCCAACCGTCACACACTGCCAGTCGATGACGACCTGCTGCGTGCCGTCGTCGATGTCCGCCGCCGAAGCGATGAACACCCAGCGCGGGATCACGCGGTCCGCGTCAGGCGACTTCAGGTACGAAGTCGTCGACACGGAGTCCTGCGGCCCGTCGAGGCAGGTGAAGCCGTCGCTCGGCGGGTTGTCCGGCGAGCCGCCAAGCAGCGCCACCGAGACGCCCAGGCCCGCGCCCGTCGTGGGGCTGGAGGACTGGGACGGGTAGAACGAGATGCCGTTTACCAGCTGCAGGCGCACCGGGTCGGGCAGCGGGAAAGGCGACACGCCCGCCAGGTAGAGCTGCGTCAGGACCGCCGTGTCGATCGAGGCGAACTCGTACATGTTCGGAGCCGAATCCGGGAACGGGGCGATGCCCGGCGCGTAGGCGTTCGGGCCACCCGTGGGCGCCCCGCCGCCGCCGTAGAACGTCGCCGCCGAGGTGCGGACGAAGTCCACGCTGTTCCAGCCGGAGCCCACGCCGGCGCCGTCCGGGTCCTTCTTCGGCCACTCGGTCGCCGGGTCGCCACCGGTCGCGCCGGGGGCGCCCAGGATGTCATCGGCGCCGTTCGTGCAAAGAATGTCGGTGCGGGCCGTCACGTCACCCGTGACCGCCCCAGCGTCGCACTCATTGTTGCCGTCCAGCGCAACGGAGACACACGCCGGGGCCACAACCTGCCACTCGGTGGTGCCGTCGCTGGGCGTGAACGTAACCGGCAGACCAAGACGGTTGCCGATGGGCTGGCTGATGATCGAGTACGAGGTGATCGCGGTGTTCTTTGCCACCGAGGTCGAGGACGACCCCGCGCCGCAGACGACCGCCCCACCGCTGTTCGTGGGGTACGCACCGTCGTAACACCAGTTGACGTCTACTTCGAAGGCGCCGCTCGTGTCGAACTGCTGGATCGGTGCGCCGCTCGCGCCCCCGTTAAACAGTCCGAAGTATCCGAACACTAGCGCCGCCGTCAGCACACCAAGGGTGGTGAGCTTCTTTGGCATGTACTTCCTCCTGAATGGATTCCTTCTTTGGTGTGTAGGGCTAACGACTTTACGGGACTTACCGCACCTCCTTGTCCTTCGCCCGTCGGCGGGCGCCTACCGAATTCACCAAATCCCGTGCTACCGAGATCGCTGGCCCGCAGATGCATGGGTGCATGCTGGTGGCAAGGGGACACCCACGCTCCTACAGCCAGCGGGATCCTGCGTGTCGCAGACAAGCAAGTAGAGACGGTCAAGAGAAACCCTCTCGTCTTGCGCTCCTTCCTTGGCGGGAAGAACGGTCTATTCGATTGGCCGGTCCATAACCGTGGCGGGGGATTAGGACAGAACCACCAGTGACGCCTATCAAATCACCCCGATCCTTAGGTGTCAACCCCCAAAATGCGACAGGATCAAAGCTGAATGTGGTTCATATTCACGAAATCGAATGCATCTTTCGAAGCTGGTTGCGGAATCCGCAAGATGGCCCCGCGCGCGTTAACGTGTCCGTAACAATCGGGCCTCGCCGTCAACAATTTCGTCTTCGGCGCGTCAATATCCGCGCCCCGGTGCGCCGATATCGCATGTCGTGGTCTACGGGCCCGCCGCCCGGCGCGCCAACAGCCGCCCCGTCACACTCGCGAACACGGCGTAGTCCTGCGCGCCCGTCAGCCGGAACCCGCCGTCCATCCCTGTGTCGAAGACGAACGTGGGCGTGCTCACGACCTCGTTCTCCCGCGCCTCCCGCGTGATCTGATCGATCCGCGCCGCATAGCGCTCGTCCGCCAACGCCTGGCGCAGCCCCTGGTCGTCGACCCCGCACGCCCGCGCGATCTCGCACAGCACGTCGGCATCACCCAGGTCCCGCCCTTCCTCGAAGTACGCGTGGAACAGCGCCCGGTGGTACGCGTCGAACCCGCCATGGTCCCGCGCGAACTCCGCCGCCTCCAGCGCCAGGTGCGAGTTCGCCACGGCCGGCGGCATCCGCATATCCAGCCCCGACTCGTGTGCAAGCATCAGGATGTTGTCACGATACGCCCGCGCCCGCTCCGGCGAGCCCAGCCGGCCCGCGAGTTGCGCGCCCGTCCGCGGCGTCTCCGGGTGCAACTCGAACGGCCGCCACTCCACGGCGACGGGGAACTCCCGCTGCAGCTGCTCGATGCGCTGCAGGCCGATGTAGCACCATGGGCACACGTAGTCGCTATAGGCGGTGATGCGCAGGGGCGCGGCCGTCACGCCTTCCTTATCTAGAACCATCGTCGCCACCTGAACCACGCAATGAGGCCGCCCGCCAGCAGCGCCATCCCGGCCAGCAGCCCGGCGTACCCCAGGCGCAGGTCGTACTCCGGCACATTGTGGCGGCCGCGGATCCCGTGGCGCTCATGGCCGCAGCGTACAGCCGCCCGCGCCCCCGCGCGACGCCGCAGCCGCACGGACCCGAAGCTGCTATAGTTCGGGCGCGGCGCGCCGCACCGCCTCCAGCACGGGTGCACGGGCGCCGTCTCGGCCTCGAGACGAGGCAATGCGGGCGGCGATGCGACCGAAACACAGGCACCGACGGGGCGACGCGATGCAGTACCAGGACCTTGCCGTCTTCACGGGCAATGCCCACCCCAAGCTCGCCCACGACGTATGCGCCTCGCTCGAAATGCCCGTCGGCCAGTGCGAGGTGTTCGAGTTCAGCAACGAGAACATCTTCGTCCGCATACTCGAGAACGTGCGCTCGAAGGACGTCTTCATCGTCCAGCCCCTCAGCTCTCCCGTAAACAAGAGCGTGATGGAGCTGTTGATCATGATCGACGCCTTCAAGCGCGCGTCGGCCGGGCGCATCACCGCCGTCATCCCGTACTACGGGTACGGCCGCAGCGACAAGAAGGACCAGCCGCGCGTCCCCATCACCGCCCGCCTGCTGGCCAACCTCATCGAGACCGCGGGCACGGACCGTGTGCTCACCGTCGACCTGCACGCCGGGCAGATCCAGGGCTTCTTCAACATCCCCGTCGACGAGCTGACCGCGCTCTATCTCATCGGCCGCCACTTCAAGGGCCGCGATCTCTCCCACACCACGGTCCTGGCCACGGACGTCGGCGGCGCCAAGCGCGCCCGCGACCTCGCCCGCCTGCTGGACACGCCGCTGGCCGTGCTGGACAAGGAACGCATGGGCAACGACGAGCGCATCTCGTCGATGGCCCTCATTGGCGACGTGAAGGGCCGCGACGTCATCATCCCGGACGACGAGATCCTCACCGGCGGCACCATCATCGCCGCCGCCCGCGTGGCGCGCGAGAACGGCGTCCGCAGCGTCACGACGACCTGCGTCCACCCCATCCTCTCCGACCGTGCCGTCGAGAAGATCTGCGATGACGGCCTCATCGAGGAGCTGGTCGTGACCGACACCATCCCCCTCCCCCCGCACAAGCAGCGCGACAAGATCACCGTGATCTCCGTCGCTCACCTGCTTGGCGACGCCATCACCCGCATCCACACCGGCGAAGGCGTCTCGGATCTGTTCCGGTAGCGCGTCCACCACCACGACCCGACAGCGCCCGGCTAGAATGCCCGCGTGGAGAATCAAGCCAGCCTCGTACCCGACATCACGATCGCGTTAGCGGTGGCGCTGGCGGGCGGCTGGCTCGCCACTCGCGTCGGGCTTCCGTCCATCGTGGGGTATCTGCTGGCCGGCGTCGTCATCTCCCCGTTTACGCCGGGCTACGTCGGCGACGTCGATAGCCTCCTGGCCGTGGCAGATATCGGGATCGTGCTCCTCCTGTTCGGCATCGGTGTGCAGTTCTCCCTGAAAGATCTCCTCCAAACGGGCCCCTTCGTCGCCGTCGCCGCGGTCGCGCAGGTGGCCGTCATCGTCGGCGCGGCGGCTCTCGCCGGCATGGCCCTTGGCTGGAGCACCGAGCAGTCGCTCTACTTCGGCGCGGCTGCCGCTATCAGCAGTGGCGCGGTCCTGGTCAAGGTTCTCGAATGGCGCGGCGACGTCACCTCCCGCTTCGGGCGGATCGCGGTTGCCTGGTCCGTCACACAAGACATATGCGCCGTCCTGCTGATCGTCTTGCTCGCCGCCATCGCCGAAGGCTCCGGGTCCGCGCCCGCCCTCGCGGGAGCCGTCGGTCTCGCTGCGCTGAAGGCTGGCGCGTTCATCGCAGCCGTCCTGGCGATCGGATTCGTGATCGTGCCTCGTGTGCTCAACCGTGTCGCGGAGGAACGGTCGCGCGAGCTCTTCTTTCTCGCGATCGCCGTCCTCGCGATCGCGACGGCGCTCGCCTCGGACTACGCCGGCCTGTCCCTGGCGCTGGGGGCCTTCCTCGCGGGCATCGTCGTCTCCGAGTCCGACCTTTCGCACCGGGTGCTCGGTGATCTGCTTCCGGCACGCGACGTATTCGCCGTGCTCTTTTTCACCTCCATCGGCATGCTCCTCGATCCTGCCATCATTGGTGAGGAGTGGGCCGCCATCGTCGTGATCTCCGTGCTCGTCGTGGTGCTGAAGCCGGTCGTCTCGTGGACGCTCCTGCGTGTGCGTGAGTTGCCGGACACATCGCTGCTCACGGCGGCCTCGCTCGCCTCTGCGGGCGAATTCTCCTTCGTCCTGGGGCGCTCGGGCTTCGACCGCGGGCATCTGTCATTAGACGCGTTCACGGCGCTCCTCGCCGCGACCGCGGTTTCCGTCCTTCTTGTCCAGGCGTTGACGCGCGGAGCCCATGCCTGGGTCGGGCGGACCACAGCCGCCGTCGTGCCTCTTTCTCCCGCATCGGAGCCCCGCCCCGCGAGGCTTGGCCGACGCGCCGTGGTGTGCGGTTACGGTCGTGCGGGTAGGATCGTCGCGCGCACACTGGCGTCGCGCTTCGAGGTACTCGTGGTAGAGGAGGACCGCCGCCGGGCGGCGCAGGCGCGTGCGGACGGCTTCGATGTCATCGAAGCGAGCCCCACACATCCGTCCTCCATCCAGCGCATGTCGTTGCACGATGCTCGCCAGCTCATCATCACCCTCAACGACGCCTTCGCGACGCGGCTGGTGACGGAGCGGGCGCGCGCGATTAATCCGCACCTCGACATCAGCGGCGTCGCGGTCGCTGAGACCGAGGCGATGAAGCTGCGCCGCTCGGGCATCACGACGACCGTCATGGCGGAGGACGAAGTCGCGTTCGAGCTGGCCAGACACGGTCTGCATCGGTTCGGCGTATCATCTCGCGAAGCGCTCGCGATCGTGCAGCACCTGCGCGAACGCGGCGTCCCCTAGCCCGTCAGCCGTCGCTGGACGTGGCCTGAACCGCCCCGCCCGCACACGGGATGGCGACACAGTTCGTTCTGAGCGCCGTGAACGACATGGCCTCGCTCCTCCCGGCATCACCGCCAGTTCAGCGTAGGATCGCCGCAGGCCGGAGCACAGGGCCGGTCGTCCGGTTCGGGGGTGCCGATGAGCCGTGCCCGGTGTACGAGAATCGCGCCTCGGCCGTTCGCTACACTGTCGCCACGACTTCCTCTATATAAGGACGCCCGCATGAGCCTGCTGACCAAGATCTTCGGGAGCAACGACCGCGAGGTGAAGAAGTACCTCCCCAAGGTCGACGAGATCAACGCCCTCGAGCCCGACTTCGAGGCCCTCTCCGACGAGGAGCTGCGCGCGAAGACCGACGAGTTCCGCCAGCGCCTTGCCGATGGCGAGCCACTCGACGACCTCGTGCCGGAGGCGTTCGCCGCCGTCCGCGAGTCCGCCCGCCGCCAGGTCGGCCAGCGCCCGTACGATGTCCAGCTCATTGGCGGCATCGTCCTCCACGAGGGCAAGATCTCCGAGCTGAAGACCGGCGAAGGCAAGACGCTGACCGCCACGCTGCCGCTGTACCTCAACGCGCTCGAGGGCAAAGGCGCGCACCTGGTCACCGTGAACGACTACCTCGCCAAGCGCGACGCCCAGTGGTACGGCCCGGTGTTCGATGCCCTCGGCCTGAAGCTGGGCGTCCTCCAGCACGAAGAGGCCTTCCTCTACGCGCGCGAAAAGCAGAGCGAGACCGAGAACATGGAGCATCTGAAGCCGTGCTCCCGGCGCGAGGCCTACTACGCCGACATCACCTACGGCACAAACCACGAGTTCGGGTTCGACTACCTGCGGGACAACATGGCCGTCTCGCTCGACGCTACCGTCCAGCGCGAGACCCGCTACGCCATCGTTGACGAGGTCGACAACATCCTCATCGACGAGGCACGCACGCCGCTCATCATCAGCGGCCCCGCCGAAGACAGCGCCGCGATGTACCAGACCTTCGCGCGCCTCGCCCCGCGCCTCACAGAGGAGCAGGACTACACCGTGGAGCTGAAGTCCAAGGCCGTCCTCCTCACGGAGGGCGGCGTGGAGAAGATCGAGAAGCTCCTCGGCATCCAGAACATCTACGCCCCCGAAAACTACCGGCTTACCCGATACATGGAGGCCGCCCTCAAAGCGGCCGTGATCTACAGGCGCGACGTCGACTACGTCGTCAAGGACGGCGAGGTCGTCATCGTCGACGACTTCACCGGCCGCCTCATGTTCGGACGCCGCTGGTCCGATGGCCTTCACCAGGCCGTCGAGGCCAAGGAAGGCGTGAAGATCCAGAACGAGTCCATCACCTACGCCACCATCACACTCCAGAACTACTTCCGCCTCTACGACAAACTTGCCGGCATGACGGGTACCGCATCAACCGAGGCCGAAGAGTTCCACAAGATCTACACCCTCGAGGTCGTGACCATTCCCACCCACCGCCCAATGGTCCGCGAGGACTACGCCGACCTCGTCTACCGCACCGAGCGCGCGAAGTACGAGGCCGTCGCCGAGGAGGTGGAAGAGCTGCACGCCACCGGCCAGCCCGTGCTCGTCGGCACCGTTTCGATCGAGAAGTCCGAGCACCTCTCTGACCTGCTACACCAGCGCGGCATCCCCCATCAGGTGCTGAACGCCAAGCAGCACGAGAAGGAGGCCGGCATCGTCGCCCAGGCGGGACGCTATGCCGGCGTGACGATCGCCACGAACATGGCCGGCCGCGGTACCGACATCGTGTTGGGTGGCAAACCCGAAGAGCGCGATCCTGGCGAGTGGGAGGACGAACACAACAAGGTCGTCGGTGCCGGCGGCCTCCGGATCATCGGCACGGAACGGCACGAGTCGCGGCGCATCGACAACCAGCTCCGCGGCCGATCCGGCCGCCAGGGCGACCCGGGCTCCTCCCGCTTCTACGTCTCCTTCGAGGACGACATCATGCGCCGGTTCGCGCCGGAGTGGCTGCCCGGGATGATGCAGAAGCTGGGCATGGAAGACGACATGCCACTCGAAAGCCGCATGGTCTCACGCGCCATCGAGACCGCACAGACCAAGGTCGAGGGCCACAACTTCGATATCCGCAAGCACGTGGTCGAGTACGACGACGTGATGAACACCCAGCGCGACGTGATCTACAAGGAACGCCGCAAGATCCTCGAGGGCGCCGCACTCAAAGAAAACATCTTCGAGGATGTCCGCCTCGAGGTCACGCAGATCGTCGACAGCAACACGCCCGGCGAAGATGCCGACGGCTGGGATCTGGAGTCCCTGCTGAACGAGGCCAACGCGATCGTCCGGCTGCCCGACGAGTTCACGCCCGAGGCGCTCGCGGCGATGACGCCCGATGGGATCCTCGAGGCGATCATGCAGTTCGCGGCTGACGCCTACGAGGACAAGGAGGAGGCACTCGGCTCCGACGTCATGCGCGCGCTCGAGCGGCTGGTGATGCTCCGCACCATCGACACGCTGTGGGTCGAGCACCTGACCGCGATGGACGAGATGCGCCAGGGCGTCGGCCTTGCCGCCTATGGCCAGTCCGACCCGCTCGTCGTCTACAAGCGCGAGGCCCACGACATGTGGGAGCAGTTGAAGGGCAACATCCGCAACCGCATCACGCGCTCCATCTACCACGTCGAGATCGCGGCCCCGGCCCAGCCGGTGCCACCTCCGACCGTCACCGTCGCCTCACAGCCCGCCGTCGCCGCGACAGGCACCGATGGCGCCGCCCCCGCAACGAACGGCGCGCCACAACAGCTCGCCGGCGATGACCGCGCACAGCGCGCCGTCGCCTCGGCCCTGGGTGTGAAGGCGCCGCCGCGCAACCTGCGCACGAACCAGCCCGCCGAAGGTGGCGGAGGCACCACCGTCGTCGCCGCGCAGAAGATCGGCCGTAACGACCCCTGCCACTGCGGCAGCGGCAAGAAGTTCAAGAAGTGCCACGGGGCGTAGGTGGGAGGTTGTAGGTTTTAGGTGTTAGGTTCTAGCGTCCAACGTCCGATTCCCGTTCGCGTCTCACTTCTCACTTCTCACTTCCCACGTCTCACCCCTCATGCCTGACCTCCCCCAGATCGCCGTCGGCCTGATAGTCGCCGAGGACGGGCGCGTGCTGCTGCAGCACCGCGACGACAAGCCGGACATCCTCGAACCCGGCGTCTGGGCGCTGTTCGGCGGCCACATCGACCCGCACGAGGAGCCGGCACGGGCGTTCCTGCGCGAGATGCAGGAGGAGCTGGGCTGGCGGCCAAAGCACTTCGAGCACTACCGTATCGTCGACCTGCACCTGCCGGATGGAGCGGGGTCGCCCGCGCCGGTGCACCTTCTCTCGAACGTCTTTGCCGCCCACCTCGATGTCCCGCTCCAGGCGCTCTCCCTGAACGAAGGTCAGGGAATGGCACTGCACGCGATCGACGCCCTGCCCGAGCGCATCGCCACCGACCTGCCGGAGATCTTCGCCGAGTTCGCCGTCACCGACGCCTATCGCCGTGTCCGCAAGTCGTGGGACGTGATCAGCGCCACCGCCATCCTCGTCGACGCCCGCGGCCGTTTCCTGCTGCAGCACCGCGACGACAAGCCCGGCATCGACAATCCGGGGCTGTGGGGCTCGTTCGGCGGCGCCGTCGACCCCTATGAGGCGCCTGCCGAAGGCTTCGTGCGAGAGCTGCGCGAGGAGCTGGGCTGGTCGCCCCAACACTTCCGGCTGCACCTGGCCGCGCCGTGGATCCCCGACCGCCGCGGCTACGGCGCGGCGGGCGCGCGGACTCAACTCATCTACATTTACGCCGCACCTGTCGACGTGCCGTTCTCCCAGCTCCAGCTCATGGAAGGGCAGGACATGGGCTTCTTCGCCCCCGACGCGCTTCCGGAGAAGACCGTCCCGGCCTACCGCGCGCTTCTCGAGCGCTTCGTTACCACGCCTGCCTACAGGGAACTCACTGAACTCGCCGCTTGACGCACAATCACACGGATCAGCGCGACGGCGCACCGCCGCCGTCGATATACTGCAAGGCTGTACCCCGCAGGATCATCGACAAACCGCGACCGACGACTCATGAGCGAGCCCCGATCCGTCCCCAGGCACATGTCCGCAGGCGTCATCCTCGTCGACCACGAGGGGCGCGTGTTGATGCAGCTTCGTGACGCCAACCCGGCGATCATGTACCCCGACCACTGGGGCATCACCGGCGGCGCCGCGCATCCGGACGAGACGCCCGAGCAGGCCGCTCGCCGCGAGGTCGAGGAGGAGACCGGCCTCACCCTCGGCCGCATCGACCCCTTCCGCGCCTACTACTTTCAGGAGTCGGGCAACGGCGCCGGTGCGAAGGCCTCACGCTCGCGCGCCCGCGCCGACTATGAGGTGTACGTCTTCCACGCCCCCTGCGGGACCCCCGTCGAGGAGCTCGTCTGCGGCGAGGGACAGGCGCTCCGCTTCGTTTCGCCGGACGAGCTGGACGAGATCCCCATCGCCTACAACCACCGCGAGGTGCTCGACGACTTCTTCGGCTCGGCGGCCTACGCGGCCTACCTCACCGGCGCCGCATTCCAGCCTGGCGCACCCATAGACGCGCTCGCGGCATTCCTCGCCGCTGTCAACGCCGGCGACCCCTGGTTCGACGCGCTCATGCGGTCCATCGCGCTCTGGGACGCCCCGGCCGAACTCGTCGAGGGCCGCGCGTACCGCTACCTCATCGGCGGCGAGGCCTTCGACTGGCTCCTGCTCGCCGAGCGCCTCGTCGAGTCCGCCACCGTCGCTGCTCCCGGCGCCATCGACATCGACGACGCCGAGCGCCTCCTCTTCCGGGGCATGTCGCCGGCCGGCGAATCCACACTGCGCCCGCAGCGCCTCAGCGACGAACGCCTGCGCAGCCTCATAGGCGAGCACAAGCACCGCGCCCACCTGAACTACCTCTACGGCGTCGTGGTCGAGCAGGCCCTCCAGTACGCCGTCGAACTCGACCTCGCGAAAGAGCGCGCCTCCGTCAACATCAAGGACCCGCGTTTCGAGGAAGCCAACGTCGACCCCGTGTACCAGCGTATCTACGGCTGTCCGCGCGGCGACCTCCTGCGCGAGTTCCGCGAGGAGTCTTCGCTGCCGCAGACCCCGCACATCATGCTCAGCGAGCTGCGTGAGTTCCAGTACTGGCTGTTCAAGTACCGTGTGAAAAACCAGGAGCCGGCGCGCGTCGCCTCGGACACCCGCAAGGCCCTGGCCCAGCTCAGCCGCATCGAGGCCGCCGCCGGCCGCCAGCGCCAGGAGCCCGCCACGGCCCCCTGAGGGCGGGCGGCGCGCTATCTTCCTCCCATGCCGCTGCCCCGCGTCTTCGTCACCCGCCGCATGCCCGGCGGCGCGCTCGACCGCCTCGCCCAACACGCCGACGTGGTCCTCTGGCCGGGTAAGCTGCCGCCCCCGTACGACGAACTGGTCGCGCGGACGGTGGAGGCCGACGGCCTGATCTGCATGCTCACCGACCGCATCGACGCCGCGCTCATCGCCGCCGCGCCACGCCTGCGCGTGATCAGCCAGATGGCCGTCGGGTACGACAACATCGACGTCGCCGCGGCGACCGCCCGCGGGATCCCCGTCGGGCACACGCCAGGCGTGCTCACGGAAGCCACCGCCGACCTCACGTTCGCGCTCATCCTCGCCGTCGCTCGCCACATCATCGAGGCCGAGCGCTTCGCGCGCGACGGAAGCTGGCGGACGTGGGACCCGGGCGGGCTGCTGGGGCTGGAACTGCACGGCGCGACGCTGGGCATTGTGGGATTCGGGAAGATCGGCCAGGCCGTAGCGCGCCGCGCCCTCGGGTTCGGCCTGCACCTCCTGTACGCGACGCGCACGCCCCTGACGACCGACCTCGGCGAGCCGTGCGGGCTCGATGAGCTGCTGCGCGCGTCGGATGTCGTTTCACTGCACGTACCGTTGTCGGCGGAGACGGACCACATGATCGGCGAGCGGGAGCTGCGGCTGATGAAGTCCACGGCGTACCTCATCAACACGTCGCGCGGCCCGGTGGTCGACCAGCCGGCGCTGATACGCGCGCTGCACGAGGGCTGGATCGCCGGCGCAGGGCTGGACGTCGTCGAGACGGAGCCCATCCCCCCGGACGACCCTCTGCTCGACGCGCCGAACTGCGTCCTGCTCCCGCACATCGGGAGCGCGACGCTGGCGACGCGCTCAAGGATGGCGGATATCGCCGTGGAGAACTGCCTCGCTGGGCTGCTGCGTGCGGCGTTGCCTCATCGGGTTAACAGTCCCGGCTGGGCGGCACACCCGTAGTCAGCCGAGATAGTTTCGGAGCATCGAGAGCAGCACGTCGCGCTCTTCTGGGATGGCATCGGCTGCGAGCCGGTCGGCCATGCGGACGATACGCCAGCGGCGGACGAGATCGGGATCGAGGGGCCGCGCGGCAGCGTAGGCGCGTCGGAACGACGCCGCGATGAGCTTGCGGCCGATGCCCTGCATCACGTGGACGAGGGCTGGCGTGCCGGGCGGCGGCGACCCCATGTCGAGCAGCAGCGCGCTGCGCGCGTAGTCGGCCGTCGGGTCGCCGCGCGTGACGTTCGGCCAGTCGATCACCACCGGGCCGCGCGGGCTCATGAGCATGTTGCCCGGGTGGAAGTCGCCATGGCAGAGGCGATCGCCGTCGGGCAGCTCCGCCAGCAGCGGACGGACGCGCTCGGCGATCTCGGGTGGCATGCCGGGGAGGCCGCAGGCTCGCTCGATGCGATCGCGCAGTGATGCCAGCTCGGGGGGCGCAACGGCCTCGTGAAGCTGCACCTGCACTTTGCCCAGGATCGTGCCCGCGCGCCACACCATCCAGGGCTTCCTGCCCAGCAGCGTGATCAGATCGGTGCCTTCCACGCGCTCCATGACGATGCCCGGGCGGCCCTCCACTTCGACGATCTCGAAGGTCTCCGGGACCAGGGGAGCGACGGCGCGGGCGGCGCGCATGGCCGCCATCTCGCCCTCGAGCGATTGACGGGACCTTGGCCCGCGGAACAGTCGCAGCGCCCGGCCTTCGCCCCAGGCGAATATCTCGGCTTCGCGCCCCTCGGCGATGCGCTGCATCCGTTCCACTGTGACCATGCGTAACTCTCCCGGCGGGCAGCATGGCACGCGATACCGGCGGCCGGCCATGTACGCGATGTTGCGGAAATCGAAGGGGACTGCGGGCCTGCTACGCCAGCACGGGCACCTTCGCCGGCGGCTCGACGACGATGCGCAGGTTCTCGGCCGCCACCATGCCCAGAGTCACCTCGCGGCCGCTGACGAGCACGGTGATCGTCGAGTTGTACGTGGCGACCTCGGTCACCTTCACGTGCGCGCCGGGCACGAAGCCGTTGCGCTGGTAGAAGGTCATCAGGTCGTGGTCCTCCTCCGCCGGCTCGTTGATGCCGTCGATCTCCCACTCCTCCCCCGCCTGGGCGGTGGAGAGCGGCCGCGTCTTCGGCCGCATGGCGGCGTCCAGTCCCGGCATCGGGTTGCCGTGCGGGCAAGTGACGGGGTTGCCCAGCACGGCCATGATGCGGGCCTCGACGCGCGGGGTGATAGTGTGCTCGATGAGGTGCGCTTCCTCGTGGGCATCGGCCCAGTCCAGGCCGAGGATGTCGACGAGCAGGCGCTCGGTCAGGAGGTGGCGGCGCTTGATGGATTCCGCCGCCTCGAGGCCGGGCCCGGACAGCCGGATCTCCTTCGTATGCTCGTCGATTTCCACCAGACCGTCGCGCTCCATGCGATGTACCGTGTTCGAAACGGTCGGCGCGGCTACGCCCATCTTCTCCATCAATCGCGCCGCGATCGCCGGCTTCCCGGCCCGCCCCAGGTCGTATATCTCCATCAAGTAGTCTTCGACGGTCGAAGAAGGACTCTCGGAAGCGGCTTTGCGGGCCATGTACGTGCTCTTTCCTGGATGACCGGCCGGCCTGAGAACGCGGCAGGCTGGCCGTAATGAATCTGGATGTGAATCCGAATGAGGGTCTAGGGACGGGCTACAGGGGCAAGTATACCCCCAGAACGGCCATGTGAAGGGAATTAGTTAGGTTTCCGTGTACTTACAGCATCAGCCTTGCCTAAGACTCTGTATTAGCCTACGCTCATACCAGCTACCCGCTTGCGAAATCGCGTAACCAGTTGGGAGGAGAAACACCATGAGGAGACTCGTTCGTCTGGGCATCGTGCCCTTGATTGTGCTGGCCAGCGCCCTGGCCATCGGGCTCAGCGTCGCCGCCTGCGGAGACGATGACGACGGGGGTGACGTCGAGGTCATCGGACAGACACCGGGCGCCGAGGCCGATCCGGATCCGGAAGCGGACCCCGATCCCGAGGCCGATCCCGTCGCGCAAATCACGCCGGGACCGAAGGACGCTGACGCGACCGAAGTCGACGTGACCTTGAAGGAATGGGAGATCGTGCTGTCGAAGGCCTCGGTCCCGGCAGGCAAGGTTTACTTCCTGGTCGAAAACCAGGGGCCAAACGACGCGCACGAGTTCGTCGTGATCAAGTCGGACCTGGATGCGGCGTCGCTGCCGGTGGACGAGGGCCGCGTGCCGGAGGACGACGTTGACTTGCTGGACGAGATCGAGCCGTTCCCGGTGGGTTCGGCCGGGTCGTTGACACTCGATCTCGCGGCGGGCAAGTACGTCCTGATCTGCAACATTGCCGAAGTCGAAGAGGGTGAGCTGGAGAGCCACTACGAAGAAGGCATGCGAGTCGCGTTCACGGTCGAGTAGGCGCGCGCATCGCGACGAGCCAGTCGCACGCGACTACCACGCGATTACACGCCACTAAAGGAGAGGGCTCCGGTCAAACTGGCCGGAGCCCTCTCTTTGTCATCAGGACTGGACCAATGATTGCCCGGAAAACACCTAGCCGGGGAACACGACCACGCCGCCGCGCAGCGACACGCCGACGCGGTCGCCCAGGGTCACGTCCCGCCCCGGGAGATCGCGCACCTTCAGGACCGTGCCGTCGTCCAGGCGGACCGTGATCATCTGGTCGTGCCCGAAATACTCGTCCGCAACGACAACGGCCGGAATGCCGGTCTCCGTGGCGAGCGACAGGTTCTCCGGGCGGATCATGACCTGGACCGATCCTGAGTAATCCTCCGCCGATGGGGCTGATCCCAGCGCGCACTCAACCAGTCCCGGCGACGCCTCGCCGCTGATGACGTTGGCGTCGCCCAGGAATTCGGCAACGGCACGGCTGTTGGGCTGCCGGTATACCTCGCCTGGCGGCCCGACCTGCAGGATGCGGCCAGCGAGCATCACGGCTACGCGACCGGCGATGCTGAGCGCCTCCTCCTGGTCGTGCGTGACGAAGAGCGCCGTCGTCCCCAGCGTCTCGATGATCTGCCGGACCTCGCCGCGTACGCGGGCGCGCATAGCCGGATCGAGATTCGAGAATGGCTCGTCCAGCAACACGAGATCGGGCTCCGCGGCCAGCGTCCGAGCCAGGGCGACGCGCTGCTGCTGACCGCCCGACAGCTCATGCGGCATGCGCCGGCCGAGGCCCTCGAGTCCGACCAGCGCCAGCAGATCCTCCACCCGCTGCCGCCGCCGGCCGTTCCGGCTGGGCATGCCAAAGGCAACGTTGGCGCCGACGTCCATGTGCGGAAAGAGCGCGTAGTCCTGGAACACGACACCGACCCGGCGCTTTTCCGGCGGCATCAACGTGGCATCGCTGTTCAAACATCGGTCACCAAGAGCGATGTGCCCCGCGTTCGGTGTTTCGAAGCCGGCGATGAGGCGCAGCAACGTCGTCTTGCCACAGCCGCTGGGCCCCAGCAGGACGAGCGTGTGGCCGCGCTCGATCTCCAGGTCGATGCCATCGACGGCCTTCACGTCGCCAAAGCGCTTCACCAGACCGCGGCAACGCAGGAACGGCTCCGTCATCGCGTGTCCTCCCGCCAGGCCGTCATCAGCACCGGCAACGAGGAAAGTACAACCAGAATCAGGGCGGGCAGGGCTGCCCGCGCAAAGAACGCCTCCGACGTGGATGACCACACCCGAGTCGCCAGGGTCTCGAAGCCGATGGGGCTCAGAAGCAGCGTTACCGGCAGCTCCTTCATCACGGTCAGGAACACCAGCAGCGCACCGCCGGAAAGGCCGGGCACAATCTGCGGGACCGTGATGCGTGCGAACACCTCCAGGCGCCCCTTCCCCAGGCTCCGCGCCGCGCGCTCGGTATTCGGATTCACCTGCACCAGCGCGCTGCGGCACGATCCGATCGCCTGCGGGAGGAACCGCACGACATACGCGAACAAGAGCAACGCCATCGTCTGATAGACGAGGGGCACGTAGTTCGCCGCGAAAAACACCAGCGCCAGGGCGATGGTGATGCCGGGCAGCGCATAGCCCGAGTAGGACGCCTTCTCGACGAGCGAGCTGAAGATGCCGGGGTAGCGCACGCCCAGCCGCGCGACAGGCAACGCCGTCAGTACGACCACGAACGCAGCGAGCACGCCAACATACATCGAGTTCCAGGCGGCGATGCGGACGAACCCTATCGCCTCACCCGCCTGCAGTCCGCGCACGAGCCAGTAGATCATCACGGACACCGGAAGCAGGAGCGATACGCCGACCAGGGCTCCGCAGAACAGCAGGGCCGGGATCTTCCAGGCGCCCAGCCCCACCTTCGACGCGATGGGGTGCCGGGCATTCGCGTGATATCGCCCGCGCCCCCGCAGGGCGTTTTCTACGATAACGACGGCAAGCGTCAGGCCCACAAGAAGCAGCGCGAGTGCGGCTGCGGAGCCGCCATCGAAGGTCGTGTACCGAAGGTAGATGATCCGCGAAAGGGAGTTGAACCGGAGGATCGAAACCGCGCCGAAGTCGCTCAGCGCATACAGCGCCACCAGCATGCCACCGGCCGCGATCGCGGGGCGAAGCTGAGGCAAGGTGATGCGGACGAAGGTCGAAAGACGCCCGTGCCCAAGCCCTCTCGCCGCCTCCTCCATCGAGCGGTCGAGATTCCGCATGGCGGCCCGGACAGGCAAGAGAACATATGGAAACGTGAAGAGCGTCAGCGCCAGCCAGGCGCCCCGAAAACCGTAGATCTCGGGCAGCGATTCAACACCGAGGGGCGAGAGCGCGTCCTGCAGCATGCCGCGTGGCCCAAGCGCCGCCACAAGCGTGAATGCCCCGACGTACGACGGAATTGCCAACGGCAGTGCGAACAACACTGCCCACACGCGGCGTAACGGAAGATCCGTCCGTTCCGTGAGCCAGGCGAGGGGCACCGCGATTGCCACGGCGCCGCCCGTCACCATCCCCGCAAGCAACGCTGTGCGAAGGAGCGCTCGCTGGGCGCTCGATGCCGTGACGGCATCCCAGGCGACCGAGCCCTCTTCGCCGACCCGCATCAACAGATACGCCGCCGGCAGCAGCATCGCCAGGGCGATCGCCGCGGCCAGCGCGGCGACCACGACCGGCGGATCCTGGTGAGTCCGCCCGCGCGCAGGAATCGGAATCGGGATCGCGACCATGGCTACGGCAGCACTCCTGTATCGCGCAACAGTTTCTGGGTGCCGGCGAGGTCGTCCAGGCTGCTGAGGTCGATCTGCGGGGGCTGTAGCTCGCTGAGCGCCGGAAGCAGCGAGTTCGTGGAGACACCTTCGATCAGCGGGTATTCGTACGTCTCGTCCGCAAAGTACTGCTGCGCGTCGTGCGACAACATGAACTCGAGAAACCGCTTCGCGTCATCCTCGTGGTCCGAACTCTCCAGGATGGCCGCACCAGCCACGTTCACCAGGGCGCCGATGTCGCCGTCCTTGAGGAAGTAGTTGCGCGCCTTGAAACCCTCGCCCTGTTCGGCCAGGAACTGGAACAGGTAGTAGTGGTTCACGAATGCGACATCGACCTCGCCGTTCGCGACTGCCTCGACCGCCGCGGTGTTGTTCGGGAGGTCCACCGGGTCGTTCGCCTTGATGCCTTCGAGCCACGCGCGAGCAGCCTCTTCGCCCTCGAGCAGCCGGAAGGCCGTGACAAAAGCCTGGAAGGAGGCGTTCGTCGGCACCCAACCGATCCGGCCCTTCCAGGCGGGGTCGGTGAAGTCCTTGATCGACGCCGGGAGATCTCCAGGTTGGAGCGCGTCTGTGTTGTACGCGACGACCCGCGAGCGACCGGAGACGCCGATCCACTGCCCGTTGTCCGCCCGGTATCCCGCAGGGACCCGATCGAGCACATCCTGAGGAAGGACCGCAAGGCGGCCCTCCGCATCGAGTGCTCCCAGCGCACCGGCATCCTGGGCGAAAAACACGTCTGCGGGCGAATTGCCGCCCTCTTCGAGTATGACGCCCGCCAATTCAGCCGTGTCGCCATACCGCACGCGGATCTTGATCCCGGTTTCGTCGGAGAACTGGTCCAGAATCGGCCCGACCAGGTCCTGGCTGCGGCCCGAGTACACAGTCAGCGTCGAGCCGTCCCCACCGCAGCTCATCCCGATCAGACTCGCCAGGCTCGCGATGGCTATGAGTGCGGTTATGCCAACTGCCCGGCGGCCCATCTTAGCCTCATCTTTCATCCCGGTTTAGCTACAGCTTATATCGTAGCGCAGCGGGGCAGAACGGCAAGGGCCGAATGGAAGGCAGGACAAGGGGCTAGTGCCTCAATCTTTGCGGCGAAGGGCGGGGAAGAGGATAACCTCGCGAATTGAACGCTGCCCCGTCAGGATCATCGTCAGCCGGTCGATGCCGATGCCAAGCCCGCCGGTGGGGGGCATGCCGTGCTCCAGGGCGACCAGGAAGTCCTCGTCCAACGTCTCCACTTCCTCGATGCCTGCCGCCGCCAGCCGTCGCTGCGCCTCGAACCGCTCCCGCTGATCGATCGGGTCGTTCAGCTCGCTGTACGCGTTCCCCATCTCGAATCCCGCGATGAAGAACTCGAACCGCTCCACGATCCCGTCCTCGCCCGGCTTGCTCTTCGCCAGCGGCGAGATCTCTTTCGGGTAGTCCAGCAAGAACGTCGGCTGGATCAGCGTCGGCTCTACGTAGTGCGACACCGCCTCGTCGATGAGCTTTCCCCACGACCATCCGGGGTCGAGGTCCGCGAATCCGCGCCGTCGTAGTTCCTCGTACAGCTTCTCCCGCGTGCGGAACTCCGTGAAGTCGATTCCCGCGTGCTCGATCAACGCCTCGCGCATTGTGATGCGCTTCCATGGCGGCGCCAGGTCGATGGTGTGCTCCTCGAACTGCGCCGTCGTTGTACCCAGCACTTCCCGCGCGATGCTCGACACCATCTCCTCGACGTTGCGGGCCACGTCGTTGTAATCCGCGTAAGCCTCGTACATCTCCAGCATCGTGAACTCGGGGTTGTACTTCCACGACACGCCCTCGTTCCGAAAGATGCGGCCGATCTCGTACACCCGGTCGTAGCCGCCGATGATCAGCCGCTTCAGGTGGAGTTCGAGTGAGATCCGCAGGAAGAAGTCCTGGTCCAGCGCGCGGTGATGCGTCGTGAACGGCGTCGCCGCCGCCCCGCCCGCCTCCGGTTGCAGCACCGGCGTCTCAACCTCGATGAAGCCCCGCCCGTCCAGGTGCCGCCGCATCGCCGAGACGATCGCCGCCCGCGTGCGGAAGATGTCGCGCACGTCCGCGTTTGCCATCAGGTCCAGGTACCGCTGCCGGTACCGGATCTCGATATCCTCCACCCCGTGCCACTTCTCAGGCGGCGGCCGCAGCGCCTTCGCCAGCACCTGGTACGCCCGCGCCTCGACGGTGATCTCCTGCGTCCGCGTCCGGAACAGCGGCCCCGTCACCGAGAGGAAGTCGCCCAGGTCCAGCTCCGCCAGCCCCGCGTACGTTTCCGCGCCGATGACGTCCTTCTTCAGGTAGCACTGCATGCGCCCGGATCCGTCCGTGACGTCGAGGAACGACGCCTTCCCCATATCGCGCATCGCCGTGATGCGACCAGCCACACTGACGGCAGGCGCCTCGCCCTGCGACCCGTCCGCCTCCCACCGCTCGAACGCGGCCACCGCACCGCGAGCGTCGTGCGTCCGCGCGGCCCGCGCGGGGTACGCGTCAGTCCCGCGCCCTCGCAGCCGCTGCAGCTTCTCGATTCGCAGTTGAATCAGCTCTTCTTCGCCTGGCATGAGGGAAGGTTACAGGCTGCCGCAGGATGGCTACAGCGGGCCGCCTACGCCTGCCACTTCAGGTAGAGACGATGCGCACGATGATCCACCGCAAACGTAAGCTGGTCCATGAATCCATGCATCCCCAACAGGTTCATCATGTCCCACGCAGGACAAAATGCCGCTTGAATGGTCATGCGGCGGCCAAGCAGCTCGATCTCGACCGCGTGAATCCAGCAGCGTTCGAGTTGGCCGCCGGCCACAACAATGGTAGCGGCTGTCCCGGCACCCAAGTCGTCGATGCCCAACAATGGCAGCAAGTCATGGTGCAGCGTCGAGAAGCTGGAGCCTGTATCGAGCAGCATCTCGAAGGGAGGAGCGTCAGGAGCGGACGGCAAAGACACCGCAACGACGATCTCGTCGCCGCTGTATGCATACTCCAGATCGAACTCGATGTTCGTCACGCGATGACGATTGCATTCGGGTCGAAGTCCCGTCGCGTAATGCGGTGAAGCAGCCCTCGTCCACGATACTGTTCGGGTAGGGCCTCCATGACTTCCTTCGGCGAGTCACCAGAGGCAACCACGCGCTCATCAACCAGCACCACCCACTTCCCCTCGAACTCGCGGAGCGCTAGTGGCCGCGATGCAAGCCATCGCAATTCCGGCGACATCTCCCACACCTTCGTCTTGTGACGCGATACCATGACCGAACTGTACCAAGAACCCCGATCCTCCCCCGCCAAGGAGCGCACCTCCATGGACTACCGCAATCTCGGCCGCACCGGCCTTCGCGTCCCGCCCCTTTGCCTCGGCACCATGACCTTCGGCCTCCAGTGCGACGAAGCCACCTCTTTCGCCATCCTCGACAGGGCCTTCGACGCGGGCATCGACTTCATCGACACCGCCGACGTCTACCCCCTCGGCGGCGACGCCTCGACCGCAGGCCGCACGGAGGAGATCATCGGCCTCTGGATGAAGCAGCGCGGTAACCGCGACAGGATCGTGCTCGCCTCGAAGTGCGCCGGTGCCATGGGCCAGGGGGCCAACGACGCCGGCCTCTCGCGCTACCACATCCACAAAGCCGTTGACGAGAGCCTCCGCCGCCTGCAGATCGACGTCATCGACCTCTACCAGGTCCACTGGTTCGACTCGCGCACACCCATCGAGGAGACGATGCGCGCGCTCGACGACCTCGTCCGCTGGGGCAAAGTCCGCTACGTCGGGTGCAGCAATTACCCTGCATGGCGCCTCGCCGAAGCGCTTGCCGCCAGCGACCGCCTCGGGATCGCCCGCTACGACTGCCTTCAGCCGCGCTACAACCTGCTCTACCGGGAGATCGAGACCGAAGTCCTGCCCCTCTGCCGCAATCAGGGCCTCGGCGTCATCGTCTACAACCCGATGGCCGGTGGCTTCTTGAGCGGCAAGTACCGCAAGGGCGACGACCCGCTCGAGGGTGGGCGCTTCTCGCTGGGCAACGCAGGACGCATGTACCAGCACCGCTACTGGCAGGACGCGCTGTTCGACGCCGTCGAGGAGCTGCGCGGCGCGTGTGAATCGCGCAACGTCCCCATGGCCACCGCCGCCGTCGCCTGGGCCATCGCCCAGCCCGGCATCACCTCGGCCATCGTCGGCGCGAGCCGCCCCGACCAGCTCGACGCTTCGCTCGCCGCCGCCGGCCTCGCCCTCGACGACGGCCTCATGGCCACTTGCGACGCCGCCTGGTGGTCCCTGCCCCGCCGGCCTGTCGTCGAGGGCTACCGCTGACCGTTAACCACCGCAGCGCGGGCTTTCAGCCCGCGCGGTTGCGCGCGGTCATGGTACTGGGCGGCCGTCCTTGTCATCCGGCCGCCGGTCGCCGACACTGTTGCCCTCAAGGAGCGCTGGCTCATGCAACGTCACGACGTGAGCCTGGAGAACAGACGCAACGAAGTCGACCGGGCCTGGAGCGAACACGGCTGGCCCGCCGACCTGCTCGCGCGCGCCCGCGACCTCCACATCGCCGAGGAGAACGTGCTTCGATGGTTCGCCTGGAACGCGACGCTGGAGCGCGTCCAGGAAGAGCTGCAGTGGGCAGAGAAGCTGCACCACGGCACGATGCGTTTCCGCCAGCTCACCTATGCCGACAATGAAGCCTTCTGCGATCTGTGGGCGAACTCACCCGAGCAGATCGGCGACTGGGACGTCACCGTCGAACGCGGCCCGAGCGGCTTCGCGTCGTTCGAGTTGCAGGAGCGGCCCGTCCTCAATGGCCTCTTCGACGACGGCCGGCTCGTGGCCTGCGTCTCGTTCTCGCTTCGCCACACCATCGTCGGCGGGCAGCGCATCTCCGTCCGCTTCGGCCAGGCGATGCGCGTGCACAAGGACCACCGCGGCCATGCATACGCCCACTGGGTGCGATCGCTGCCCGGCGCGGTCGGCCTCCAAATGCCCACGCGTCTGCAATACGACTACATTCGCGCGCGCAACATGACCATGGAGCGCTGGAACAAGAAGTTTATGCCCTCCATCGATAGCGTCCCCAAGCGCGACGACGATGTCCCCGGCATGCCCATCACGGTGCTGCAGCTCGCCTCCACCGCCGCCACGCACACGGCGGACGGCATCCGGCCGGCGCGCTCCTCCGACTACGAGCGCTGCGCCGCCCTCATCAACCGCACGCACAACGGCCGCGATCTCTTCCGCCCGTACACCGCCGAGTGGCTCTCCTCCCGCCTCGAGTTCGATATCCCACCCGGTGCGCCCTGGCAAACGCCGTACGCCCTCGGCGACTTCTGGGTGCTCGAGCGCGGCGGCGCCGCCGTCGCCTGCGCCGGCCTGTGGGACCGTGGCCGCGACCTGCGCGAGCGCTGGATCCATCGCGAGACCGGACAGGAACGCATCGTCTCCCACACCACGCTCCTCGACATCGGATTCGCGGAGGGCGCCGAGGATGCGATGGCCGCGCTGATCGAGCACCTGCTCGGCGTCACGCACGGGCTCGGCCGCGACTTCCTCACGGCGCCGCTCGGCTACCTGCCCGGCGTCGCCGCACAGCTCGCGAAGTTCGAACCGGAAGAGGAGACCCGCTACCTCCAGTGGCGCGCCGACTCACCCGCACTACAGACGCCGGCTCACCTCGACCTCGTGTACTGGTAGGTGTGCTCTCCTCGCGACCCGGAAATTCCGCGATCTTCCTCGGCCGACTCTGGGAGCCAAGGCACGCTCCGACCTGTTGGGCTCTAGCTTTCTCACCATCGGGGGTGCTAAGCTCGGCGCCACCGGAGACTGCGTGGCATGGCAGAGGCGCGCGACCCGTACCAGGTGTTTCTGGAGACGTTCGTGCCATGGGCCGAGCGGCGCTCGGACATACGAGGCGCTGTCGTTGTCGGGTCACGCGCCCGGGTGATGCCCCCTCCCGACGAACTCTCGGACATCGACCTGATGCTCATCACGACCAGACCAAAGTTCTACTACGGGACTGCGGGCTGGTTGAATGAGCTGGGCGACCTTACGCTCACGTATCGGCAACCTCCGGTGGTTGGCCAGCGCAACATTCGGACCGCCGTCTTCGACGGGCCGGTGCACGTCGACTTCGCGATCGTCTCCGACATGGAGACGAGATGGGGCGGGCTCCTGCTACGGGTACTCTCGCGCGCCCCGCGCTTCATGCGACTCCTGCCATCGAGCCTCGAAAACCAGATCGATGCGTGGTTCGCCATCCTCCGCAAAGGCACGCCGGTGGCGCTCGTGGACAAAGGGGGCGCGGGCACGCGCATGCACGTCCGTCCGCCAGCGGCTCGCCCGCATCCGCCGACGCAAGAGGAGTTCGATGAGACAGCAGCAGCGTTCTGGTCGCACTGCCTCTGGACGTCGAAGCTGCTCCTGCGGCACGAACTGTGGATGGCCGTGTTCGTCAGCGACCACCTGGCAAAGACCTTTGCGCTCCGTATGATCGAGTGGAGTGCCGCGGGCAGGACAGGACAAGGCGACGTCTGGTACAACGGCCGTTTCCTGGAACGGTGGGGAGGTGAGAAGATCCTGCACCATCTCCCGCGCGTGTTTCCGCGGTACGACCAGGTGGAGGCCTGGAAGGCCCTCAACGCCACGATGGACATGTTCTCAGCGATCGCGCGTGAGGCAGCGGAACGGCTTGGGCTCCGCTATGAGGACGGGCCTGAAGTCAAGACCAGATGGTGGATAGCCGCCAGGGAGGCAAGTGTTCGCCAGCCAGCGCGCGAACCAGACTGAGCCTTCATGACTGTCAGTCGAACGTCCAGCGTGTAACGCCGCCCGTCTCTTTGTCGCCGTACTCCCGGATGCCGAACACGACGCGCGGCGTGACGACGTAGAACGGCGCCATCGACTCCGTCATCTCCCAGTCATACTTTTCCTTGTACGCGGAGATAAATCCTCCGTGCGAAGACACCGGCATCACGCTCACCGCGCCCTCGATCACCACGGCTTCCGCACCGCTCTCCGTAGCCACCGCCACGTTCGGGTTCGCCCGGAAGTTCTTCGCCTTGCGCGACTGCGGGCCCGTGCTGAACTCGAACATGCCGTCCCGCCACAAGCCCCACACCGGCATCATGTGCGGACGCCCGTCCGGCCGCACCGTCGTCAGCCACAGGTTCCGGCTCGCCCCGATCTGCGCGACCGCCCACGACCACGGCAGCGTCTTCCCCCCGCTCGCCTCGATCATCTCGTCGTACCCCGGCATGTACGGCAGATCCGCGCGCGGTTCACCCGCGTCGCCCTTCCTCGCCATCATTGGCTCCTTTCGCTCACCCGCGATCATCGCATCTCCCACCCAATGAGCGCCATGAGCCTCCTGCAACTCCGTGTCAGTAGTCGCGGTGAATGTCCTGTTCGGTGTCCGGCGCTGGCCGCGCCGCGCATTACGAGCCGCGCGCGGTGGCGGGAACCGCCCCGGTCCCGGTATCCAGGACCCCCGCGGATAGAGCAGCGAGGGCGACGTGAAACGGCAAGCGGCCCAGGCTGTCATGCGTGCCCGTCAGACTCGCAGCGAGGTCGTCGAGCACACGGTCGGCTGGTGGTTCCAGGAGAGCGCGAGCGCGCGGGTCGTGACGGAGACGCTCCACGGCCGCCGCCGTGTTCAGCGGCCCGAGGTCGGCGACGAGCCCCTCCTGCGTCAGCAGCGGACTCAGCAGTCGCGAAGCAGAATCGACGTTCGCTGCGAAGTCTGCCTCGCGCAGCGCCAGGCCCAGGAGCCGGTCCAGCTCGACCAGCGGGCGGTGATGCTGCTGGACACGCAGGTACATCTCGCCCGCCGGCAGCCCCGCAACATGAAGCGTCGCCGAACGAGTGCCTCGGCGATCCCCGCCGGCCAGATAACCCGCGCGCAGGGCCGCGAGCAGCCGAAGCGGCAGCGGGTCCTGATCCCGATCCTGAAACTTCGCCAGCATCTCGTCGACGACCCAGCCGTTCCGCAACAGATTGCCCGCCGCGACGCAGCGGACTCCGGCTGCGTGGCCTGACCACGCCATCGTGGCGCCGCCCGTGTGCGCGGACACTCCGCCCGCGGCATCCACCACGGCGACCTGAAACGAATCGCTCCCCACCTCGCCCTTCAGCGCCTCGGCAAGCGCCCGCGAGGCGGACGGACCACTCCGCAGCACCTGGACGACCTTCGAGCCGAACCCCGGCCTCGTCATCGCCTGACACGCGACAGAACCGGCGCCGCTCACGACCGTCGACGGCATGCGCTCCGGTGGCGCGAACGTCACATCGAAGCTCGCCATCGCGAAGCCGAATTGCCCCGTAGCGGGACACCAACCGGAGATCGAGTACGTCATGAGCGCCCGTCTTGTCAGGTCCGACAGCCACGCCCATCATGCGTGCCTGCACCCGGCGCGCTCAACCAGCCCTGGAATGCGGTTTTCGCAGCCCCCAACTACCCACTTCGAGCTACGAACTGCACACCTCCCATTTCCCACGGTCCCGCACCCCACCCCTCACTTCTCGCCTCACACCCCATACAGCCGCCGCGCCTCCGCCCGCAGGTCCGCACGGAAGTCCGGATGCGCGATCCCGCACAGCTCGTCGATGCGCCGCCGCAGCGTCCCGCCCTTGATCCGCGCGATCCCGTACTCCGTCACGATGATGTCCGCGTACCCCCGCGGCACCGTTACCGCGCTCCCCTGCGGAAACATCGCCACGATCCGCGACCGCCGCTCTCCGTCCACCACCGAGGTCGACGGGAGCACCGTCACGCTGCGGCCGTTCCTCGCGTGCAACGCCCCCACCGCGAACGCGAACGCCCCGCCGGTCCCGCTGTAGATCTCGGGCCCGATCGTCTCGCCGTTGATCTGGCCGGTCAGGTCGACCAGCAGCGCGTTGTTCACCACGCACATGTTGTCGTGCGCCGCGATCACCTCGATGTCGTTCGTGTGGCTCATGCAGTACAGCTCGTACCGCGGGTCCCCGTCCACCATCGCGAATTCCTCCGCCGTTAGTGGCCCGAACGACGCACCCACCACCTTCCCCGGATGCACCGTCTTCCGAGATCCCGTGATCACTCCTCCTTCGACGAGCGCCGGGATCCCCCCGAACACCAGCTCGCTGTGCACCCCCAGCTCGTGCCGGTGCCCGATGAACGACGCCATCGCCGCCGACACCGTCCCGGTGCCGAACTGCAGCGTGTCCCCGTCCTGCACGACCTCCGTCCCCACCAGCGAGCAGATCACCGCCGCGATCTCCGCCTCCTCGTGCGTGTTCGGCGGCCGCCGCAGGAATTTCCACGCGTGCGGCGCCTCCACCAGCAGCTCGATCTGGTCGACGTGGATCCGGTTGTCTCCGCCCGTCCGGATCAGCCGCGCGTTCACCTCCCCGACGACGTGCGTCGCCTCGCGCGCCACCTCCGGCGCGCCCCACACGCTCATCCCGAAGCTGCACCACCCCTCCGCGTCCGGTGGCGACACGCTCGTCAGGAATACGTCCGGCTTCCGGTCGAGCCAGTACGACGCGTCCTCCCGCGTCGGCGGCGCGATCACGTACTCCAGCAGCCCCTTCCGGAACGCCGGCCGGTCGCTCGCCTGCAGGAAGAACGACCGCACGGTGAAGTCGTTTGGCGCGTCGTCCTCCCACCACGAGATGAACGTCGCGATCGAGTTTTCGATCTCCACCCCGCGCAGCTCGCCCCCGCGCGCCGCCAGCGCCCGGCACAGAGCCAGCGGCGTCTGGTAATGCATCCCGATGACCACCCGGTCGCCGTCGCGCACCAGCCCCACCGCCACCTCGGGCGTGGTCAGCTTGTGCGCGTACTGCTCGCGCCAGTCAGCAGCCGGATGTGCCGCCTCGTGGGCCGTCATGCGGCATGAGGCTATCATGCCGCCGAACGGCCAGCGACCGTAGGGGCGCAGCCTGCTGCGCCCGGCCCGCGCCGGACGCGAGCGCGCCAGACCATAGAGGCGGCCCTGCATCGCACGCGTGGCCGCCCGCATCCGTAATGAGATCGAGGACCACCATGACATCAGAGACTGCCGCGCCCGACCCGAAGAAGCTCACGCAGAAGGTCGTGCTCCTCGCCGGCATGATGACGGGCGCCCACGTTGCCATCATGGTCGTCCTGGGCATGCGTCTCGGCCTGTACAAGGCCCTCGCGAGCGCCGGATCTGTCACCCCCGACGATCTGGCGCGCGCCACCGGCCTCAGCGCGCGCTGGCTGCGCGAGTGGCTCCGCGGCCAGGCCGCCGCCGGCGTCATCGACTACGCCGCCGATGCGGGCGGCGGCGCATTTGCGCTCTCACCCGAGGTCGCCCTCCTCCTCGCCGACGAGGACCAACTCTCTTACCTCGGCGGCAACTTTCTCCCGCTGCCCCAGCGCGCCGCCATGGTCGACAAGCTCATGGAGGCGTTTCGCACCGGCATCGGCTACTCCTTCGACGACCGCGGCGCCGATGCCGCCGCCTCGACCGAGGGCCTCTTCCGCAACTGGTACCGCCAGGTCCTCGTCCCCACCGCCCTGCCCATGCTCGACGGCATCGCCGCCCGCCTCGCCGCGGGCGGCGTCGTCGCCGACGTCGGCTGCGGCTCCGGCCTCGCGCTGGTCGAGATGGCGCGCGCCTTCCCGAACTCACGCTTCCACGGCTACGACACCTCGAAGCACGCGCTCGAGCGTGCCGTCGCCAACCGCAACGCCGCCGGCGTCAAGAACATCGAACTCCACGACCCCACCGTCGAGCCGCTCCCGTCCGACGCGTCCGTCGACCTCGTCACCACCTTCGACTGCCTGCACGACATGACCCACCCGGAGATCGCCGTCGCCGCCATCGGCAAGGCGATCAAGCCCGACGGCTTTTGGCTCATCGCCGACATCAACGGCGCCCCCACGTTCGAGGAGCAGCTCGGCAACGCCACTGTCCCGATGCTCTATGCGATGTCCGTACTCTCGTGCATGTCGTCGTCACTGTCGGAGCCGGGAGGCGCCGGTCTCGGCACGCTGGGCCTCCCAGAGCCGGCGATGCGCACGCTCGTCGAGGCACACGGCTTCACCCGCTTTCGCCGCCTCGACCTCCCCCACCCCATCAACGCCTTCTACGAAGTCCGGCCCTAGACCCGGCGCTCACGCCGGCGGCTCCAGAACGGGCGCCAGCGGCGCCGTGCCCGCGGCCGCCGCGGTATCGTCGGTGCTCTCCTCCATCGTCCGGTCGAGCCCCCGCAACGAAGACGCCCACGCGAACGTCCCAATCGTCGAGAGGACGAACAGCACCGCGCCCGCGGCCACCACCGGCGGCGCTCCCATGCTCTGCGCCGCGATCCCCGCCGGCACTGCGCTCAGCGGCGTGAGCCCGAACGTCATCATCATGACGCTCATCACCCGCCCACGTACCTCGTGCGGGATCACCATCTGGATCGCCGCGCTGTTCACGGTCGTGAACACCATCGACGCAAATCCCATCGCCGCCATCAACACCAGCGCCGCCGTGAACCACGGCGCCAGCGCCAGCGCAAACAGCAGCGCGCCGAACGTGACCGCCGCACCCAGCATCAGCGTCCCCTTGCGCCGGTAGCTGTCCAGCGTCGCCGCGAACAGCCCGCCCGCAAACCCGCCCGCGCCCGAGACCGCCTCGATGATGCCGAAGCCCACCGGCCCCACGTGCCACACATCGTCCGCGAACACCGGTAACAACGTCTGGTACGGCAGCGCGAACATCGGCGGGATCGTGGCCAGGAACAGCAGGCTGAACACCAGCGGTGTGCCCCTGACGTACCGGAACCCACCCGTGAAGTCTTCGATGAACGTGAACTCTCGTGTCCGCTGCGCCGTTGCCCGGGGCAGGAACACTGTCGCTACCGCCGCACCCGCGTAGAACACCGTCGACACCACGTACGCCCCGCCGATCCCGATCGGCGCGATCAGCACGCCCGCCGCCGCCGGCGCCACGATCCGGGCGGCGTTCATCGACGCGGAGCTGAGCGAGATCGCGTTCATCAGCCGGTCCCGTGGCACCAGGATCGCCACCAGCGCCTGACGGCCCGGGATGTTGAACGAAAACGCCGCTCCCGTGATCGGCGTGATCACCAGCATGTGCCAGAACTCGAGCGCGTCCGTCAGGATCAGCACCGAAACCGCGCCGCTGGTCACGACCAGCAGGCTCTGCGTCACCAGCAGCAGCCGCCGCTTCTCCACCCGGTCGCCCACAACGCCGCCGATCGGCGCCAGCACCAGCATGGGGATGGCCGCCGCCGCCAGTACGTACCCCAGGTAGGCGGCGTTGTCCCACCGGCGGATCACCAGCCAGCCGATGAGCACCATCATCATCTGCATGCCGAAGAAGAAGCAGACGTTCCCCGCGAAGAGGAAGGTGAAGTCGCGGTTGCCGGAGAGCGACGAAAACGTCCGCCGCCACCCCTGCAGGGGCAGCGTGTCGTTCGCGTCCGTCCGGTCGACTCGGCCCGTCATCGGGCGCGCCCGCGCGTGGCGTTGCCTGGTAAGCCCTCACCTGGCACGCTCGCGTTCAGTTTGACGCGTCCATCCATGGATGAACGCTCGCCCACGCCTCCGGCCGCCGCCAGTGCCATTCGTCACGCGGGCGGCCCGCGAGCGTCAGGCGAAGCCGTGGTCGCTGGTGGGCATGACAAGCAGGACGCAAACCGGGCCAAATGGCGCTGTTCACGCCGCAGCCACCACGCTAGCTTCTTCTGGGATCGCGTGGGATCGCGCAACTGGGCAGCGCGCTTCCAATTTGGGCGCCCGCAACGACGTGAACGCAACATCCATCCCGGCCGGACCCGACCAGGTCAACGACGCCTGGCTCACCGCCGCCCTGCGCGCCAGCGCCGGGATCGGCGAAGCGAGAGTCCTCGCGCACACAACCGAACTCCTCGAGCTGCAGGGCGCCGCCGCCGTCGTCGCACGCCTGACACTCCAGTACGACCACGACGACCCCGGAGCACCCGCCTCGCTGATCGCGAAGTTTGCCACGTCGTACGAGCCCATCAGGGCCCTCATGAGCCAAATCGGCGGCTACGCGCGCGAGGTCGAGTTCTACCGGCTCTTCGGCGCTGATCCGGGCATCCCCATCCCGCGTTGCTATCACGCCGAGATCGACCCGGCGACGGGCGTGTTCGCCCTGCTGCTGGAAGATATGAGCGACGCGCGCCCCCTCGATGGCACGCTGCTGTCCGAGGACGACATCGAACTCGCGGTCCGGCACCTGGCGCCGTTCCACGCGAAGTGGTGGGCACATCCGCGGCTCTCGGCGCTCGAGTTCCTGCATGCGCCCGGAAGCGCCACCGACGCCGCGTTCATGGCCCAGGGACGAGCGGCGCTCGCCATGTCACTGCCACAGGCGAAGGAGCGTTTCGGCGCCGCCATCCCGGCCGTTGTCCTCGCGCTCGCCGAACACATGCTCGACAACTGGCAGAGCCTGATGGGCATGCGGCGCGACATCGCCGGCGATACGCTCACGCTCGTCCACGGCGACTTTCACCCGGGCCAGATCTTCTTCCCATCGGGCAGCGGCGGGCGTTTCGCCGTCTTCGACTGGCAGACCGTCAGCGCGGGGAACGGCGGCGACGACCTCGCCCGCATCATGACCACGAGCCTGCCGCCGGACGTACAGGCTCGTTGCGACCGGCGGCTCGTCGAGCTGTACCACGGCCTGCTGCTGGAGAACGGCGTGCGGGACTACGACCTCCAGCGGTGCTACGACTCGTACCGGCAGGGGCTCGTGACCACGGCGATCGTGAACGTCATCGCCAGCGTCAGCATCGACCCCGCACGCATCGACGACTACGTCGCCCTCACCGGCATCCAGCTCGCGGAGGCGATGTTCGGCTGGGTCGGCGCCGCCCTCGAAGCCCACGGCGCCGCCGAACTCATGACGATCTAGCCCCACCATATCGCCGAGTATCCGAAGCTTAGTCCCCGGAGGCCGCCAGCCATTCGGCGAGCGCGGCGCCGTCAGGCGCGAAGAAGATGCTTCGTCCGCGGTTACACTCCACCACGAAGTCCCGCAGTGCGTCGCTCGCCGCGACGTAGGCCGAAATGTCACCGACCACGGCGAACTTCACCCGGTAGTTCGCCGCCTTCTGCAGCACCTCGCCCGCCAGCCCCGACCGCAACTCGAAGAACGATGCGTCCAGCCTGCTCGCGGGCACCGCGATCATCGTCGCCCGATGCGCCATCGCCTCGCCGATCATGTCCGTCGCGCCCCGCGCATCCCGCACCACATCGCCGTCCTCGCCCAGCACCAGGCACCGCTCCCCACCGATCTCCAGCACCTCATCCGTCATCGCATCCTCCAACGCCCATCAGCAATCCAGGCGCCACTGGCTACAACGATCAACCACAGACGGTCTCACATCCCACCTTCTCACATCCCACCTCTCACATATCACCCCACCAGCCGGTACACGTTGAAGAATCCCGCGTCCAGCGGCAGTACCTGCACGTCGGCGAACCCCGCCTCGCGCGCGTACGCACGCAGCGTGCCGGGACGCAGCACCGTCCCCGTCGCCGCGGACGGCCGCTCCGCCATCCCGGCCGGCAGGCAGTGCAGGATGCTCCAGCCGTACATCAACCGCTCGATCTCCTCCGCCGGCGCCGTGAACTCCTCGCCCACGTGCTCGTCCACCACCATGACGCCCGCGCCCGGCGCCGCCAGGCCGCGCATCACGCGCAGAGCCTCGACAGGCCGCGACATGTCGTGGATGGTCTCGAACGCCGCCACCAGGTCGTACTGCCCCGCCAGGGCCGCGTCCCCCGCATCGCGCAGTTGCACCCGCACACGGTCGCCGACGCCGGCCTCGTCTACGTTGCGCCGCGCCAGATCGACCGACGCCGGATCCAGGTCGAACGCATCGACCTGGACGCCCGGATACGCCCGCGCGATCCCGATTGCCGACCACGCGGCGCCGCACCCCAGGTCTGCCACCCGCGCGCCCGGTCGCGACAACCGCTCGTGGACATCCGGCATCGCCGGGATCCACTCCTGGGGCAACTGCTGCAGGAACACCGGGCGGTTGATCTCTCCCTGACCCTCCCGCAAGTCCACGCCGTAGTCCGCGTACGCCACGCCGCCGCCCGTCCGGTACGCCTCGAGCACCGAGGGCAGCGGGCTCACCGCCCCCACGAACAACCGCACGATCGGCCCGACGTAGCTCAGGCTCTCGCGGTCCAGTAGCACCTCCGCGTGACCAGCCGGCAGCGTGAACCTTCGCGCCACCGCGTCGCCGCCGTCCTCCTGGACACGCAGAATGCCCGACGCCGCCTGGTGCTCGAGCCACTCCCGCGCATACCGCTCGTGGCAGCCAGCCGCGGCAGCCAGCTCGCGAGCCGTCATCGGCTCCGCCGCCAGCGCCCGGTAGAACCCCAGCCGGTCACCCAGGTAGGTGCTGAACACGTCCATCGCCGTCGTCACCGACGACACAATGCGCTCCGCAAACGCGTCCCTTTCGTCGCTCATCCTTCGCTCCTTTCGATTGACTCGCCCACTGAGTGATAACCCGGCCTCACGGGAGGGGGCGCAGACCCGCCAGGGGCAAAACAAGAATTTCGCCGAAAGTGACATGGGCCGCTTGGAGATCGTGCCCCACATCGCACACGATCGCCAGCAGAGGCCGGCGCCCCATCGGCCGAGACGGCGGCGGCCGTCGGTCGGAAGCCCCGATCGGTGACGGCCGTCGAGCCGAGGAGGGTTCGATCCACCATGCGCACCACCCGTTTCCGCGCACCTGAGCTTCTCGAAACGACTATCACGGGAATCGGCCCCGGGCGTCCAGTGGCACGCCCTCGCGCTCGGCCCGCCGCGCGACTCCTTCCCGCCGGGCAATTGCACCATCCGGAGGCATTTCTGCCGAGCAATGTCCGTCCCTCCCGCAGGCGTTTCTGCCGAGCAATGTCCGTCCCTCCCGGGCGTTTCTGCCGAGCAATGTCCGTCCCTCCCGGAGGCGTTTCTGCCGAGCACCTGTCCGTCCGTCCCGCTTCGTTTCCGCCAAGCAATTTAAGCGCGCCGCGAACGAGAGGATCGCGCCCGCGTGCTTTTCATACCGGGTCGACCTGGCAGCATGCTGCCTTGACAAAAGGTCCGAATGTACTCTTTGTCCTACTGCTCATCACTCGTAGGATTGGGATGATGGATCGCGACCTCTGGAAGCTGGACGCTTCCGACCAGGCAGACCTCATCCGCTCGGGCGCCGTTGCGCCATCGGAGCTGCTGGAGAGCGCCATCGAGCGCGTCGAGCGGCTCAACCCGGCGCTCAACGCCGTCATCACGCCCCTCTACGGCCTCGCACGGGAGCCGCTCAGGACCCTGGACCCGGAAGCCCCGTTCGCCGGCGTACCCCTCCTCCTGAAGGACGCGTCGATCGAGGTCGAGGGCACGCCCCACTTCATCGGCACCCGCGTCCTCCGCGACATCGGATATCGCTCGCGCCGGACGACCGAGTTCGCACATCGCCTCCGCCGCGCAGGGTTCGTATTCTTCGGCAAGACCAACTGCGCCGAGCTCTCAGCGGGTATCACGACCGAGCCCGCTGCGTTCGGCCCGACACGCAACCCCTGGGACCTCACACGCACGCCAGGCGGATCCAGCGGAGGCTCGGCGGCGGCCGTCGCGTCGGGCATGGCGGCCATCGCACACGGCGGTGACGCGACCGGCTCCCTGCGGTACCCGGCCGCGTGCTGTGGTGTCGCGACGCTCAAACCGTCGCGCGGCCGCGTCCCCTGCGAGACCCCGGCCGGCCAGCCCGACGGCCTCGGGGTGTGGGCGGAGTTCGTCCTCGCGCGAAGCATTCGCGATCTCGCCGGCGTCTTCGCCGCGGTCGCCGATCCGTGGCCGGCCACGACCCCTGTCGTCGCGTCCCGCCCGTGCGCGCTCCGCGTCGGCCTTATGACCCGCGACCTCATCGCGGGCATGGAAGTGGACACGGCATGCGCCCAGGCAGTCGCCGTCGCCGGCCGCCTGCTCGCGGAAGCAGGCCACAATGTCGAAGCGGCACATCCCTCCGCGCTCGTCGGCTGGGCGGGCCGCGTCTGGAATGCATCCCGGATCATCGCACCGCCCGCCCGCGCCGCGCAGGTGCACTGGCTGGAACAGGCGGCGGGCAGAGCGCTGCGCGACGGTGACCTGGACCAGGAGCACCTGCTGAGCGTACGCATGGCCGCCGGCATCACGCCCGGCCAGGAGGCAGCGGCGGCGGACACGATGCGCCGCGAAGCATCGGCGATCCTCGAGTGGTGGCAGGACTACGACATCCTCGTGACGCCCGTCACCCGTCAGCCCGCGTGGCCTCTGGGCCAGGCCGGCGGGGCCACCGATGCCGGGATGTTCCCCGTGCCGTTCAGCTTCACCGGCCAGCCCGCCATGTCGTTGCCGCTGCACTGGCCCGACACAGGCTTGCCCGCCGCTGTCCAGCTCGTCGGCCCGCTCGGTGGCGATGAGTTGCTGCTGAAGGTCGCGGCCCAGCTTGAAGAGGCGGCGCCGTGGTCCAGCCGCTGGCCCCCGATAGCCGATGAGGCCGGTCCTTAAGACTCAGGACGCGGAGATATGCGTGAGCCCGCCCATGTAGCGCCGCAGGATCTCCGGGATCTCGATCGAGCCGTCGGGCTGCTGGTAGTTCTCGATGAGCGCGATCATCGTGCGCGGGAGGGCGAGACCGCTGCCGTTCAGTGTGTGCGGGTGCTCCGGCTTTGCGTTCGGGGCGCGGCGGAAGCGGATGTTCGCCCGGCGCGCCTGAAAGTCGGTACAGTTGCTCACCGACGACACCTCCAACCACTCCTGCACACCGGGCGCCCAGACCTCGACGTCGTACGTCCGCGCCGCGTTGAAGCCCAGGTCGGCCGTGCACAGGCTCACGACGCGGTACCGGAACCCCAGCTCGCGGCAGACGTCCAGCGCGTCCTCGAGCATCGACTGCAGTTCGGCGTCCGACTTCTCGGGCACGCAGAACTTGTACATCTCGACCTTGTCGAACTGGTGCCCGCGCTTGATCCCGCGCACATCTCGTCCTGCGCTCATCTTCTCACGCCGAAAGCACGGTGTGTACGCGACGTAGTGCAAGGGAAGCTGCTCTGCCTCCAGGATCTCGCCACCATGCATGTTCGTCAGCGGTACTTCCGCCGTCGGCACGAACCAGTAGTCCTCTTCTGCGTCGTGGTACAGGTTGTCGCGAAACTTCGGCAGCTGGCCGCTGTGCCACATCGTCTCTTCCTTCACCATCGCCGGCAGGTACTGCTCACAGTACCCGTGCCGGTCGACGTGCAGGTCGAGCATGAACTGGATGAGCGCGCGCTGCAGCCGCGCCCCCGCGCCCGTCAGCACATAGAAACGGCTCCCGGAAAGCCGCACGCCGCGCTCGAAGTCGATGATGCCCAGCGCTTCGCCAAGCTCGTAGTGCGGCTTGCGCCACTCGTCCCGGTACTCCTCGCCGTGCTGCTGCACGACGGTGTTATCGTGCTCGCTCTCGCCGTACGGCGTGCCCGCGTCCGGGATGTTGGGGATCTCGAGCAGGAGCGCCTGCAGGCGATCGTCTACCTCGCGGAGCCGCGGCTCCAGATCGTCCAGACGGCTCGAGACGCCCTTCATCGCGTCGATCATCGCCTGCCGCTCAGCCGGCTCCTTCGCCGCTCCGATCTTTTTGCTGGCGGCGTTCTGCTCCATCCGCAGCGCCTCGGTCTCGCCCAGCAGGCGGCGGCGCTCTTCGTCAAGGGCCAGCACCTCGTCGATCGGGCCCTCGGCATGGCGGTCGGCCAGCGCCTTCCGGACGGCGTCAGCGTGCTCCCGTACAAACTGCAGGTTCAGCATGGGCGCAGCGTATAAGGCCGCAGTTCTAGGTTCTAGCAGCGTTAACACTTTGTTACGGGCGTCACAATGTTCGTCACCAGCGCCAGGCCCAGATTCAAATGGCAGGTTCCAGGCCTCGGGCGGCAGGTTGCGTCGGCCATATGTAAAGAGCTATATATAAATGTCGATATATCAGCGGGCTGCAACGCCCGATCGGCAGCAGGAGTACGGCCATGGACTTCACCAACCTCGCGGGAATCGAGTTCGTCCGCGCCATCGAGGCGCAGCGGGAATACGACCGGAGCCAGAAGAAGTGGCTGCTCGAATGGCGGGACCTCCAGCGCGCCGAGCAGGAACCCGCGCCACCGGTGCCCCTGCCTGCGCGCCCGGCGGAGGTTACCCGTCGCAAAGTAGCCTGATCGCCCGGAATCCAGCGGCGACCCTGGCGGGCGCCGACTGAAAGGACCGAACCATGTTGGACGTTAGCGGGCTGTTCCATGAAGAGATAGCGGCGGCTGTACAGATCGAGCGCGAGCTGGAGACGGAGGACTTGGTCCTGCTGAGCCAGTTGCGGCGGGCGATGCGGCCGGCCAGCCACCCCGGTGCCTCGCCGGCGCCGTCGATTCCGTACGTGGCGAAGCCGTCGCTGTTCAAGCCTGGCGCCACCATCGCCGCGGGCAGGTAGAATCGGGCATGTCGCTGAGGCACGCGCTGCTCGGCATCCTCACCGTCCGTCCGATGACGGGGTACGAGCTGAAGCAGTTCTTCGATAGCTCCGTCCAGCACTTCTGGAACGCGGAGTTGAGTCAAATCTACCCGACGCTCAAGTCGCTCGAAGAACAGGCGTGGGTCGACAAGCACGTTGAAGTGCAGGAGAGCCGGCCCAACAAGAAGATCTACGAGATCACAGACACCGGTCGCGAGGAGTTCGCGCGGTGGGTGCGCAACCCGCAGCCACCCGCGGACCTTCGCGACCCGTTTCTAATCAAGGTGTTCTTCGGCACGGAGCTTCCGGTCGAGGACATGCTCGTCATCCTCCGCAGACAGATGGAGGAGCAACAGAAGGTTCTCGGCTTCTCTGAGACGGTGTTGCGCGAGCGCATCCGTGAGGGCGTCCACTCGCTGCATTCCACCCGCCACGGGCTGTTCTGGACGTTGACACTGGAGCTGGCGAACGCGTATCGCCGTGCTTACATCGACTGGTGCGGCCGGTCGATGCGAATGCTGGAAGAGAGCATGCTGGGCGAGCCGGCTGTTACGAAGATGGAGCGCGACCTTGACGGCGAGTCGCGGGCCGGTTAGACCCCCTCACGCGTCAGGCCGAATTGACGGCACAACGCCACGGGCCTCCAGCCCATAGCCGCGTACATGTTCTTCGGCGTGTCGCCGGGATCGGCGACGATGACGATCGGCCCGGCGCCGCGCGCCCTCGCATCAGCGACGCAGTGATGGATGAGGGCAGTCGCGATGCCGCGGCGCCTGTACTCCGGTAGGACGAAGAGGTCCTCGACTTGCCCGACTCCGCCGACTCCCCCCCACGCGTTGAAAAAGCCACAGGGCACACCGTCCTGGAAGCCAAGGTAGTACCGGACCGGCGGACACTTCAGGCGATTTGTCGCCGCCAGCCCGTCGGGGGTCGCGGTGTCGTCCATATCCTGAGCGACCTTCGCTGCGTGTTCGCGCCAGTCCGCGCGCTTTAGCTGTACGTACGCATCCCACTCGGCTTCACTCGACACCTGCCGGATATCGCACGGTGCCGCCGCTCCTTTCGGATCTCCTTCCAGAAGCAGCACCAGCGCACCGCCCCTCTCCTGCGCATCTAGCGCCAGTCTCGCCTCGAAAGCGGCTGGCGTATCTGGATTCAACCGAAACGTGAGTTCGGATGCGTGCGCGTACTCCTTGTGAGCGCGGGCGAGCAACCTCTCGATCTCCGCCGGGGAGGACGCGCGTACGTTATAGATGAAGTTGGCGTCGTGGATCGCCGGGAACCGCGGGTTGCGGACGAACACCGCGCCTTCTGCTTCGAATGCGGCGTGCCCCAGAGCGAGATTGCGCCAGTTCACCTCGAGTGCGCGCCGGACGAGGTCACGTTCCATCGGGCGCAGTGTACGGCAACACTTCTGCGCGAGCGGGCGCCGGCAAGGGAATGTGAAGAGCCTCCCGGGGTGAGGGGAGGCTCTTCGGGGTGCGGTGGGCATGAAAGCTAGATCAGGCGGTTACGGCCTCCGCCGCCGCGAACTTCGTATCGATTTTCGCGGCGGCGTTGAAGAAGTCCTGGATCGACTGGTTGAAGCGGTAGAAGGCGTCGCGGCGGTATCCATCGTGCGAGCGCGCGAACCCTTCGGGCATGCTGAGATCGAGCGTGTTCAGGGTGTGCGAGAGGTCGGCTTTCCCGTTCTTCTTGATGCTCTCGAGCATCTCCTGCCACTTGTCGTAGGGCTGCTCGAGCCAGAAGTCCATGTCCCGCAGGTCGTTCTCGCCGGCCTCGCGGACGTTCGTGCACTCGAACGCCTCGAACGTCAGCTCGTAGATTTTACTGCCGACCTTCACACCGACGACGCTGTCGACCGTGCCGAGCGCCCGGAACTCGGGATCCTGGTTCACGATGTTCTTGATGGCGTCAAACCACTCGACGGACGGGAATACTGGCATGTCCTGTTCCTCCTGCGGGTGCTTCCCGCCTATTCGTCTTACGCTTCGAGGTACGCCTTCAGGTCGGGTTGCAGCCGTTCCGAGCGATCCAGCGTAGCCCACTTCAGGCGCGCCAGGTACCGCTCGAGCGACTTCCTGCGCATTTCGCGGTACGTCTCCAGGCCCTCGGCGATGTCGCCCTTTCCGCCGGCGAAGTACATAGCGAACGCTTCTCGCGTAGACGGATCCTTCCTGTCGTCCTGTAGGAGCATGCCTTCGCCCTTGTCCAGGTAGCGCTGGATCTCCTCCCGCCGTTCCGGACGGTGGAGCAGCGCGTACTTAAGGTGCGTCACGCCATAGGCGACGTGGCGAGCCTTGTCCTGGAGGCAGTGGGTAAAGATGAACTTCTCGGCGGGGTTCTTCGCGTACTTCTCGCCGAAGGCGTACTGGCCCAGCGTCAGGCTGTCGTGCAACACCATCTGGATGGCGACCATCTCCGTGAAGTTGCGCGCGTCCACGACGGACCGGAAGGCCCAGCCCGAAGACTGCACGCCGAGACCGCCGCCGTTGGTGAGCGCCCGCTTGCGGAAGACCTCGACCGCGCGCGCGTTCTCGAAGATCGTCGTCGCGAGGTACAGCTTCACTTCGTGGTAGCCGTAGCTGATCTCCGGCTCCCAACGGCCCAGCACGTCGGCCTCCATCTGCTCCTTCTCGGAGATGTGCGTGCAGATCTGGCAGATCGCCCGCTCGAGGTCATCGGCCAGCGGTTCGATGGTTGTCCACGGCACGTCGGTGGCGGGCCGCCAGCGGCGCTGGATCGCTTCTTCGTACAGCCGGGCGCAGGCGTCGCTCCATACCTCCTGCTTTTCGAAGATGGAGTAGCCCATGCCCTCGACGCCCGGAATCGGCACGGCGCCGCGCGGCATCTCCGTCTGGTACGGCCACGTGTCGGGGATCTCGCCATACTTGCCGATGTTGATCGCCTCGAGCGTAAGGCCATGCTTGGTCGGCCTGGCGCGCGTGTTCCACTCGGTCGGCACGTCCATCCAGGAGAGGTCGACCTGGAAGCCGGCGCCAGCGCCGCCACCCTGTTCCATGAACTGCTGCGCCTGTTCCGCGGTGACGCCCATGTCCATGAAGTTAATGAGGTCGCCTTCTGCGGCGCCCATGGCGAGCGCGCGCTTCACGAGGTCGAGCGGCCAGTTGGCAGCAGCCGCCTTCTCCTTCAGCGCATCCGACGCCTCGGGCCCGCCACCCGCCTGTGCAGCGAGGAACTGGCGGGCCTGTTCCGCGGTGACGCCCTGGTCCATGTAACCGATGATCTGGTCCGGTGACGCGCCCGCGGCCAGTGCCGATTGCACCAGGTCATCCGGCCATCCCTTCTCCTGGGCCCTGGCGCGCAGACTCTCGGGAATCGTCGTGGTGTCCGCCATGCGCAACCCTCCTGGGGCTTAGTTTAGCGGTCGCTTAGTTTCGCGCGGCCATTGTGTGATCGCGCGGTTGCGTAGATCAAGGGCGGAGCGGCTGCGAAAAGAGAAGGGGAGTCCGGGCGGGCGTCTTCCGGGGTTCCTAGGCAGCGTCCAGCCGGGCGCGCGGCGCGACCAGCTGGTTGATCACGCCGGCAGCTCCGGTGGCAGGGTCGAACTCGATCGTGTCAAATTCGGGCTGGAGCACGACATCAAAGGACTGGCCGAGCAGGGGCAGGGTGCGGCGCATCTTCTCCACGAGGGCGAAGGTCTTCAGCCGGTCAAAGCCCTGTAGCACCGCCACGATCCGGATGTCGCCGTAGCTGAAGACTTCCGCGTTGGCCGCGGCGCCTGAAAGCGAGGTCATGCATGTTTCACGGAATCTCGCGAGCACGCCTGCGTCCTTCGACGCGATCCGAAGGTGCTCGGCGCCCGTGAGGTCCACCATGAGGAACATGGGCGTCGCACCGGCGGCGACGAGCCCATCGACGAGGCTGGTCAGTTCCCGGCGAAAATCATCCATACCGCGAACAGTATCGGCGCACAGCGTGTCAGGCATTAGATGCCGCACTACCGGAAATCGAATCTAACCTGGCACCGCCGGGCCGCCCCTGCGGTTGCCCAGGCGGCGGCGTGTGGACCGGATCAGGCGGGTCGATCGGTCTGGTCTCCGCCCCTTGGCGGGCTACCGTCCTGCCTGGGTGCGCGCATCGCGACGTCGATCCCCATGCGCTTTACCACGGACCTCTGGATGCCGGGGAACAGTTGGTTCAGGGCGAGCAGCGGCCGGATCGGGCCGGACACGACTAGCACCTCCCGGGACCCGCGGATGGCCTTCAGTACTCCCTGGGCAACCTTCTCAGGAGAGACCTCGCGCATCATCCTTGGCGCCTTGCCGCCGCGGTTGGCCCACATCCCCGCCTGGCCCACGAACCCGGGACAAACGGTGGCCATGTGTACCCCGGTGCCGTCAAGCTCGAACTGCATCGACTCGGCGAACCCCTGCAGGCCGAACTTGGTGGTGGAGTAGATCGAGTTGTAGGGGGCACCACTCTTTCCCGCCATCGAGGACACGTGCACGATAGCGCCGCGACGACGCTCGAGCATCGACGGGAGGACGAGCTTCGCGAGGTGCAGGGGTGCGCGAACGTTCGTCTCGAGAATGGAGTCGACCTCATCGAACGTGAGTTCGACCAGCGAGCCCGGGAACTCGACACCCGCATTGTTGATGAGGACGTCGACCGGGCCGGCTCGCTCGGCTGTTTCGACCAGTCGGCGGCGATCCGCGTCGATCGTGACATCTGTGCTCACACTGGTCACGGCAACGCCCAGCGCCTCGCACTCGCCGCGCGTTTCCTCGAGCTTGCTCGCGTCACGCGCGGCGAGCACCACGTTCATGCCTTCCCGGGCGAGCGCCCTCGCGATGTACGGGCCGATCCCCCGGGATGCGCCGGTGACGATTGCAGTGCGGCCGCGCAGTTCCTTCATGGCGAACCTCCATCATGGTTGGGAGCGCAAGGTAGCACGAGAGACGCGCGCGATCTAAAGCGGCGCTCGATCCTCGCCCTGGTTGTGGCGCTGCGCCGCGGTCCGGAGCACCCTCACGAAGCCGATGCGCCGCATGAGCGCCTCGCCCAGCCTGGGCGAGAGCTCGCCCACCGCCACCAGGGGACGCGTGGGACCGGCGGTCACGAGCACTTCGGGAGCGCCGCCGATGGCCTTGAGCATCGCCCGCGCCACCTTGTCGGGCGACACCTCGCCGATCGCGGCAGGTACGTTCTCGCCCAGCTCGGCCCACATGCCGGCGTCACGCACAAAGCTGGGGCACACGACGGACGCGTGCGCTCCCGTACCGTGGAGTTCCTGGCGTAGCGCCCTTGTGAAGGCGATGAGGCCAGCCTTGGTCGCCCCGTAGATCTGGTTGTAGGGCATGCCGAGCTTCCCGGCGAGCGAGCCCATCTGCACGACCACGCCGCTTCTTCGCTCCAGCATCGCGGGTAGCACGAGCTTCGTGAGCTGGATCGGCGCGTCCAGGTTTACGGTGATGATGCTGCTCACCTGATGAGCCGAGACATCGGTGAAGGGCGCCTGTGCCGCGATGCCCGCGACGTTGAGGAGGACATCGACCGGACCCAGCGCCTCCTCGGCCGTCCGCAGGAGCCTCGCGCGTTCGTCGGGCCGGGTGACGTCCGCGTCGACCACGCACACCTGAGCGCCGGCCGACTGGCAGCTGGCGCGGACGGCTTCGAGGCTCTCGCGGTTGAGATCCACGATGGTGAGCCGGGCTCCGCGCCCGGCCAGCGTGCGCGCGATGTGCGCGCCGATCCCTCCCCCGGCGCCGGTGAGCAGCACATGGCGGCCGCTCAGGTCCTTCAGGCCCGCCACGTGCAGCCTCCTAGCCGCCGCGCCCGCGCAACCGCTCGCGGTCGCGCTCCTTGTCCATCAGGAGCTGCACGTCCTGCGGGCGCGGAATGCCGCCGAGCGTGAAGTCGCGGTTGTCGGCCGCAGTCTGGCAGACGATGTCCCCGAAGTTCAGCGCGGTGGCGAGGATGCCGCTGCGGACGACGGTCATGTCTTGGATGTTGACCAGGTCGGCGGTGGAGACCTTCAGGCCGAACGGGTTCGGCTTGATGCAGTCGACCACGCGCTGATTCGTGATGACCCAGAGGTCGTTGTCGTACTGGTACCAGTTGAGGAAGATGCGGATCGCCCATGCCAGCAGGTATACGAGCGCGACGAGCCAGAAGATCATCGCGCCCTGGCCTCCGACGCTGGCGACGCGGAACAGCAGCCAGGCGGCCACGACAATGGGAAGCACGGCGAGCGCCATCCAGACGATGGTCCGCGGCCACAGGTAGATCCAGTGGCGGCGGCACACCAGCAAGACGTCCTCGTTGTCCTGGAGAGGAAAGGGCAGGCTCACCTTACCGGGCCGCTGGCCCGCCCTTCCTGGTTCTGTCGCCATGGGCTTACCTCCGTGCTGCCCGCCGGCCGCATGGTCGCATTCGCGAAGGCCGGGCGGCAAGCGACGCGCGCGACAAGGGCACCTGGCACCTGGCGATGATGTACGATCCCGATGTTCAGGCGCCCTGGCCGCTCCGTGGTGCCGATTGGCCGGTTGACCGCTTTCGGACAGAAGGTCAGGATCAGAAGAGGAGCACGAGACCGGGAGGTGCGGGATGACTGACCAGTTCAAGGACCAGGTAGTGATCATCACGGGCGGCGGGCGCGGCATCGGGCGCGCGACGGCCGTCGAATTCGCGGGTGAAGCGGCGACCATCTTGCTCGCCGGACGGCGCATGGATGCGCTGGAGACGGCAGCCAACGAGTGCAGGCACGCAGGCGGGCGCGCCGAGATCGTGCACTGTGACGTTGCCAAGGAGGAGGACCTGCGGGCGCTCATCGGCAAGGCGATCGCGCATCACGGCAAGGTCGACGTGCTTGTAAACAACGCCGGCGTGGTGTCGGGCGGGCGCCTGGATGAGATCCCCGGCGAAGACATCGGCAGGATGGTCGGCGTCAACATCTGGGCGCCGATCCGGCTGGCTCAGCTCGTCCTCCCCCACATGCGCGAGGCCCAACGCGGCACCATAGTGAACGTGTCGTCGGTCGCAGGCCGGATGGGGCTGCCGTATTACGCGACGTACTGCGCGTCGAAGTACGCGATGCGCGGGTTCAGCGAGGCGCTGCGGCGGGAGGTCGGCTCCGACGGCGTTCACGTCATGGCGGTGTACCCGGGGCCGACGGCCACGGACCTGATGGAGAACGTCGAGGTCGAAGGCCTGGGCCTGTCGATCGCCACCGCGCAGCAGGTCGCGCAGGCGCTGGTGCGGGGCGTCCGCTGGCGCCAGCCGGAGGTCTTCATTGGCATCGGGGAGACCATCGTGTCGAAGTGGAACGACCTCCTCCCCTGGACCATGGACTACACGGTCAGCTTCATGCGGGAGCGCATGCACGCGGCCGTCCACAAGCAGCGGACGACCTGATCCCGGTCCTCTTGCTACCATTTCGCCACGTCTCCGCGGCATCCGGGAGGTGACCGTTGGCTACCGCGCGCATCAACCACATCGATCTGTATTACGAGGAGCACGGCGATCCCGCAGCCGAGCCGGTGCTGCTGATCATGGGCTTCACGATGAACGCCGGCGCCTGGGCGGGGCAGATCCCGGCGCTGGCCAAACGCTATCACGTCATCGCTTTCGACAACCGTGGCGCCGGCCGTACGACGCAGCCGGAAGGTCCATACACCGTGGCGCAGATGGCCGCTGACGCGGCCGGCCTGCTCGATCACCTGGGCATCGCGAAAGCGCACGTGATCGGCGCGTCCATGGGCGGCATGATCGCGCAGGAGTTCGCCATCAACTACCCGGAGCAGGTTTCGAGCCTGGTGCTCATGTGTACCACGCCAGGCGGACCGCGGTCGGCGGGCTATCGGGAGATGATGGACTCGGGCGCCGAAGCGTTGGCGGCCGAGAGCCTGGAGACCCTGATGACGCCCGAACGGCTGCAGGAGTCGATGCTCCTGGTCTTCACGCCGGAGTTCCTCGCAAGCCCCGGTCCCGCCTTCCTGGAGATGACGGTCACAACGCTGCAGTACCCCCAGACGCTGACAGGCATGAAGGGGCAGCTAATGGCGATCCGCGCGCACGACACATACGACCGCCTGTCGCGCATCACCGCGCCCACGCTCGTACTCGCAGGCAGCGATGACACGCTCGTGGCCACAGCAAACTCGCCGATCCTCGCCGAGCGCATCCCGAACGCCGAGCTGCGCATATTCCCCGGCCTGCGGCACGGGTTCAACATCGAGCAGCCTGCCGACGTCAACGCGGTCCTGCTCGAGTTCCTCGTGCAGCACGCCGTAAAGGCGGCCGCCTGATGCGCGATCTCGCGATGCGCGCCCTGGATACCGCGCGGCAACGCGGCGCCGGCTACGCCGATGTCCGGATCGTGCACTTCCGCTCGGAGTCCGTTGCGGTGCGCAACCGCAACGTCGAGGCGCTGACTTCGGATGAGTCGCTGGGGTTCGGCGTCCGCGTGATCGTCGACGGGTACTGGGGTTTTGCCGCCAGCCACAATATGACCCTCGAGGACGCCGACGGCGTAGGGGCTGAGGCAGTGCGGGGCGCGGGGGCTTCCGCCCGGGGCCGGGGCCCGCGCGCCGATATCGGCCCGCCGCAGTCGGTAAGCGGCACATACCGTACGCCGGTCGGACGAGATCCGTTTGCTGTGTCGCTCGACGACAAGATCTCCCTGCTTCTGGGTTCGAACGAGACGATGCTGTCGGTGCCGAACATCATCTCCGCGGAAGGAAGCGTCTACTGCCAGCGCGAGGACAAGGTGTTCGCGAGCAGCGAGGGAACGTACATCGAGCAGGAACTCTACGAGACGGGTTGTGGCCTGGAGGCGAAGGCCGTGGATGAGGGCGAGGTGCAGAACCGCTCATACCCGAACAGCGTCGGCCGGCACCAGGGCACGGAGGGCTGGGAGTTCGTCGAGCGCTACGACCTCGCCGGGAACGCCTCGCGGGTGGCCGAGGAGGCGTCCGCGCTCTTGCGCGCCAAGACGATGGAGCCCGGGACGACCACCGTGATCCTCGACGGGAGCCAGGTCGCGCTGCAGATCCACGAGTCGTGCGGACACCCGATCGAACTGGACCGTGTGCTGGGGACGGAAGCTGCGTTCGCCGGCACCAGCTTTCTCACCACCGACAAGCTGGGCACGTTCATGTACGGCTCCCCGATCGTAAACATGACGGCGGACGCGACGATTCCGGGTGGCCTGGGCTCCTTCGGATTCGACGACGAGGGCGTGCCGGCGCAGTCGACACCGATCGTGCGCGAGGGCTTGTTCCTCGGGTACCTGACGTCGCGAGAGACCGCGGCGGCGCTCGGCCAGCGCAGCAACGGCACGATGCGGGCGGACGGCTGGAACCGCATCCCGCTGATCCGGATGACGAACGTAAGCCTCGAGGCGGGCGGCTGGACGCTCGAGGACATGATCGCGGACACTGACGACGGCATCTACATGGAGACGAACCGGAGCTGGAGCATCGACGACAAGCGTCTGAACTTCCAGTTCGGCACGGAGGTGGGGCGGGAGATCAAGAACGGCCAGCTGGGGGACCTGGTCAAGAACCCGACGTACACCGGCATCACGCCCCGCTTCTGGGGCAGTTGCGACGCCATTGCCAACCGCGACCACTGGGTCGTGTGGGGCACGCCGAACTGCGGCAAGGGCCAGCCGGAACAGGTCGCGCATACCGGACACGGCGCTTCGCCGGCCCGGTTCAGAAATGTACAAGTGGGGTTGATGAAGTGAGACGATTTCGTGTGTTCGTGCTGGCACTCCTGCTTCTGCCCGGCCTGTTCGCGGCGTGCGACTCGCTGACGGGGGGCATCAAGAAGGTGATCATCACCGAGGGGGGATGCCAGAATCTGAAGCTCCTGCGCGTGAAGCGGGGCCAGGAGACGCGTATCATCCTGGACAACACGGAGCACCACGAGGCCCAGGACGGGATGTCGCTGAACCTCGACCGCTTCCCCATGACCGTCATCGGGAAGCTGCCGGACCTCAACACGATTGGGCCGGACTTCACGAGCGTCACATTAAAGGCGAACCCCGGCGAAAAGGCCACCGTGGATATCAAGGCGTTCGCCACCGGGGAATACAGCGCGACCTGCGCCATCGCCCTGATCCAGTCGGACAGCAACCAGGTCATCAAGACGACCATCGCGTTCCAGATCGTGGAGGACTAGCGGGAGCCTCGAGTCCGAGTCCTATGCCAAAGATCATCGACTTCCACATCCATCCACCAGGCCCCGCCGGTCTCTCCACGAAGGAGCAGGCCGAGATGGCCGCCTATTTCCGGGGAGGACCCCCGCCGGCGACGACCGAGGAGATGGCCGACTATTACATCGAGCGCGACATCTTCGGGGTGCTCTTCGCGATAGACGACGAGACCGTGTCCGGTCGCCCACCGGTGCCCAACGAGTACTTCGCCGACTGCGTGCGTCGCTGGCCCGACACGTTCGCGGCGTTCGGCAACGTCGACCCGTGGAAGGGCGCGGCCGCGGTCCGCGAGGTGGAGCGCGTGAAAGATCTCGGGCTCAAGGGGCTCAAGTTCCACCCGTCCACGCAGGAGTTCTACCCGAACGACCCGCGCTTCTATCCGCTGTGGGCGAAGGCGCAGGAGATGGGACTCATCGTACTGTTCCACTCCGGGACGACCGGGGTCGGCGCGGGCCGGCCGGGCGGCGGGGGAGTCAAGCTGGGGTACGCGCGGCCCATCCCGTATATGGACGACGTCGCAGCGGACTTTCCCGAGCTGACGGTCGTAATGGCGCACCCGTCATGGCCGTGGCAGGAGGAGCAGCTCGCGATGCTGGTCCACAAGCCGAACGTGTACATGGACTTATCCGGGTGGTCGCCGAAGTACTTTCAGCCTTCGCTGATCACGTATGCCAACTTCATGATCAGCGACAAGATCATCTTCGGCTCCGACTATCCCGCGATCACGCCGGAGCGCTGGCTCCGCGACTTCGAGCAGGCCGGCTTCAACGACGATGTGCGCCCGAAGATCCTGCGCGAAAACGCCGCGCGGCTGCTGGGCATCGACCCGTAGCCACCTACCAGGCTAGGCGCTCCACGTAACGTCGCCGCAGAGATCGACGGGATGCTCCTTCGAGGCGAAGGCCGCGTACTCGCGCTTCGCGTCGCGAATCGTCGTGTCGTCGCCGTGTCCGGGCAGCACTCTCGTGTCATCCGACAGCGGCAGCAGCCTGGCTGTAATGCTGCGGATCATCTCCAGGAGGGCGGCCGGGCTGTCGCTGCGCCCGGGGCCGCCGGGGAACAGCGTGTCGCCCGAGAGCAGGACAGGGCCGCCGCCGGTCTGGACGAGGAAGCAGATGCTGCCCGGGGTGTGGCCAGGTGTATGGATCACGCGCACCTTTGACTCTCCCAGCGCGATCTCGCTTCCATCGGCCAGGGTGTCGAACACCTTCTCCTTGTACGGGGACCGGTCGTCGTCGTGGCACCAGACGGGCGCGGCCAGCTTCTCCTTCACGAGATCGATGTTCGCCCAGTGGTCGCCGTGGCGATGGGTGACCGCGATCATCTGCACATCGGTGCCTTCCGCGCGGGCGATCGCTTTCGCGCTGTCGATGGGCGCGTCGACGAAGATCGAGCGCTTCGTCGCAAGGTCGACGATGATGTAAGCGTTGTTCGCGTACGGACCCAGCGGCCCCACTTTGATGACATCGGCCGGCATCTGCGGCTCCTTTCTCGCGCGAGGGACGATCCAGCACAGCACACGGTCCGCCTACGGACAACTGCCGCGGTGGCTGTCTCAAACGGGAGTGCTCCCGTAGACTCCGCCGTATGAGCCAGATTCCGGATGCGCTGTTTCGGCCGCGCAGCGTGGCTGTCGCGGGGGCCTCCTCGAACGCGGACAGCCCCGGGCACGACTACGTGCGGGCCATCCACGACGGCGGATTCGACGGGCCCATCTATCCCATCAATCCGCGCGCTTCGGAGATCCTTGGCCTGGCAGCCTACCCCTCGCTGCGCGAGGTGCCGGGCGAGGTGGACCTCGTGATCTCCTGCATCCCCGCGGATGGCGTGCTGGAGTTGATCGCGCAGGCCCGCGACAAACGCGTGCAGGCGATCGTGATGTTCACCGGGCGCTTTTCCGAAACAGGCGACGCGGAGGCTGCCGAACTGGAGCAACGCGTGAAGAAGGCAGCGGCCGACGCGGCGATCCGCATCGTCGGACCCAACTGCATGGGGGTGTTCGACTCGACCTCCGGGCTCTCGTTCCGGCCGGACCTGCCTCAGGCGAAGGGGAGCGTGGCATTCATCTCGCAGAGCGGCAACAACTCGGTGGAACTGATGCTGCACGGAGCAGCGCGAGGCCTGCGGTTCAGCAAGGTCGTGAGCTACGGCAACGCCCTGGACATCACCGAGGCGGACTTCTTCGAGTACCTCGCACACGACGACGAGACGCAGGTCGTGGGCGCATACATCGAGGGCACGCGCGAGGGGCGGCGGCTCCTGGACGCGCTGCGCACATGCGCAGCGCGCAAGCCCGTCGTGATCCTTAAGGGCGGACGCACGGCGTCCGGTTCGCGCACGGCCGCGTCGCACACGGCGGCGCTGGCGGGGCAACGGAAAATCTGGTCCGCAGTGCTGCGGCAGGCGGGGGCGGTCGAGGTCGCCACGTTCGACGAGCTGATCGACATGCTGGTGGCGTTCGCTTTTCTCCGGGGCGAAGCGCCAGCGGGCGAAGCGCGCCCGCGGGTCGGCGTCGTCGGCGGTGGCGGCGGCAGGGCTGTGCAGTCGGCCGACGTGTGCGAGGAGGCTGGGCTGGCGGTGCCGAAGCTGCCAGGCGAGTTGCGTGCGGCGCTGCGCGAGAAGGCGCCGCAGCTCGCCGACTGGGTCGACAATCCGGTCGACCAGTCGATCCTCGCGGGCAGCGGCTTCTCGGGTGCGCGCATCCTGGAGATGATGCTGGACCACCCGCAGTTCGACGCGCTGATCGCGAACGTTGGTGAGGACTGGGTGCTGGGCCGGCCAGATGCCGTCGAGCGGATGGCGAAGCTCGTCGAGCGCTTCGTCGAGATCGGAAGGCGGTCGGAAAAACCGCTGGCGTTCGTGCTGGGTGAAGCCGACTCGACGGATGAACTGAAGTGGCGAGCCGTAAGCAGCGGCAAGCAGCTCCTCACGGACGCCCAGCTCGCCGTATACCCCACCGTCGACCGCGCCGCGCGATCGCTCGCCCGCTTCCTGCAAACTTGATCGCCTTCGCGTCGTTGCGTGTTCCTACGTGGATCAGACCAGCGCGCGGTCGATCTCGGCGGCGGTGGCGGGGTATTTGGCGGCGAAGGCGCGGAGGAGGCCGAAGCAGCCGCTGATCATCATGTCGCCATGCGGCGTGGCGAAGTAGGGCTGAAGGCGGGAACCGCGGATCTTGCCGCGCTGCGGGCCCGTGACGGCCACGATGTCCACGGCCGGCCGCGACCCTCCATCTGCGTAGAACACGCCGTGACCCTTGCTGTTGAAGACGTCCTCGTGGGGCAGCGTGCCGGCGAGCAGGCGCTCGGTGAAGTCCTCGATCTGTTCACGCGTGATCTCGCCCGTGTGGTGTTCGTACAGCGAGACGATCTCAGTACCGCGCAGGTGGAAGGCGAGAGCGTGCATGTTGCCGAGGTTCAGCACCGCCTGCGATTGAGCCTCTGACACGCGCGGATCCTGCAGCGCGCCGAGCGCCGCGGCGGGGCCGGTGTCGAGAAAGACGGTGGGGATGCCGCCGTCCTGGCGGCGTGCGGTGGCGACCATTGCGCGGGCGCGAGTAAGGTAGCCGGGGATCTCATCCGGCAGCATGGCGAACGCGGTGAGATCGTTACACGCGCCCACGACGCGGCGCAGGTGCTCGAAGCGGAACAGGCGGTCGCTATAGCCGGGCGGGGCGGCGCCGTGGTCGAGGCAGGCGACAGCGAGGCCGTCGAAGTCGGGCGACACGTCGAAGGCGGCGAGTGCTTCGCGGATGGCGGGCAGGTCGAGGTCCTTGAGTTCGACGTGCTCGGCGTCACGGATACGGGCGGCCTCATCGTCGCCGACTACGTGGATGCCCACGCGGGCGACCTGCGCCAGGTCATCGTCGAACGTCTGGGCCGCCTCCGCCGTGGCGTAGGCTGCGCCACCGGCGCGCAGGTGGTCGTCCAGCGCCCAGTTGCAGGGGCCGCCGCCCTGGATCACGCCCGTGAGGACGACCGGGCGGCCGGCCGCGGTGGCGCGGCGGATGCGGCCCTCCGCGATCTTGGTGGCCGAAGGCATCACCATCTTTACGCTGTTCTCGACGGGCCCGGACGAGTCGAACAGGAGGATGTCCTGGGTGCCGGTGCCCATATCGATGGCGAGGATCCGCATGTCGTCAGTTTAGCCAGCGGCGCAGCTTGCCAGTGCTTCTCATCTGGCGAGACCCGCCACGGTGAGATTGCTCGGCAGTTTTGGCCCGCCGACGACCGCGGGAGTCTTGGTCGGCAGTTTTTCGTCTTAGCAGAATTTGGTCCGTGTTCTCGTTTCGGCTTGATGGCGAACGGCCGCTCCCGGCAGGACATGGGAGCGGCCGCTCACGTGGGAGGGAAGGGAAAGCGTGGTTGGCGGCTAGCTCTTGCTGTTAGCCGTTTGGCAGTGGTCGGGGAGGGGCCGCGTCGACGCAAGAAGATCCTGCACGGGGCGAGCCACTATCTCGGACTGTGTTAATGCGCGCGCGTGCGGCGGAGCCAGTTGGGGCGGGCTTCGTCGGCGCCGATGAGGCTTCCGGTGACGAACTGGTAAAGCAGGAGCGCCGCGGAGATGAAGAGGACGAGGGACATGACGATGGCGAACTGCATTGGGAGAGCCTCCTGAATCGAACATGCGTACTGTAGAACGCCCGTGCTGTAATGTCAAGGGGCCGGGGAACAAACTTTCGCTCGGGAATCTGAACGCGCGCGGATCCCGGCGAGCGACGCCCACGCTCGATGTCGCGTTCTAGCTCGACAGCGCTGGACACAAGGGGCCGCCTCTAAAGAGGCGGCCCCGCTGGCTTCAGGTGGTGCGGTCGGTCAGCGCACGTTAGCGGTCGTCGCGGCGGCCGAGGGCGCGGCGGATGGCAACGGCGAGCACGATGCCGGCGCCGAGCGTCGCGACCGAGAGGATCCACGTCCAGTCGTCGCCGGGGAGCGGGCCTTCGCCGCCGGTGAACGGCAGCACGCCGGCCGGCGGCTTTCTCTCGCTCGACAGGACCGTGCGGAGGGGGGTGGGCGAGGAGGCAGGGGCGGTCGACGCCGAGGCAACCGTGCCCTGAGGCGTCCGCGTGGCCGTGCCGGGCGTGCGTGTCGCCGTGCCCGGAGTATTTGTGCTGCCGGGCGTGGATGTGCCCGTCGTCTGCGCGGTGGGCGTGAAGGTCGGGACCGACGTCTTCGTGGGGCCGGCGGTCTTCGTGGGATCCGCCGTCTGGGTCGACGAAGGCGAGGTCGTGGCCTGCGGTGAGGCCGTCGTCTGCGGGGACACGGTCGCCTGCGGGGACGCCGTCGTGACGGCGGTCTGCGTGCCGACGACCGTGCGCGTGACCTGCGGCGTGACGGTGCCGCTGCCCACGGTGGCGCTGGGCGCCGGCGTGTGGGTCGCCGTAGCCGCCGGCGTGCTCGTCGAAACGGCGGTGTTCGTCGGTAGCGGGGTGCTCGTTGACACCGGCGTGCTTGTCGATACCGGCGTGTCGGTCGCGGACGCAGTGTTCGTAGCGACCACCGTATTCGTCACGGTTGGTGTGCTGGTCGGCACGGCGGTGTTCGTTGGGGTCGGCGTGTTGGTCGCGACGGCGGTCGCGGTGGTAGTGGTCGTCCGCGTCACGACCGGCACCGTCGGGATAATGGGCGTCTGCGTGTTCTGCGGCGTCGGCTGGGGCGTCTCACAATTGCTGCCGTCGCGGCCGAAGACGAACTGCAGGTCTTTGATATCGATATCGAGGTCCCCGAACGGCGACGGATCGAGGTCGTAGAAGAAGAAGTAGAGCAGCGAGCCGAAGATGGCGTTGAAGTGGACACTGATGAGCTGCTCGTCGAGGATGTTGACCTCGCAGTCCATGTTGATGTCGCCTTCGAGCGCGCGCACGAGCACAACGGCGTCGAGGACCTGGAAGAGCGGGATGAGGCCGTCCTCGCGGTCGCGCAGCCAGGTGCCGCCCTTCACGTTATCGATGAAGGTGAGCGCGCCGTTGTTGGCGTTGGGCACCAGTGTGAGCCCTGGCGCGGGCGTCAGGTGCAGCCGAGCGACAACGCCCGAGCCATAGGGGCCCGAATTGGCGCCGCTGGCCGCGCAGCCGTACAGCACGTTGGTCTCTGTGACAGCGGTGATGCTGCACGCCGTACCGTTGCCTGTGCTGGCAAGGAATGGGCCCTCTTCGATCACCATCGAGACGATCGAGGGGTTGAAGACGATATCGAGCTGGAACGAGCCCAGGCCGGGATCATACGGTACGCCGGCCACAGTCTCATCAAGCGTGACGGGCTGGCCGCCGATCAGGAGGACGGAGGCGATGGGGTTGGCGTGCAGCGTCGCGATGCCGGGCTCCTGACCGGCAGCGAGGCGCGGGGCGAATCCTGCCGCCACGAGCGTCGCGGCGACCGCTGGCAGGATGTACCGGAGCGACAGCCTGCGCGCGAAGCCGCCGGCGATTGCCTGTCCGGGACCGCCTCCGCGGACGTTGATGCGCCTTGCTGGTGCCATGGCTCGTCTCCTTCGCCGTTCGCCGGCCCAGATTCGGACGTCGCGGAGCAACGGCCGGAACGCGAGGGCCTGTGCGGCGGCAGCCAGGCCAGCCACGGCGAGCGCAATGGCAAACATCGCCTGATCAAACGCGCGCCGGGGGCCCGATCTTGCGCCTGCAGGGTCCGATGGCGGCGAACCCGGAGGCCTTTCCTGGCTGATGCTGAACCCACCACCTCCGCCTTCTACCGGCGTGTCGGTCGGTGTGGGGGTGTCCGTCGGCGTGTCGGTCGCCGTCGGCGTGTCGCTTGGCGTAGGGGTGGCGGTATCCGTCGGCGTCTCCGTTGGCGTGGGGGTATCGGTCGGCGTCGAGGTGGCGGTCGGCGTCGGCGTGTCCGTCGGGGTGTCGGTCGGCGTGGGGGTCGCCGTCGGGAGCGGCTGGTTTGCGACGACGCCGTCGAGGCATCCCGCGCCCGCCTCCGTGTCCACAGGATTGCAGCTTACGAGCTGGAATCCCAGCCCGTCGCCCATCCGGGCCTTGAAGAGCGCCATGCCGGAGATGCCGCTGCCATTGATGGTGAAGGGCACGGTGGCGAGGACGATGTCGCCCGTCGGGCCGGCGCCGGCGAAGGAGCAGGCGATAAAGGCGTCACCGGTCCCCGGGTCGCCATCGGCGTTGGGGTCGGCCTCGGAAAGATCTCCGCTGGCGGGTGCAGCGGAGCAGTCGAAGCCGGAGGTGGTGAGCCCGGTGACCGGCGTGCCGGCGGTGAGCCAGGACACGTCGTAGAGCAGCGTGAACTGGAAGGAGCCGAGGCCCGCGCCCAGGGGCACGTCGCGCGCCACGACCTGCACGTCGAAAGCGCCGCTGGGCGCGACGATCTGGGCCGACTGTTCACCCGCGAGCGCGGTGTCGGCGTCGACAACGAAGCAAACGTCCGTGGTACCGCCCGGCTGCACCACGCATGCGGGCTGGCCGGCGGGAGTAGCTGTCGGTGTCGGCGTTTCGGTGGGCGTCGACGTTGGTGTCTCCGTCGGCGTGTCCGTCGGCGTGTCGGTTGGCGCCGGCGTATCGGTCGCCGTCTCCGTCGGGGTCGGCGTGTCCGTCGCCGTTTCCGTCGGGGTAGGGGTATCAGTCGGTGTGTCGGTGG